>CALBSO010000121.1 GCA_937968015.1 uncultured Thermomicrobia bacterium
TTCCTATCTCGCCCGTCCGTGGTATTGCCTACCACCAACTGCGTAAGTCCTATCATTATTTCCACTAGCGATCGGGGCGCTAACGGTCACACGTCGCGGCGATACCGCACATCGCGCGGGAACAGCAGGGTTGCTGTACGTGTTGGAGAGGATAGAAACCTCATCCCCGGCCCCTCTCCATTGCCAGAGCAATAGAGAGGGGGAGCAAGATGCCCAGCACGTAGCCCTTCGAAGGAGGCCCGTTGCAATGCCACAATCGCCCTTTCGCAACCGCGTGCGTGCGCCCGAACTGAATGGCGGGCTTGGTTGGTTGAACACCGATCATCCGCTCTCGCTTGCGGAAGTGCGCGGGCGGATCGTGCTGCTCGATTTCTGGACGTACTGCTGTATCAACTGCATGCACATCCTGCCCGATCTGAAGACGCTGGAGGAGCGGTACCCGAATGAACTCGTCGTGATCGGCGTCCACTCCGCCAAGTTCACGAACGAGGGGCTGTCCGACAATATCCGGCAGGCGATCCTCCGCTATGAGATCGGCCATCCGGTCGTCAACGATGCGAAGTTCGCTATCTGGCAGCAATACGGCGTGCGCGCCTGGCCGACACTGCTGATGATTGACCCGGAGGGATACGCGGTCGCCGCCTACTCCGGCGAGGGCAACCTCGCGCGGATTGACCGGGATATCCAAACGCTTCTTCAAACGTATCCCGACGTGGCGAAGCAGACGCCCTTCCACATCACCCGCGAGGAAACGCCACCGACACCGCTCCGCTATCCCGGCAAAGTGCTCGCGGACATCGCGCACGGGCGGCTCTTCGTCGCGGACTCGAACCACAACCAGATCGTCATCCTGGCGCCCGATGGCACGGTGCAAACCCGCATCGGCACCGGCGCGATCGGCGCGGCGGACGGCGAATACCGCGCGGCGACCTTCAATCATCCGCAGGGGATGGCGCTCGTTGGTGAGACGCTATACGTCGCGGATACGGAGAATCACCTCCTCCGCGCCGTGGACCTCGTGGCAGCGCGCGTCACAACGGTCGCGGGCACCGGGGTGCAGGCTCGCTTCCGTGCGACAGGTGGCGACGCGCTGACAACGCCCATCAACTCGCCGTGGGACCTCACGTACGTCAACGGCGAACTGTATATCGCGATGGCCGGGCCGCACCAAATATGGGTGTACTGTCCCAGCGCGCGCCGTGTGGATGTCTATGCGGGTTCGGGTGCCGAGGCGCGCGTGGATGGCACACTCGATGATGCGGCCTTCGCGCAGCCAAGCGGCATCACGACGGACGGCGCGAACCTCTATGTCGCGGACAGCGAGACAAGCAGTATCCGGCGGATTGACCTGGCGACCAGGCGCGTGACGACCCTCGTCGGCGAAGACCTCTTCGCGTTCGGTGATGTGGACGGCAGCGGCGCACGCGTCCGCTTGCAGCACCCGCTCGGCGTCGAATATGCGGACGGAGCGCTCCTGATCGCGGACACGTACAACCACAAGGTTAAGCGGCTCGACCTCGTCACCCAATCGGTTACAACGATCGCGGGAACGGGCGAACCAGGCATGGCGGACGGCACATCAGGCCAACTCTACGAACCGGGCGGCCTGAGCGTGTCGGGTCTCGATCTCTCTATTGCGGATACAAACAACCACCTGCTGCGCCGCCTCGACCTGACCACCGGCACGCTGACGACGATTCCCGTGCGAGAGGCGGTACCGATAGGAGAGCCCGACGAGTTCTTCCCCGCGCTCGAAACGATCCCGGCGCCCGAGCAGCGGATAACCGCGAACACCCCCGCCACACTCGCCGTCACGCTCAGCCTACCGGCGGAGCACCACATCAACAGCGAAGCGCCAAATAGCCAGTCGCTCCGTGTGGACGGCACACCCGTACCACTGCCCACGCCATCGCTGGGGAATGGCACGATCATTGTCCCGCTCGGCTCCCTCTCCGCAGGCCAGCACGAAGCGCGCTACACACTCACGCTCTACTACTGCCGCGAAGGCAACGAGGCGTCCTGCGCGATCCGTTCCCTCCAGTGGCAGATACCACTCATCGTGAACGGCACGGTGAGCGCGACACAGATCGCGCTCACCGCAGCCTTGGCCGCGCAGGAATAGATTCTCCCTCATCTCTCTCATAATGTTCGAGGGGCGCACCGCAATGCGTCCCCTGTATGCCTTACGGCGCCGTGCTCCGAAGACGAGAGGGCAGCGCGGTCAGATCACACCGACGAGCATCGTGGCGCTGCCCTTCACGGATCGGGACTTCAACCGCGGCTCGCGCACCTAAATTTCGCGCGTCAACCGCGAATACCTTAGACCGCTGGGGTCGTTGCCCCGGCGGTCTTCTTTGTATACTCCTATCGGCTGGATGGACGCGCGTCACGGTCGCACGGGAAGCGAAGGGGCAGTGGACGCATGACACACCTCTACCTAATCCGCCACGGTGAGGCGGTCACGAATGTTGAACCGATCATCGGCGGGATGCGCGGCGACACGGGTCTCTCGCCGCTCGGCGTGCGGCAGGCAGAGGCATTGCGGGACCGGCTTGCCGCGACTGGAGAGATCGCCGCCGACCTTCTGATCGCCAGTACCCTGCCCCGCGCCCGGCAGACGGCGGTGATTATCGCCCCCGCGCTCGGTCTGCCGATCGTCTGGGAGGACGACGTGCAGGAGATGCGCGTCGGCGAAGCGGACGGCCTGCGACTGGACGAATTCGCGCGGCGATACGGTGTGCCCGATGTCGAGCGCGAACCGTATCGCCCGCTCGCTCCCGGCGGCGAGAGTTGGGCGCAGTTTCTCCTCCGTGTCGGCACAACGCTGCGTCGCATCGCGGATGAGCATGACGGCCAGACGGTCGTCATCGTCTGCCACGGTGGGGTGATTGACGGTTCGATGGTCTGCTTCTTCGGCATGAACACCCAAGCCATCCCGACGGTGGACTTCCACACGCACAACACCTCGATCACCCACTGGGAGCGGCGAACACGAGAGACCCTTCCACCGCGCTGGCGACTCGTTGCCTACAACGATACCGCCCACCTCTGCGACATCGGCGCGGTCGAGCACACCCACTGGGAAGAACTGCGCGCCAAGCCGGTGACCGGCGCCGATTCGCCCGCCGTCCCGCTGCCGACCGAACCATCGGGGAAATGAGCGCGACTACGTAACGCGATGTGCAGGTATCAATCGGTGAGCAGTTTGTCGAACTGCGGGGGCGAGAGGCCCCGCTGCCGGCAGAGCAGGACGGCGATTGTATGACTGACGACGCAGCGCAACCTTGGAAGAGGGTCACGAGGGCGAGCCGCCAGGGGCATAGGCAGGTTTGCCATGACTGAGGAACAGGTGCAGGAAGTCCGCGTCCGCATAGATGACGCCCACGCTATCCTGTGATTGGTTCGTAGCGGAGATTGCGGAAGATCGCGCTCGCATCGCGCTGGCTGCTCTCGCTGAGGACGCGCGCCGCAAGTGCAAAGGCGCGGAAGCTCGCCAATTCGGCGGGCACGGGCAGTTGGGCCACCGCGACACCATTCACAGCACAACTCAGATTCCCCGCACGCACCGAGACGCGCGGGATATTCACCGCATCCGGCGCCGTCTTAATCGCTTGCGAGGGTGTCCAGTCAATACGTGTAACGCTGCCCTCACCGCCGGGGCGCTGCTGCACGATGCTAAAGTTCCCGTCCCCGCGCAGGAGGAACGTGAGGAACTGCTGCTGGTCATTGGCGGAGACGTAGTTGAAAAGGAAGAGGATGCCGCCGCATGATCCCTTCGGATCGCCTGTTAGCCGCATCTCTGCCTCCGCCATGAACTGGGGCGTGAGCGTGACATTCTTTGGGATCCAGTCTCCCCACGAGAGCAGACCTTTTCCGTCCGGCTTTTTCGAGACGCGCACGGTGTATATACCATTATCAAGCGTGCGGGCGGACTGCTCCACGGTGATCACATTCCATTGATTCGGGTCCGTCATGTCGGCCGCGATCGCTTTCGGGGAGAACGTCGGAAGCGGCACGGCCGTGACAGTCGGCAGGAGCGTGACGGTCGGCGATCGCGTCGGTGTGACTGCGATAGTCGGTGCCGCGGTGGGCGCCGGGACAGTCGTCGGTGTCGCACCCGCTCCAGCGACGGGTGTGGCGCTGTTGCCGTTGTCGCCGCGATCGCGAACGAAAAAGAACGCGCCGCCCGCCGCGCCGGCGAGCGCAAGGCCACCTAATCCGGCGAGTATCACGCGGCGACCAGTCCGCCTTGGTCGCGCGCCAGGCACGGCTGGCGATGGGACCGGAGCAAACTCGGGGGCAAGAGGATAGGCGGGTTGCGGCGGCCAATAGGGAGCGGCTTCGACGGGTACGCCAGGCGCCGGGGCGGCGAATGCGCCCTCGATTGCCTCAATAGCGGCGACAACATCGCGCATCGCGGGGTAGCGGTGTTCCGGCTGCTCTTCGGTCATCCGTTCGATCAGGGCGGCAACAGGAGTGGGGAAAGTCGCTATCCGCGCGGTAAAGTCGTTCCTGTTCTGCCGATCATACGGCGCGCCCGTCAGCATCTCGTAGAGCACAACGCCGAGACCGTATTGATCGCTCGCCGGCGAGACGAAGCCGGCTGTGTGGATCTGCTCAGGGCTGTGGTAGCGCGACACAGAGGGGCTGCCTGAATCCGTCTGAGTTTCATTAGCGAGATCGTCGATCTGGGCGCTGCCGAAGCCGCCGACTTTCGCACGGCCATCCGCTGTGAAGTAGATATGTGCCGGAGTCACATCACGGTGGACGAGGCCGACATTATGTGCCGCCTGTAAGCCGCGCGCGCTGTCCGCGGTGATGTGCAGTGCGTCAATGAGTGGCAGCGGCCCGTAGGTCATGCGCTCCGCGAGTGTGCCACCGGGTAGGAACTCACGAATCAGAAAAGGGATCGCCGCTGCATCATACAGCAGGTCAAAAATCGCAACGAGATGGGGGTGATTCCCCACGCGCGATCCCGCTTCGCGTTGGCGATTGAGCCGTTGGTCGACGGCACTGCGTGCGGCGGGGTCACTGACGAGCGCAAGCCGGAGCGTTTCGATTGACACGGGCACATTCGATTGTGGATCGAATGCCGTGAGCGTCGCGCTCAGATCGTCCTCGCTCTGCACCCCCTGCATCTGGTAGCGACCGAGCAATAGCGAGGGGGATTCCTTGCCGTTTTGATTATTACTCGCCATCGTCGCCTCTCCGTTTCCCTACTCCCCAGACACATACAAAAATAGGCCGGGCCGTAATCTCCGATACCCGCTGATCGATGCGCCGCATAGAGAGAGAACGAAACGCGGTGTGTGCGGTTCCGCTGCCGCGTACTTCGGCGCTCGTCCAATGCGGGGAAGGACGACATACGGGCAGTATAGCGCGAGCTCGCGAGGACTCCTCGAATGTGCTACGAAACCGATTGCATAGTCGCAATCGCGGGGCCTCAGATCGCGCTGCTCGCATGGAATCCCGCGAGCAGCCGACGCACGCACTCTCGATACTCGAGCCATGTGAGATTCGCCTCGCCCGGCGCCGTTATGTCGCCGCTTTCCCCACGATCTATACCCCATGTGCGCTGGATGTCCGTCATGGCGATTGGGCCTATCTCCTGGTTCAGCGCGTCCAGAGAGTCATATGCATTCATGAGGTAATCGTAGTATCCGTACAGCGAAAACTGCGTGTTGGGTCGGGCGATCATGACGCGCGCATTCCAGCAGGAGACAACATCCTCGTAGATCGCGAACTGCATGACGCGTCGTGTGATCGCCTCGCGCCATGCCGGGCGACGCACCACCTCCGATGGCCAGGAACCGGGCGGGCAGAGTGCGTCATCAAATTGCACGGTGACACCGCCGATAGCGGTCATCGGATATGCCTGACAGACGACAGGCCGGTGCTCATAAATGCCGCAGCGGGTGTTGCCACCCTTCAATTCGATGAGGAAGACACAGGGCTGGTTCGGACGGAACCGCCCGCGCTTGTCGAGCGCCAGCCCGTACGGCGGATCCGTAGGATCGAGTACGAAGCCATCGGCACGGGGTGGCTCCTGCGGGCATGGAACGAGAAACTGCTCCGGGCCAAGACGTTGCCGCGTGCTGATACGCCAGACATCGTAACCGCAGACGGGCACAAGATACGACCGGCAGCAGGCGCCGCACGTCGCGCAAGGGTTGTGCGGAGGATCGCTCATTCTGCTGTTTCTCCCGACGGTGCAAG
The DNA here is from genome assembly GCA_937968015.1 of uncultured Thermomicrobia bacterium. Lineage (GTDB taxonomy): Bacteria > Chloroflexota > Chloroflexia > Thermomicrobiales > JALYUS01 > JALYUS01. Next base: position 6,217 of record CALBSO010000121.1, read on the forward strand.
CGCATCGTACACGGCAAGGATGTGGTCGCAATAGGTGGGGAAGTCGAAAGCCACATCGGGCGGCGCGGCCGACACCTGCGCGTTCCACCGCGCGACGATCGCGCAGTATTCCTCGGAATCCGCTTGTCGCTCGGCAATCAGCGTGCGCTCCTCCTCGATATCCACATCCGTGAGTGACCAATCGCGGCAGGTGCAATCCGCGCCGTCCTGCACGGAGAGGACGCCGTCTGTAACGGCGCAGGGGAATGTCTTGCAAACGAGAGGCCGCAGATCCCCGAGGCCGCAGCGGTGATGCCCCTGCCGGGTGCGCAGCAGGAAGATACACGGAGGCGGTGTCTTCGTGTGGCGAGTCGCTCGCTTCGCGAACGCGAGCCGGAACTGCCGCCCTGACTGGTCGAGGAGGAAGGCATCGCGCCGGGGAGTTGGCGACGGAAAGACGACGAGGAACGACCAGGGCGGGATGTCGAGTGTCCGTGCGACGCGCCAAACATCGCGGCCGGTCGGGATCACCACCGCCGTATGGCAGCACGTCTTCCGCTTGCACGCGAGCCAGATCGCCTCTTTGTCGGTGACGGTCGGCATCGTCATAGCTTCTCTGCCTCGTCCCATCCATTCGCTGGAGTCGAGCCGAACGTAGCACACGGCATCCGTCGCGTCAAACTGCGCGAAGGAGTGAGCCGGTCATGCACCAGTCTCTCCCTCCAATAGATCGGTGTGGTGACGCGCTCGCACAACACGAGCGCCCGGAGTATTGCGCCCTTTCCCAAAACAGCCTATCATTTCCATGGCGAAATAAACTTGGATCAGGGAGTACGGGTAATACGCTGATCGCGCACCTGCTTTCGTGACGGGAGGCAGCCGCGAACAGATCGGTACGAGACGCATTCGTGTGAGCGTATGCCGTGCCGCCGTCATGCAGAACTATTTCGCGTACGGTGGCGTTGTAAGAGAGAGGGCCGATTCGGGCGGATGGAGCACAGAGTGTGAAGGAATCGCATCCCAACGTGCGGGGCGATCACCCTGGGTTCGTGAAGTGGGGGACCGATGAATACGTTGGAGATCACTCTTTTCGGCGCCCTGAGTGTCCAAAGCGCGGACGCGCCACTCACGCAGTTTCCGAGCGGCAAGATCAAACATCTCTTCGCCTATCTCCTCCTCAATCGCCATGCCGTCCACCCGCGCGAGCAACTCGCGGGCCTTTTCTGGGGTGATGAGAATGATCACCGCGCACGCCACTGCCTTAATACCGCCCTCTGGCGGCTCAACCGCATTCTCGCGCAGCCGGGGCCACGCACGCCGTCGTATCTCCGCGTTGATGCCCAGAACATCGGTTTCAATACCGCCAGCGATTTCTGGCTGGATGTCGATGAGTTCGAGAGCCGTTGCACCCTCGCGGAGCAGATCGGCCCGGATGCCCCGGAAAAGCAGGCAGCGCTCTACCGGCAGGCCATTGCGTGCTATCGCGGTGACCTCCTTGTGGACTGCTATGAGGATTGGTGCCTGGTTGAGCGGGAGCGTTTCCGCTGTCTCTATATTCGCGCGCTGAGTCGGCTCCTCGGCTACTATGCGGCACGGCGTGCGTATGACGACGCGGTCGATTGCGCCCGCCGCATCCTCGCGTGCGACCCGCTACGTGAAGAGGTGCACCGCGATCTGATCAAGCTCTATCTGGCGATCAACCGCCCCGCCGACGCGCTCCGGCAGTATCGCATCTGTGAGGGGCTGCTCGTACGGGAACTGGCGGTCGAGCCGATGCCGGAGACACGCATCCTTCTCAATCGGATCATCGGTGTGACGGCACAACCGGACCATCATGCGCCGACCCACACCATGCCGGGTGATCCACTGACGGAGAACACGCTCCAACGGAAGCTGAGCGTCGCCACGGCACGGTTGTACGAGGCGGTCGGGACGTTCGACCGGGGCCGCATCCAGTTGCAGGAGGCTACCGCGCTGCTCGAGGAGGTGACGCGCGGGATGTGTGCCGCCGCTCCCGTCCGCGCAACCAGGATTGCCTCGCTCACGGTAGCGGAAGAGCTGCGACACGCGGTGGTTCTCCTCGATGACGTCACCCAGAGTTTCGGACAGACCCTGGACGTGTCGGCCGACCACCGTGCGGTCGGCGACGTGTCGTGATGGATGTGATGCTCTCGTGTCTCCGGTCTGCTTCACTGCGGGTGCACGATCCATTCCGCCCGGCGGTGTCGTGATCACGCCACGGTGCGGCGAGCCCCGCGTTCGAGGCGACCAAAGGGATATGCTCGTGTCGCTGAATGAGCAGAGCCATGCGTTCGTCGTCAAGATTTGGCATGAGCGACGCGACATCATCGGCGCCGAATCGGTCTGGCGCGGCTCGGTAGATGATGTCCGGGGCGGGCCACGCGTCTATTTCAACTCACTCGTGACGCTCTGCAATTATCTCGCGCGACATGCCGATCTGGGGGAATATGCGATGGATAGCGACGAGGAGAGTCCGCGTGCGCCCCGGCCGCACTGAAGTCGCGCCGTGCCGCCGGGTGTGGGCACAGTACGCGTATCTTCCCCATGAACGGGCGAACAGATGAGCAGCGCGCTGGCGATCGCCTCCATGACCTATGTGTTGAAGAGCCTCCTGGACAACCGGCTCATTCAGTCCGGTGTGACGGCGAGCGTCGGCGAGGTGACGGTGACCGCGCTCCCACCGGACCGCATCACGACGGGGAGCGACGAGCGCAGCCAGATCAACCTCTTCCTCTACCGCGTGACGCCGCACACCGCCTGGCGCGGCGCCCGGATCGGCATCGGTGAGGAGCGATGTGAAACCGTTGCCCCATCGCTCGCTCTCGATCTCCATTACCTCATTACCGCGTATGGCGAGCGCGACTTCCAGGCGGAAATCCTGCTTGGCTGCGCGATGCAGTTGCTCATGGAAATGCCCGTGCTCAGCCGCGAGATAATCCAGGCCGCGCTCGCGACGACGACATCGGGCGCATCGGGCATCGCGCATGAGCTTTTCGCCGCGTCCGGTCTCGCCGATCAAGATGATGAAGTGACACTGACGCCGGAATTCCTCAATACGGAGGAGGCGGGGCGGCTCTGGACTTCTCTGCAAGCGAAATATCGCCCTTCGGCGGCGTACAAGGTTTCCTCTATCATTGTCGGAGTGGAAAGATGATGCGCGCATGACCGCCACAACCACCGCAAACTGGTTCGACACGAACCAGCGCTACCTCACCGCCGCAGTCGCCAATCTTCGGGCGCTACTCGAAGCGCGCGGCGCGGGGGATGGGAATTCGCCAGACCGCGACGCGTCGGCATCCCCTCCATCTGAAACAGCGGAAATGATCGCCGCCGCAATGGATGCACTGCCCGGGCTGGAAGCCATCCGGATGATGTTCGGTCTCTCCCCGTTCGAGCGCGATGTGCTGTTGCTCTGTGCCGCGATGGAGCTCGACGCGGCGATTGCGCCCCTCTGCGCCACCCTCAATGGTGACGCGCGGTGCGCCTACCCGACCTTCGGCCTCGCGCTCGCGGCGCTCCCGGACGCGCATTGGAGCGCGCTCGCACCCACCGCCCCGCTACGCCACTGGCGGCTGATCGAGGTAAGCAGCGGTACCGCGCTCACCCTCAGCCCGTTGCGGATTGACGAGCGCATCCTCCACTACCTTACCGGCATCCGATACCTCGATGCCCGGCTCGCCGGGATGGTTCATCTCCTCCCGTCCGTCGGCGCCCTCGTGCCGTCGCATCGGGCGATCGCGGAGCGCATTGAGGCGGCCTGGACGCGGGCGGTGCGCCCGCCGCTCCCCTGCATCCAACTCTGCGGCGCGGATAACGCCAGCCTCCGCGCTATCGTCGTTGCGGCATGTGACGCCGTGGGCATTCAAGTCCATGCCCTGCCCGCCGAGGCGATACCGACCAACGGCGATGAGCGGAGCGGCTTTACCCGCCTCTGGGAGCGGGAGGCGACGCTCGGCATGGGCGCGCTGCTCATTGACGCGATGGAACTGGATCACGCCGACTCCTCCCGCGTGTACGCCCTCACCGCATTGATCGAGCGCCTGAACGCGCCGCTCCTCGTGATCTGCCGCGACCGCCAGGCCACCGGCCACCGCCCGACGGTCACATTCGATGTCAATGCGCCGGAGAGCGCCGAGCAAGACGCCGTTTGGCGCGCCGCGCTGGGCGATCTAACCGATCACCTCAACGGTCATGTGGACCGTCTCGTCTCCCAGTTCACCCTGAACAGCACGGAGATCGCCGCCGCGTGGGCCACGGCGCGCGGCGCGGCGGATGGCGCGGCCCCCGACCGTCTCGGCGAGCTGTTGTGGGATGCCTGCCGCGTCCAGTCCCGCACGCGGATGGATGATCTGGCGCAACGGATCACCTCCCCCGCGACGTGGGACGACCTCGTCCTGCCTACGGCGCAGCGGGAGACCCTGCGCGCGATCGCGATGCACGTCCGGCAGCGGACGACGGTCTATCAGCATTGGGGGTTCGCGGGGAAGGGGGCGCGCGGCCTCGGTATCACCGCGCTCTTCGCGGGGGCGAGCGGCACGGGCAAGACGATGGCGGCGGAGGTGCTCGCCAATGAACTGCGCCTCGATCTCTACCGCATTGACCTCTCTGCCGTGGTGAACAAATACATCGGCGAGACGGAGAAGAACCTGCGGCGCGTCTTCGACGCGGCGGAAGGGGGCGGCGCGATCCTGCTCTTTGACGAAGCGGATGCCCTCTTCGGCAAGCGGAGCGAGGTGCGGGACAGCCACGACCGCTACGCGAACATCGAGGTCAGTTATCTCTTGCAGCGGATGGAGGCGTATCGCGGCCTCGCGATCCTGACGACAAACCTCAAGAGCGCGCTGGATACCGCCTTCATGCGCCGCCTCCGGTTCGTCGTGCCGTTCCCCTTCCCCGATGTGCCGCAGCGCGCGGAGATCTGGCGGCGTGCCTTCCCCGCCGCGACGCCGACGGACGGGCTGGACCCCGCGCGGCTGGCGCAGTTGAATGTCGCGGGAGGGAATATCAAGAACATCGCCCTCAATGCGGCCTTCCTCGCGGCGGAGGCGCGCGAACCGGTGCGCATGGCGCATCTCTTGCGCGCCGCGCATGTGGAATATGCGAAAATAGAGAAGGCGCTGACGGCGGGGGAGACGGCAGGATGGCTCGCATGAGCGGCCTCGTCGCATCTGGAGAGATCGGGAGAGCGCCGTGTCGCGGCGATGAAGGAGGGCAGCGATGAGCCAACAAAGAGGCGCGCACCGGAAGCAGAGCCAGGCGCCTGCGCCGCAGGAAGCCGTGCTGATGCGTATGCCCATCGGGCCGGAAGGGACGCCCGACCTCGCCGCCGTGGGTGCGCCACCGATCCAGCAGGCGGTGGTGCCAACGGCGGCAGCCGATCGCGCGCCGGAGTCGTTCGAGGAGCAACTGGCGGAGGCGCCGTCCGGTCAATCGCTGGACTCGTCCGCCCGCCAGTACCTCGAACCCCGGTTCGGCCACTCCTTCGGCGATATCCGTGTCCACGCGGACGGCCATGCGGATCAGATGGCGCGCGCCGTTGACGCGAACGCCTTCACGCATGGGCAGGATATCTTCTTCCGCTCCGGCGCGTACGATCCGACCTCCCCGCGCGGCCTGCAATTGATCGCGCACGAAGCGGCGCACACGCTCCAGCAACCAGCGGGCACGCGCGAAGCAGCGGGGGATTCGCTCCGCGTCAGCAGCCCTTCCGACCACTCCGAGCAGCAGGCGAGTTCGGCGGCTGCACAGGTCGTCTCCGGTGGCCATGTGAACGCGGGCATGCTCGGTACCGTCTCCGACGCTGGGCTCATCCAGCGTCAACCTGACGCTGGGTCCGCAGCCGCCGCTCCTGCCGCCGCGCCCGGCATCTCGACGCCAGATAGCTATGATTATCCGCCGGACGCGGCGGCCAAGGGTAGGCTTCCGATGACAGGTACCGTCACCGATCTCGATCCGGGAGGATTGTACGACGCGGTCATCGGAGCGCCATGGGCCAGGACGACAAGGGGGAACGATGCATGGCAGGGGTGGACAGAGATTGGGGCGCTCACACGCGGCGGTTTGCTGGCGCGCAACATGGCGGATTTGACCAGCCCCGGCGGGTTCAGCCAGACACTCACTCCTGACGCAGGCACGTTTGAGGTGATGAATTACCGCATTCAGATCAAGGCGAAGCTCTCGGACTTCACGTTCGAACGGGCGGACGGTGTGAAAGTCGGTCAGAGTGTCAGTGGCAGTGTCGGCGTCACGAGTGCGGGATCGGTCACTGGCACCTCATCCGCGACGTTGACCGGCGGAGGAAGTTCTGGTGGCGGTAAGGACAATGGTCCGTCGGGTTCAGGAAGTCTAGCCCTCGGAGGTGCAGATTCGCGGACGCAGGGGAGTGGTGTAACGCTGCAAGGAGGGGCACAGAATGTCATAGATGCCCAAGCCACCGCGCTCTTCTCGTGCAAAGTCACCTGGGAAGTCAAAATCTTCCAGGTGGCGCATGCCACAACGTTCGCTATGATCACAACTCTCGGTGGGGTAGGAATCGGGAATGAGCTAACGGGGGATAGGAATTTTGAAGCCGCTCCTTCGGAAGGTACGGCGCACGTACGGGCCTTGGCGTCGGAGTGTGTGCCGCATTTTGAACTGTAGCAAGGCGGACGATCTCGTTCCGCTGATGTGTCTCGGGCGTTCATTCCGGCACCGGCAAGCCCCGGGATCCGGGCGGATGAGGTGTATGGATGCTCACAGAAATCGGCGAGACGCTCCGAAGCATGATCTATGAGGAAGGCCGCATCAGCCCGGCTGACGTAGACGTGCGGTTCGACGCGCCCGCGAAAGAGTGGATCGGGCGGCTCGTGCGCCCGACGGTCAACTGCTTCCTCTATGGCGTGCAGGAGAATAGCGATCTGCGGCAGACCGGCTTCCAGTCCACCCGCGTCAATGGCCGAGCGGAACGAAGGATGCCGCCTCGCCGGATTGATCTGCAATATATGGTGAGCGCCCACGCGACGGAGAAGGAGGACGAGCACCTGCTGCTCTGGCGGGTGCTCGCGACGCTGCTGCGCTTCCCCGAACTGCCGGATGAACGGCTCCCGGAGGAGGCGCGGGCGCTTGGGATGCCGCTCGCGATGCGTGTCGCGCAAGAAGAAGATAACGGGCCAATCCTTGGTCTTTGGGGCGAACTCGGCGTGGAGCCTCATCCCGCGATCGGCTGCGTGATCACCGCGCCGCTCGATCTGGAGCGGGTTTTTGACGCGCCGCTCGTCCTCACGCGGACGCTGCGCTTCGCCCGCGGCCTCGATGGCGTCGCGGAGCATACGGATACACAGATCGGCGGCATCGTCCGAGACGGCGACGGTCTGCCGCTCGGTGGTGTCGCTGTCCAAATCGTTGGGAGCGCGGTCTCCGTGCTGACCGACACCGACGGCGCATTCGTGTTACGAAAGGTACCCTCTGGTTCGGTGCGGCTCCGCGTGACCCACCCAGAGGGTGCGGAGCAGATCGTCGCGATTACCGTGCCATCGGATTCCTACGATATCGTCTTCTCGTAAGCGCGCGTCGCGGATTTCATATCATTGAACCGCGATGGTGATTCTTGTGATGCCGTTGTGTGAGGTGTTTGGTCCACTGTGATGCAGACGATCCCGTTGATGCAGTCGGTGGCTCAGCCGAGAGGAGTGCGGTATGCCCGAGTATCTGTCTCCCGGTGTCTATATTCAAGAGGTGGACAGCGGTCCACGCCCCATTGAGGGGGTTGGCACGGCCTGTGCGGCCTTCGTCGGCTTCGCGCCCGCCGGGCCCGCGAACTACCCCTCGCTCATCACGAACTGGTCGCAATACGTCGAGACCTTCGGTGCGATCGAGGAGGGCGGACGTCACAACGCGCATCTCCCCGGTGCGTATCTCTCGCACGCCGTGTACGGCTACTTCCTCAATGGCGGTGGCCGCTGCTACGTGACCCGCATCGTGCCTGAATCCCAAAACGGTAAGGCGGCGGATGGCGCGGTGAAGATCGAGCCTCTCCAACTTCCCAGCAGATCATCGAAAGCGATGCCCTCCCTCACCGTCGGTGCGAAGGGCACGCCCGTGCAGGACATCGAGATCGAGGTTTCACCCCCGAGCGGCGAAGCGCCCGCGGACGGCGCCTTCACCCTGCGCGTGCGCATGGGGCAGACGGAAGAAGTCTATGAGAATGTCAGCATCAGCAAGCAACGTGGTGTCAAGAACGTTGTCGAGACGGTCAATCAGGAGAGCCAGATCGTCACTATCGTTGAGGAAACGGCCACGGGTTCCATTGTCGAGCGAACGCCGGAAGTGGGTAGCTATCTCCTGAAGGCGCAGCAGACCGCGCTGATGCCCAAATTGAACGCGAGCAACTTCACTGGCGATGTCTCGGACCGCAGCGGGATGGAGGGGCTGGAGGTTGCCGAGGACGTGACGATGGTCTGTTGCCCGGACCTGATGGGGGCGTATCAGTCCGGTGCGATTGACCGAGACAGTGTCAAGGCGGTGCAACTCTCGATGATCGCGCACTGCGAGCGGATGGGGGACCGGATGGCGATCCTCGATCCGCTGCCGGAGCTCTCGCCGCAGCAGGCGAAGGTCTGGCGCGAGCGCGAGACGAACTATGACTCCAAGTTCGCCGTCCTGTATTACCCATGGATCAAGGTCGCCGGGGTGGATGGCCGCCCGATGGCGATACCACCTTCCGGGCACATGGCGGGTATCTGGGCGCGCAACGACAATGAGCGGGGCGTCCACAAGGCGCCTGCCAATGAGGTCGTGCGGGGCGCGCTCGAAGCGGCGGCGCCGGTCACCAAGGGCGAGCAGGATACGCTCAATCCGATCGGCGTGAACTGCATCCGCTCCTTCACGGGCCGCGGTCTGCGCGTCTGGGGCGCGCGCACGCTCAGTAGCGACCCGGCGTGGCGCTATGTCAACGTGCGACGGCTCTTCAACTACGTCGAGAAGTCTATCGAGGCGGGCACGCAGTGGGTCGTCTTCGAGCCGAACGATCCCGACCTCTGGGCGCGCGTGCGCCGCGATGTTGGCGCGTTCCTCACCGGGGCTTGGCGGGAAGGTATGCTCTTCGGGCTGACACCAGGGGAGGCATTCTTCGTCAAGTGCGACGAGGAACTCAACCCGCCCGACGTGCGCGACCGGGGCCAATTGATCATTGATGTCGGTTTGGCACCGGTGAAGCCCGCCGAGTTCGTCGTCTTCCGGTTCCGGCAGTTCTCAGGTGGTGGCGCGTAGGTAACGACGGTGTGTCGTGCTGCACAAGGAGTGAATGATGGATATACAGAAAGACCCGCTTGTCTCAGCATGGTTTGGGCTGGAGTTTCAGGGTGAGATCACCGGCGCATTCCGCGAATGCACGGGTCTCGGCAGCGAGAACGAGGTCGTGGAATACAAGGCGAGTGGCCCCAAGGGTGAGCAGGTGGTCAAGAAGGTCCCCGGCCGTCTAAAGTGGAACAACATCACCCTCAAGCGCGGCATCACGGACTCGATGGACATGTGGAAGTGGCGCAAACTCGTCGAGGAAGGCAAGATGAGTGATGCGCGCAAGAACGGCACCGTCACGATGTTCAACCAGAAGAATGAAGCGGTCGCCAAGTGGGATTTTGTCAATGCCTGGCCGAGTAAGCTCAGCGGCCCGGGTGCGAATGCCGGGGCCAACGAGGTAGCGGTCGAGGAATTGGAGATCACGCACGAAGGATACGAGCGGACGCAATAGCGAGCATGCACCGGGAGCGGAGTGGCCGCGGGACGCTGCAAACCGGCAACAAAGATCGTGGAGGAGGATAAGCGGTGGCGACTGCGACGATGTTGCAGACCGAGTTCGCGTTCGCGCTCCCCTGCGGCTACATTGATGACCGCGGGAACCGGCACCAGGAAGGGATGATGCGTCTCGCCACCGCGCGGGACGAGATCGAACCCCTGGGTGATCCGCGCGTGCAGGCGAATCAGGCGTACGTCAGCATCCTGCTTCTCAGCCGGGTCGTCACGCGTTTGGGCGATCTGAGCCCGGTAAGTGCCGCGGTTATCGAGGGGCTTTTCTCCGCCGATTTCTCGTACTTGCAGGATCTGTACGTCCGCGTCAACGACCAGGGAGCGAACCTTGTGGAAACGCAGTGCCCCGCGTGCGGGGCGCGGTTCGCTCTCGATCTCTCCGCGGACGCGGAGGCGTGACGCCAGGCGCATGAGCGGGAAGTGGAAGGGGGCGGGTGATGGAGGACGAGGGCGGTACGCACGATGAGGGCGGCGGAGCGGCGCATTCGCCTCACGAACCCCACGAGGACGGGACGAAAGGGATCGATATTCACCAGCTGGCGGACAAGGTCTACCGGCTCGCGAAAGCGGAGGTGCGGCTGGCGCGAGCGCGGGGCGAGCGCGTCGGGCGGCGCGGGGAGCGATGAGCGATGCCACAGGAAGCGTACCCGAACTGTCGCTTCTATGTCGAGATTAACGGCATTAAGGAAGCCGTCTTCACCGAGGTCGGTGGCCTGCAGGTGGAGACGGCATTCTTCGATTATGAAGAGGGCGGCAACAATGGCCACGTCCACCGTCTGCCCGGGCGGGTAAAGGCGGGCAATCTGACACTGAAGCGTGGCATGAGCCGCTCCAATGACTTTTTCAAATGGCAGGCTGAAGTCATCCAGGGGAAAATCGGACGGCGCAATATCTCCGTGATTATGTTCGATGTGCAGGGCAAGGAACTGATGCGCTGGAACTTCATCCGCGCCTACCCGGTCAAGTGGGTTGGGCCGCAATTTAATTCGACCACGTCAACGATGGCGATTGAGACGCTGGAACTGGCGCACGACGGTATTGATGTGGGGTAATTGACATGCCGCGACGACCGCTGATGCAGCGGCTCACACGTAACCGGGGCCTCGCGGGCTGGGTGATTACCCGGCATGTGCTGCGGCGGCGCGTCTCCGGTATGCCGCCTCTCGCACAGTTCATTGGTCTCGGCGCGAAACAACCCGACGAACGGAGATGGGTCGCATTTCTGCCACGCGGGATCCGGGCCGTTCCATCGAGAGAATCCGCCGTACCCTTGGCCGCGGCGGCATCGCTCAATGAAGCAGTTGCGCCAGTGGCGCTCCGTCCTGCCCCCGACAGGATGTGGGATGAGCCGCCAGCCGCTCTCGCGCCGCCCGGCGATGATGAGCCAGGAGCATCAGCCGCGGAGAACGCGCCTGAGACGGCATTTGAGCGCAATGATGCCATCGCCGCTTCATCTGCTCTCGCCGATGCGCCGCCTGTCGCATCACCGCTTACCGACCATCCCAGGCAAGATGCCCGCCCGCCACTCCCGCCGCAACCAGTCGCGGCGCCACTGCGGGAGCGAATGGGACGCCGCATCAGCGAGAGCCCGCAACGCCCAGTGACCGAGCGCGAGCAAACGACACCGCCAGCATCAGCCGCACCCTCCGCCGAAAGCGCCCCGGTGGTAGGCGCATCCGAGCCGGACCTCTCTTTGGGCTTGGGCGTTTCGCCACCGATCGCTGATGAGCGACGCACCGCGCCTGCTTCGTCGGCGGCATCCGCGACGGCGGAGAGTGTGGAATCCGCCCCGTCTGTACCGTCGGTTGCCGAAGAAATGGCGCCCCACCTGGCACGACCCACGGACGTGGCCGCGCCACCGGTTGTGATGCCTCAATCACCGGCATCCGCAATGATTGCCGAGACGTCTGACCCGCTGTCGCAGCCCGATCTTCCGCTCCCGGAAAACCAGGGTGAGGGGCGCACGGCGCACGGCGATCTGCTCGCCTCGCAGCCGTCATCGCAATCCGTATCCACCGCATCACCGGATGACGGGCCGCACGCAATCCAGCGAGAGGTACCGGAGAGAGAGCGACCGGCAATGGTAGGCCCGGATGCTCGGTCATGGTCGCCCGATGCGCCGGAGGGGATCCGCGCGGCGGACCTCTTCCTGCCACAAGGTACCGATCGCTCTATTACCGCATGGTTTCAGCGTCTGACGGGCACGGCCCGCCCGCCCGCCGAACCAGCAGACGCCGCGCCGAACGTGATGGCACAGGAAGAGGTGACGGCCGACCCTCAGCGATCCACGGGATCTCCCGTTGCGCCAGAAGAGAGCCCTGTTGCGCGGACACTGGGAAACAAACCGCCAGATACGCATCCTCCGCTCATGGCGCTGCCGCGCCGCTTCATCGCGCCCGCGATCGAGGTATCCCGTACAGTGAGCGCGCCACCGCCGAGTAGCGTATCAGTCGCTGCATCGGTACCGCCAACCAGGGAATCCGCATCGCCAGATAGAGACTCTGCGGTGGTTGCTCGTGCGGATGTTGCTACCGCGGCGGACCGTGATGTTCTTCCCGCCGCAACGGGGCAGGATGCGGAGGTATCGTCGGCGTCCGGACCGGCGATGGAGGTACGGAGGGACGAATCGCCGCCTGTTTCAGTCAACCCCTGGTTCATTGATCCAACCGAGACGATCCGATCCGATGCATTATTCCAGTCGCAAGGCACGGACCGCTCGTCCGCTGCGTGGATCGAGCGGTTGACGAGCGCGGCACGAGCCGAGGCAGTGCCGCTACCCGCGACCAAGACGATGTCCGCACCATTGGCGCCCGAACCCCCCGCCGAGGCAGTTGTGAACAGCGTCGTGCCGCGGTCGGCGGCAGTCGGTGATCGCGCGGTGTGGGCATCCGCGCCAACACCACTCGCCGAAACGACACGCCGCTTTCTCCGGCCGCTGGTCGGTGTTGATCCGGCGATCATGCCGGTCTCTCGCGATGCAGGCGCCGCAGCCACCGCCGCAGCGTATCGCGCAGACGCGCTGACCGATGGAAATGTGACGATGCTGGCGGCGGGGAACGATGACGACACGCCGGAAACGCTCGGTCTCCTCGCGCATGAACTGACCCACATCGCACGTCGCCGCGATCCTCGCTTCATCCCGCCCATTGCACGGACCGATGATCGGCATGATCAGGCTCCGGGAGGCATCGCATCGGCGACGCTCCTCGCGGACGATGAAGCCCTCGCCCGGCGTGTCGAGACGCGGGTAATACGCACGGCTCGCGCCTATCAGGCAGCACAGGCTCCGTCGCCCCAGATCGGCAGGAGTGGTGACCGCTCGGAAGCGGAGGATGACCGCGACGAATTGTTCGCGTCAGAACCGCGGGGCACTGCGGAGCGTCGGGAAGGTGATGAGTGGAATGGGCTGCCCGCGCCGTGGGAGTCGTTGCCGGATTGGATGAGCGCACCGGCGCCCGGACCGGTTGCCGCAACAAATGGGGTGGATTCGGCAATCGCCACCGCGCCCCTCGCGCCCGTCGCACCAGTCGTGCAACTGGCGGAGGAGGAGCGCCCCAGCGAAGGGGAAAGCGCGACGACGCCACCGGCAACGCCGCACGATCCGAATGCGCCGGTGGAACCTGATCTCGATGCCTTGGCGCGGCAGGTCTACGCAATCTTGAAGCGACGTTTGGCCCTTGAGCGCCGCAACGCTGGGTAGATGTATGGAGAGAGGTGAGTAATGAACAAGAAAGACCTCGATCATGCGGAGATTACCAACCTCGATAAAGGAGGCACGGCGATCAAGTGCCTGTTCAATCCCAAAGAATACGCCTTTACGAAGACGAACCAGTGGAAGGCGGCGGCGAACAAAAGCACGAATGTACCTTCGATGGAGTTCGGCGGCGGCGAACCGGCGACGCTCACCATGCAGCTCTTCTTCGACACCTACGACAGCGGGCACAACGCCAAGGATGTTCGCAAGGAGTACACGGACGCCATCTGGGAACTGATGATGGTGGACAAGAACCTGCAGGACCCGAAGACGAAGAAGGGTCGCCCGCCGAAGGTCCATTTCCAGTGGGGCAAGGCATGGTCGTTCGATGCGGTCATCAAGAGCATCAAGCAGAATTTCACCCTCTTCCTGTCCAATGGCACGCCGGTGCGCGCGACGCTCGATGTGACCTTTCAGCAAGTCAAGGACGCCAAGCTCTTTCCGCCGCAGAATCCGACCTCCGGCGGCGAGGGCGGTGAGCGGCTCTGGACCGTCAATGAGGGCGACACGCTCGCCGGGATCGCCTACCAGGAATATGGGGACGCGAGCCAATGGAAGGTGATCGCCGAAGCGAACCGGTTGATCCAGGTGCGGCGATTAACGCCAGGGATGGTGCTGGAGATCCCGAATGCCTGACACGAGTGGGTTACTCAGCCAGTTTTACGTGAAGATTGATGGACAGAATGCGTCTGAGGAGTTCATGCACGACCTCGTCGAGATACGGGTCGAGAGCAGCCTCCATCTGCCGGACATCGCCACCCTGATGATCCACGACGCGAAATTGCACTGGATTGACCAGTCGAGTCTCGCGCCGGGTAAAACCATCGAAATATCGGCCAAGGCGGGCCAGGGTGACCGACCGCTCTTCGATGGCGAGATTGTCGAACTGGAGCCGGAATTTGGCCCGAGCATCCCTAACGTCGTCGTGCGCGCGTTCGACCGTTTGCACCGACTATCGCACGGGCGGTGCGTCCGCTCGTATCTCAACGTGACGGACGAAGACCTCGTACGGAAGGTCGCGCAGGAAGTAGGTCTACAGGTCAAGATGGAGCCAACGAGCGAGGTCCATCCGTATGTCTTGCAGAATAACCAGACGAACCTGGAATTCTTGCGCGGCCGGGCCGCCATGCTCGGCTATGCGCTCTTCGTGACGAAGAAGACCCTGTACTGCGAGCCGCCCCGCGCGGCCGGGCAGCCACCCAAACTCGAATGGGGCGCGACGTTGAGCACCTTCCAACCCCGGATGACGACGGTCGAGCAGGTAGATGATGTGATCGTGCGCGGGTGGGACCCCGTCGCGAAGCAGGAGATCGTCGGGCGAGCGCAGCGTGGCAACGGCGTCCCGCGTATCGGCGAGAAGAAGAGTGGCGGCGAAGTCGCGCACGGCGCCTACAACCTCCCCGCGCAGCATCTCGTGACGGATCAACCGATCCGCAATCAGGCGACAGCAGATCGCCTCGCCCAAGCCGTCGCGGACCGAACAGCGGGTCGGTTTGTGGAGGCGGAGGGGTCGTGCGGCGGCAATCCGGCGATTATCGCCGGGACGTCAATCGAGATTAGCGCGGTGGGGGACCGCTTCAGTGGGACGTATCTCGTGACGAGCGCGGTTCATCTCTTTTCCGCCGCTACGGGATACTCGACACAGTTCAGTGTCTCCGGCCACCATCCGGCGACACTCCTCAGTCTCCTCGCGCCGGAGCAGGAGGATACGCCGATCATGGGTCTCCTGATTGGCATTGTGACCGACAATCAGGACCCGGAAGAGCAGGGGCGGGTGAAGGTAAAGTACCCGGCGCTCTCCGGCGAGCACGCCAGCACATGGGCGCGTGTCGTCGTGCCCGGGGGCGGGCCGGAGCGCGGCATCGAGTTCCTGCCGGAGGTCAATGATGAGGTGCTCGTCGGCTTCGAGCAGGGGGATGTCCATTATCCGTATGTCCTTGGCGGCCTCTGGAACGGTCAGGATGCACCGCCGAAAAAGAGCGGCCAGGTGATTAGCGGCGGCCGCGTGGAGAAGCGGATCATCCGCTCCCGCACGGGGCACATGATCACGCTCGACGACAGCGACGGCGGCGGGGGGATTACCATCGAGGACAAGAATGGCAACAAAATTGTCCTCGATACCGGTTCCAACGCGCTGAATATCGAGATTAACGGCAACGTCAGTGTGAAGGCGAAGGGAAATCTCACTCTGGAAGCGCAGGGGCAGATCGCGATTAAGGGACTTGGTGTGAAGGTGGATGGTGGCCCGGCGACGGTAGACGTGAAGGGGTCACTCGTCAATCTGAACTAGGAGAGGAGCGGCATGTGGGGCAGCCAGCAGCGAAACTCGGCGATCAGGTTGTTGCGACCGATATTCACATTGTCCTCATTCCCGCCGCACTTGGCGTGCCGGTGCCGACGCCGCTGCCGTCTCCCTTCGTCGGGATGATCAACGGGAACCTGAGTCCGAACGTCAAGATCATGGGGTTGCCCGCCGCGACGCTGGGCAGCACGGCGACGAATACGCCGCCGCACATCCCTGTCGGCGGACCGTTCGCGAAGCCGCCGAGCAACATGGGGACGATCATTATCGGCAGCCCGACCGTCATGATCAACAGCAAACCGGCAGCGCGCAACGGCGATACGGCGCTCACCTGCAATGACCCGGTGGATGCACCGGTTGGTACGGTGGTCGCCGTCGGGACGGTGATGATCGCATGAACGGAAGGGACGCGATGACGGACCTCCTGGGGGTGGGATGGGCCTTTCCGGTCGGCGTGGACGCGCGCGGCCGTATTGGGCTTGCCCGTCACGAGCGAGACATCGAGGAGGCGATTCGTATCATCCTCCTCACACCGAAGGGGCAGCGCGTGATGCGCCCGGAATTCGGCTCGCGCCTGCACGATCTGATCTTCGCGCCGAATAACGCGACGACGGCCGGCCTTGCCGCCTACTACGTCGAGGAGGCGCTCGGGATGTGGGAGCCACGCATCACCGTGCAGGAAGTGGACGCCCGACCCGACCCTGAGGATAATGGGCGGCTGCTCATTGACATCACGTATCAAATCAACGCGACGTACGACAGCCGGACGCTCGTTTTCCCGTTCTACCGCATTCCGGATGAATCCCCGTCAAGTATCGGAGGATAAGGACTCTTCATGCCTTTGCCAACGCCCAAGCTCGATGATCGCCGGTTCCAGGATATCGTGGATGAGGCGAAGCGGTTGATCCCGCGCTACTGCCCGGAATGGACGGACCACAACGTCAGTGATCCTGGCGTGACTTTGATCGAGTTGTTCGCCTGGATGACCGACATGCTCCTCTACCGCGTCAATCAGGTGCCGGATAAGCTGTACATCAACTTCCTGGACTTGATCGGTGTCCGGCTTGAGCCGCCGCGCGCCGCCCGCGCCGCCGTCACTTTCTACCTCTCCGCCGCCCAATCGAGTGAGATCACGATCCCGCTGGATACGGAGGTTGCCACCGTCCGCACCGAGACCAGCCCGGCGATTATTTTCACGACCGAAGCGGCGTTGACGGTCCGGCCACCGACGGTCGCGGGCGCGTTCACGGGTGGGAGCGGCGCCAATGCGAGTTGGCTAGCGCACGATCTGCGTGAACTCGCCCTACCCGGCCAGCGTATCCCCCTCTTTCCACCGTCGCTCCAGCCGGATGACGCCTTTTACCTCGCCTTCACCGCGGACCATAGTCACCATGTGCTCGCGCTCTTGATGGCCTGCGAGCAGGCGGGCGGCGCGGGGGTCGATCCCTACAACCCGCCGGTGGAGTGGCAGGTCTGGCGAGGCGGGCAGTCGCCGTGGGCGCCCTGCGTGCTCGAACATGACGGGACGCTCGGCTTCAACCGCTCCGGCGAGATCATTCTGCGCACACCGGCGATGGTCGAGCGGGAATGGCAGGGATTGCGCGCATACTGGCTGCGCTGCCGACTGACGGCCGCGCAGGCAAGTGGGAACTCCTACCGGGTTTCGCCCGATCTGGAGCAGGTGCGGGTTGAGGCACGGGGCGGCACGACGAACGCACGCCACGCGATCACGATTCGTAACGAAATCCTCGGGCAGAGTGACGGTACACCGGGGCAGACATTCCGGTTGCTTCACGTACCCGTCCTCGCACGCAACCCACTCGAAGATACCCTGATCGTCGAGCGTCCGGATGGCGAGGCGGAGCCATGGCTGGAGGTAACGGATTTCGGCGAGTCCGGCCCGGACGACCGCTGTTTCACACTTGACGGTCTGGATGGTACGCTGACGCTCGGCCCGGCGCTCCTGCAGCCCGATGGCAATGTCTATGCCTTTGGAGCGGTGCCGCCGAAGGGCAGTACGCTCCGCTTCAGCCGCTACCAGTACGGCGGCGGCATCATTGGGAATGTCCCAATGGGCGCGCTCACTCTCCTCAAGTCCTCGATCCCGTACATCACACGGACAATGAACTGGGAGGCGGCGTTCGGCGGCCAGGACGCGGAGCGCCTGGACAACGCGAAGCTCCGTGCCCCACACGCGCTCCGCACGCGCACGCGCGCCGTCACGGCTGACGACTTCGAGTACCTGACGCGGCAGGTGCCCGGCGTCGCGCGCGCGCGTTGCCTGTCGCCCGGCGAGCAATCGGACGGCCAGAATGGTCTCCAACCGGGGCAGGTCGCGGTGCTCATACTGCCGCAGGTCGAGGACGATGACCGGCGCATCCCGCCGGACCATCTGACAGTCTCGGCGGAGTTGCGTGCCGCCGTGCTCGCCTACCTCAACGACCGGCGGGTGGTCGGTACGACGTTGGAGGTCCGTGCACCACGGTTTCAGTGGGTCTCCGTTTCCGCAACCCTCCGCGTCGCGGAGCGAAGTGATCCCACACTCGTCAATGACCTGCAGCGGCGTGCGGAGGCGGAACTCTACCGTTATCTGAACCCAAGTTGCGGCGGCGCGGACGGTACCGGGTGGCCGTTCGGGCGGGACCTGCACGTCTCCGAGATCTACGGGTTATTGCTGCGCATACCGTCGGTCGAATCTGTCGAGGATGTGCAATTGCGCATCAGCGAACCGGGGACGAATGGCGAGTTGCATTCGGTCGGTTCCCGGTTGGCGGTGCCGGTAGACGGCGTGATTTGCTCGGACCGGCATGAAGTGCGTGTGCAGTAAGCGCGCGTGGATCGCGAGGGGGTATGTCAGCGACGACCGATCAACTGATAGTTCGCCTCGGCGACACTGTCGTTCAGGTGGCCGCGCTCAACGCGCCCGTCATGACGATTGGGCGCGCGCCGGATAATACCCTGTCTCTCATTCACCCGATGGTCTCCCGCCGCCACGCGGAGGTCCGGCTTGAGGCGAACGGCCCGATCATCGTTGATCTCGGCAGCGCGAACGGGATCGTCGTCGATGGCGAGAGGCTGCTGGCGCAGCAACCACGCCTGCTGCTCCCTGGTTCGGTCGTCGAGATCGGACCCTACACGCTTACGTACGAGGAGCAGAACGCCGTGGAAATGGCGGAAGCCGCCGAGCCGGTCGCAGCCGTTGAAGCCATGGCCGCCCTCCAGGAGATACCGAGCGTTCCACCGGGGATAATGCTTCCCACGTTACCGGCGGTGCGTCCCGAATATCCTGTTGCCCGCGCGCCGGGGCCGGTGAGCGCGTACGTGCGCGACCTGCCGATCATTTTTCATGACAACGCCTTTCTCGCGCACTTTCTCCTCATTTTCGAGTCCATCTGGGAGCCGCTGGAGCAGCGGCAGGATCACATTGCCATGTACGTAGATCCGCATACCAGCCCGGCGTCGTTTCTCAGTTGGCTCGGTGGTTGGCTCGATCTCTCTTTCGTCGCCCACTGGCCGGAGAGTCGGAGCCGCCGCCTCGTCGCGGAGGCGATGGACCTCTATCGGTGGCGGGGGACGCGGTACGGCCTCGTGCGGATGATCGAGGTCTGCACAGGGCTAACACCACAGATCGCCGAAATCCCTGCCGAGCCGTTCGTCTTCCGGGTTACCATGCCCGCGAATGGCGAGGTTGACCGAGAGCTGGTGGAGCAGTTGATCGTCACCCATAAACCGGCACACGCGGGGTACCGACTGGAGTTCCGTACATGAGCAGCCTCGTCGGCCAGACTATCGGCAATTACCGCATTGAGGCGCTCCTCGGCACCGGTGGAATGGCGGAAGTCTACCGCGCCCTCCATGTCATGCTCAACCGGTCGGCGGCGATCAAGGTTATGCACGCAAATCTTGCCGCCGATAAGAGCTTTCAGGATCGGTTCGTCCAGGAGGCAAAGGCGGCAGCGGCCCTGAAACACCCGAACATCGTTGACATCTACGATTTCAGCAGGCAGGAACATGACGGTCTTCTCTATCTGGTGATGGAGTACATCCCGAACGGCTCGATCCGCACGCTGCTCCAGCGACAATCGAGCGGCAGCCAAAAACTACCGCTTCTTCTCGGGCTTGATCTCGTCCGTCAGGCGGCGGATGGTTTGGCGTTTGCCCATAGCAGGGGCATGGTGCATCGCGACATTAAGCCGGATAACCTGCTCCTCGCGGACGCCGGAATACAAGCGGATGCGGGCCGGGCATATACGGTGAAAATCAGCGACTTCGGGCTCGCGTCGCTTGCCGAAGGCGGCGTGGTAACCGCGACGGGCATGATGATGGGAAGCCCCGCCTATATGTCGCCCGAGCAGTGCGAGGGAACGCACCTCGATGGTAAGAGCGACCTGTATTCGCTCGGTATCGTGCTGTATGAGGTTGCGACCGGCTATCTGCCCTTCGAGATTAAGACGATCAGTGATGCCGTCTACAAACACATGTCCGTCCCGCCGGTGCCACCGCTTGAGGTGCGCCCGGACCTCCCGGATGGGTTGGATGCGATCATTCTCCGCTGCCTCGCCAAACGCCCGGCAGATCGATTCGCGACCGATAGCGAGCTCTCGGCCGCGCTCAATGGGCTGATCATGAAACTTGAAGCAGGCGCCGCGCAGCCAATTATCAACCCGCGCGCGCCGGCGCACGGCGTCGCGGCAGGGAGCACATCACCCGCAGCCCCACGCGCCGCGAACCGGTCATCGCCGCCCCGCCTCCACGTACTCGACGGGAACAGGCAACAGCAGAACACGCTCGCCATCACGACACGCGGGGTAACGGTCGGGAGTGGGGCGGACAATGTCGTCGTGCTCGCCGACGCGCTCGTCTCGCGCAATCATCTGCGACTCGATTGGGACGGTCAGCGTGTCACGGTGACGGATCTCGATGCGGCAAACGGCACCGTCCTCGGCAATCGCCGACTCGCGCCGCATACCCCGGCGCAGTGGTCGGCCGACGACTGGCTGCGGGTCGGCCCGTTCTGGCTCTATCTCCAGCCCCCGTCGACCGAGCAGTCGGCCACCCGCTCGCTGCCCTTCGCCATGCCTGCGGTTAGCTCCCCGGTCCCGGCGCCTTTGCCTATTGTGCCGACGAAAGAGCTGCCCGTTGCTATCCCTGTGTCAGCGCCGCTACCCACCCCATTCATCCCACCACCATCGCGACATGGGCGCATTCACGTATCGGTGGAAGAAGGGGAGACCCTTGCGATCACGCCGGGACAGCCCGCAGTGGTCCGTGTCCGGCTCGCCAACCTCGGCACGACGGTAGACCATTTCCGCCTGACCGTCGAGGGTATGCCAACGGGATGGGTGCATGGGCCGGAGCAGGAAATCCAACTCAACCCGAACGATGCCGTCCCGGTCGCGCTGACGGTCGTCACCGCGCGGTCCCCGGAGTATGTCGCGGGGGAATACCCGGTAACGATTCGCGCTCGTTCGCGCGAGAACCCCGCCGAGTCCGGTGCGGCACAGGCGTTCTGGACACTCCAGCCGTACACCGCGAGCAGCCTGACCATCGAACCCGCGCTCGCAACGAGTCGTATCAAGGCAGGCTACAACCTCGTCGTCCGCAATGACGGAAACACGGCAGAGCGGTATGCCTTCGGTGGCAAGGATGACGAAGGGAAGATTGCCTATCGCTTCGTGCCCGAGACGGTAGACCTCGATCCGGGCGCGGCTGCCGCGGTAGGCCTGACCGTGTGGACGCGACGTAAATGGCTCGGCCGCGCGCAGTCCCGGCCGTTCAACATCGAAACAATACCGACGACAGGGGATCCGCCCCATCCCGTGCGGGGCGAATGGGTCCAGCGGGCAATTTTACCCGCATGGACCCCGCTCGTCCCAGTCGCGTTGCTCGGCGCGCTCGTACTGGCCTATTTCTGGCTCCAACCTTCTATCCGTATCTTTATTGATCCCGCCTCGCCGGTCGCGGGGCAACCCGTGACGGTGCGCTGGAATGTCAGCCACACGAGTCGAATTGACTTGGCGGTCGACGGAATCATTGTCGCCAAGGACCTCGATCCGAACACCAAGGGCAAGGTATTCGAGAAGGGATTGGGGGGCAAGGCGGTCGAAGCGGTGGCGAAGAACCGCCTCGGGGAAACGAAGGCGACTGCGCCGCTGACGATCGTTCAGCCGACCCCGCTACCGACACCGGTTCCCGAAACGCCTGTTGTTGACATCTTCGAGGTGGATCGGCCAGTCGTGCTACCCAATGAGAAAGTTACCCTGCATTGGAAGGTGCACAATGCCGAGAGTGTCGCCATCACGTCGAACACGGGTATCAATGAGACGAACCTGAATATCGAGGGCTCGAAGCAGTTCCCGATCACGACGGATACCACATTCACGATCGTGGCGATGAACAAGGGGAAGGAGACAAAGCAGTCAACCTTCGCCGGGACATCGGTGGCTGTGGCTACGAGCGTGGCGCAGACGGCCGTGGTGTCGACCGTAGCGGCAGGAACCGCCGCAGTGGTGACGGCGGCCGCGCAAACGACGGTGGCGAGTTCGACATCGGCTGTCCAAACGACGGTGGCAGGTTCCACCGCAGCGGCCCAGACAACAATAGCCGGGAGTACCGCCGCCGCTCAGACGACCGCCGCCGGTCAGAATCAGGCGACCCAGACGGCGGTCGCAGGCTCGAACGTCACTACCCAGACAGCCGCCGCGAACGCAAATCTTTCGACGCAAACGGCGATTGCGAACGCAAATCTCGCGACGCAGACTTCGACCGTCAACGGTACGGCAACCGCAATGGCCCATGTGCAGGGAACGCAAACCGCCCAGACAACGCAGACAGCAGTCGCGCAGGGGACAACAGCGGCCCAGGCAAAAACGCAGACGGCGCAAGCGCAACTTACCGCGACGGCTCAGGCAAAGATGACGATCACGGCGACCGAGAAGGACTTCGCGATCAGTCTCAGCACCTCGACGATCCCGGCGGGGATGATCACCTTCAGGATCACCAACGAGGGCCCGTCGCAGCACACCTTCAAGGTCTTGCAAGGAACGTCCGTGAAGACGCTCACGTCGATTGACGCCGGGAAGACGGTGACCACAGACCCCGTCGACTTGAAGCCGGGAATCTACACAATCATCTGCGAGATTCCCGGTCACGAGGCGCTCGGCATGAAGGTCACCCTGACGGTGACGTAGCATATGGCGGTTCCGTTTACGGGGAAGCAACTGCTGGCGTGCGCTCTGCTCGGATAGCGGGCTACGCCTTTTCCTCAGAGGGTGGATGGCGCGGCAAGGAGCGCGCGATGAGGCGCGACGGCGTTATTTCGTCATGGACGTGCCTCTTTTCTGCTGGTATTCTGGAATGAATACCAGCAGCGCAATCCCAGGAGGGAGAGCATGGTCGAGCGCGAAGTGATGACGCGACCCCGGCGCCGCAGCACTTCCACGGTGGACGCAACGACATTCGCTGCCCCATCGTGGGGCGCGGCTCCCGAGCCGTCCGCCGACAGTGGAGTATCGCGCGCCCCGACCTCCGGGTTCGATTTCAGCAGCATCGCCATCTACCCGCCGGAGCCGCAGATCGGCCCTGCGCACGGCGCGGTTGGCCCCGCAATCGCTGATCGCATCCGCGCGAAGCAGGGTGGCGGAGCGCCGTTGGCATTCCCTACCCAGCAGCGAATGGAGGGTGCCTTCGGCCACACCTTCGCCGATGTGCGCATTCACGCAGACGGCGAGTCCGATCTGCTCAACCGCGGTGTCGGCGCGAGCGCGTTCACGCTCGGCAGCGACATCTTCCTGAGCGATCAGGCCACCGGCGTAGGGGCACACGGCGGTGACGGATTGCTGACACACGAGTTGACCCACGTCGTCCAGCAGCGCGGCACGGCACCCAGCGGACCCCTGACTGTCGATCCCGTCGATGCCCCCGGTGAGCGGGAAGCGTCGGCTGTCGCTCAGGCGGTGAGCGCGGGGAATGCAGTACCCGCGCAGATGCAGGCGGCAACTCAGAATCACGGTGTGCTGCAACGGGTGGCGGCCGCACCCGTTGCATCCGCGGCACCAGCCGAACCGGCCGACGTAGCCGCGCAGAGCGCATTCAATCCCATGGACATCAATCACAAGCTGCTGCGCGCCATCGACCAAGAGCACGTCAAAGTCGTCGGGATGCAGGTCCCCGAGAGCGGATTTGGCTTTCAGCAACCGATCTATAAGCGCCACGTCGATTTCGACGAAACCGTCGCGGCACTGAATCACCTGACCGCCGCGCAGGTGCAGGAGGTCAAGAGCGCCTACCTGGCCCACGAGGGACGGACGCTGGAGCACGATCTCTTTGATACCGGGGAGTCGGGCTACCCCAGCGATCTGACCGAGGATCAAAGCTACCAAATCCGGGCACTGCTCGGCGGTACAGTGGCTGGCCCTAGCGCATCGGCGCAGGAGCAGCAGGACGTCGCGATGCATGCCGGCGTCGCCGCCGCGGCCGAACTCCACCGGCTGCTCCACGGCAATCTCGAGACCGAGGACATCGAGCGTGTGATGGGGCTCTTGCGCCATGACGCGAAGACTAACAACGACATCATCGCCGCGTACACACGCATCGGCGGCGATCTGCACGGAGATGTCTATCGCATGGGCCCCCTCGAAAGCGCGCGCGCGACGAAGCTGCTCGCCGGGGACGTCACCGGTGCCGATGCACTCAAAGTCACCTTCGACAAGACGCGGATCATCGGGATCGATGAGCGAATTGCCAAACTGACCGAGGACTCGAAAGACGACAACCATCCTTTTGAGGCGATGAACGCGCTTATTGAGATCAAGTCACTGCAAAAAGAGCGCAAGGAGCACATCGAGGATATCGAGAAGCGGGCTGAGCAAGCCGGAGCGGAGGCGCGCGCCGGGGCGCAGGGCGATGCGACCGCCGCAGTGCAGGATCGAATGAAGGCGGTGCTCGGCGATCCCAATGCAACGGCGAACCTCGTCGGCGGCGCCGATGCCGCCGTCATCCGCGGGATGGCCAGTGACGACCCCGTCGCCAAGGTGGCCGCGCAACTGCGCAAGGCGTCGGCGGACGGCAAACTCGACGCCGAGCAACTCACCGCAGCCCTCCGCAGCCTGCGCACCGAGGCCCACGAGCGCGCGCAGCGCTCCCTGCCGAAGGGCGATCCCCGGATCGAAGAGACAGAGAAACGTCTGGCAGATGACTACTACACGCGGATCGGCGACGCCTACAATGCCCTCGTCGGCGGCGACGACAAGAAGTTCGATGAACTCGTCAAAGACACGGGCGACGAAGGCGACACCGCCGTTAACACGGCGCTCGTGCAGGGGCGCGGCAAGCTGGACGACGTCACCGAACTGAAGATGGCCCTGAGCGGCACCCGCAAGGACACCGCCACCGTCGAGCGGGTGCTGCGCGACAAGAGCGCGAAGGAGATCGCGCAGTTGCGGGCCGAATACCGCGAGAGTACGCACGGGCGATCACTCGACTTCGACCTCTTCGGCAACGGGCCGACAACGGCCGGCGACAAGACCGAAAATATGATGGGCCGCGAGATTAGAGTGAAGGACGGGACCCTCGAGGAGGTAACTCAGGGTAAGGCGTCAGGAACGAGCAGGCTCAACCTTGAGGATTACATGAAGCGCCCGGACACGGAGGGTGGCCCCAAGGAAGTCGCCTACATCCTGGCGCGCGCCGAGCGCGAGTATCAGTACACGATCGACAATCGCGGCGCGACCGGGGCGATACGCGACACGTTCGGCAACGAGGAGCGCGATCTCCTCGACGAAACCATCAAGGAAGTGCGCAAACTCGTCGGCGAGTACTGCTCCCTGGTCGGGTGGGTCATGGTATTCGACCCCGAAGCTGAGGACATAGAGCGTCCGCAGATGGTGCAATCGCAGCAAGCGCAGGCGCTCATCGTCCAAATGCGGATGGCGCGCGCGACGATCCGCGGCGACCGGGCTGCCTACGAGAAGGCGACCGCAGCGTTGCGCGCGATCTTCGAGATGGTGGCGGCGTTCGTGATCCAGGCGGCGCTGACCGCGCTCCTCAGTCCGGCGGCGGCGGCGCTGCTCGAGGCGGTGGAGTTGGGCGCGGACGCGGTGGAAGCCGGTGTGATGGCGGCGCGCATCGCGAAGTTCGCGGCGAACACAACCGTCAATGTCGCCTCGACCATCGGCTCCAATCTCGCGGTGCACGGCAGCGACTACTCGCTGGAGATGCTGAGGGCGGACATGCTGGGCGGGCTCGGCGGCAGCATCGGCGGCGAGGCGGTGGAGAAGATGCTGGGGCCGGTGGCGAAGGGGATGGCCGAGCGACTCGGTCCGAAGTGCTCGACGGAAATCATCGCCCTCGCGAAGACTGCCGGAAGCATCGAGGGCGGCGCATGGGCGCAGGGATCAGCGGGAGACCTCTCGCTGCAGAATATCGTCAAGACGCACCTCATGGGCAAGGCCGCCGGGGCAATCACGGAGGCGACGAGCTCCGCTGCTGGCCTGACCCCGGAACCGGGACCACAGAAGGGCGCAGCGCCCGAGGCGCACGCCACGCCTCAGACGACGGAACCCACGCCGCAGGAAAGCCATCCCGGCGGCACCGGGAGCGACGAGCCGAGGCGAACGCCGCCGGTATCCGCAGGGCAGGACGCGGCGATGGGCAGCGGGGCGGGTCCGATCCCTGGCAGCCGAGAGCCCACAACGCCCGAACGCCTCCCAAGCAGCCCACTTGATGAGGAGCCGAGTCAAACCTCATCGCACGGGACAACCGAGGCCACCACGACGGACGACGGCCGGCCGGGTGGCCGATCCCCCAGCGATGAGGAGAAAACGCTGGTGGATGTCAAACCGATTGATGAGGAGCAGACCCGCGTAGACTGGGAGCCCGAGGTCGTCCGCGAGCTACCGGACGGTTCGGCCATGTGGTTCGATACCCCTGCGGAGACGCGTGCCGAGTATAACCGGTCGATACGGGAGGATTCGCGGCGGGAGGTCGCGATCTACCGCAATACGCGGACGGGCGAGACCGTCATCGTGCAAGGCGATGAGACGAGTTTCAAGGTTGATCTCCAGGTGGCGCATGAAGCCCTCCCGGGTCCGGACGGTACATGGGAGCTCGAGGCGCACTACCATCCGATCAACCCGCAGACCGGGGTCACGCGCGTGCCGCAGCGATTGCCCACCAGCACGAACGGCGACTTCGCGATCCTCGAGTGGGAATCCCAGCGCGCCGGCAATCAGCCCCGAACGTCGCGCATTGATTACGTGGTCGAGGGGGACAAACGCGACTACACCGAGTACAGCTACGATCCGAGCGCCGAACACCCTTACAAGATCAATTATCCCGACCCGGTGAACGGCAAGCGGGTGCCGGTAGATTTCAAATCACGCGAAGCGTACGAGGAATGGTTCAGCGACAACTTCCCCGACTACCGGGCCGATATCGAGAGGCCATCCGCACCCACGGGGCCAGTACCCGCGGGAAGCGCGCCGGGGGCGGATGAAGGCGGCACCGGGGGGCCTCGGGGCGAGGAGCCGGACCGAACGACAACGAGTGCGGAGCAACCGGGGATGCGGTCTCCTGAGGATACGCAGACGCCGGGCGATTTCGATCCCTTCGATGAGGAGTCAACGCGGGTCGAACCGGCCCCAGCCGAATTCGCGACACTGTCTCAACTCAGAGAAGAGATCCGTCGGCTGGTGCAAGGCGAAGGCATCGTATTGCCTGGGCCGGGTGGAGGGATCGAGCGCTCCGACAGGGAGGTTGACTTGGCCAGGCAAACCCTCCGAAACCCCGAAGCCACACCGGAAGACCAGCGCGCGGCGATACGGGTCTTGGCCGAGTGCGCCGTCGCCGAATACCGAGCGAGCCATATGGCCCTTGAGGGGGAACCGGGCGAACCGCTGAAGCTGACCGCGGAGGACCTACGGAGCATGTGCATGGCTGGCCGCGATGTCACCGCAGAGGCGATTATCGCGCTCGTTGGTATCTCCCCGCACCCGGTAAGGATGGAGCGGGTGCAGGCCGCACATCTGGGGTTCAAGTCCCGGCATGCCTTCACCGTCGTGACGCTCGCGGACGGCACGAAATTCCTGGTAGACCCAACATTCGCCCAGTTCGCCGACGAGGCCGGTGGAACGAGCTACACTGCGGAATCCATGCTCAGCGGCGTCGAAGGTGGCACCCTGGCCCGTGACCTACTGCGTGATGGTGTGGTGCCGCTCACGGGCGACACGGCGCTTCAGTATGTCATCGGACTCGGCGCCGATCCCGCGGCCGCCAATGCGGCCGCAGAGCGGCTCATATCCGGCGACGCCGCGATCCTCACGGAAATCGTGCGCAACGGCCAGGTCCAGCGTACGAGCGCGCGTCCGCAGGAGGCCTACCAGCACATGGCCACCGTCAGCGATCCGATCACTTCACCCCTAAAAATGCTTCAGACAGCGCTGACCCGCATGCCGACGGATCATCCACTCCGACCCCTTCTGGAGTCACTCGTGACAGACCTCGAAGTGTTGGCAAAGGACTTGCCCCGGCTGCCGGAACCGCCACCTCGCGCCCTCTGAGCGCGCTCACATATGTCGCGCCCTTCCTGTGCCCCGACGGTCGCCGCTATGTCGTGCAGTATCGCCATTTGTAGTAGTGCTGGCCGATGTTGCCCATTTCTACCTTGAAGGGGTCCGGGTTGTCCGCCGTGTAGGTGAGGACGCGACGCTCGAACACCTGGATCATGACTTGCTTCTGCTGTCCCCCGACCTTGACCGTCGCGAGGAACGGCTCGCTCTTGGCGTAGCCGATCGTGAGGAGACCAACTTTGTTCCGGTAATCCGCGAATGCCTGGGGCACATTGTGCTGCGTGGCGGCGTCATAGGCGGCGAGGGCAGTCGGGCCAGAGCCTGCGGTGGCCGCGCCCGGTGTAATCGTCCCGTTCGCCGCGACGGTGGTTGAGACGAGAATACCCGTCTGCGCGGGGGCGGCGTTCAGCAAGGCGGCCGCCGTGCTGCTGAGTGCGGCATAGGTCGGCCCGGGATTGTCCGGGTCTCCGGCGATCGGGATGGCGGCTGGGGTGCGCATCTGGAACGTGGAATCCCCATTCTGCTGGAGGCCGGTGATCAATTCATTGGCGAGGAGGCCGTTCGTCACGATCCCGGTCGTGGGGTTGGTCAATTCCATTCGCCCCTTGTCGAAGTACTGGACAAGCCGCTGCCCACCCGGCGCTTCCACATATGGCTCAGAGAGGCCGCCTGCGGCCGCCGGACCCCAGAAGTTCGCCGCGAGCGCTTCGCCTTGCTGCCACTGCGCTTGGAAGCCGTCATTCGCGAACGGACTGCCCGGCACGAGCAGCGTACAAGCGGCCGTCGTGCCGGGCGTCGCGGACGCCTGCGTGGTGGTCGTCGCCGTGGCGGTCGGCGCGGCTTGCTCCAGTTCGAATGCACCGATATCGCACGCCGGGCCTTGCGGGCGGATGATGCCACGCTGGTCTGTCGCGGGGCAGCCGCCGCCCGTGCCGCCCTTGTCAATCGCCGGGCTGCCTGGCTGGAGGGCGTGGGTGAAGGTCGGGCCGCCGTTGTTCGCGAGCGGGCC
Source organism: uncultured Thermomicrobia bacterium (assembly GCA_937968015.1). Classification (GTDB taxonomy): domain Bacteria; phylum Chloroflexota; class Chloroflexia; order Thermomicrobiales; family JALYUS01; genus JALYUS01. The sequence continues at coordinate 35,631 of CALBSO010000121.1, forward strand.
GAGCAAGGGGTTGATATTCTGCTGATCGTGCGGGCCGTTCAGTTTGCAGGAGGCGCCGACGTCCAGGTTGTAATCGCTGGAAATGACCGGGCCGCTACAGGCATCAGCGACGATCGTGTTCCTCAACGTTGTCGGGCCGCTCGTGCTGACACCGTCATTGCCAAACGCCGAGGAGGTATTCCCCGCAACGGTCGCGTTCGTGAAGATTGCCGTCGCACCGAATGAATCAATACCCGCGCCCGCGCCGCTGGTCACTCTATTGCCGCTCAGCGTGCTGTTCGTGAGGCTGACGACCCCCCCACTGCGGTTGAAGATACCGCCGCCAATATCGGTCACGGTATTGCCGTTGATGGTGCTGCGATCGACGGTCACCGTGGCGTTCATGTCGTTCCCGATACCGCCACCGAACCTCCCGTTGTTGCCGCTGATGGTCGTCGTGGTGATCGTGATCCTGCCGCCCGCCGTGGTGTTATAGATCGCGCCACCGATCCCACCGGCGCCGGTGGCCGAATTGTTGTTGAGCACCGCGTTCGTAGTCATCAACGTGCCCTGGTTGAAAATGCCGCCGCCGTTGTCCGTGCTGGCGATATTGCCATTGACCGTGCTGCTGTCAAGTGTCGCGACGCCGTCGTTGTATATACCCGCGCCGGACTTCGCCTTGTTGCCGCTTATGACGACGTTCTTCAGGTTTATCGTTCCGGGCGCATCATTGAAAATGCCACCGCCCGAAGTGGTCGCCGTATTCGTGATAACGGCAGCGTCTGTCAGCATGAGGCCACCGGCGTTATAGATACCGCCGCCAGGGTTCGCATTGCCGTTCTGGACCGTTATCTTGCGGATCGTTACGTTGACGCCGCTATTGATGTGCAGCACCTGGTTCGCGTTGCCACCGTCCAGTTTCGTTGTATCTTGCCCGGCGCCGGCGATCGTTACGGGCTTCGTGATCGTGATGCTCTCCGCATATATTCCCGCCGCCACGGTGATCGTGTCGCCGTTCGCGGCGCGCGTCGTGACCGCATAGCCAATCGTCTTGCACGGGCTGCCATTCGCGCCACAGGTCGCCGTGTCCGTGCCAGTGTTGCCGTTTACATTGATCGTTGCCGCGCGAACGATCTGCATTGCCGCGAGAGGTGTCAGAAGTGACACAAGCAGGAGAGCGACAAGCCACCGTCGATCGGTGCGTAGGCCACGGAGCATGTGTTGCATCGGTACACACCTTTCGCGATTCAGACGAACACGATTGACGATGGTTTGCAGTCGTTCGCTAGTTGATGCCATTGTTCACGTTGACGATGAAGCTCCCGGTCGCAACGTTGCCGGAAGAATCTCTGGCGGTGCAATTCACCGTTGTTGGGCCATATGCGAACGTTGAGCCGGAGGGAGGGCTGCAGGTCACGGGCACCGGACCGTCCACGTTATCGAACGCAGAGACGGTATATGTGACAACGGTCGGGCCGGGCGCAGTAACTAAAACACCTCTCGGAAGATTCAGGACCGGCGGTTGCGTGTCGGGCGGGCGGCGGACTGTCACGTTGAAATTCCCTGTCCCGACATTCCCGGTGGCATCTTGGGCCGTGCAGGTGACGGTCGTCGTTCCGATCTTAAAGGTCGTGCCGGATGCCGGGGCGCAGGTCGCGGGTACCGGACCATCCACGACATCGGTCGCAGAGACGGAGTAGGTAACAACCGCACCCGCCGCGCTGGTCGCATCAACGGCGATATCGCCCGGCAGTGTCAGCGCAGGCGGCTGCGTGTCACGCACTGTGACCTTGAAGCTGCCGTTTGCGGCGTTGCCCGCCGCGTCTCGCGCGGAGCAGTTCACCGTTGTCGTTCCGATCGGGAAAACGGTATCGGACGACGCGCTGCATCGTACCGGCACCACGCCATCCACCACGTCCACCGCGGAGACAGAGAAGGGAACCGTCGCGCCGCCTCTCGTGTTCCCCTCGACAGTCAGATCGCCCGGCAATTTCAAGGCGGGTGGCTGCGTGTCCCGCACAGTGACGGTAAAGCTGCCAGTCGTCGTATTCCCGTTTGCGTCCTTGGCCGTACAGTTCACGGTCGTCGTACTGATCGGAAAAAGGGTGCCGGATGCCGGGATACACGTCACCGCCGCATTCCCGCTCGCGGAGACGGCGAAGGTCACTTTCGCACCTCCATGCTCGGTCGCCTCCGCCGTCAGGTTGCCGGGAAGCTTGAGTGTCGCGGGCCCCTGGATCGCGGTTGGGTTCACGGTCGCGGTCGGCACCGGGGTGGCGGCCGGCGGTGGAGCGAGCGTTGCGGTCGGCGCGCCAGGTATCGGCGTCGGGACGAGAGTCGGTGGCTGCGCTGAGGGAATCGGGGTGTTGGTCGGCGCATCGGTCGCCCCAGGCAGAGGCGTTGACGAAGGGGCAAGCGTGGGCGTTGATGTGACGGGCGCGGGCATCGGTGTGGCGGGCGAGTTATCCGGCAGCACCGTGAAATCAAGCGTTTGGATGTCGGAAACGTTGCCCGCGAGGTCGGTCGCCCGGAAGGAGATCCTGTGATCGCCGGGTCCGTCCACGACTTTATTCGCCTTGAAGTTGACGTCACTGAAATAGGGCTGCCAGTCGCCGCCATCGAGTTGTGACTCGATGATCGCCACGCCACTGAGCGGGTCTTCGTATCGGATATTTATTTTCGCCGACCCACGGGATTGTGGCTTCGTGCCGACCGCAAATCGCTGCGGCACGAAGCCGTAGCGAAACAGGCTACCGCGCGCTGCGGTCAGGGTTGCGGGATTCGCGAGTGAAATGTCGAGCTTGGGCGATGTGTGATCAATCGTGAACTTCCGGCTCGTCATCTGAATCTGGCCATTCAACTGGGTGACGATGATCGCCTGGTAGACGCCTTCCGCACTAATCGTCATCCCGGGCGTGAAATCCTGGACCGGCACGGGGCCGGCGCCGGCCCCGTTTAGCGTCAGTGTCAGGACGCGTGCACTGATCACATCGCCGATGTCGCCGATCCACGAGACGTTGAGGACGACCGGGCTAGTGCTGACGCCTCCATCGGCGATGCTCCAGAACCACTGCGGCTTCGGGAAAGATGTGCCGCTCCCCGTCTTGGCGGGGGCGGAGTTGGCCGTACCCGATGAGCGCGCGCGCGGCGTCACCGTCACTAGCGCGCCGGTAGTGCCAATAATTTTTGTCGCGGTACCGCTCGTCACCGTGGTCGTCGCGGTGCCGGGCGGATTGACAGGGTTCGGGTCCGAGCGGGTGCCGGGCTTGTTCGAGCCGTTCGGGTCGTAGATATTGTCGTCCAGGATGACGCCGTTCGCGTACTTCTTCGCGAGGTCGAGCACCTCGTTCACGTACCAGTCCGCATTGTTGTAGGAAAAGATCGCACCGCGCAGGTCGCCCGGCGCACCCCCGTTATGCAGATAGAAAGCGGCGGCATAAATGGCGGATTCGGGGTCCCAGATCCCTTCTTTGCCGAGGTTCTTCCCCGTTGCCGCGTCAACGTTCGCAATCAGGCCGCGATACGTACTCGGCAGAAACTGCATCATACCGAGGGCGTGCGCATCTTCCGTCCCGGCGAACCGCTCGATCAGCGGGCCTTGCGCACGGGGCGTGAAATTCGACTCGATGCGCCCGATCGCGAGGAGGATTTCGCGCGGTACGCCGGTCTTGGCGGCAGCGGCGGTGAAGAACGGCATGAGTTGAGACGGCGCCAGCGGACTGCTATTCGTAGCGGAGACGCCCTGAGGATTCTCTGCCGGGGTGAGCGTGGTGTTCACACGCGTGCAGCCCTGATCTTTGCCGTCATAGGTACGAATCCAGCGCATATTGTAGCCGCTGTTGACGAAGGTCTGAAGGGATTTATTGGCCGTCCCGTCCCACGGGTCAGTGACGGCGTAGTTTGATGCCTGACCACCGCCGCCCGCCGTGACGACGACGAAGTGCATGCCCGTCTGTCCGCGGAGCATGCCGACGATGGCGGGCTTGCCGGCCGAGAGCACCTGATCGAGGTTCTGCCAGGAGAAATCGAAGCCGTTATTCCCGGTGACCGCGCCCTTCGCGCAGGGGACAGCCTGCGCCCAGTAGAGAAGGTCCGCATATTGACCGAGACATTGGTTGAGTTGCGGCGGTGTGAGGCCCGCGCCATAGTAATTGAGAACCATCGCCGTGGAGGTCACGGCGCAGCCGAAGTTGCCGATGCTGTCGCCTGCGGCATACATAAGCAGGTTTCGCCAGTTTGGGTCATTCTGGCTGTAGACTGGCATCGCGCAGGCCGTGCCGCTTGCCGGTAACGGCGTGGCAGCACCGACCACAGCGGGCGGTATGGTCTGATCCGCATGGGCCGCGTTGCGGACTGTACCGCTCGCGATATCAATTTCGGTCTGCCGGAGGCCACCACTAATCCCGCTCCCCGCGGTCCCCTGCCCCCCCGATTGCCGAGTACCGGACGGCGCCGAATTCGACGGCGCGCTCGCGGCGCGTGTGCCCTGGTCTTTTCGGTTGCCTTCGCGGACGATATTCTGGAAGATGACCGTTTTGTTGTCCGCCGCCCAGCAAAGCGGCAGCGTTGGATTGCCAGAGAAGTCCTCCGGTTGGAGGAGGTCGGGCGGCGTATCAATCTTGTGTGGTTGGCCACCGACCTCGGCGATCCACAGTTCGAGTTGCGTCTGATTCTGCGCCGCCTTCTGCGCGTTCAGTTGAACGAAAGCGATTTGCCGGTTGTCCGGCGACCAGGCAGGCTTGACGGACCAGAAACCGCGCGGGATATTCGCGAGTTCAACGCGCTGGCCGGGGTTCGCGACATCAATGTACCAGAGGTGCGCATCGTCCATCGCTTCGTTACTCGCGGTGACGTACGCGAGGCGGGAGCCGTCCCCTGAGAGTGCAAGCAGGGGTTCGTAGAGGCCGGGCAGGACGTCTGCGTGTTCCGTGCGAAGAATTTGCAGGTCGCTCAGGTCCGGGTTGCTGAGACGGATCGCAGTCGTTGTATCATCGCTGAACAGGCTGGCAATCTTCGACGCCGGGCTGGCGCAGATATTGCCGGTTGGCTCGGCGGGTGTGGCGTTCGAGCCGCGGTTGTGGATGAGCAGACCCACGACGACGCCGATGAGGAGGACACTTGCCGCGGCGATGCCGATCAGCCATGGGGCGCGACTGCGTGGCGGCGCCGCGGCCACTGGCCCGGTTGTGATCGCGGCGGCACCGAGGACGCGGAGTGGAACGCTCGCCTCGCCGACCGGTGTATCGGTTCTCCGCGCAATGAGGACAACCGTGATCAGGAGATCGGCGGAGAAGGCATCAGCGGGGATGTTGACGATGATTGAGGCGGTGACCTGCTCACCCGGCCTGACGGAGACGGTTGGCGGTCGGAGCGTCAGCCATGCCGGTTCGACGCCGCGCGGCCGGAGCGAGAACTCCTCCACCTGCGTGCCCGTATTCGTGATAAAGGCGGTCAAGACGGCAAGGTTGCTTGCTTCGACTTGTGATCGGTCTATCGTTAGCGTCACGTTCGCGGGTACGCTCATCCCAAATACCTCGGATTTTCCCGATTTACGTTTTCATTTTGCCTTGCCCCGTGCCCACAACGCCGTTTGCGAACCGAAGACGCAGGATACCCACCACTGCCGTGAAGAAGCTTAGTAGATCACTTCCAAGACACTGCAGCATCACATGGGTCACAATCCTATGCAGACTCGATGGAGTGTGGACGGTAATCGGTACGAGCGAGCAGGGTGAAGAACATCGGGGGCGATAGGGTGGTGTCCATCTGCCATGCAGGAGCCTCCGAGAAGGCGAGCCGCACGGATCAAATGGTTCATTCAGCCAATGGGGCAAGGAGATTGGTAGCGCGTACGGGATTCGAACCCGTGATCTCCACCTTGAGAGGGTGATGTCCTAGGCCGCTAGACGAACGCGCCACGTCGCATCTGCGAGGATGGAGTATAAGATGCCGGGTGCTTCCTGTCAATTTGGGTCCGGAGTCCGAAGAAGGGGCCATTCGCTCCGAACATCGAACTCCTCACCGGCCGCTCTCGTTCGTCGGTGGCTCGTCGCCTGCATCGCTACGCCCGTGCAGGAAGTCGTTCATCGTCCGGCGGAAGCGGGAGCCGATGCCACGATCCTTCGGTATGCCGGTGAGGTCCGGGCCGCCCCGCGCGGCGAGTTGGCGTTCCAGTCGCTCCGCGTATGTGCTTGTCTGGAAGAGCGTCCGTTCCAGTTCGTTGACGCGCTCCTGCAAATCAGCGGCGATGAAGCCGGGCACGCGCGCCCCTTTCGTCGGCTGGCGACAGAAGGCCACGAGCGGCTGCGCGACCGCCTCCCAGGTGAATGATTGCCCCAGCGCGTGCCCCCGCGCGGCGAGCAGCCGCCGCTCATACGGGTTGTCAATCAGGTTCGCCAGCGTCACAGCGAGCGCGGCGTCATCTCCCGGCGGCACGATGCGCCCGGCGTCGTAGGCGCGTAGCAGGTCCGCCATCGTGTCGCCATCGCTGACGATGGGCACGATGCCCGCCCAGAGCGCGTCGAGGACCGGCGTGCGAAAGGCGAAGCGCGCCGCGAGCGACGATTGCTGGAGGCTGACGCCCGCGTCCGCTTCCAGCAGATATTCCGCCCGCTCGGTGTAGGGGATCGGGTCATCGGGGAAGAAGAGATGCGTGCCCGTCAATTCCAGTTCGTCGCTGCGCTGGCGGACCGCATCACGCAGCGAGAGTGGCGCCGGTGCGCCATCCGACGGAGTAGGAGGCGGTGTGTCGAGCATGACGGTGCGGATCGGGTAATCCATGTCGCGCAGCCGTGCCGTCGCCTGGAGAAGCGTGAGTGGGTCGAGGCCGTGCCAGAGGCCACCACCCCAGAGCGCGACGAAGTCGTTCAGGCCGATACCCGGCATGACGCCCTTCAGCGCCTTCGCCTGCTTCGGTGGCGGGAGCGCGGGGATACCGTACGGCACGACATCAACGAGCGCCCGACCGTCCGGCGCACGGCGATAGATCGCTTCGGTGAGCCGTCCGATGTGAGCGAGCGCGCCGAGCCAGAAGGCGCGTTGCGTTTCGCCCGGACAGATGAAGAAATCACCCGCCGCGAGCAGCCCGTTGATCGCGATGAGATCGCGCGCCAGCCCCTCCTCGGCCGCCGATTCCCGCGCCTGGTGCGCTTCCAGATGCTCGACGATCCACGGGCGGCAAAGGTCCACGACGAGGTATTTCGTTGCCATCTCCTCAGCGGGCAGCGCGGGGAGTGGGAGCGCCTGCGCGACGATCACATCGTGGGCGCGGATCAGTTCGGTCAGCGCCGCATATCCCTCGCTCGCGGGCGGGATGGCGGCAATGAAGAAGCCGGGACCGTCCGGCGGTGTCGGCACGGGCGCGGCGAGGGTCGTGCGGAACTCCCGCGCGAGGATGGTAGCGAGTTCCCACGCGCGTATCGCCTGCTCGCCCATCAATGGGCCGACCGGTTCGTCGGTGACAATCAGTAGTCGTGGGATGAACGCGGTCATGGCGGTATCTCAGTCCGTGTGCAGCGGAGACGCTCGATCGCGCATCCCGCTGTGCCGTATCTCTCTGCGCACACACTACACGTTCTCTGGCGCTCCGTCACGCGGCAGGCTCTGACATGCGGACGTACATTCGGCGCGGTTGACCCAGCCGACCCGGCTGCTTTAGGATGGCTCCCGGTCTTGAATGCAGGGAATACAAGAAAGGGAGCGTCCATCGTGGTGCAGTTACGCTTGAGCGATGCCGAGTACGAGAGACGGCGAGCAACGATCCTACAGCGGCTGGGGGAGCGGGGCATCACGGCGGTTGTGCTCTTCGGCGGGAACAATGTCTCCTACTTCAGCCGCTTCGGGTTTATCCCGACCGAGCGGCCGATGGCCTACCTGCTCACTGCGAACCGCTCGGCACTCCTCGTGCCGCGTCTTGAAGGAGAACACGCCGAGGAGTTCGCGCTCGTGGACAAGGTCGTTACCTACCCGGAATATCCCGGCGAACGGCACCCGATGGAATTTATGAAGGATTTGCTCACCGATTTCGGCCTGACGCACGCGCGAATCGGCGTGGATTCGGAGGGCTATGGCGCGCTCTACGGCTATCGCGGCCCCTCGGTGAGCCAACTGCTGCCGGATGCCACGATCACCAACATCCGCGATGATGTCGAGTACATGCAGATGATCAACTCGGAGGAGGAACTGAACCTGATCCGCGAGAGCGCGCGCTGGGGCAATCTCGCGCATGTCTATTTGCAGGAATACTGCAAGGTCGGCGTTTCGGAGACGGAAATCTCGATGCGGGCGTCCGACGAGGCGACGCTGGCGATGATCCGCACACTCGGCAAGGAGTACCGCCCGGTCAGTTTCGGGCGGCCCGGTGCGTCGGCGGGCTTCCGCGGGCAGATCGGTAAAGATTCCGCCCTGCCGCACGCGATGACGAGCAACGCACGCCTCAAGGCGGGCGATGTGCTCGTGACGGGCGCGGGCGCCTCCGTCTGGGGCTACGGCAGCGAGTTGGAGCGCACGATGGTCATGGGTGAGCCGAGCAAGAAGCAGGAGAAGTACTTCAATCTGATGCTCGCGGCACAGACTCTCGCCTGCGACGCGATCAAGCCGGGTATCCCCTGTTCCGAGGTGGATCGGCAGGTGCGCGCCTTCTTCACCGAGCACGACTTGTGGGAGTACTGGCGGCACCATACCGGCCACGCCAAGTCCACGCTCGTCCACGAAGCGCCCTTCCTCGACATCGGAGACAACCGCATCATGGAAGTCGGCATGGTCTTCACCGTCGAGCCGGGCATCTACCTGAACGGCTTCGCGGGCTTCCGCCACTCCGACACCGTCGCCGTGACGCCGGACGGCATCGAGTGGCTCACCTATTACCCGCGCGACTTGGAGAGCCTGACGATCCCAGTCTGAGGACGATCAATGAACCGCCAAGATTGTCTGTTCGTTTTCCGCTCCCCCTTCCGGGCGCGGGCGCCCTTTGGGCAGCATGGGCAGGTGGGGGTAAGGGCGAACAGTGCATCTTGGTGGTTTTGAAAACGCCTCATCCCTCGATTTTCGCGATGTACCGCTCCGCCGAACGAGTGACAGCGCCTTTCGCATCCGGCGCGACGAGACGATCCCACCAGCCACCATAGAGGGCATCGAAGGGGAATGGTTCGACCGCCGCGACGATCCGACGGATTGCCGCGGCGGGGAGCGGGACGAGGTTCGGGTAACTGTAGAGGAAACTGACGTAGCGGCGGTCTGAGACAACCTGAATCGTGTCGCCCGTCAGGAGGGCGCCGCGCCCCTCCGCACCCGCCGCCCAGTGGAGCGCGGTACTCCCCGCGAAATGGCCCCCGCAGCGAATAAGTGTGATGCCGTCCATGAGCGAATGCATCTCGCCCTCCCAGAAGACGATGGCGGGGTCGGGCCGCATCACCCACGGGCGGTCGTCCGCGTGGAGGTAGACCGGCGCGTCGAACGTATGGCTCCATTCCACCATCGAGGAGTAGAAATGCGGATGCGAAATGGCGATGGCAGCGATCCCGCCGAGCGCCCGTACTACCGCAATGGTTGGATCGTCAAGGAGGCTGATACAGTCCCACAAGAGATTCCCTGCCGCTGTCCGCACGAGGAGCGCCCGCTGACCGATCGCGAATCCTGGATGCGTGCCAATCCCGGTCAGGTCTGGCGCGACGGGTTTGATGACGTTGTGGGAGCCGTCCCGGAGTGCGGTCATCGTCGTCCATTGCTGCCCATTGCTGCCGACGTACTGCCGCTCATCCTCGCAGATCGGGCACCGCTCCGGTGGCCGCGCGCTGGCGGCAAACTGCACGCCACAGGTCTTGCATATGTAGCATTCGCTCATCGAACATCACCTCGCATCCGATAGACGACAACCGGTTGCTGCCATTGTACGATACGCGCGCGATACGCCGGGGAATGCCGCCACGGTATCCGGCGTTCAGGCGAGCAACGAAGGAGTATTGCCATGACCGATACTGCCAAGGACCGCATCGCCTTTCTGCGCGGGCTGAATGCCACCCGCAACTTTCGCCCGGACCCGGTGCCGGATGCGATTGTCAACGACATCCTGCACGTCGCCCGCTGGTCCGGCAGCGCGAGCAATGTGCAGCCGTGGGAGTTCGTCGTCATCCGCAATCGTGAGACGCTACGCAGACTCGCGGAGGTCAGCCCGAATGTGCGGCACGCAGCGAACGCACCGCTCGGTATCGTCCTCGTAATGACGGGCGATCCCAACAAAGTGCCGCATGAGACCTATGACGAGGGTCGCCTCAGTGAGCGGATCATGCTTGCGGCGAAAGCGCACGGCCTCGGCTCATGCATCGGCTGGTTCCGGCCGGAGACGATGTCGGCGGCGAAACAGGCGCTTGGCATCCCGGAGAACCGTCTCGTCCGCACGGAAATCTCCATTGGCTATTCGGATGAAGAGGCGCAAGCCGCCCGCCAGAAACCCGCCCAGGCTCGCAAGCCACTCGCCGAGATCGTCCATCAGGAGCGATATCGCGGCTGATATACACCGGACTTTCGCGCGTCACCGTTCGCCACGAAGCATGGCGCGCGTAGCCATCGTCTCTGTGCTTCCGGGCGCGTTAAACCTGCGCCATTTCGGCTCTTCTCGTCTCACTTCCATCGAATACAGAGGCCTGGCGCGGTGCCTTGTACTACCGAGGAACGCGGCGGGGATTGATCATCGTTGGGGGAAATGGGATGGCGCGACGGGGTGTGGATAGACGAGCGGCGTCGGACGATCAAGAGGGCGGTGCGAGCAGTCCATTACTCCACGGGTATGGCACGACCATCTACGCCTTCATTGCCGTCGATCGAGACTGGAAGATCACCTACATGGATGGCCCTGCCATACCCGGTTCCTCACGGCAGCGGCAGGACCTGATCGGCGCGAACTTCTGGGAAACCTTCCCCGCTGTCATTGGCACACCCTTTGATCACCGCTACCGCGAAGCGGTCGCTACAGGGAAGCCGGTCGAGATTGAACAAACCACCTCACGACATGAGGCACACATTCCGGTTACATCGGTGACGGATTCCATGAGGGTTCAGGATACTGGCTGTCTTCGGGAACCGGGGTGACTCCTGCGATGTATAATAGTGATGAAGATCTCCTACGAGGACGGCTCGCCGTGCTTCGTTCGCCCCAGATATTCCCCCCTTGTTTATGGTCATTGCGGGTACAATCGCGCTCTCCCTTTCTGTGCCGGTGGATGCCGCAGCACCACGCTACATCATTGCGTCGGGTATCCTGCTCCCGAAACCAATCGTGCTGGATGATTGGCATGAAAACCTCATCCTCATGGGCGCAACGGTCGAAGACGACGTCCTCGTCGATGTGAGCAACGCCGACCTCGCGGCCCGTCCATCCATCGACCTTGCGCTGTTCTGGGATGCCACGATCTGGGAACCGCTCGTGCAGCAACGCGGATTAAGCGGTCTCCAGCCTCGGGATGCGAATCAACGTGCGCGCTTCTATCCTGGCATCGGTTCAGCCGTACCGCTCTTTGTTGGCATGGCGGATGGGGTGTTCGGTCCTCACCGGATGGGGGCGCGCGGTCTCGCTGTGCTCGCGCGCTATGGCGTGCCGACCCGAATGGCGTCCGCGTCGACGCTGGGGGGAACGACGCTACCAACGACGGGCAGAAGGCAAATCACCCCAGGATGGAAGGGGGTACGACCGCTCGTGGCGATGATGATTGGCATGACGTTGATTGTTGCTGGCCTGACCTGTTTCCGTCACCGATGTGACCGGGATGCAGGGTGTTGAAATACGGCCAGCCGCAGCATAGCATCAGCTCCCTCCGTCTCCGCCAAGGAGCTGTCCGTCATGATGGGGATCAAGCAGCGCGTCTTCACCCCGCTCACGAATATCTCCCTCGATGATCTTGTTCCCGCCGATCACTTCTATCGCCATCTCGAGCGTACCCTCGATCTCTCCTTTATCCGCGATCTCGTCCGTCCCTGCTATGCGGCCGGTGGTCGCCCCTCCATCGATCCCCTCGTCTTTTTCAAGCTCCAACTGGTGATGTTCTTCGAGGGTATCCGCTCGGAGCGTCACTTGATGCGGTCGGTCGCCGACCGCCTGAGCGCCCGCTGGTACGTCGGCTATGACCTCCATGAATCTTTGCCCGATCATTCCTCGCTCACGAAGATTCGCGAACGCTACGGCGTTGAGATCTTTCGCCGGTTCTTCGATGCCATCCTCGCGCAGTGCCAAGCGGCCGGTCTGATCTGGGGCGCGGAACTGTATGCCGACGCGACCAAAGTCCAAGCCAACGCGTCGTATAGCTCGTATCGCCCCCGCTTCTTCGTCGAGGCGCACCTGAACGCGCTGTTCGCCAACGATCCGACCGACACCGCACCGGCCGACCACGAAGAAGGCGCGACGGTGCCGCTCGCGATCGCGGATTTGCCCGTCGCTTCCGGTATCGATCCCGCCGCACTGGCCGCCACGAACGAAGAGCGGCATGACTGGCTGGCACGTCACGGCCGTCCCCTGCGCGATTTGCCGTCACCGTCGCTGCATTGCACCGCCGATCACAGCATGAGCACGACCGATCCCGACGCGACCTTCATGCATCATAAGGATGGAGGACCGCGTCTCGGGTACCAGACGCACTACCTTGTTGATGGCGGCAAGGCGCGGATTATTCTGAATGCCCTGGTCACTCCGGCGGAGACGATGGAGAATGAGCCCTTCCTCGATCTGCTCTGGCGCGCGATCTTTCGCTGGCGATTACATCCCCGCCAGGTGACGGGAGACAAAACGTATGGCACCGCAGACATTGTCGCCGCACTCGAAGGGGCCGGGATCCATGCCTATGTCGCGTTGCCGCGACCGCAATCGGGCCAACGTATCTATCCCAAAGAAGCCTTCACCTACGATCTGGATCGCGACGTCTATTACTGTCCGGCGAATGCCGTGCTGACGCGTCGGCAAATCTTGTCGAGCCAGCGAATCATTCGCTATCAAGCCGATCCCGCGATCTGCAACGCCTGTCCCCGCAAGATGAAATGCACGACAAGCGATTATGGTCGATCGCTCCAACGCTCCTTCGCCGAGGGATCGCTGGATCGCGTCCGAGAATATCGGGAGACCGAGCCGTATCAGAAGGCGCTCCGCAAACGGGGTGTCTGGGTCGAGCCGTTGTTCGGGGAGGCGAAAGACTGGCACGGGTTGCGGCGGTTCCGGTTGCGCGGATTGGAGAAGGTGAACACGGAGGCGTTGCTGACGGCGAGCGGACAGAATGTGAAGCGGTTACTGAGTGCGCGCAGCTGGGGACGCCGACCGTATCCGGGAGGAGCACTCGGTCTAGCAATCCGGCCCGCCCGCTCCGTCGCAGGGTTGACGATCTGAGGGCGCGACTTCGAGCGCGCGATAGCGTCTTCACAGACAGCGACGTGCATCGCTGGCATTTTCCCTCACATTACACTCGGTGTATCAGGTTTTTCAACGAGCTGGATGTGTACCCCATGTCCTGGCCTAGTCCATAATGATGTTACCCCGGCTGCCGGTTCAGCGCGTCCCGGTCGAAACCGGCAATCCGCTTGTATTCCGCCGTAATCGCCTCCATCTCGGCGCGCGAGATGACCGATTCGAGGTCGTCGAAGCCGTGCGGGGCGCGCTCCTCCACGAGTTGCATGATTCGCTCCGCCCCCTGCGTCCGGTTACTGAGCGTGATTCGCGCGGTCATCGGCAGGCGTTGCGACTCATACGCTTGCAGCGCCGTCGCGATATCCGAATTCGCGGCGAGGGCATCAGTCAGGGCACGGGCATCGAGGATCGCCTGCGAGGCTCCGTTCGAGCCGACGGGCCACATCGGGTGGGCAGCATCGCCGAGCAATGTCACCGGCCCGAAACTCCAGCGATCGAGCGGATCGCGGTCCACCAGCGGATACTCATAGATCGCCTCGGCGCGTCGGACGATCTCCGGAACATCGAGCCAATCGAATTGCCAATCCGCGAAGGCGGGAAGGAAGTCCGCGACGTTACCCGGTCGGTTCCAGTCCTCCCGATTGTGGAGCGTACGCTTGTCGAAGCGCCGTTCGGCGACCCAGTTGAGCAGCAAGTTTCCCTGTTCGTCGGCAGTCGGGGTGATCGGATAGGCGACGAATTTCTGGTCGGCATGCCCCGCCATGAACATCGAACGCCCAGTGAGGATCGGCGCGCAGCGTGTCGTGCCCCGCCAGAGGATCGCGCCGTTCCAGATCGGTGGCCCCTCGTCGGGATAGAACTGCTGGCGGACGGCGGAGTGGATGCCGTCCGCGCCGATCAGCAGGTCGGCGGCCTTGGCCGCGACCGGCGCGCCCGTGCGGCGGTCCACGAACCGCGCCGTCACCCGGCCGTCATCCTCATGCGCGAACGACGCGAGGTGATGACCCGTGTGGATGCGCGATGCGCCGAGCCGCTCTCGAACTGTATTCAGCAATAGCATCTGGAATGCGCCCCGATGGATGGAAATCTGCGGCCACCGATAGCCCGCTGCCAGCCCGCGCGGCTCCTGCCAGATCGCCTGGCCGAACTTGTTGTAGTAGCACAACTCCTGCGTCCGCACCCCCACCGCAACCAGCGCATCCAACAGCCCGAGATCCGTCAACTCCCGCACCGCGTGAGGCAGCAGATTGATCCCGACGCCCAGCCCCTTGATCTCCGACACCGACTCGAAAATATCCACTTCGATGCCCGCCGCATGCAGCCGCAGCGCCGTCGTCAGGCCACCGATTCCCGCTCCGATCATCACCGCCCGCATCGTACTACGCCTCCCGCGTACGGAAATTCGTCAGGTGACGCTGAAGCCGCCATCCACGGTGACGGTCGTGCCGGTCATCCACGCGGATTCGTCGGAGGCGAGGAAGATCGCCGCGCCGACCATGTCTTCCGGCTGCCCGGCACGACCGAGCGGGATGCGGCTGACGCGGTCGGCGAGCAGTTCCGGCGTCTGGAAGATGCGCGTCGTCAGGTTCGTCTGCACCAGCCCCGGCGCGATCGCGTTGACACGGATACGATGCGGCGCGAGTTCGAGCGCCATGCCGCGCACGAGCATCGCCACGCCTGCCTTCGCCGCCTGATAGTGGGCGAGTTCGGGCTGCGCGCTGTGGGCGCTCACGGAAGACGTCGCGATGATGCTCCCGCCGTTGCCGCTCCGCGCCATTGCCCGTGCCGCCGCCTGCCCGACGAGAAATGGCCCCTTGAGGTCCGTATCAAGCACCCAATCCCACATCGCCTCGTCAATCTCCAGAAACGGCACGCGGCGATGCGTCCCGGCGTTGCAGACGACGATCGAGAGTGGGCCGAGTGCGGCAGCATCGCCGATCATCCGTGTTACTTGGGCGGCGTCGGCGATGTCTGCCTGGACGACGTGCGCCCGCCGCCCCATACCGCGGACTTCCTCGGCAATCTCCTCCGCCTCCATTTTTCGTGTCCGGTAATGGACGATTACGTCCGCCCCTTCGCGGGCGAAGCCGAGCGCGATCGCCTCCCCGATACCGCTTGATGCTCCCGTCACCAGCGCAATCCGCCCCGCGAGCCGCCCTTCCGCCATTCCGCGCCTCCTTCATCCATTCACTATTGACGGGGATATTGAACCACAAAGACACCGAGGACACAGAGAAACACGGAGGTCGGAAGAAGAATCGGACGGTATATCATGCCGCCGGCGCCCCATCCAGGATATACAATGTTGAGGAAGAGAAAGGGGCGATGATGTCGGCGGCGCGACTGCTCATCCTCGGTGTCTTACAGTTCAAATCCCCCGCGCACGGCTATGAAATTCGCCGTGAACTGGAGTCGTGGCATGCGGAGCATTGGGCGCACATCGCGTACGGCTCGATTTACTTTGCACTGAACAAGATGGCCGATGAGGGCCTCGTCGCGGCGGTACGCACGGATCAGGTTGGCAAGCGACCGGCGCGGACGCTCTACACGATCACCGACGTGGGCAAGGAGGAGTTCCAGCGCCTGCTACGCGATTACTGGTGGGATCGTAAGCCGTTCATTGACCCCTTTCAGGTCGCGCTGACGTTTATGAACCAGCTTCCGCGTGAGGAATTGCTGCTGGCGCTCCGCTACCGCGCGGACAGGATTCGGGCGTTCCTCAATGCCTTTCAACTGAGAACCGCACATATCTATTCGCCGGACACGCCGCGCCACATCCTCGAAAACTTCCGGCTCGCCATCGCGCATGAAGAAGCCGAACTCCGCTGGACGGAAGAGGCCATCGGGAAGGTTGAGCGTGGCGAGTTGCCTTGATCCCCCGGTGGCGTTCGATTTACCCCTTCTATCTTTAGTGTACCACGTCGCGCAAGGGTACCACACGACCCGAATGGCGGGTTGTTTTGCCGCCCATCTCCCCGTACGGTAGTCATACGTCTCTTCGACCGAAGCAGACAACCAGAGGAGCGGCATCAGCGTGTGCTCGCCGTGATACTGTCAAACGAGCGAGATACCGTGGAGGGAAGCATGCGCGTCACGCAGGCCAAGGGTGTTGCCCGGCAGTGGGTGCTCGAGGAGGCCAGCACCGCCCCCGGCTTCGCGGGCGCTTTCTACCACGGGTCCACGAATTGGCTCCCCGATGATGCCCCCCTGCCGGCGACGTCTGATCTGGATATCATGGTCGTCCTCGACGAACCCGACCCACCGGTCAAGCCCGGAAAATTCCGCTATCAGGGGGTGCTGCTCGAAGTCTCCTACTTGCCGAGTAATCAGGTGTGGTCGCCCGATCGGGTCTTGGGCCAGTACTACCTGGCTGGCAGTTTCAGGATACCGAGCATCATTCTCGATCCGTCGGGGCGGTTGACGACACTCCAAACGGCGGTGTCCAAAGCGTATGCCAAACGTCAGTGGGTCTCCCGGCGGTGCGAAGACGCCAGGGACCGCATCCTGCGGAATCTCCAGTCACTGGATGCGGCGGCTCCCTTCCACGATCAGGTGACCGCCTGGCTCTTCGCGACGGGCGTGACGACCCATGTGCTGCTCGTGGCCGGCTTGAAGAATCCGACGGTGCGGAGGCGCTATGTGGCGGTGCGACAACTCCTGGCGGAGTATGGGCAGTCCCCGTTCTATCCCACCCTGTTGGAGCTGTTGGGGTGCGCGCGGATGAGCCGGGTGCAGGTCGAGCAGCATCTGGCCGCACTCGCCGAGGCGTTCGATGAGGCCAAAGAGGTGATCAAGACGCCGTTCCCATTTGCGGCAGACCTGAGCGATCAGGCACGTCCGATCGCAATCGAGGGCAGCCGGGAGCTGATCGCGCGCGGCGACCATCGCGAGGCGATCTTCTGGATGGTCGCCACCTATTCCCGATGCGAGAAGGTGCTGCATCACGATGCACCGACCGCGATGCAGGGGAAGTACACCACCGGCTACCGGCACTTGCTCGATGATCTCGGGATCGCGACAGTCGCCGATCTTCAGCGGCGCGGTGAACAGATCAAGGAGTTCCTGCCCCAGGTATGGAGAGTAGCGGAAGCCATCATGGCGGCGAATCAGGGGATTGAGGAGTAGCAACGCGCTGTGTGCCGTATCAAGGTCGGGCATAGGCCGAGAGGCGCTTGACATGGGTTACTCAACATTGTATATTCGAGATTGTGGGCGGCATGACCTGTTCGTGCGATGATCGGTTTGACATGAGCGAACGCCCGTTCTATTCTCTTGCTCGGCTTGCGTAGCGCTTCGTGCCACGGAGCATCTCTCCTTCTCGACCACGATGCGCTCATCTCACCGGTCACAGAGAAAGGCAAGGCTGACATGGCGCAGACGACATCCCCTCTCCCGGCCTCTTCTCACGCCTCGGCGCTCGCTTCGGCGCCTCTCACTGCTGACACGATCATGGTCGTTGAGGGGTTGGAAAAGCAGTTTTCCAGTCGGCCCGTCAAGGCGGTGGACGGCATTAGTTTCACCGTGCGGCCGGGCGAGGTCTTCGGCCTCCTAGGGCCGAATGGCGCGGGCAAGACGACGACGATCGGCGTCCTCACGACGCGCGTCCTGCCGACGGGTGGCCGCGCGCTCGTCGCCGGCGTGGACGTGGTGCGTGATCCAGTCGGCGTCAAGCCGCACATCGCTGTCGTGCCGCAGATGAACAATCTCGACCGCTCGCTGACGGCCATCGAGAATCTGACCTTTCACGCCGCCTACTTCGGCTACGGGCGGCAGGAGCGGCAGGAGCGGGCGGTGAATCTGCTCACGCAGTTCGGCCTCGCCGACCGCGCAAAGGAGAAGGTGGACCGGTATAGCGGCGGCATGGCGCAGCGGCTCCTGATCGCCCGCGCCCTGATGCACGCACCGGACATCCTCTTCCTCGACGAACCAACGACGGGCCTCGATCCGCAGGCACGCCTCTTTCTCTGGGAGACGATCGAGACGCTGAACCGGAACGGCCTGACCGTCCTCCTCACGACGCACGACATGGAGGAGGCGGAGAAACTCTGTCATCGCGTCGCGATCATGGATCACGGCAAGATCCTCGCCCTCGACACGCCGCAGGAATTGCGCCGTCTCGTACCCGCCGGGACGCGCGTCGAGTTGCGCGTTCGCGACGGCAACACGCCGCTCAGCGAGCAAACAAAGGCATCTATCCTCGCGACGGTACACGCGTTGCCGGGCGTGACGGTGGCGGAATGGACAACGGCGCGGCCACAGAGCGAGAGCGCGGGCGGGCCACCGCCCTGGGTCGCCGCGATGATGAAGGGCGGCGGTTTCGGCAGCGGGCGCGGCAAAGGCAGGAGTGGGCCCGGTGGCCCACCCGCGATGCCCAGCGGGATGCCGCCGATGGCCACGCCGGGCGGCGACGAGCCGATGCTGCGGCTCTACGCCGAGCGCGCCGGTGAATTGGCGGTGCGGGCGGCACAAATCGTGCTCGATGCCGGGCTGGAATTAGCGGATTTGCATCTTGCCCAGCCAAGTCTGGAAGATGTCTTCATCCATCTGACCGGAAAGGGGCTACGAGATTGAGCACGATCACCCTCACGCCGGGCCATGCGCCCGCCGCGACACAGAACCGCACGCAGATGATGACGACCGCGTTCCTCAATCTCTTGTGGCGCGATCTCTGGGTGACGCTGCGCGAGTGGCCCGCCTTCCTCGCGCAGACCTTCATGCAGCCGCTCTTCTTCCTCTTCATCTTCGGCAAGGTGCTACCGAAGATCGGCGCGGCGCAGGGCGGCTACAGCATCCTTTTGCTCCCCGGCATCATCGGCCTGACGACGATGCTCACGGCGATGCAGGCCGTCTCGCTCCCCCTGACACTGGAGTTCGGCTTCACGAAGGAGATCGAGGATCGCCTGCTCTCGCCGCTCCCCGTCTGGATGGTGGCGATCCAGAAGATCGTCTTCGCCGCCATTCGCGGCCTTGTCGCGGGCGCAATGATCTTTCCGTTGGGCCGTCTGATCCTCGGCAGTGGCTTCACGGTCAGCACCGGGCATCTCGGCCTGCTTGCGGTCGTCGCGCTGCTCGGCGCGCTCGGTGGCGCAGCCCTCGGCCTGACGCTCGGTACGTTCGTGCAGCCAAGCCAGATCGGCCTGATGTTCTCGCTCATCCTCACGCCGCTCCTCTTCACCGGCTGTGTCTACTATCCGTGGGCGGGCCTGAAGTCGCTGCGCTGGTTCCAGATTGTCACCTGCTTCAGCCCCTTGACCTACGCGAGTGAAGGTTTCCGCTCCTCCCTCGTCCCGCAATCGCCGCATATGGCGACCGCGTACATCCTGCTCGGTCAAGTCGCTTTCCTGATCTTCTTCACCATCCTCGGCGTCCGTGGCTTTCTCCGCAAGGCCATTGACTAACGGGGATTGAACGACAGAGGAACGGAGGACACCGAAGGAAATAGAGGATGGGAATCCTTTCTCCGCTCTCCCTTTGCTTCTGTGTCCTCTGCGTCCTCTGCGCTATGATTCCCCGCGTACGAAGGCTTCACGGAATGCTGGGTGATGTGGAGGAGGCATGGGCATGCAGGGCGAGCGGGCTGAGTTGGGCGAGATGGGCGACGAGGCCGAGGAAGCGCCGAAGACGCGGGAGGCGCCGCTCCTGCCGGGCGCGGAGGGGCGGCGGTACGACCTGATCTGTGTCGGGGAGGCGATGCTGCGTTTCACGCCGCCGAACGGTCTGCGGATCGAGCAGACGCTCTCGCTCGATCTCGCCGTCGGCGGCGCGGAACTGAATGTCGCGGTCGCGATGAGCAGGATCGGCGGGCAGACGGCATGGCTCTCGAAACTGCCTGATACCTCGCTCGGCCACATCATCGGCAATCAGGCGCGCATCCATGGCGTGGACACGAGCCACATCATCTGGACGGACGCCGCCGATTCTCGCCTCGGTCTCTTCTTCCTCGAATCGGGCGCGGCGCCCCGTGCGGGCGAGATTGTCTACGACCGGGGGAATTCCGCCGCCTCGACGATGGGCCCGGATGATTGGGACTGGCCCACCCTGCTCCGCCAGACGCGCGTCTTCCATATCACCGGCATCACGCCCGCGCTCTCCGCCAGTTGCCGCGCGATGACCTTCGCGGCGGTCGCGGCGGCGAGGGAAGCGGGCTGCGCCGTCTCGTGCGATCTCAACTACCGCTCGAAACTCTGGACGCCTGAGGAAGCCGCCGCCTGCCTGCGCGAACTGCTGCCGCAGGTGGACATCATCCTCACCGGCAGCAGCGACCTGAAGATCATCTTCGGCGCGACGGGCAAGCCCACCGAACTGGCGCAGTGGCTCCGGTCGGAGTTCGGCGTGCCGGTGGCGAGCGTCGGTAAGCGACGCGGCAACGCGGCGAGCGGTATGCAAGCCCGCCGAAGCGTCGTGGCGACGGATCGCGGCGTCTTCATCAGCCCCGGCACGGAGTTCCAGCCGCTCGACCCAATCGGTGCGGGCGATGCCTACGGCGCGGGCTTCCTCTATGGCCTCCTCACCACCGACGACGAAGAGCAGGCCGTCATTTATGGCGACGCGATGGCCGCTCTCAAGCACACCGTCCCTGGCGATTTCTGTGTCGTCTCCCGCGCCGAACTCGATGCCGTCCTCTCCGGCCAGGGGATGCGTCTACGCCGGTAACGGGATGCACCGGAACCTGAGCGGGAGCAGCCGTTGCTAGACGATGCGAGCACCAACAATCCGAGACAAGACGACGAGCGGGTGAGCCAGAATCTGATGGCGCGATGCGTTACAGCGGTTCGCGGCCCATGTAGCCGCCGTCCAGTTCGTGCCAGGCGACGATGGCCGGCTCATCCATCCGCCAGCAGAGATAGACGACGCGACCGTCCCGCTCGCTGGGGAAGTCCACGAGGCCGATGGCAAGGTCCTTCACCTCGACACCGAGCGCGTGGATGGCGGCGATCTCGGCGTTGAGATCGTGGACGAGGGTGTGGAGTTCCTTTTCCAGTTCCTGCGCCCGCGCGGCGTGACCATTCGCGCGGGCCTGCTGGCGGAGCGCGTTGAATTCCTGTTGCACCCCGTCGAGCCGCCGCTTCATCGCCGCAAGGTGTTGAAGGCGCGGACGCAGCGCGGGCAGAAGCGCGGTCGCTTCCTCATGGGTAAAGAGGCGAGAAAAGTGCGGCCGCTCCGGTCGCTCCGCCATGACGCTCCTCCTGAACGTCGAGAGCGTAGCACCGACCCATTCCGGAGGCAAACAGGCGGGCAGGCATTGCGATGATACCTGCCCACTCTCACTCGTTACTCTCAGGAGTTCGGATCCTTCCCCTCGGCGAGTTTCTTCAACCGCTCGAGGTCGGACGAGAGGCGGTGCGTCGGATCGGCGATCACCTTCGAGACGATCTCACCGACCTTGCCACCGGGCGGGTCCGTGTAGCCGAGCGAGACGGTCGCCTCGGTCTTGTTCGGGCCGATCGGTTTGAGGGTGACGCGGCCCTCGTTCTCAATATTGCCGGAGCCTTCGACGGATTTCCAGGCGATGGTGCTATTCGGCACCTGCTCTGTGGTGATTGCATCCCACTCCAGCGATTTGCCCAGGGGGCCATCCATCTTCCAGTGCGTCTTGTTCGGCCCGATCGTGCTTACTTCCTCGATGTTCTCCATAAAGCGCGGGAACATCTGCGGGTTCGTCCAGATCGCGTACAACCGCTCAACAGGAGCGTTAATCTCAATCGTCTTCTCTACCGTCGCCATCGCCTTGCGGCTCCTTTCCACGATGTACTGTCACAACACGGCCCGTTCTTTTTTGACGTGCCGATACGCAAGCAAGATAGGCAAGAAGGGTGCCACCTTGCCGCTTTCCGTCAGCAGATCGCCCGCTTGACGATGGATGCTACACTCGTCCTCTACCACCGCGCGTCGTCGCCAGGAAGGGTAGCAATCACGGTGCTCCAAACGATCCGTCAGCGTCGCGCCGTATCGGGCGCATCCTCATTCGGCGCGTTGCAATCGCGGGCCTTCGCGCTCTTCTGGCCGGCGATCACCTTCTCGCTCACCGGCGGATGGATGCGCGTGCTCGTGCAGGGCTATTTCGTCTACGATCGCACGCGCGACCCCTTCCAGACCGCGCTCGTGCAGTTCTTTCAGGGGCTGCCGGTGTTGCTGCTTTCGCCACTGGCGGGCATCGCGGCGGACCGGTTCGACCGCCGGAAGTTGCTCGCGGTCATCCAGGTCGCCAACGCGGTACCGGCGTTCGGCGTCGCCGTACTCAGCGCGCTCGGCCATCTCGAAGTCTGGCATGTCTACGTGATGGCGACCTGCATCGGCGCGTCATCGGCGTTCGACTGGCCCGCCCGCCTCTCACTCGTACCGAACCTCGTGCCACGCGCGCAGTTGCAGTCCGCCGTCGCCCTCAATTCCGCCTCATTCAACTTCAGCCGCATCATCGGCCCGGCGATTGGTGGCCTGCTGATCGGCCCGCTCGGCGTGACGGGCTGCCTCTTCGTCGCGGCCTTCTGCTACGTCCCGTTCATTCTTACATTGCTCACCGTGCTCCTGCGTATGGATCTCGCGCAACCGGCGACCGGGCGCGACCATCACCCGTTCACGACGCTACGCGAGGGATATGCGTACATCTGGTCCCACAAGGCGCTGCGCGCGCTGCTTTCCATTGACCTCATCCCCGTGATGCTCGGCATGACCTACTTCGGCCTGCTGCCCGCTCTGGCGCGCGGCGTGCTGAACCGGGGGAGCGGCGGCCTCGGGGCCTTACAGGCGAGCGCCGGGCTTGGCGCGCTCATCGGCGTGCTGATCGTCGCGGCGCTGACAGGCGTGCGCGGCCGAGGGAAGATCGTGCTCGGCGGAATGACCGGGTTCGGCCTCGCGCTCCTCTGCTTCGGCCTCTCGCACAACTTCTATCTCTCCTGCACAATCCTGCTCGTCCAAGGCATGCTCGCCGACCTCTACGGCTCGATGAACGACACGCTCGTCCAGACGGTGACCGAGGACGCGTTTCGCGGGCGGGTGATGGCCGTCTATAGCATGATCTGGGGCCTGACACCAATCGGTAACCTCGAAGGGGGCGCCTTGGCGCACTTCTTCGGCGTGCGCGCCGCGCTGGCGACAAACGGCTTCCTCGTCATCTGCTTCGGCCTACTCCTCTGGCGTCTCCTCGGCCACATCCGCCGCCTTGAGTAGAGACTAAGCGTTTTCTATGCGTGGCCCCAGACGCGCTCGGCGACGCGGACGACAAGTTGCAGTTTCTTGCGCTGGGCGTCCACGGTGATCGTATTGCCCTCCATTGTCGAGGCAAAGCCGCACTGGGTGGAGAGGGCGAGCCGCTCGATGGGAACAAACTTTGATGCGTCCTCGATGCGGCGCATCAGGTCGTCTTCGTCCTCCAACTCAGATCGCTTCGTCGTCACAAGGCCGAGGACGACGGCCGTGGGCGACGGGACAAAGCGCAGCGCGGAGAAATCGCCGGAGCGGTAATCATCGTATTCGAGCAAATAGCGGTCAAACTTCAGCGCGCCGAAGAGCGCTTCGGCGTAGGCATCGTACGGCTGCGTGCCGGTGAACATGCTGCGGTAGTTGCCTCGGCAGATGTGGATCGCCGTCACGACCCCTTCGACGCCCTCGAATACCCGGTTGTCGAGCGCGACCATCTCGCGCATCGCGTCATCCAGATGTGCGAGCATCTGGCGCGGCGCGGTCTCGTGCATCATCGCGAAATGGGGCGCGTCAATCTGGAGATAGGCGGCCCCAGCGGCGGCGAGTGCCTTCGCATCCTCGTTCTCGAGGGCGATCAGGTCATCCATGTATTCGTCTTTGCTGGCATATGCCTGGTCGGAGCGGCCCTCGACCCAGTAGCGGCGCATCATCGAGGGGCTCGGCATCGTCACCTTGATCGGGCAGGCGGTGTGCTGCCGCGTGAAGGCATATTCGACATCCACCTGGCTCGCCTTGCGCGTCAGTTTGGCGACGGGCGTCGGCGTGCCGAAATGCAGTTCGTTCCCCTCCCCGTCGCGATGGAACCGTTCGTAGCCATAGGGATCGTATCCATTGGCGACGGCGACGACGGTCGAGAAGAAGAGCTCGCGCCGAAACTCGCCGTCCGTGACGACCGGCATCCCGGCCTCTTCCTGCATCTTCAGCACATCAATGATCGCGCGGTCCTCCAGCTCCCTCAGTTCTTCCGGCGACGCCTTGCGCTGGTGGGCATCCAGCAGATACTGCGGGCGCAGGAAACTGCCCAGATTATCGGCGTTGAATTGGTCCGCCATCGTGATTCGTCCTCACCGTACGGATGCGTCACTCCGATTATTCCCATGCCAGTATACGGCCCGATAGGTGATTGATGAATCGCCTCGACGGCTGTGTACAACGTGTTGTGGGATGATCTGTTCATACCGGCTTCCGTCAGTACGGAGAGCCGCGCTCCCACACGCTATGACGTGACTGCCGCCAGCAGTTGCGCGATGCCGTCGCCCTTGATCAGAAATGCGTCCGCGCCGGAGCGGAGGGCGGCGGCGCGGTATTCTCGGTACATCGTAAGGAGGATAATGCGGATGTCGGGGGTGCGCTGCTTGATCTGACGGGTCGCTTCCAGGCCGTCCATCTTCGGCATCTGCACGTCCATCACCACGAGATCCGGGTGGAGCGCGTTCACGAGGTTTACCGCTTCTTCACCATTGATCGCTTCACCAATCACTGTGATATTCGGTCGCAGTTCGAAAAGTTCTCGGAGCCCTTCCCGGCTCGCACGGTCATCATCAACGATTAAGACATTCATTTCCGAAAACTCGCATGGACAACTGGCTTCATCATCTTCTGCTGACTTGGTAATCTTCCCATTGCTCGACATCTTTCATCATCTCCACTCGCACGACCAATGCACGCCGCTGCCCACAAAGATACGCCTACGCAATCCGCTTGCCACCTATCACATGGACAGTTTCACCGAGGCGGAAATGCGGCTTCACCTGTCCTTTCGTACAGGTCGCCTGCCACGGTATAATCGGGATGGGAGGAGATAGAGACGTGGACTATCAACCGACAGCCGTGACACGGCCAGCGCGTGCCACCCGTACCATGCCGCTCGGCGGGCAAACCGCGCTCGTGGAAAGTTTCTCGGCGATTGCCGAAGCGCTCACCAGCAGCGGCGATCTCGCGACGGTCCTGCAGTGCATCGCGGAGGAGTCGTTGCACCTCCTCCATGCCACCTCCGCGCGTGTGCGCATGCCCGACGCGGCCGGTACGCATCTCCTGCTTGCCGCGCTCGCGGATGACGAAGAGGCGGATATTCACCTGC
Organism: uncultured Thermomicrobia bacterium; assembly: GCA_937968015.1. Lineage (GTDB taxonomy): Bacteria > Chloroflexota > Chloroflexia > Thermomicrobiales > JALYUS01 > JALYUS01. The sequence continues at coordinate 61,271 of CALBSO010000121.1, forward strand.
CGCCACCGGACCCGGCCAGTTATCTCCGGACGGACTCCATTGCCGGCAAGGCATTCCGAACGAACCAAATCTACGTGGCGCGGGGCGCACCACGGCGAGGCGTGCCGGAAGAGCAGTATGCCCTGCATTGCACCGTTCCCCTAACGACACGGAATCGGACGCTCGGCGTCCTGACGATCTGGCGCACGACCGACCAGCCCTTCACCGCGGACGAGGTCGCGGTCGTCCGTCTTTTCGGCAACGCGGCGGCGCTCGCCATTGAGCAGGTGCGGCTCCTGACGGAGGAGCGGGATCGCACGCGGCGGATGGAGACGCTCACCGAAGTGGCGCGGATTATCAGCGCCGCGACGGAACGCGACGCCCTCTATGAGGCGGTCTACGCGCAGTGCGTCCGGCTCTTCGGCGTCGAGCATTTCTACATTGCCCGCACGACGCCGGATGGCCAGTTGATCCCGGTGCTCTGGTATTCCTATGCGCATCGGCTGCGCGAGCAGGAGGGGATGCCCCTCCCGCCGCGCCTCGGCCAGTGCGTCATCGAGGATAACAAGCCAATCAATACGGCGGACGCGGGCGCGGAATACCTGCGGCGCGGCCTTACCTCCCCGCAAGGCGACCAGTGGGGCGAGCGAGTCCACACCTATCATATGCCCTGGATGGGCGTGCCAATCCGCGAGGGCGACCAGGCATCCGGCGTCATCGCCACGAATGGCCGCCCGACACCGTACACGGACGAGGAGTGTACGGTGCTGCTCGCTATCGCCGACCAGGTCGGCGTGGCGATGCGGAATATTGATCTGCTCGATGAACAGCGCGCCCGCGCCGCACGGATGGAGACGCTGACCGAAGTTGCCCGCGCGATCAGCGCGGCGACGGACCTTTCCACCCTTTACGAGGCCGTACACGAGCAGTGCGGCCGCCTCTTCAGTGTCGAGAGTTTCTATATCGCCCATGTGCGCGAGACGACGGGCGAGGTAATACCGGACCTCTGGTATACCGGTGGCAAGCGGCGGCCCGAAATGGAGGGCGAACCGCTCGAAGGCAGTCTGAGCGCCATCGTCGCTGAAACGCGCCAGCCGCTCATCACGGATGATTACATCGCCGAATGCAAGCGGCATGGCATCCCGATGGACTACCCGACCGACCCCAATGATGTGGGCGATACCTGGATGGGCGTGCCGCTCATGGCGGGGCATACATTGCTCGGAGTGATGGTCGTCAACGGCAAGCGGGAGCCATACAGCGACGACGAGCAGGAAGCATTCATGGCAATCGCCAACCAGGTGACCGTCGCGCTGACGAACGCGCGCCTCCTGCAAGAGAAAGAGGCGCGCGCGACGCGGATGGCGGCGCTCGCCGATGTCTCGCGCGCGATCAGCGCAGTGACAGACCCGGATGAACTGTACGATGTCGTCTATCGCGAGTGCGGCCGCCTGTTACCAATGGCGAACTCGCGCATCTGCCGCATCGTCCCCGAAACTGGCGCGGTGATCGCGGAATCGTATTTCCGTAATGGCGTGCGGATGCGAGGGCTGGAGGGCAACGTCTTGCACGGGGGCCTTAGCCCGGTGATTCGCGATACCGGGCAACCACTGATGACGAACGATTACGCGGCGGAATTGGTGCGGCGAGGCATGGCGCTGCCAGACATGCCGCTGCCGCCGCCGAACTCCTCATGGCTCGGCGTGCCGGTCATCCAGGGCGATGAGGTCTACGGGATCATCTCGCTCAACACGACCGCACGGCGATTGACGACCGAGGACCGCGACACGCTGCTCGCCATCGCCAACCAGGTCGGTATCGCGATGGCGAACGCCCGCCTGATCACCCGCGAGCGCGCGCGCGCGGCGCGCATGGCGACGCTGACGGAGATCGCGCGATTCATCAGCGCGACGACCGACCGCGAGACGCTCTACGACGCGGTCTACGCGCAATGCGCGCGCCTGTTCGCCGTCGAGAGCCTGCGTATTACCCGCGTCAACGCAGTGACGGGCGAGCAAATCCCGGAGTTCTGGTACATTGACGGTGTCCGCCGCTTCGACCGAGAAGGCATCCCTCTCCACTATGGCCTGAGTTTCATCGTCGCTGAGACCCGCCAACCGTTTCGCACGGATGATTACTACGCGGAGCGCGTTTCGCGCGGTATCCCGGTCTCGAAACCCCTGAACAGTGGTACGTCGTTCGAGGCGAAAGCATGGCTCGGCGCGCCGCTGCTCGCGGGTGATACGCTGCTCGGCGTGATCGCCATCTATGGCAAATTGAGCGCCTATACCACCGATGAGAAGGAAGCGTTCGTCGCCATCGTCAACCAGGTCAGCGTCGCCCTACAGAATATCGAATTGATCGAGCGCGAGCGGACGCGCGCCGAGCGACTGGCGATCCTCAACGACATCTCGCGGACGATTAGCGCCGTACTCGATCTTGAACCACTCCTTGGGGCGATTGCGCGCGAGTGCATGCGCCTCGTAGATCTGCAATTCCCTCTGATCGGCTATCGCGCCGCCACCGGTGGCTGGATCACTGCCACGGGCGTATCGGGAGTTATCGGTCACCATGATGAGAGGACAGGCATCGGCCCCCTCGCTACGGTCGTCATCGGGAACCGAACGCCGCTCTTCGTCGCCGATTACCACGCGGCGTGCCACGAGCGCGGTCTCGTACCCGCCGTGCTGCCGGCTCTGGATCTTCCGCTGGGATGGATCGGCGTCCCGATGGTGATCGGCGCGCACGTCGTCGGCGTGTTAGCGGGGTTCATCCCGGCGGAACACGCGACCGCCGAGAATGCCCAACTCCTTTCGATCATGGCAAACCAGGCGGCAATCGCCATTGAGAACGCGCGTCTCTACCACGACGCGCAGGAAGTCGGCGTCGTTGAGGAGCGCAATCGCCTCGCCCGCGAGATCCACGACACGATCGCGCAGGGTCTCACGGCGACAACGTACCAACTGGAACTCGCGGATACGTTCCTCGCGATGGAACCGCCGAAACTCGACCGGGCGAAAGAGAAATTGCACCGCTCGCTCGAACTGACGCGCGCCAATCTCGATGAAGCGCGCCGCTCCGTGATGGACCTCCGCGCCGCGCACTTGCAGAATGTGACGCTCACGGAAGCATTCGAGCGGCTGGCGGCGACCTTCACGACCGACGCCGGTGTGACGGTCACCGTCAACACCGACGAGGATTTCCCCACGCTGCCGTCGCCCGTTAGCGCCGGCCTTTATCGGATCGGGCAGGAGGCGCTGGCGAATATCGCGAAGCACGCACAGGCGACACTCGTCGAGATGTCGCTCGGTATCGAGGAGAGTACGGTCATCCTCATGATCCACGATGATGGCGTCGGCTTCGATCCGGAGATCGTCGCGACGAAGCGGACGGCGCGCGGCGCCTCGGGCGGGTTCGGCCTGATCGGTATCCGCGAGCGGGCGCAATTGCTCGGCGGCACGAGCGATATCTGGAGCGATGTCGGCGCGGGGACGCAGATTGTGGTGCGCGTGCCGACAAAATTGTACACTGACGCGCGGCAAAACGTACCAAACGGACGGGAGTGACAGAACATGACGGCGACGCCGATCAAGGTGCTGGTATGCGACGACCATCCCATCGTGCGGGAAGGGATCGTCGCGATCCTCGAAACGCAGCCGGATATCGAGGTGATCGGAGAAGTCAGTGATGGCTCGGACGCGGTCACGCGCGCCGCGCGGGGTGGCGTGGATGTCGTCTTGATGGACCTGCAGATGGCCCAGATGGATGGCGCGGAAGCGACCCGCCGCATCCGTGCGCTCGACGATGGGCCCCGCGTCCTCGTCCTGACCGCGTTCGACACCGACGAGCGCATCCTGGAAGCGGTGCAGGCCGGGGCGCAGGGATATTTGCTGAAGGGTGCGAAGCCCGCCGAGATCTTCGATGCCGTGCGCGTCGTTCATAGCGGCGGCTCGCTCTTGCAACCGGCTGTCGCGAACAGCCTGCTGCGCGCGCTGACCGGCGCGCGCAAAGCGGGCGCGAAGCCCTCCGTGCCCGCGCTGGACATTGAGCCGCTGACCGAGCGCGAGCGCGAGGTACTCGTGCTGATCGCGAAAGGGCTACGGAACAAGGAGATTGCGGACACGCTCTTCATCAGCGAGCGGACGGTGAAGTTCCATGCGAACGCCCTCTATCAGAAACTGAATGTCACAAGCCGCACCGAGGCCGTCTCCTTCGCCCTCCAGCATCACCTCATCTCGCTGGACGAGACGACGACGTAGCATCTCGTTGCAGGCGCTGCGGGATCGGGGCAGGGCGCCCGCGACGAAGCCTTTGTCTCTCATCAGTGGCGTGCGATTCGTGACGAGCAATCGCCGTTCGTGTCTGTGAGGGTTCCCGATGTCCGACATTGCACTCCGCGCGACGACGGATGCGGATGCGCCGGTGGTCCTCGCGGTGCAGCGGGCGGCGAATGAGGCGTACCGGCGCCGGCCTACAGCGTTTTGCAGAAGCATTGAGCCGGTGGTGGCGGGCTTTAGCCTGCCATAGCAAGAAACGGCAGGCTAAAGCCCGCCACCACCAATACGATAATTGCGCTAATCAGGTATGCCGAGGGGCAGGCACGGGCAATGGGCCTGCCGCACACGCAGTTCAGCGTCCGTCTCGCCCTGCCCCGCCAGCGCGCCTACTACGAGCGAATGGGCTACCGCTTCACCGAACCAACCTTCGCGACATTGACGAAAGACCTCACTGCGTGACCTGCGTTGCTCCCTCTTCCCCCGTGGGGAAAGGGGCCGGGGGGTTAGAGTCACCCCGCTGCACTAACCGGCGCACGAGCGCCCGCTCTTCCGGCCCCACCGTGCCGAGGGCGAGCAGCGCGACGCAATAGACCACGCCACCGATGATCGCGCCGACCCAGGCGCCCAGCCCCACCCGCCACCCGCCACCCCAGGCGGCGAGTGCGAAGAGCGCCGCCGCGACGAGTGGCTGCCACGCCAGGCGGAGCAGCGGCAGCGGGCCGAGGAAGCGGCGAATCCAGACCGCGAAGGGGATGAACAGCACGATTTCCGACAGCACGGAGATTACCGCCGACGCCCCGTACGAATAGCGCGGGATGAAGAGCAGATTCGCGACAATGTTGAAGATGACCGTCGCGACGAATGCCCACGTCATCCGCCGCTGCTGATTGAGAGCGATCAGGACGTACTGCGTCACGCCGTTGACGAACGAAAACGGTAAGAGCCAGATAATGAGGCGAAGCGCCGTCGCCGCACCCGGCAGATACGCTTTGCCACCGACGATCCGCACCAATTCCGGCGCGAGCGCCATCACCCCGACCGTCATCGGCAGGGCGAGAATGAGCAGCATGCGCACCGCGAAGTGATACGTCCGCGACAGGCTCGCGCGGTCGCGGACGGCCTGCCGCGCCAGTTGCGGGAAGAGCACGAGCGTGAACGTTGAGGAGATAATGAGCAGCGTGTTGATTACCTTGATACTGACGCCGTATAGCCCGACCGCCGTTTCCCCTTTAAGCGGCTGGAGGATGAAGACATCCAGTGTGAAAAAGAGCGATTGCAGGAGCGCATTGACGAGCAGCGGCCCGCCATCACGCAGGAGCCGCCGTGCCGTGCCCCACGGCAGGGACCATTCCGCCCGCACGCCGAGCCGCCGGATGAGCAGAACGATTGGCCCGAGCGACAGCAGATTCGCGACGACTGCCGCGACCGCCAACCCAACCGGCCCCCACCCGGCGAGGAGCGTCCCCGCCCGCAAGCCAAGCCCGACGAGACTACCGAGGATCGTCACAGCCGCCGGGATCTCAAATCGCTCGCGACCGTTGAAGACGCTCGTCGCGGCGTCCGTGTAGGTGGTCGGCACGATGGAGAGCGCGAGCAGTGTCACCGCGCCGACCTGTACCGCGCCGATGCCGCCCCAGAATGCATTTGCCCCGACAAAGAGCGCGAGCGGCGGGAGCGAGATCGCGAGCAAGACGAGCCGCAGGAGCGTCGTCTGGCCGAGCATGGCCCCGGCCCGCTCCGGCGCATGCGCGATCTGTTGCGTCGCAAGCACGCCCAGGCCGAAGTCCGTCACGGTCTTCAGGTAGAGCCAGACGAGGATCGCGTACTGATATTGCCCGCTTCCCATCGGCCCCAGCGCGCGGAGCATATAGAGCGCGAAGAGGAAGTCGAGGCCCTTGTTCGTGAACTGAGAGAGGAGCAGGAAGCCGCTGTTCTTCACGACCACCTGCACCGCGTTCGCGCTCCGCCCCCGGCTCCAGCGCGCCCACAGCACCAGCGCCCCGACGAACGCCAGTGCCAGCAATCCAACGACGATAGACGCGAGCAGCACTTTCATGGCACCTGCGCGGAATCACGACGGGGCAACCAGGCCGCGCCCCGAATGCTCAGGGTACACGTTCCCCGCGTTTGGCGCACATTGGGATGGCCACGCCGCGGCAAGAGACCATCCGCACGGGTCACGCCCGTAGGCGAGTCGTCTGGCCCAGGTCGTTGGATAGACACGCAAAGCACCTGCATCCAGCATCGCCGATCGTCTGTTGCGAAAACCCCATTCCCGCAACATCCGCTGTATCCGCATCACCCCCGCCTCTCGCGTGTATCCTGCTTCCACGAGCGCGCCCTGATTCAGCCGGATTTCCAGTGTCGCGCCCGGTCGCGCGAGCATGACGAGGCCATCGAGGAACGCCGGGTCGCCATCGAGCAACGCGGTGAGCAGACTTCCCCACGGAAAGTTAATCGTGATCCGTGTTGCCAGCCCACGCAGTTCACGGGGCAGCGACAACGCATTCGCGATGATGAAGAGCGCGTTGCGTGGCGCGTTCCGCGAGACGCCGCGCAGGTTCTCCCGGCAGGCGTCAATACCGATTGCGAACCACGACGGGCATTCCCGCGCGATATTCCGGACATAGCGGCCATCGCCCGTACCAATATCAATCAGAATGTCTCGATACCCAACGATCCGTGCCGCCAGCGTCGCGGCGTCAATGACCCATGCCTGTTTGCCACAGATACCTTCCATGTACTCCCGTCCGTTCTCTCGTTTCGGCATGTCGTCGAAGTGCGAAAGAACGGCCTGGGTGGCGCACGGGCAGTGGATCGTCGGGACGCGGCGAAATAGCGCCAGCGTCAGCCACCGTCGAGACTATCAGGCGTCGGATGTTTTGGTGAGGGAATTAAAGGAAAATGCGCGGGCCAATGGCCCACGAAATCATCGTCAGGAGGATTGTTGTCCCGCGTTACCTCTTAGCAGGGCGGGCGGGCGAGGTGCGATATCTGGATACTCATCACGGAAACCTTTCTCGCCAGATATAGCCAGCAATGTTCCCCCACGAATCAAGTATATCACGACTCGCCATGATAGACGCGAAGGAGCGCGCAGGCGGCATCGCCCCAACCCATCGTGGCGGCGCGCGCGAGGCCCGACGCGCGGCGGGTGGCGCGGGTCGTTTCGTCCGCGTTGAGGGCGGCGATGATCGTCTCCGCGAAAGCCGGGGCATCGCTGGGATCGGTGTACCACGCGACATCCCCGGCGACTTCGCGATGCGGTGGGATGTCCGACGCGACGACCGGGACGCCGCATGCCATCCCTTCCAGCACCGAGAGGCCGAACCCCTCATACCATGCGGGAGCGATCACCGCGTCCGCCGCATTGTACAGGGCGGGCAGCAACGTGTCCGGCGGCGAGCCGAACTGCACCTGCCCGGCGAGATGGAGTTCCTGCAACGTGTCGAAAATCGGGCCGAACTGCCAGCCCTGCCGCCCGGCGATGACGAGCGTATGCGGCAGGCCCACCGCACGCAACCGGGCGTATGCGCGTAGGAGCGTCAGGTAATTCTTGCGCGGCTCCAGGGTGCCGACCGCAAGCAGGTAGGGCCGGTCCGCGCTCCCGACGAGGCCCGTCACCGCCGCTCGTGCCTCGGCGCGCTCGCCGGGTGGGTAGGGCCGGAACCGCCCCTCAACGCCGTTCGGCACGACGCAGACGCGCTCCGGCGGGATATGCAGCCGCTCGACGACCTCCCACGCGGTGAATGCCGAGACAGCAAGCACCCTATCCGCTCGCCGCACGACGCCCGGCACGACTCGCCCGAGATACGCCGCCAGCGACGGCTCCGCGTAGCGCGGCACGGCGAGGAAACTGAGATCATGCACCGTGACAAGCAGCCGGGCATGGCGGACGCGCGGTGCGACGTAATCGAGCGCGTGGTAGCACTCCACCGGCCCGGTAAACCGCTCCACCGGCACCGGCGCGCGGGCACGATGCCAGAGGCGCGTCATCCAGACGGCGGTCAGCGGCAGCCGTGTGAGCGTCACATTCCCGCCGGGGCCGTAACCGGGCGCATTCGCGGGGAGCCGGAGATCGCCTTCCGGCGGGTGCGGCACAGGGAGGAACCCCGCCGGGATGACACCATCCCGCCCCTCCGTCGCGTAGAGATAAGTATAGCGCGTCTCCCGATCGAGCAGTGGCAATGTCCGCGCCAGATGCCGCGCCACCCGCCCGATTCCCGCCCCTTGCGTCATCGCGGGCGTCACATCCACCGCGACGCGGAGGACTGAGGGATTTGATGCGCTTCGTGCCATATGGCTTACTTCAGTCCTCACAATAACGCACGATCATTGCACGTATTCGTAGGGGCGATTCGCGAATCGCCCTCCCTACTCAGTCCTCAGTCCTACTTTTTGCGGCTGAAGATATAGATGACGAGACCGATAAGGAGGACGCTCCAGTAGCCGATCACGCGGTCAATCACTGCGACGGAGGCGGCGGCGTTGCGTTCCACGCCGACCCATTGCAGGATGCCGATGATCCCCGTCTCGACCGCGCCAAGCCCGGCGGGGGTGAGCGGGATCGTCGTCAGGAGCGAGGCGGCGAGCGCGACGAAGACGGTCACTGCGAGCGAGACGTGCATACCGAGCGCGCGAGTGATGAAGAAGACGCGCAGCCCTTCCTGTGTCCAGACGATCGCCGTCAACGCAATCAGCGAGGGCCAGCGGCCGAAGGAGCCGAAAATCCCCTCCTCGAGCCGCCGGTACTGGACGGAAATCTTCTTCGGCACGACCCGTTCGAGCAACCCCTCCGCCCGCCGCAGGACGAGCAGACCGACCAACCCGCAGAACGCGAGCGCGCCGCCGAAGATGAAGAGCGTCATGGCGACGCGCGGCACTTTGTTACCGAAGACAAGGACGCCACTGACGACGAGGAAACTGAAGAGGCCGAGAATATCCATTAGTCGCTCGGCGAGGATCGTGCCGAACGTGCGCGTGAACGAGACACCCGTTGCCTTCTTGAAGAGATACCCGCGATACACATCGCCCAGTTTGGCGGGCAGGAGCGTGTTCGCGAACCACGAGAGGATGAGAATTTCGATCAGCCCGTAGACGTTCGGGGCTTCGATCCCATGCGCGCGATCATACCCGGCATTCCCCAGGATAATGTGCCAGCGCACGGCACGGACCGGAAACGAGAGATAATAGACCGCAAACGCGCAGAGCAGGAGCAACGGGTTCGCGCCCCGAACATTGCGCCAGACCTCGTGGACATTAATATTGAGGCGCATGACGACAAGCACGATGATAACGATGGCGACGAGGAAAGAGAGAATCGTCCGCGGTTGCCGGAGGCGCCGCGCGAACGAGATGCCTTCCTCGGCGACCGCCTCAGCGACATCGCCATGCGTGCTGCGCGCGGGATCAATCGCCTCCGGCGCAAGATCGTGGCGGACGGCATCGAGCGAGATGTCGTCCAACGGCTCCGTGCCCGAGGCGATACCGTTCGGAGGAGTCGCTACCTTCGCCGCGGGATCAATCACCGGTGGCTTCCTCGGTATGATACCAATCGTAGAGCCGCGCGATGCCGCTGGCGATGTCCGTCGTCGGGTGATAGCCGAGTGCGGCCCGCGCCTTGCTGTTGTCCGCGAACGTGACAGGAAGGTCAGCGCGCAGAGCGGGCAGTTGCGTAATGATCGCGGGCCGCTCGACGATCCGCTCGACGACACGGATCAGATCGCGGATCACGACGGGATGCTCATTGCCGAGGTTGAAGACCCGGAAGCCGTCCGGCGAGTCAAGCGCGGCGAGGATGCCCGCAACGGTATCCCCGATGTAGGTGTAATCCCGCTGCACGGAGCCATCCCCGCGCAACTGGATCGGGATGCCGCGATGCACGGCGTCCACGAAGCGGTAGGTCGCGAGATCGGGCCGGACGCGCGGTCCGTACGCATTGAAGAAACGAAGCGCGGTAACGGGCAAATCGTACAGAGACGCGTAACTCTGTCCCATCGCCTCCACTGCCGCTTTCGTCGCGCCGTATGGAGACATCGGGTTCAGCGGCTGATCCTCACGGAACGCCGTGCCGCCTGTGTCGCCATAGACCGTCGAGGAGGAGGCAACGACGACATGCCGCACGCCGGTATCGCGCGCGGCATCGAGGACATTGATCGAGCCGAGGACATTGACCTGCGTGTACAACGCTGCTTGCCCGACCGACGGGCCAACCGCCGCCATCCCCGCGAGGTGAATAACCGACTCCGGCCGCGTCTCCTTGAATGCTCGTTGGAGCGTGGGCACGTCCGTAATGTCGGCGGTATGGAGGCTGCACTGCGGATGCTCGGCGGCACGCGCGATATTGCGCCGCTTGCGGGCGGCGGAATAGAGAAAATCGCTGAAGGAGTCGAGGGCGATTACCGCGTCACCCCGCGCGAGCAATGCCTCCACGACATGGCTGCCGATGAATCCCGCACCTCCGGTGACCAATACTCGCATGCGCTCTTATACCCTCGTCCGCGACCGCCCCGCCATCGGTGCAGTGTACACGACGCCGTACGGACGAACAACAAACCCCTTTCCATACCGGCGTGACGGAAGGGAACCGGGGGTAGGCTGATCCGACAAGACGCGGCGCGGATTGAGCGACACCCCGTTCATCGGCTTGAGCAACTGGGCTACACTGTCATTCCGCAGCCGATCGGCGGAGGCTGACTACTCTGTACACTGATGTCCGAGAGCACATTGACGGGAGGGGGAAGACGATGACAGGAACAATACATGATTTGGCCGCGCACCAGCGGCGGTTCGCACGGGCGGACGCGGTACTCGCCGGGGGCGTCTCCGCGACGCTGCGTATTAACATGGCGATTGGCCACCCGATCTACATGGAGCAGGCGGACGGCCCGTACCTGTACGATGCCGACGGGCAGCGGTTCATTGACCTCAACCTCGGCAACGGCGCGGCGTTGCTCGGCCACCGGCACCCGGCAGTCCAGGCGGCGATGATCGAGGCGGTCCAGCGGGGCCTGCTCACCGGCAGCGAGACGGAGGAGCACGCACGCCTCGCGGAAACGCTCGCCGCCTGCATCCCGAGCGCCGAACGCTCCCGCTTCTCGACCGCCGGGACGGAAGCGCCGATGCTCGCCGTGCGCGTTGCCCGCGCCTACACGGGCCGGCGACGCATCGTCAAGTTCGAGGGGCATTTCCACGGCCTCTACGACGGGTTCATGTATAACCAGAAGGCGCCGCTCGCCACGCCGGACGCGCCGCCGACCGCCGAATCCGCCGGGATGATCGGCAGCGCGGATGATACGATCGTCCTCCCCTGGAACGATGCGGATCGGCTTGTCGAGCGGATTGAGCGGGATAGCGACAGCATCGCGGCGGTGATCTGCGAGCCGATCAACTACAACTCCGGCTGCATCGCGCCCGCGCCCGGATTCCTCCAACTGCTGCGCGATGTGACGAGGGCACATGGCATCGTCTTGATTTTCGACGAGGTACTTTCCGGCTTCCGCACCGGCATCGGCGGCGCGCAGGCGTATTACGGCGTCACGCCGGATATGACGACGCTCGCCAAGGCGCTGGCGAACGGCGCGCCGATCAGCGCGACAGTGGGGAGCGCGGACGTGATGAGCGCGATCCGGCCCGGCGGCGCGGTGCATAGCGGCACATACTCCGGCAACCTCTTTGGCGTGCTGGCATCACTGGCGACGCTCGGCGTGCTCAGTGAGCCGGAGACGTACGAGACGCTGAACGGAAACGCGGACTGGTTCTACCGCGAACTGCAAGGCGTCTTCGACCGTCTACAACTCCCCGCCCGCGTGCAGGGGATTGGCGCGCGTTTCGGCCTCTTTTTCGGCGTTGACACGACTATCCCGATCACGACCTATGCCCAGGCCGCCGCGCACGATCCGGCGCTTGCCGGTCGCTTCATCAGCGCGGCCCTCGCACACGGCGTCTATATCCACGGCTATTCGGCGTCCTACGCGCCCGGTCATGCCGGTATCTCCCTCGCTCACACGCGGGCGGTCCTATCCGATGCATTGGAACGGCTGGAAGCGGCAGCGGGAGAAGTAACAAGTAGCGAGTAGCGAGTAGCGAGTAATGAGTGGTGTCGTCGGCTCTCGCTACTTGTGACTGCCGTTGCGTCAACTCAACATAACGCCTACACTTGAGGGGATAGCGGAATCGTGCGGCGGCGTGGTACGCTGTAGTGGGAGCGAATGCAGCGGTCGAATTTGGGTTGCATTGGCCGCAATGCGGTGCTGCACCCGGCGCGATCAGCAACGGCGATGGCGGGTGAACACCGTCGCCGGATGGGGAGAGGGAAGCGATGGCAGAACCGGAACGCAAATGCAGCACCTGCAAGTTTTACGAACCGGCGCCGATCTGGCGTAAAGGCTGGTGCCGCAATCCCCTCTTGTACGCGCCGCAACAATCGCATCTCGTCGCGGAAGATGATCTGGACTGCTCGCGCGGCCTCAGTGATTACTGGGAGGCGGCGGACGGCACCGGCCCGAACGCGGGGGTCAATCTGGCGATGAGCGGTCGCGATCCCTTTGGGCGGAACCCGGAACGGGGGGAACGGGGGAACATCGAGCCAGCAGCCGATCCGTGGGGCGGCAGCCAGCAACCGTACGGTGGCGGGCGAAACGCGCCGATGCCGGACGACGACGGGTACGCACCGCATGAATCCGCGCCTCCATTCCCGCCAACCGGCCCACGCTATGTCGGTGCGGTTGGCGGCGATGAGGATATTCGCAACCCCTGGGATACCTCCCAGCCCGGCTATGGAACGCCCCCCGCGCATCCCGAGAGTGACCCGAACTATGGACGCGATTACGGCTACGGCGCGGGGCAGCATGAACAAGAACCAAACCCGTGGCAATCCGCTCCTCCCCCCAGTGGCTACGGACAAGGTGGCTACGGCCAGGAGCAGCAAGGGTATGGACAAGGCGGCTACGGCCAGGGCGGCTATGAGCAGGAGCAAGGTTACCCGCCGAGCGGCTACGGTCCGGGCGGCTATAGTGGCTACGGCCAAGGTGGCTATGACGACCGTGGCGGCTATCAGCAGCCCCCGAACGCACCACCGACTGGCGCCGGGCCGCGTCGCGTCGTCCCGGCGCCCGCCGCGACCGGCAAGGAGCGTTCGCTCTCCTATTACACCGAGGAGCGATACTGGACGGATTATGCGAAGTTGATCGTTCCCGTCGTCGTGGTGATCGCGCTCTTGGCGGGCGTATGGTTCATTGGCACCGGCAAACTGCGCGGCGGCAGTAGCGACGCGACCGCGACCCCGAACAGCACATCGGCGGTAGGCAGTGCCGCCGCAAGCACGCGCACCGGCGGTACCCCCGCCGCCGGTGGCAGTGTCCGGCCCGGTGGAACGGTAGGGCCGGGGGTCATCACGTCGAGCGGCGTCGCCCCGATTACTCAGGCGACCTTGCCCGCCGGAACGCCCGGTACCGGGACGCCGGCAGCAAATACGGGCACCACCTCGGGATCATCGCCCACACTCCCCATCCGGCGATTTAAGGTTTCCGCTGGCGGCTCCGGCGCGAATATGCGGAAGGATCCCGATATTAAGAGTAATCCGCCGATTGCCACCATCCCGGATGGCACCGAAGTGCAGGTCGTGGATGGCCCGCAGAACGATACCGATAATATTCCGTGGTACAAGGTATCAGCGGGTGATAAGACTGGCTGGATTCGCTCTGACTTCCTGAAACCTGTTACCCCATAACTGCCGGACATGTCTGTGTCAAATATGGCGGACAGGCGATCCCGGACGGATCGCCTGTCTCTTTATCGGGGGGTGCGAGGCTTGCGCTTCGCCCGTCGCGCCGCTTCAGTCGCTCACCGCCGGAGGGCGCCGCCGACGCGGACCATTTCGCCGGTAGTGGCGGCGAGGCGTACCTTTTCGAGCACCGGCAGCACCCAGCGGGCATCAAGAAGCGATTGCGGGGCGGTCGCGCCGGTACGGATCGTCTCAACGAACGTCTCGATGATGCTGACAGCCGGATGGGGAAGCCAATCTTCGCGCATCGTGCCGGAGGCGGAGGTGACGGTGATCGCTTGATTCGTCGGGTTGGCACGGAGAACGGCGTCGCGGCCGAGGAATTCGACGTTCACTTCCTCCGCTTGCGGGAAGTTGTCGGGCAGCGAGCGGGCGACTTCGAGCGTCGCCACGACGCCATTTGCGAAGCGCAGGAGGATCAGCGCGGCGTCCGCGCTGTCCGGCCCGTCGCCCGGCCCATGAGAGAATAACCGCTCCGCCATTACCTGCACGCGCTCGACTTCCGCCTCGACGAGCCAGAGCGCGACATCAATCAGCGGCAGTGCAAGATCGGTGAAGAGATCGCCGGTGATCGCGCGGGTCGTGCGGTGGGCAGCGAAGAGCGCGAGCGGCGTGCCGATGTTCCGGCGGCGCTCGTGCATCGTCGCCAGCGGCAGCCAGTGGCGGAGCGGGTTGGGCGCGTAGACCATCACGCCCGCGTCCGCCGCACGCAGGATGAGACTGTCCAAGGTCGAGAGATCGCCCGCCGCGGGCGCGGGGCAGCAGACGGGGATACCCGCCTCCAGCGCCGTGACGATCAGGCCGGCACGGTCCGCGACCGGCGCGGCAATGCAGACCGCCTCCGCTCCCATCGCGCGCGTGATCGCTGACGGGTTCGGCGTGCTGCCCTCCGCGGCGACCGCGACGACGTGTGCTCCCGGCGTCCGGTCGGTCAGCGCATCGAGCATCGGGCGGGTCAGCGGCCCATCGCCGAGGACGGCGACACGCAGGGGCTGATCGGTCGCGCTCATGCCGCACCCCCTTCCGGCGTCTCGATCATGTTGAAATCGGGCTGGATATGCGCGACCTGCCCGCGCTGACTGGACCAGACAGCGGCCACGGAGAGCAAGACCGCCTGCCGCGCCTCCTCGGGCGGTAAGGGGACGGCGGTTTCCTGCTCAATCGCGTCGAGCAGGCCGCGCAGTTCGTCTTCATACGCGGTGTCAATATGGAGGAGCGCGTCGAAGTTGAGCGGCTCGCGCATGCCTTCCGTCGTCGTCTCGCTGTACGTGCGCATCTCCGGGTCCATCGCGCGGATGACGCCCTCGGTACCGTAGACTTCCAGTTGGTGGTACAGCGGGTAGTCATGCGGCAGATTCGTGACAACCTCGGTGCCGGCGAGCGCGCCATTGGCGAAGCGGAGTTGAATACTGATGAAATCCGGCACTTCCGCGTTTTCATCGCCGATGCGGCTCTCGGCGTAGACGCTCGTCACCTCGTCACCAACGAACCAGCGGAGCAAATCCACTTCGTGAATGGCGTTCAGCATCGCCGCGCCGAGCGAGTATCGCGCGTCAGCCATCCACGCCCGCTCGCCGTCCGGCGCCCACGCACCCGTCGCGAGCGAGAGGCCACGATACATCGCGCGCGGCCGCCGCTCGTTCTCCCGCGCCATCCGCACCTGCCCGATCGCGCCCCGATCTATCGCGGCGCGCACCGCCTGGTAGCGCGGCGTGAAGCGACGGCTGTGCCCGACCATGAACTTGATTCCCGCCGCGCGCGCCGCCGCGATCATCGCGTCCGCCTCCTCGACCGAGGGAGCCATCGGCTTCTCGCAGAGGATGTGCTTGCCTGCCGCCGCCGCTGCCGCCACCTGCTCCGCGTGCAGGAATTCGGGCGTCGCGATCACGACGACCTCAATATCGGGCCGGGCGAGGAGCGCGTGATAGTCCGCGTACGCCTCCTCCGCGCCCCAGGTACGCGCCGCGTGGTCCGCTGCCTCACCACGCACATCGGCGACGGCAACCAGCCGCGCCCGCGCCCGCAGCCGGGCAATCGCCGGAAGATGCGCGCTCTGCGCGATCGTCCCGCAACCAATCACGCCAATCCCGAACCGGTGGGGCATCTGAATAACCTTTCCATACGGAGCACGTTCCCTGCAACGATGCTATCCCGTTGGCAGGCCGGAAGCAAGGGGAACGAGCGGGTGAATCTCTCCATACACGCACGCCATACCACCACCGAATCCGCCTCCTCGCCATTGCCAGCGCAATGGCGAGGAGGCGGGGGGTGAGATTTCCCGCTCATGCTATACTCACGCCGCACACGGGCGCGGAAATTACGCGGGGAGAGAAGAGCATGAACGGTGTCGTCGTTGCGCCACAGCCACGGGCGGCGGAAGTGGGTGCGGAAATCCTCCGGAGCGGGGGAAACGCGTTTGACGCGGCGGTGGCGGCAGCGTTCGTCCAGGCAGCGACCGATCCGTTCATGTGCGGCATTGGCGGGGTCGGCGTCGCGCAGATCTTCGACGCGGCGTCGGGCGAAAATCTTGTCCTCGACTTCGTCGGGCGCGTCGGCTCCCGCGCTCGGGCCGATCAGTGGACGAAACTGGCGCGCCGGACTGCCGAGGGCAAGACGTACGTCGAGGGGTGGCACAATTATCTCGGCTACCAAGCCATCCTTATCCCCGGCACGGCCGCGGGGCTGGCGGCGATCCACGCGCGCGGGCGGATGCCGTGGCGCGATCTCGTCCAACCGGCGATCCGCATCCTGCGTGAGGGGTTCCCGCTCTATCAGTACATCACCGAGTATTTCTTCGAGACGCACCAGTATCCTGTCGGGGAGAACTATCCGACCTTCGACGCGTATGTCCACGCGACGGACGCGATGGCGCGGCTCTGGCTGCGCGATGATGGCGCCGTGCGCCGCGTCGGCGATCACCTGACGAACCCGGACTACGCCGCCGTATTGGAATGTATCGCCGACGAAGGGGCGGACACCTTCTATCGCGGCACGATTGCCGCGCGCATGATGGCGGATTTCACCGCACACGACGCGCTGATCACTGCCGCAGACCTCGCGGCATGCACGGCGATCGTGCGCGCCCCAGTACAGACTGACTATCGCGGTGTGACCGTCTCGACCAGTCCGCTCGGCGGCGCGACGGTGCTGCAAATCCTCAATATCCTTGAGGGCTATCCCGTCGCGGATTACGGGCACAACAGTGCGGAATATCTCCATCTCCTCGCCTCCGCGATGCAACTCGCCTTCTCCGAACGCGATCAGATGTCCGGCGAGGGTGATGAGAGCGCATTGAATGAACTGGTCAGCAAACAGCACGCGGCGGAACTGCGTGCCCGCATCAACGGGGCGAGCATCCCGTCCACCGAGGCGGCGGCCGTACCCGGCACGACGCATCTCTCGGTGGCGGACCGGGACGGGAATGCGGTCGCGGTCACGCATACGCTTTCGATGGGATCCGGTGTCGTTACGCCCGGGCTTGGCTTTCAATATAACAATGGCATGTGTACGTTCGATCCGTTGCCCGGCAAGCCACGCTCCATCGCGCCGGGGAAACCGCGCGTCACGCCGATGGCGCCGACGATCGTCTTCCGCGACGGACGGCCGGAGATCATTCTCGGCAGCCCCGGCTCGAATGCCATCGTCAACGCGATCGCGCAGGTGATCGTCAACCGCCTCGATTTCGGCATGACTCCGCTCGCAGCGGTCTCAGCGCCGCGTATTCACTGCGAAGGCGGCCCGATACTGACCGAGACACGGCTTCCCGTCGCGACCGGGCGCGCCCTCGAAGCGCGTGGCCACCGCCTCAAGCCCCGCCCGTTCGCCTACGATTCGTTGCAAGGGCGCATCCAACTGATTGTCGCGGAGCACGGCGACTGGATTGGCGCGTCCGATCCGCGTCGCGACGGTGGCGCCGCGATGTACGCCTGAATGGAGCAAGAGATGGCAACCACCTGCACGCACCGCGACCAAATCCGCGATGTCACGCCGAGCGCGAATGGCTGCGAGGAGTGCCTGAAGATGGGCGATACATGGGTGCATCTGCGCATCTGCCGCATCTGCGGGCACGTCGGCTGCTGCGATTCATCGAAGAACAAGCACGCGACGAGGCATTTCCACGAAACCGGCCACCCGATCATGCAGTCCTTCCAGCCGGGTGAGGACTGGCTCTGGTGCTATGTGGACGAGATAATGATGGAGCCGGCGTAGGGCGGAGGTTTTTCGTCCCACTCGCTAGTGCTGGTATCGCCAGCGATGATAATGCTGGCCGATGTTGCCCATCTCGACCTTGAAGGCATCGCTGTTGGCGGCGTTGTAGGTCAGCACCCGCCGCTCGAAGACCTGGACGACGACCTGTCTCTGCACGCCCGCGATCTTGACCGTCGCCACGAATGGCTCGCTCTTCGCGTAGCCGATCACGCCCAGCCCGACCTTCGCCCGGTAGGCGGCGAACGCGGCGGGCACGTTGTGATGCGTCACGCTGTCGTAGACAGACAACGTTGTCGCCGCTTTGGCGGTATTCCGTACGTCGGCAGTGCTCGTCGCGCCTGCCTCCGACACATCGCCCGCAGCGGAAACGTTCGCGTTCACCGTGGCACCGACTTTCGATGGTGTGGGTACGAGGAGTTTCGCCGCGCGGCCATTGAGGGACGCATAGGTGGGGCCGGGCGTGTCGGGATCGCCCGCGATGGGGATGGCAGCGGGGCCAAGAGGTTGAAATGCGTCGTTGCCGATTTGGAGTTGGCCGGTGATCAGTTCGGTGGCGAGTAATCCATTCGTGACCCTGCCACCCTTCACGTCCGCCAGTTCCATCCGGCCTTTATCAAAATACTGGACGAGGCGGTAGCCGCCGCTTGCGTCGCTGTAGGATTCCTGTTCCGGGGTGGCAAGCGATGGCCCCCAGAGATTGCGGGCCATGCCCTCGCCAGTGTGCCACTGCGCCTGGAAGGCATGTGTGGCGGCAACGAGCGCCTGCGGCGACGGGGTAGGAGGGACAGGATGGCTGATCGGTTTGGTCTTGCCGGTGCCCGGCCAGTCGGCGCGCGGGTATGTCCAACCGAGGAAGTGGGAGGCATGATCGTTCCACCACTGGACGCTGTGCTGCTTGACACGACCATCCGTCACGACGCCGATAAATTGGTCGCTCCCAAGGAAGATACCGACATGACCGTCGTTCCAATTGCCGGCGTTCCGGTCGAAGAAGACAATCACGCCGGGGGGTGCATGTTGCAGGCTCGCGAGTGTATGCCGCACCGGATCGCCGGATTTGCCAAGCGCCAGGTACATGTCGTACGCGGTCGGGTACTGCGCCGTGACGCCAAAGGCGTTCTCGACGAACTGGTCGCAGAGCGTCACGCCACTCTCGATCCAGAGACGGGGCGCGCTCATCTGTTGTGCCGCCCAGACGACCGCCTGCTGCAAGCGCGGGTCGGCATCCGGGTTCGGTGTCCCGGTCGCGCCGGCCGGTTGAGGCGCGATCGCAAGCGAGAAGATGAGACTGAGGAACAGCAATCGCTGCGTGAACCATGACGGGCGTCCGTGGAAAAACCACATGCCAAAAAAAGATCGCAAAAGGACCACGCCTCCCCACTCCTATGAGTCCGTCGGTCTCCTCGCGTCGGGAATTGCGCGAACACTGGGCGATCGCGCTGCTGTGAGGCACTCCCAACAGAGGAAGACCGTTCTTATATTGAAGTATATAATATGTGTCAAGGCCACAATAAAATGAAGAGAATACAGAAAATCATGGCTCCGCGTGGGAAGGCTATGAAGAGAGGGCTTGCCGCAGGCTGTCAGCCGCAATGCGGTTGTGCACTACTGGCGCAGGTTGGAAAGCCCGATGCTCCCGGGAGCATGCGAAGCGCATCGCCTTTCGGCGTGCTACGACCAGACGACGAGGGCGATCCCGAGGACGGTGAGCAGCGTGCCCGCCACGGCACGCAGGCCGGGCCGCTCGCCGAGGAGCAGCATCGAAAGCGGGAGCGCGAACAAGGGGGCCGTTGCGCCGAGCACGGCCGTTCTGCCCGCTCCGGCGATCTTCAATGCACCGAGGTAGGTGATGCTGGCGAGGCCGGTGCCGAAGATGCCAATGATGGCGAGGAAGAGGAATGTCCGCCCGCCGAACTGCCGGAGCGGGATATGCGCCCGGCCGCGCGAGGCGACCAGCAGCACGCATGCGGCGACCGGCATGCGAATCAGATTGACCGTGATCGGGTCGGAATGGGCGAGCGCCTTGCTCTGGACGACCGTCGAGAGCGACCAACAGACCGCCGCGATCATGCTGAAAACGATCCCGATCATGTTCGTGCGGTCCACGGCGACCGGCCTGGGCGCGGCGATGATCCCGACCCGCACCGGAGTACGCTTCGGCAGCGAGATGAGCAACACCCCCGTCATCACGACGACCGCGCCGCCGAGCACCTGCACGCGGATCGGCTCGCCATTGAGGAGCCAGGCGAAGAGGACGGTGAAGAGCGGGAAGCAACCGGAGATCGGCATTGCGCGTGAGACACCTATCAACTTGATCGCGTGATATTGGAGACTGTCTCCCGTTACCATGCCGATGCAGACGCCGAGGACGATGTAGAGGATGGTAAGCGGCGCCAGTTCACGTAGTGTGCCGGGGTCGCGGACGATCAGGAAGAGGAGGACAAAGAACGGGATCGTCACGAGGCAGCGCCAGAAATTGACCGCGACCGCGCCGAGCCGTGCCGTCTGCATACGCATCAGCGTGTTCGAAGTCGCCCAGATGATCGCGGCAATCAGGCCGAGGAGTTCACCGAAACCCACGCGTTACTCATCTCTCATATCGGCCAGCACGCCGAGCGTTACGGGCTGCACTGGCGGGCGGGCCGTCATCGGCGCGAGCATTGCAAGCGGCTGGTCCGTTTCCCTTGCGATGATGGCGGCGATGGCATGGCTGCACCAGCGCCCCTGACACATCCCCATCCCGGCCCGCGTCCGCCGCTTCACGTCATTGAGCGTCCGTGCGCCCTCATCAATCGCCGCCGCGATCGCCGCGCCGGTAATCTCCTCGCAGCGGCAGATGGTTAGCCCTGTTCCTTCCATCATCGCGCCGCCTCCACTATCCGCACCGATTGCCAGACATCCGTAGGGATTGGGCGGAATGCGCCGGGTGTCACCGTCACCGGGAACGGGC
>CALBSO010000122.1 GCA_937968015.1 uncultured Thermomicrobia bacterium
CAGCGCCTCGGCCTCGATCCGGCGGTCGTTGAGCGGGCGCGGCAGTACGTCGCGCCGGAAGTCGTGCAGGTGGATACGCTCCTGGAGGGGATCAAGGGGGAGCGCGACGCGGCGGAACGCGCCCGCTCGCGGGCCAGCCGCGACCGCGCCCAGGCCGAACAGATGAAGCGCGACGCCGCCCGCGCCCTCTTCGAGGCAGAGAAAGCGAAGCGGGACGCGCGAGCGGAGGGCCTGGCGGCGATTGATGAGGAACTGGCCGATCTGCGCGCCGATCTCCGCCGCCTCGCCCGCGAGCGCGACACGGTCAGCGTAACGCGTGACTGGATCAAACAGGCGGATCAGCGGGCGCTCGAAACGCAGCAGCAATTGAAAGAGGCAAACGCGAAAGAGACCGCCACACCGAAGCCGGTGCCGCCCGCGATCATGAACCTGCCACCGGAAGGCCCGGACCGGCCGCTCCAGGCCGGCGATCGCGTGCTCGTGTCGGCATTCGGCGATTCGGAAGGTCTCATTACGGTGCTCTATCCCGGCAGCGGCGAGGCGGATGTGCAAGTCGGCTCATTCACGATGCGGCAGCCGCTGGCGGGGCTGACACGGTTATCGAACCGCGAGGCGGCTCGCCGTGCCACCGTACGAGGCGAGCGACCGCGCCAGACACGCACAGCCCCGATTACCGTTCCCGCCGCATCCGCGAACGCCTCGCTCGAAGTGGATTTGCGCGGCATGCGCGCCGTCGAGGTTGGCGATGTGCTCGATCGCGCACTGAACGATTCCGTGCTGGCAGGGATGCCGTATCTGCGGATCATCCACGGCAAAGGCACGGGCGCGCTCCGCCAGGTTGTGCGCGATTACTTGCGCGCCAACCCGCTCGTCGCCGGAACCGAATCGGCGCCCGATCAGCAGGGCGGCGAAGGCGTCACAATTGCGCGCCTCACCGAGGGCTAATCATGCCATTTCACTTCAGGAAACCGACTGGTGAACAGCACCCCGAAGGGAAGATTGTCCCGGTCGTCACGGCAGACAATCAGATGGTCGCCGATATGATGATTGGCATTCTGAAGATGCATCACATCCCCTGCATGGCACGCGCCGGGGGGATGGGCATCGCCTATCTTGGCCCCGCGCTGCAACCGCATGACATCCTCATTCTTGAGAGTGACAAAGCGCGCGCCGAAGAGGTACTGAAGGCGTTTTCTGACGACGAGGACGTGCAATTGCTCTGGCGCTAACGCACATTTCTCGCTGTTTTGCTCCACCATCTGGAGAACAAAATAGCGAGGAAATCGAACAGCACAATTTCAATGCCACTTTTGGGTGATTCCAATGCGGTAAATTGATGTGCCAAAGTTGACGAACATTTGTTCGTATGGGACAATAGCGGTACGCCGGAAAGGGTTGAGGCCGCACCCGCCGGAGATGAAAACGGAAACGTAATCGTAATGGACAACGAAGCGGCTGGAGGAACAGCACATGGCACGAGGATTGAACCGCGTCACGCTCATCGGCAATCTGGGCAACGATCCCGAACTGCGCTACACGGCGGACGGCATCGCGATGGCGACCGCCTCACTCGCGGTCAATGGCTTCCGCCGCTCCCCGGACGGCGAGCGCGAAGAGTCGGTTGAGTGGTTCCGGCTCGTCTTCTTCGACCGGCAGGCGGAGACAATGAGCACCTATGGCACGAAGGGTAAGCCGGTCTTCATCGAGGGCCGCTTGCAGACGCGCCCGTACGCCGACCGCAATGGCGTGATTCGCACGGCAATCGAAGTCATCGTCTCGCAGTTTCTGCTGTTGGGCACGGCGAATGCGCCTGCCGAGGACGAAGTCGCGGCCGTGAAGGCGGACCCGGTCGAGACCGGCGCGGCAATCGCCGCCCGCTAATCAGGAGGAAGACGAATGGCACGCAGCAATACAGTAACCGTAGACGAACAACCGCAAGGCCGTACATTTGACGCCCCCGCGCACATGCGGAAGATCCGCACCCGGCAGGGTATGCAGGATTATCTCGATGTGAAATGGCGCGTCGCCTGGCTCCGGGCGGAGTTCCCGACCGCGCAGATTGTCACTGAGCAGATCGAGGGCGATGTTGAGCATGCCCGTTTCAAATGCACGATCACCCTGCCGAACGGCGCAATTTCCAGCGGGCACGGCAGCGAAACCGTGCAGGATTTCCCCGATTTTTATGAGAAGGCGGAGACGAAGGCGATTGGCCGGGCCTGCGCCGTTCTCGGCTACGGGACAGACGCCGCAAGCGACTTCGATGACGGCGAGCCGATGGATGGCCGCGCCGCCGCCAAGGACGAACGCGCCACGCGCCGTGCCGATGGCCCGGACGGCACCGACAACGTAACGCCGATTGGTGCGGTCGGTCGAGCCCGACCGGAACCTGCCGCTCAGTCGCCTGCTCCGGCGCCGAGCCGTCTTCCGGCAACGCGGCGCGCTCCAACCAACGGCACGAGCCAGCCGGAAGCGAATGGCGCGAGCATGGCCGTCATCACCCCTGCGTCGGACGACCGCTCGAATGTCCACCAACACGCGCAACTCCGCGCGCTCGTTGAGCAAGGTTTCGATCTCGCGTCACGTCTGAAGACGTTGAAGGTTGGTGACATCGAGGAACTGACCCGCGAGCAGGCAAAGGAACTGATCATCGAAGGCCGTGCGTCAGTCCGGGGTGGTCACTCGCTCAATTAGCACACTCCTTCCCCCTCCCTCCCCC
>CALBSO010000123.1 GCA_937968015.1 uncultured Thermomicrobia bacterium
CGAGCTATCCGCCATTGGCTCGTCGAGTACCGCCGCGAGGTTCGGCACGAGGTCTCGCAGCATGTGCGGCGCGAGCATCATCATGCGATGGTTCGTGCCGAGATGCGTCGCCACCAGTTGCGCGTGATCGGACTCATCGAAGCTCCGCTCCTCGAAGCCGATCGAGAAGCTGTTCACCTTGCCGGGAACGAGCTGCGCCATCATCGCCGCGACCGAACTGGAATCCACCCCACCCGACAGGAACACGCCGAGCGGCACGTCGCTGACCAGTTCGAGCCGCACCGACTCCTTCAGGGCTTCGAGCAGCTCGGCCTTGTACTCCTCAACGGAGGGACTGTGACCATTGGCGGCAACCTCGCTCTCGGCGAGCGAGAGGTCCCAGTAGCGCGCGACCTTGAGCCGCCCACCGTGCCAGGAGAGGGAGCTCCCGGCAGGGAGTTTGCATACTCCCTTGAAGATCGTCCGGGGCGTCGGCACATACTCGAACGCGAGGTATTGTCGGAGCGCCACGGGGTCGAGCCGCACCTGAGCGCGCACGCGCGGCTCGGCGAGCAGGGCTTTCAATTCGGAGCCGAAATAGAGCGTGCCATCCACGACTGTATAGTAGAGCGGCTTAATGCCGACGTGATCCCGCGCGAGAACGAGCCGTTGCTGCCGCCGATCCCAGAGGCCGAGCGCGAACATGCCGTTCAACTGATCGAAACAGTCGAAACCCCACTGCTCATAGGCGTGGATGATCGTCTCGCCGTCACCGTCGGTGCGAAACCGATGGCCGAGGTCGAGCAGGCGGGCACGCAATTCCCGGTAGTTGTAGATCTCGCCGTTGAAGACCATCGCGAGAGAACCGTCTTCGTCTGTCAGGGGCTGGGGGCTGCCGGCGACGTCAATGATTGCGAGGCGGCGCATCGCGAGGCCGACACCGGGCACAACCATCGCGCCGGAGCCGTCCGGCCCCCGATGCACGAGCGCGTCGCACATCATCATGAGACGGCCATGGTCAACCGTCGCGCCCGGATCGGCGGGAGCAACCCCACAGATGCCACACATCGCTGCGCTACCCGTTCCGCTGCGGGAAATCGGCCTCGAAATTCGTCAGGCGCTCATATGGACGCAGCGCGCGGTAGTCGTAGAACGCCTCCTGCAGCGGCTCGCCGTTGAGGACATTCCGCACCACATATGTGCGCTTGCCCTGCGACTCGTACCATGTCCGCATCATCAACTCCGCGAGGAGGCCGAGCATGACGAACATCATGCCGACGATAAAGAGAAAAACGGCGAGCAGGAGAAACGGATTGCGGTGGGCGTAGATCTTACGCACCCAGCGGTGATACAGCACGAGCGCGCCCGCGGCGAAGCTGCCGCCAATCGTGGTGAAGCCCGCGCCGCCGAAGACGTAGATCGGCTTGGTGGAGTAGCTCGACAGGAACTTCACCGTGATCAGGTCGAGGAGCACCTTGACGGTCCGCCACAGGCCATACTTCGACTTTCCGTGGATACGCGGGTGATGCGTCACTTCCAGTTCGGCGATCTTTGCCCCCGTGAGGTAGGCGTAGACGGGGATGAAGCGATGCATCTCACCGTACAGCCGCGCCTGGGAGAAAACCTCACGGCGGTATGCCTTGAGCGTGCAGCCGTAATCGTGGAGATGGACACCCGTGGTCGCGGAGATGAGACTGTTGGCGATGCGGGACGGCAATTTCCGCTTCAGTTCGGCATCCTTGCGGTTCTTGCGCCACCCGCTCACGACGTCGTATCCCTCATCGAGCTTCGCAAGCAGGCGCGGGATGTCCTTCGGGTCATTCTGAAGGTCGGAATCCATCAAGATCACGATTTCGCCCTGCGCGTAATCAATGCCTGCCGCGATCGCCGCCGTTTGCCCGAAGTTGCGCCGAAAATTGATGACACGGACGTGTGGATCGTCCGCCGCGATCGCTTCGAGCGCGGCATAACTGCCGTCGGTGCTGCCGTCATCAACGTAGATGATTTCGGTGGGCCGCTCCAGCGTATCCGTCACCGCCCGAATCCGCGCGTGGAGGATGGAGAGGTTCTCCTCCTCATTGAAGACCGGCAGAATGATGGTGAGATACACTGGGACCCTGCGTTCCATACTCATCACGCCTTCCACTCCATGCGTGTCTATTGCCCCCTTACCCGATCTCCCTCACGGTACCACAAAGCATGAACGCCCTCTATGGCTTCCCATCACGCTTTACTCGCCGCGTCCGCCACCTCCACCGCGCTCACGGCCGCCTCCGTGAGGGTTTGCGCCGCCTGTGGGCTGCGAAACGTCCAGAAACGATGCATGGCGAAGTTCACGGCAGTCATCGTGAGGATGGCAATCAGTTGCGCGATCACCGGCGCGAAGCCGAAGAGATGGTACATCAGCGTAGAGATAGTCACGATGGCGATCCCACCACCGACCGCGACGCTATGAAACCGCAGGCAGCGCGTGTACCAGGGGTGGCGCGCCGGTGTCACTTTCCGGAAGGTAATCTGGTCGTTGAGAAAGAAGCTGCACAGAATGGAGATTTCCTGTGCCACGGCGACACAGATCACGTAGGGAATAACATGCTGACGCACGAGGAGCGTGACCGAGGCGAGGTTTTCGAGCGAGATGAACGCGCCGATCGCGAGATACGTGGCGACTCGACGGAGTTCGTCTGACCGGCGATGGATTATTCGCAGTACACGCCTCGTCATATGTGTTTGCGCTAGCAATGCGTTTTCCCCCTTGCGGCTACCGCTGCCACTGCACAGGATACGAGATCGGTTTCTCTATGGCAAGAAGCCGCATTGCCTCATCAGAAATCTTACTTTGCGAGAGTCGTTGCCTCATGAATAAATCTTACCCATGTCCCTGAGTTGGGACAGGGGAGGAAGACGAGGCGATGATGAGCATGAAGAGCAAACGCGAACTGTTGACGACCGTTTCTCCGCGCTACGTCACCGCGACCGGCGCAGAGAAAGCGCACATCCTCGATGAGTTCGTCGCGACGACCGGCTATCACCGCAAATATGCGATCACCCTCCTGCGTCATCCACCCGCGCCGCGTCGCTGTCCGATCACCCGCCCACGCGCGAAGCGGTACACGCCTGTCGTCCAGCGTGCGCTCGTGCGGCTCTGGGAAATCGCGGGCCGGATTTGCAGTAAACGGCTCGTGCCCGGTCTGCCCGATTTGATTGACGCGCTCGCACGGCACGGTGAACTGACGCTCGACGCACCGACCGGCAATCTGCTGCGCGCGCTCAGCCCGGCGACGGCGGATCGCC
>CALBSO010000124.1 GCA_937968015.1 uncultured Thermomicrobia bacterium
GGGCTCATAACCCAAAGGTCGTGGGTTCGAATCCCACCCCCGCTACCAGCACTCTTTTCTTGTGGCAGTATGCCTCCCGTCTCGTTGGATGGGAGGCATTACTCGTTAATGGCCGTTGCGAGCGCGCATATCCGTATGCATGATGGATGAGCGAAAGGGGCAGATGCCGATGGATACATGCGTGCAGAATGAATTCCGTATCAGCACCGATCCGTCGGAGTTCGATCTCGTCGCGATCCACGCCTATCTCACGACCTCATACTGGGCGAAAGGGATTTCCAAAGATTTGGTCGCGCGCTCCATCAAGTATGCGATCTGCTTCGGCGTTTTCGCGGGCGCCAATCAAATCGGTTTCGCACGCGTGATCACCGACCATGCGACGTTTGCGTATATAGGCGATCTCTATATCCTCGATGCGTATCAGCGGCGCGGGCTCGGGAAATGGCTCATGGAATGCATTGTCAATCATCCGGAGTTACAAGGCCTGCGACGCTGGTCGCTCGTGACGCGCGACGCGCATGGCCTCTACGAGCAGTTTGGCTTCCGACCACTCGACAAGCCGCAGGGTTACATGGAGCGGTCCGACATCATTTCCTATGCCGATCCTGGCGGAGATATGTCGCGAAATGCTTGACGGGTACGCCGTGTTATGGCACACTCCCGCGTCGGTACGGCATGGCGCCCTGCCCGAGTAGAAGGGCCTCGCCCGCAAGGCGGGGTAGCAATAGGCGGTGCAACTCCACCGGGCGCCTCCACTCTATCGTCCCGATTAATGCTTCCCAATCAGTGCATGAATAAGGCGGCGTTCTCGCACCGTGGCGACGAGCGGCGGCGACGGCAACAGCCACGATGCAATTTCCTCCACCGGAGCGGTGACGCGGGATTGAATCATTGCCCGCGCCCGCAGAATGGTTGACAGATCCCGCATCGCATCGCGACGCCCGATCAGGCTCGCGCGATCCCCGGTGAGTGTTGCATAGGTGACCGCCGCCGCGTCATACCGCGCCAGATCGCCGACATGCCTTCGGAGCAGGGGGGCGGGCAGATTCTTTAGCAGACACCACCAGCGGTTGCGCGCGAGATAATACGCCTTTCGCGGTGAACCATACGTCGCGGTCGCGGAAACCTTGTGCGGGACGATCGCATTGGGAACTGCGACGGTTGCCCACCGGCGAAGGCGGAGCCGCCACGCCAGATCAGCATCTTCCAGATACATGAAGAACGCCGGGTCGAACAACGCGACATCGTCGAGGGCCTCACGACGATACAACGCGGCGCCTGCGCTCGGGCCAAAGATCGGATATGGCTCGTGATCTATGCCAATGGGCTGACCGACCCTGGCATCTCGTACGACACCATTCGTGAATGTCTCCAAGCCCGCGCACGCGATCACCTCCGGCGATTCCGCAAACACCAGTACGGGCATGACCGCCCCGACCATCGGCCCCGCCTCGTCGAGCACCGACACCATGTTGGCGAGCGCGTCCGGCGTCATCTCGGTGTCATTGTTGAGCGTCAACAGGTACGTACCGGCACTCGCCCGGATGGCCCGATTGTTCGCGACCGCGAAACCGAGGTTTGTGGCGCAACGATCTATCCGCACCAACGGATGTGCGTTTGCGAGCCACCCAACGGTGTCGTCCCGCGATGCGTTGTCCACGACGATGACTTCGTCCGGCAGACGCGATCCCGCGAACAATGCCCGCAGGCATGGTTCAAGCAGTTGGCGGCCATTGTAGGTGACGATGATGACACTGATCGTTGGGCGCATGGGATGAGTATACCGGATGCGTTGTGATTGACCACCGAACCGTTGAATGCTACGCTCCCCGGATAGGGATGGTCGTGCATATGAGGAAGGATCGCCGCGTGGAAATCGTTCAGACGGACAATGCACCGAAAGCAATCGGGCCGTATTCGCAGGCAATCAAGAGCGGTGACTTCGTCTTCACTGCCGGGCAGATTCCGCTCGACCCCGCGACCGGCAAACTCGTCGAGGGAGATATTCGCGTGCAAGCGAAGCGCGTGCTGGACAACCTTTCCGCAGTCCTCGAAGCCGCCGGCTCCTCAACCGCGAAGGTCATCAAGACGACCTGCTTCCTCTCGGACCTGGCGGACTTTCCCGCCTTCAACGAGGTCTATGCAGAGTACTTCAGCGCGAACAAGCCTGCGCGGAGTACCGTGCAGGTCGCGCAGTTGCCGCTCAATGCGCGGGTCGAGGTCGAGTGCGTGGCACTGCTTTCGTAGTCCAACGGGGGTTGTTTGACGCGGGATGATATGCTAGACTCCCCGCACACGGGTGCGTAGCTCAGCCGGTTAGAGCGTTCGGTTCACATCCGAAAGGTCACAGGTTCGAGTCCTGTCGCGCCCACCATCGCGCTTCCGTCCTTGTATCGGCAGTACACGCTCCCGCGTGACGCGGGTCCAGCAGAGACAGCATCGTCTCTCCCACGGTCGCGGCGTCAGAGAGCCTCACGAGGCTCTCTCGGTGTTTGCAGTGACGGGTCTTCAATGCGCGTCGAGGAAGGGATAGGGAGAAATCATATGAGCAGCGACACCGTCTACCTGACTGCTGATGGCAAGCAAGCCCTCGAAGCGGAGTTACAGGAACTGTTGACCGTACGGCGTCCGAGTGTGATTGACCGCGTGCATGACGCACAGGCGGACGGCGACGTGGACGACAGTGGCTCGCTCGAAGAGGCGAAGGACGAACTGGCGCAGATTGATGCGCGCGCGCGCGAAATCGAAAACATGTTGCGTCATGCGGAGATCCTCCCCGATCAGGCGAACGGCGCCAGTGACGGCACGATCCATCTCGGATCGCGCGTCATCGTCCGCGACCAGTTCGGCGACGAACTGACGTGGATGATTGTCGGATCCGCCGAAGCCAATTCGCGCTCCGGCAAGATCAGCAGCGAATCGCTCGTCGGGGCCGCCCTGATGGGCAAGCGGAGTGGCGACAGCGTCGCAGTGCAGGCGCCGGCAGGTGAGATGACCTACACAATCGTGCAGGTTTCCTGAGCGTGGAATTCGACGACCTCCAGCAGACGCGCATCGCCAAGTTGCAGACGCTGCGCGATACGGGCCGCGATCCCTACCCGCCGCGTAGTGAGCGGACGATCACGAATGCGGAGGCGGTCGCGGAGTTCGACCGACGCGAAGGAGAGACGCACACCGTCGTTGGCAGGCTGATGCTGAAGCGCGGTCAGGGGAAGATCGCTTTCCTCACCGTCCGTGACGGTACGGGAGACATCCAGTTCTTCGTGCAGCAGAATAATGTCGGCGAAGTGGCAATGCAGGTCGTCAAGGCACTGCTTGATCTGGGCGATATCGTCCAAGCGACCGGCACGCTGATGAAGACGCGCAACGGCGAGGTGTCCATTGATGTCACCGATATTCGTCTCCTGTCGAAGGCGCTCTCGCCGCCCCCGGAGAAGTGGCACGGCCTCCAGGATATTGAGAAGCGCTATCGCCAACGCTACCTCGATCTGATCGCGAACGACGAAGCGCGTCAGGTGGCGGTTCAGCGATCCCGCATCCTCGAAGCAACGCGCGCGTTCATGAATGGTCGCGGCTTCCTCGAAGTCGAGACGCCAACGCTGCAACCGCTGTACGGCGGCGCGGCGGCGCGGCCCTTCGTCACGCACCACAACACGCTCGATCAGGATTTGTATCTGCGGATCGCGGACGAACTCTACTTGAAGCGGCTGATCGTCGGCGGGCTTGAGCGCGTCTATGAGATCTGCAAGGACTTTCGGAACGAGGGCATTGACCGGCAGCACAACCCCGAATTCACGATGATGGAGTGTTACCAGGCGTACGCCGATTACCACGCGATGATGGACATTGTCGAGGGATTGTGCGCGCACGTCGCGACAACGGTCATCGGTTCGCTGACCGTCACTTATGGCGACCACACGGTTGACCTCAGGCCACCGTGGCCGCGCATCCCGCTCCGCGACGCCGTGAAAGACGCGTGCGGCATTGACTACGTCGCCATCACGGACACCGAAGAACTCCGACGACGCGCGCGCGAAGCGGGCGCAGAGATTCCCAGCGATATGGTACGCGCGCGGATCATTGACGAACTGCTCAAGGCATTCGTCCGCCCGTCGCTCATTGCACCGACCTTCCTGATTGATTACCCGGTCGAACTCTCGCCGCTGGCGAAGACGAAGCCAGGCGATCCGACGGTCGTTGAGCGGTTCCAACCCTTTATCGCCGGGTTGGAACTCGGCAATGCCTACACCGAATTGAATGACCCGCTCGATCAACTTGCCCGCTTCGAGGAACAGGCGCGTCAACGGGCGCAGGGTGACATGGAGGCGATGCCGGTGGACGAAGACTTCGTGACAGCGCTCATGCATGGCATGCCGCCGACCGGTGGCCTGGGCGTCGGGATTGATCGCATGGTCATGTTCTTCACGAACCAGCCGTCTATTCGCGATGTCATCCTCTTTCCGGCATTACGTTCGACCGAGGGGCGATGACTGTACGAACGTCACAGACACAGAGACTTGACGGCATTTCGGGGCGGTGGCACACTATTCCTACCGATCCCGTAACGGACCGGACACGAATGATGACCGTCCAGGGTTCCAGCCGCGGAGTCACGTCAGGCGGAGGAGGCAAGCGACCAGACAGACCTCACAAGTTCGTGCCGCCGCAGCCAGTGTCGGTTGCGCGCACCAGAGAGAAGTCACACTCGCGACGGCGAAGGCTTCCGTTTATCATCGCCACCAATGTTGCTGGAGGATGAGACGGAGCCGGTTATCTGGAGGAGCACAGCGTGAGACAAGAACAGTCCATCGGCAGCCGCATCACCAACTCGCAAGTTTGGAAGTCATTTTTTCGTCACGGATACCCCGATACCGAGCGAAACGCCGCGCTGATCGTCGTCAGCAACGTTTTCCTGCACCTGCATCCTGTACGGCTCAAGCGGCACGCCCTGCGCGTGACCTACACATTCTGCCTCGGGGGCCTTTCTTTCTTCTTTTTCCTCGTCCTCACCGTCACTGGCGCGCTCCTGATGTTCTACTACGTGCCATCGGTGAATCAGGCGTACCAAAATGTGCGCGATCTCGATACGACGGTGTCGTTCGGCATCCTGCTTCGTAATATGCACCGATATGCCGCACACGCGATGGTGATTTCCGTTTTCCTCCACATGATGCGCGTCTTTTACACGGGATCGTACAAGCCGCCGCGCGAGTTTAACTGGGTGATCGGCGTTGGCCTGCTCACCGTGACCTTTCTTCTCTCCTTCACCGGCTACTTGCTCCCCTGGGACCAGTTGTCGCTTTGGGCGGTTACAGTCGGCACGAACATTGCCGCCGCCACACCGCTGCTCGGCCAGAAGGTCCAGTACCTCCTGATCGGTGGCCCGACCATTGGGCAGGGGGCGCTGATTCGCTTTTACACACTCCATGTTGTCGGATTGCCCCTGGTAGCGTCCGTCCTGATGGTCGTTCACTTCTGGCGCATCCGCAAGGATGGCAATATTTCGGCCCCGCTCTAGGGTAAGAGAGGATTTCGCAATGACCGCAGGGATCCCGTCCGCGCGGACTGCTCTCCCGCCAGACGCGCAGAAAACCCAGAAACTGCTCGACCTCGTCAAGGGTGATCGCTATGCCCGCTCGGAGGCGCCCGAACGCGATGAAGTGCTCGTCTGGCCGCACCTCGTCGTGATCGAGGCGATTGCGGCGGCCGTCTTCCTCGTCGTGCTGACGGTCGTTTCGATCGCTGTCCGCTCGCCATTGGAGAGCCTCGCGAACCCGGCCCAGACGCCGAACCCCTCGAAGGCTCCCTGGTACTTCTTGAATTTGCAGGAATTGTTGCTCCATATGAACGTGGCACTGGCGGGCGTCGTACTGCCGGGGCTCGCGCTGACGCTGGTCGCCACGATCCCGTATCTTGACCGTGACCCAACCGGCGTCGGGCGGTACTTCCCAACGACGAAGGGCAAGCAGATCTGTATCTTCTCGGCGCTGTACACGACGATCGTGGAAGTCGGCCTGGTCTTTTGGGATAACACCTACTGGGGGCCGACACAACTGCTTGCTCGAACCAACTTCGAGTCGCTGCCGCTCGTTGATACGAACAAGGCGACGATTATCCGCTCGTGGATCATCCCTTCGATCATCATTCTCGTCTTCATTGGCATCCTCGTCGTGACGACGATCGCCGCATGGAAGCCGACGACACGGGAACTGATCATCGCCTTATTCACCGCGTTTGCGGTCTCATATTGGGTGCTCGCGATCATCGGCACCGGTTTTCGGGGCGAGAGTCAGCATCTTGTCTGGCCATGGAATTTGCCGGATATTCTCAAGCCAAACCCGCCACCGGTCGGCTAGGCGCAACGGCGCGCTTAGAGGAAGGACAACGCAGTCATGCAAGCCTCGTCACACGCAGGGCAATCACGGGAACGGCTCCCGATTCTCGACCATCAAACATCGCGGCGGAAGGTCACGCGATACGGTCTCTTCGCGTTGCTTGGCGCCTTCACCGCGACGAGTGCCGTCGCCACCTACAAGATGCTCTATCCAACCAAGGTAACGGGCTTCGGCGCGAGGGTGAACGCGGGAACAGTGCAAGACATCAAGACACTGCTCGCAGGCCAGAAGTATGTTCGTAACTCGGAAGGGCGATTCTATATCTTGCCTGCCGCCCCCGATGCCGCAATCGCGGTGTACTGGAAATGCGTCCATCTCGGCTGCACGGTACCCGCGCCCAGCCCGGCGCTCGAAGGCAACATCCAGTGTCCGTGCCATGGCTCACTCTATAATGGTCAGACGGGCGATCTCATTCACGGCCCCGCGACCCATCCGCTCGACTATTTCAAGATAAACATTGACAATGGCGCGGTGATCGTAGACACAAGCAACGTAATATCTCGCCAATCGTATTCACCGGACCAGACGACCAAACTTGGATGAGCGTGAACGACAACGAAGTCGAGGAGTAACAGATGCTCAGTCGCGCTGAACGACAGGCAGCCACCGTTGTTCTCATGTTAATCGTCGGCGTGCTGCTCGTTCTCGTCTACTTGTTGACGAACGACACCGGCCGCGCGCAGTCCGACCAACGGATTCGCGAAGAGCAGATCGCGCGGGGTCAGCAATTATTCGCGGCGAACTGCGCGGTCTGTCACGGCAACCGAGGCCAAGGTGGCGTCGGCCTGAAACTGGACATCCCCACAAACCGCCCAACGTCGGAAGCCCAGGCAACGCAACGAACCG
This sequence comes from uncultured Thermomicrobia bacterium, assembly GCA_937968015.1. Classification (GTDB taxonomy): domain Bacteria; phylum Chloroflexota; class Chloroflexia; order Thermomicrobiales; family JALYUS01; genus JALYUS01. Next base: position 7,242 of record CALBSO010000124.1, read on the forward strand.
AGTATCTGACCCGCACGATTACGAACGGTCGCCCCGGCACATTCATGCCGGCGTGGGCGATTCCCAATGGCGGGCCGCTGAACACGGAACAGATCGGCGCGCTTGTCACGATGATCGAGTATGGTGACTGGAATCAGACAGAAGCGGTCGTGAAGGAATATCAGGCAAAAAACGGCACGCCGCCTCCGCCGAGCCTCTCCGTCAATACGGGTGGCATCGGTGGCAATCCCGCGCTCGCGACCGCCGGGCCGATCCCGAGCAATGTGCAGAACCCGGCTGCCGCGCCGCCCGCGGCGGGGAGCACGAGTGGCAATACCGCGCCCGCGCAGATCGTCGGCGATGGTCTGACGATCAACACCACGGAAAAGGACTTTGCGATCCAAATAGATACATCATTGGTCAAACCCGGCACCGTGACGTTCCATATCAAGAATGATGGCCCGTCCCCGCACAACATCACGATCAAGGAGTTGGACAAGACGAGCGATACGTACGATGCCGGTAAGGGCGGTGACTTCAAGGTAGACCTGAAAGAGGGCACGTACACCGTGATCTGCAATATCCCCGGTCACGAGCAACTTGGGATGCATGTCATGTTGAAGGTCGGCGCCACTGCATCCGCCGGTATAGTCGCTGGCGCGCCAGCAGCACCGATTAACGGAACAGACAACGTAATGATCGCGGCAAAGCGTGAGGAAGCCACCTAGAAAGATCGAGGAGATCACGATGTTGAGTATACTGACAGCCCTCGCGGCGTGGGAAGCGAATATCACCGTCGAATTGCCGCTCATGTTTGGCATGGTCGTCGTCGGTATTGCCCTCATCTGGCTAATTCAGAAACTGACCGGCGGCTTCGATAAGCGCGGCGACTAGCCGGTCGCATCACTCGCGATGGAGCGCGGCGGCCCCGACTTCCGGGGTCGCCGTCTTCGTTGCCGATGGGGGCGATTCGGTAATGGCGGCATCGTCGGGAGCGGCCAACGCATCTTCCGGCGGCTGCGGGCGGCGGCGTGTCATATGGGAGCGGAGCATCACCGTGTCGCGGGCGCGTTCCTGGTCATTGAATGGTGTCGCCCACAGCCCGCCGAGCGCCCCCGCGAGGAAGTAGAAGAAATCCTTGCCGAAATTGCTCCAGGAATCGAGTTTCCCAAGCGCGCCAAGCCCTGAAGCATTGGCGACGTGGATCTCCTTCAGTCCCTGCTGGCCCAGCCAGATGAAGAAAATATAGAGAATCGCGACCGTTGCCCCCTGGATACCCTCGAACTGGCGCCCCAGGCGGCCCGCCACGAAACCGCCGCACAGGAGCGAGACCATGGTCAGCATGTCCACCGGCCCGGCATTGACTTGCAGACCGACTCGCTCCAGAAGCGGCGAGATGATGAGCGTGCCGACCGCCGCAACGAGGAAGCCCACGAGAACTGCCGTCCAGCGCACGCGTACGGGCACAATGCGATCCTTTCGTAGCCGGGTAGGTGACAAAAGGCGGCGGCGATGAACGCCTGGCCGCCACCGTGCGATAATCGTATCACAGGCGCGTTGATGATGGCCGTTCGGCGTCCGGTCTTAGCAAGTCGGTAGGGTTCTATATGGCTGCAAACTATTGGTGCGAGAGATGCCGCCGTGTCTATTCCGCTGGTCGCATTGAATCGGGCAAGTGTCCGAAGGGGCACGACGATCTTGTACCGGTCGGACGCTTCGCTGGGATGATCAAGGGTTTCATCGCGGCGGGTGGCATCGAGGAACGATCCGAGGCACAGACGCGTCACCGCCAGTTGATTCATGCGATCTGGTCACAGAATGAGCGCGACCAACAGTTTTATCAACTGCTGGCGCCGCCGACATCACTCTCGCGTTTCATCAAACGACTGGATGAACTGCACCTACGGGGTATGGATGAGGGGTGGATTCGCATCGTCCTCCCAACCTCGCCCTTTGCTCCCGCGTCGGCCTATGGGATCGAATATGTTGATCCTGAGCGCTTTGTGCGCGAGCTGTACGCGCTCTACACTATGCCCATCCCGGACACCGTCGCCGAAACGTGGTCGGACGATCGCGCGCCGTCCGTGCCAACCGATGATCCAACGCGGTAAGCATGGGCGTCGCCACGGAATCGCCATAACCGACGGGCGATGGTACCGCCCGCGATCCGGACGCTCCGGCGTGAGAGAGTAGATGCGTGTGCCGGACCACCTCTTACCGCGTTTTGCAGAAGCATTGAGCCGGTGGTGGCGGGCTAAAGCCCGCCACCACCAATACGATATTTGCTCTAGACGATACGACGCGCGGCCCGCAGCACGTCCTGCACGCGGCCCATCCCGCTGGCGAGATACTCGCGCGAGAGGCGGACATACCCTTCCGCGCTGCGGCGAATATCTGCCGCCTCCTCATCACCGACATCGCGCCGTGGTTTTGCCGGCACGCCGAGCATCATCGTTTGGGGCGGGACGATCGTTCCTTCGGGTATCAACGCCCCGGCGCCAATGATACTGCCCGCGCCGATCGCACTGTGATTGAGCACCGTCGCGTGCATGCCGACGAGCGACGATGGCCCGATCGTGCTCCCGTGAACAATCGCGTTGTGGCCGATCACGCAATATTCACCGATCCGGGCGGGTGCGCCGGGATCAACATGCACCGTCGCGTTCTCCTGCACATTCGCGCCCCGCTCGACAATCACCGATGTATTGTCTCCGCGTAGCACCGCGCCAGAGAGGATGACGCACTCTTCGCCAATCGTTACATCGCCGATAATCACCGCGCCGGGAGCAATGTAGGCGCTCTCGGCGATTGTCGGCCAGACGCCCCGGTACTGATAGATCGCGCCGTGCATCGCCCGCTCGCTCATTGCCGCACCTCAAGGATGATCGCATCCCCCTGCGCGCCACCGGAGCAGATTGCCGCCAGGCCAAGGCCACCCCCCGAACGTCGTAACTGCAAGGCGAGCGTCGTCACTAACCGCGCGCCGGACGCGCCAATCGGGTGCCCCAGCGCAATCGCGCCGCCATTGATGTTCAGCCGCTCGGAGTCCACGCCGAGGCGGCGCCCGCTGATGATCGGCACACTCGCGAACGCCTCGTTGATTTCCACCACATCAATATCGTCTATCGAGAGATCGGCCCGTTCCAGCGCTTTACGCGCGGCCATCGCCGGGCTGTAGGCGAGATACGGCACATCCCACGCCGCCGTCGCGCTCATCACAATGCGGGCGAGAGGCGTGAGACCACGCGCCGCCGCCCACGCGGCTGACGCGACGACGACCGCCGCCGCGCCATCATTGACCCCGGGCGCGTTCCCGGCAGTAACAGTGCCGGAGGGATGGAATACCGGCGGCAGTTTCGCGAGCGCCGCCGCTGACGTATCGGGGCGGGGCGCTTCATCGCGCGAGACGCGGCTGACCATGCCCTTGCGGTCAGTAATTTCAACCGGCACGATCTCGTCCTCAAACAGCCCCCTGTCGGTCGCCGCGACCGCACGACGATGCGACCGGAGCGCAAAGGCATCCTGCTCCTTGCGTGAGATGTTCTCTTCCGCGGCAACCTCGTCTCCATACTGGCCCATGACCACATCGCCGACCCCACAGCGCAGTCCGTCGTACTGCATCGCGTCGAGCAACACGCCGTCCCCCATCCGATAGCCGAAGCGTGCATTCGGCAGCAGGTACGGGGCATTGGACATGCTTTCCATACCGCCCGCCACAATCACGTCGTACTCGCCCGCACGGATCAACGCGTCCGCGATGGTGATCGCGCGCATGCCGCTCGCGCAGACACGGTTGATCGTGTCGCTTGTCACCTCACGGCTCAGCCCTGCTTTGAAGGTCGCCTGCCGGGACGGGATTTGCCCCGCGCCCGCCTGCACGACCATGCCCATAATGACGTGCTGGACATCCGCGCCGGAGATGTGCGCGCGTTTGATCGCCTCGCGAATGACGAGTGCGCCGAGGTCCACGGCGGTGAAACTGACGAGCGCGCCGCCGAGTTTCCCGAACGGCGTCCGGCACGCACTGAGCAGGACGCTTCCCGGTGTTTGCTGCATGGAGAGAATCCTTTGGGGTTGTGACGAATGGACGCGACGATCCGCGCGCTTCATGTGTGTATGGAGTATAGCGGCCCGTTCTTGACCCGGTCAATGCAGACCGACCGCGCCGCCGACATGCCGGAGCGAGCGCGTCTCGGCCGCCGCGAGTTGCATGCGTCTTCCGTCGTCAGTCATCACGATCAAATCACCGTCATCCGTGACATCTGCCGCGATGCCACGAATCACCCGGTTGTCGCGGAGCGTCACGACGACCGCGCGATCAATCGTCATCATCACGCGTCGCCACGCATCCACCGTTTCTTCAACTGCACCGAGCGCGAGGCGGTCTTGCCGCGCCGCAACGTGATGAAGCAATGCCGCGAGAAGGATGTCACGATCAACCTCCGCGCCAGTCTCAGCGGTAATGCTGGTCGCGCCGGGCAGCGACTGGCGCGTATACAGCGCTCGGTCACCGCCAACGTTGATCCCAATACCGAGACGGATCGCTTCGAGATGTGGGCCGCGCCACGTCGCGTCCCCGAGGATGCCCGCGACTTTCCGGTCATTGAGGAACACATCGTTCGGCCACTTGATGAGTGCGCGCGCATCACTAATCTCCGCAATCGCGTCAATCACTGCCAGCGCGGCGATCATCACAAGGCGTGGAAGGTGGTGCGTCCCTGTCGGTCGCAGGATCAATGTCGTCAGTAGCGACATTCCCGGCGCGTCGCGCCACACGTCCTCTTTCCGCCCGTACCCTGCCGTCTGACGATCGGCGACAACGGCGGTACGATGCACGGCCCCAGCAGCGATGAGATCGGCAGCGACGTGCTGCGTCGAATCTACCGTGCGATAGCGGTAGACAACCCACGAGCCGATGGTCGTCACGGTCATGTCGGTTACGGCTGTGTGGGGAGTTCGGTCGTGATGTTGTCGAGTGTGGATGAAGCGGACACCCCCTCCGACTCGCGCTCGACCCGCAATTTGGCAAGGCGTTGGTTCTCGATTTCGAGAACCGTGAATTTGACGCCCTCGATCCAGAGTTCATCCCCAACATCCGGGATGCGCCCGATGCGGTCGAAGATCAACCCCGCCAACGGTTCGCGCTCCTGTTCGTCGTCCGCCCAGTGGACGCCCATCAATTGCTCGAAATCGCCGACCTCCATGCGTGCATTGACGATATATGCGCCGTCCGGCATCGTCTCGACGAGCGGCGGTTCGGTATCGTATTCGTCCTGAATCTCGCCAACGATTTCCTCGAGAATGTCCTCGATCGTCACCAGCCCGGCAGTGCCACCGTACTCATCCACGACGATTGCCATGTGGACGCGGCGTGCCTGCAATTCGCGCAACAGTTCCGGCACGCCCTTCCCTTCCGGTACAAAGAGCGGCGGGCGCATCACGGCGACGATGGATGTATTGGCGTTCGCGCGCCCGACGAATCGCAGCAAATCCTTGGCATAAACAACACCGACGATACGGTCGAGACTGCCGTCGAAGACCGGCAAGCGGGAATGGCCCGCCTCCAACGTCACATCAACTGCTTCACGCACGGTCGCCTGGCGAGGCACACCGACCATGTCCACGCGCGGCGCCATCACATCGCGCACCGTTGTGTCCGTGAAGCGGAAAATGCTGTTGACGAGGTCCACTTCCCCTTCCTCAATCCGGTTGTCGCCCGCCTCTTCGCGCACCAGTTGGATCAGTTCCTCCTCCGTTGCCAGCGCCGTACTCTGCGACGCCGCGGGAATGCGGAGGAGGCCGATAATGAGCGTCGCGATGCCATTGATGATTCCCGTGACTGGCGCGAGGACGATGACCGCAATCCGCGCAATCCGCGCACAGGCAAGCGCCGCCTCGTCCGGCAACCGGAGCGCCAGCGAGCGCGGCGCCGCCCGCCCCAGGACGAGCATGAGAACGACCGCAAGAAAGACCGTCAGCGCTACGCCCCACGCAGGCAAGTGCCCAATTGCGACGCTCGTCACCAGCGCGCTCGCGAGCGCGACCGCTGCAGTGTCGAGAAAGATCATCGTTGCCTGGAGGTGGTGGGAGCGGTCAAGCAGGTCCTCGACGGTGCGCGCGCGACCGCTGCCGTGCGTCGCCAGTTCGGAGATGCGTGTGTGGGACGAAGCGGCGAACCCGATCAGCACGGCGGTCGAGAAGGCGATGACGCCAACCGCGATCAGCGCCACCGCCAGTCGTATCCAGTCTCCGCTACTCATCGTCATGCACCTGCCATTAGTCGAAGAGACTGCTGACCGAGAGGTCCTTGTGAATGCGCTGAATTGCCTGCGCGAGCAGCGGCGCGACACTGAGCACGGCGATGCGCGCGCCGGTCGCGACCGCGCGGTCTATCAGCAGCGTGTCCGTCACCCACAGCCGCTCGATATGTGATTCGGCAATCTGGGTGAGCGCCCCATCCGCGAAGACACCATGGACGGCTGCCGCGAAGACCGCCGACGCCCCCCGCTCCCGCAGTTGGTCCGCCGCCTCGATCAGCGTGCCACCGGTCGAGATGATGTCATCAATGATGATCGCCGTCTTGCCCGCGACCTCTCCGACCATGTCGAGCATCGCGGCGGTGTCCGGCGCGTGCCGCATCTTCGCGAAGATCGCCAGGCCACCACCGATCCGGCTGCGAAAATCGTCCGCGCGCTTGACGCCGCCGGAGTCCGGGCTGACGACGACGAGTTCCTGGAACCCCTCGCGCTTAATGTAGTTCGCCAGAATCGGCGCGGCGCGCAGATGATCCACCGGAATATCGAAAAAGCCCTCAATCGCCGGTGCGTGTAAGTCCACCGTCAGCACGCGGTCCACTCCCGCAGTGACAAGCAAATTGGCGACGAGTTTCGCCGAAATTGGCTCGCGGCCGACGGTCTTTTTCTCCTGTTTCGCGTATGCATAGTACGGGATGACCGCCGTGATTCGCCCCGCGGAGGAGCGACGAACGGCGTCAATCGTCACCAGTAAATCCATCAGATGCTGATTGACCGGCGAGCACATCGGCTGCACGATAAAGACATCCGAGCCGCGCACATTCTCCTCGATGCGTACCCGCGTCTCGCCGTTCCGAAACGCGCCGACCAGCGCGCGCCCGAGCGGGATACCGAGATCGTTGACAATCGCCTCGGCGAGCGGCCGGTTCGCGCCGGCGGAGAAGACCTGAAGCCGCCCTTCCATCCCTACTCCTCGTCCGCTCGCGCGTGATAATCGTCCGCCGGACGCATTGGTCGGGCCGGTACGCCCGTCACGAGGGTGCCATCCGCGACATCGTGCGTCACGACGGCGCCGGCGCCCGTCGCGGCTCGCTCTCCGACGCGTACGGGCGCACGGAGGATCGTGTCACAGCCAATGAATGCTCCATCCCCGATCTCGGTACGCTTCTTCTCCGCTGTGCCATCGTAATTCGCGGTGATCGTGCCCGCCCCAATATTGACGTGCGCGCCGATCGTCGCGTCGCCCAGATAGGAGAAATGGCCGACAGCAGTATGTGGCCCGACGACGGTCTGCTTCACCTCGGCAAAGTTGCCGATGTGCGCGCCCTCGCGGATGACCGTACCGGGGCGGAGATGGCTGAACGGTCCGCAATCGGTATCCGACTCCATCGTCGCATGATCGAGTGAGGATGCAACGATACGGCACCGATCGCCAACTACGGCTCCGGTCATGATGGTGTATGGGCCGATGACACAACCGGCGCCAATCGTTGTCGCGCCTCGGAGGATGCAGCCCGGCTCAATGACCGTATCGGCGGCGACGGCAACCGTATCGTCTATGTACGTCGTCGCGGGGTCGCGGATCGTCACACCCGCAACCATCAACCGCCGGAGCGTGCGCTGACGGAGCGCCGCTTCCGCCTCCGCTAATTGGGCGCGGTCGTTGATGCCCATCGCCTCAGTCTCGGAGATCGTGATCGTCGCCACGGGCCAGGGAGACGCGCTGTCGGCCCCGGGGAGCGCCATCGCGACGAGGTCCGTGAGATACCGCTCACCGCTTCTGTTCTCCTCCACGCACGGCAACGTCGCGCGGAGCCACGGTGCATCGAAGCAGCAAACCCCACTATTGATCTCGTTGAGCCGCAACTGCTCCGGCGTTGCCATCCGTGCCTCGATAATCGCCGTCACCCGCCCCGCATCATCGCGGACGATCCGGCCATACATTGCCGGATCGTCCGCGCGTGCCGTGAGCAGTGTGATTTTCGCATGTCGCTGCCGGTGCGTATCAAGGAGCGCGCTCAGCGTCTCATCGCTCAGCAGTGGCGTGTCGCTAAACAGCACGAGTACGGTTGTCGCATCTGATGGGATATGTGGTAGCGCAACCGCCACGGCGTGCGCCGTGCCCTGTTGCGGAATCTGTGTCGCGTAGAGATATGAATCGCCGAGCGCCGCGCGCATCTCATCCGCACGATGACCGACGACGATCACGGTCGTATGCGCGTGCAACATCTCGGCGGCCCGGAGCGCATACGCGACGAGCGGTCGCCCGCCCAGTTCGTGGAGCGGTTTGGGGATCGCTGATCGCATCCGTATCCCGGCGCCGGCCGCAAGGATCACCACTGCCAGCGACGAGGGAGAATCATCGGTGAGATGTGGAGTTGGGGAGGGCACGAGGTGCATTCCCATCGTTGAGGAGCGGTGCGCGCTCCCTGGCGCGTGCCGGCATGGCTGGCGGACTAGGATTCGAACCTAGATCAAAGGATCCAAAGTCCTCTGTGCTACCATTGCACCATCCGCCAACGGTCGCACGACCGGCGCAAGTGTAGCCGAGCGCGAGATTTTCTGTCAACGAAGGCAGATCGAAAATCGGCCCACGCGCCGGACCGGATCAGTCGTTGACGCGCTCGATGTACTCGCCGGTTTCCGGGTTGACGGCGATCCGGTCACCTTCTTTGACGAAGGCCGGAACCTGCACGGTCGCGCCGGTGTCCACCGTGATCGCTTTATTGACGCCTTGCACGGTGTTGCCGCGCGCCGCGATCTCGGCCTCGGTGACTGTCACGACGGCGCGCTTCGGCGGGCGAATGCCGACACCTTCGGCCTCATGCACGAGCAGTTCATACGTCTCGCCCTCACGGAGGAAATTGGCGACGGTGCCAAGCACATCGCGCGGGACGGAGACCTGCTCGAAACTACTCTGGTTCATGAAAAAGAAGTCCTCACCCTCCTGATACAAATACTGCATGTCCTCATTGCGGATCGCATAGTCCTCGATCGTCTCGCCCGATTTGAAGGTAAAGTCCACGACGCGACCCGTCCGCAAACTCTTCAACTTTGTCCGAAAGAAGGCGGAGCCTTTGCCGGGATTGACGAACTCTACGTCCACCATCTGGTGCGGTTGGCCTTGAAAAAGGATGGTCGTGCCGCGTTTGAACTCGGCTGTCGAAATCAGTGCCATCTATGCCTCCTTCGCATCCGCCCGTCATAACGGGAGGAGACTGTGCGACCCCTCAGTTGCCGCCCAGTATACACAATGGCCTGCCGTGGGCTATTGCACACCAAAGTTTTCGTCGGCCGGGAACCAGAGGGTCTCCTGAATGGTCTCCACCTCAGCGAACAGCATCACGAGCCGGTCTACGCCAACCGCGATACCCGCTGATGGCGGCATACCGATACGTAGTGCGCGGATAAAGTCCGCGTCTATGTCGTACAGCGTCTTCCCTAACGCCGCGCGCTCAGTGCGTTCCGCTTCGAGGCGTGCGAGTTGCTCGTCGGCATCGGTCAGTTCAGAGAATGCGTTGCCGAGTTCAACTCCGCCAATGTAGAACTCGAACCGCTCGGCATAGCGCGGATCATCCGGGGAACGACGAGCCAGCGCCGCCATAGACGCGGGATAGTCATAGAGGATGATTGGCGCCGTCCGACCAAGTTGGGGTTCGATCTCATTGAGAAAGATCTGATGATAGCCCTGCTCCCACGTCGTTGCTTCGGATGCCTGATAGCCGCGATCCATCAGCGTTCTGTGCATAATCGCATCGTGATTCAGGGCGTCGAGATCGAGGTGGGCATATCGCGCGAACGCATCCCGCACGGTCAGCCGTTCCCATGGCGGCGCGAGCATCACCCGTTCGTCCCCAATCGCCAACATCGGCGCGGCATGTGGATCGGCGTCTCGATGCACCGACCGCCAGATGGCGATGAGCAGGTTTTCGCAATCCGCCATGATTGCCCGATAATCAGCGTGCGCGCGATACCACTCGAGAATCGTGAATTCCGGATTGTGACTGCGGCTGATCTCTTCACCATTACGAAACGATTTGCAGATCTGGTAGATACGCGGCAACCCGGTGACGAGCAGCTTTTTCATCGCGTACTCAGGCGAGGTCGTCAGGAACGCGCGCGCAGACTGACCGCGCGCCGTCGTCAGGCGCGTCTCGAATACGTCGAGGTAGGGTTCCATGCCCGGCGCGGCGACAAGAAGCGGTGTCTCGACTTCTTCAAAATCCTGAGCATCGAAGAAGGCGCGGATCGCCTTGATGACGCGGCTCCGAAGGAGGTATGCACGCCGTTGGTCAGGAGCGTTGCGCAGCCGTAGCCAAGTCGGGTCCATTGGCTTCGCTGCTAGCGTGCAGCGTGGCCTGCAACGCCAACGAGCGAGCGCTCCAGGGCGAACTTACTCGCAACGTCATACAGCGGCACCGGATACTCACCGGTCAGGCAGGCGGTGCAGAAACCCTCACGCGGCTGGCCGATGGCGCGGAAGAGACCATCGAGTGACAAATAGGCCAGCGAATCCACGCCGATTTGCCGCCCGATCTCCGCGATATCGCCGTCGAGCCGCGCCGCGATTAACTCGCTGCGGGAGGCGAAATCCACCCCCATGAAGCAGGGCCAGAGGATCGGCGGCGCGTGGACGCGCATATGCACCTCGCGCGCGCCGGCATCGCGCAGCAACTGGACGATCGGGCGGCTGGTCGTGCCGCGGACAATTGTGTCATCCACGAGGACGACGCGCTGCCCTTCGAGCACTTCGGGGAGCGGATTGAACTTGAGCGCGATACCCACCTCGCGCAGATGCTGGTCCGGCTGAATGAAGGTGCGTCCGATGTAGCGGTTCTTAATGAGCGCTTCGGAGTAGGGCAGATTGCTCTCCCGCGCGTAGCCGATGCCAGCGGGAATCGCGCTGTCCGGGAGGGGCACAACGATGTCAGCGTCGGCGGGCTGCTCGCGCGCCAACTCCTCGCCCATGCGTTGCCTCAGCAGGTGGATCCGCTCACCGCCCATCTTGCTGTCGGGCCGCGCGAAGTAGATCAACTCAAAGACACAGAGCGCATCACGCGCACCCGGTTTCAGAGACAAACTCTCCGGCCCCGCCTCCGCCGTAATCTGGACGACTTCACCCGGTGCGACATCGCGCACAAACGCGGCGCCCGTCGTGGCCAAGGCGCAGGTCTCCGAGGCGACGACCCAGCCGCTACCGAGTCGCCCAATCGAGAGCGGCCTGAGTCCGAGCGGATCGCGCACTGCATAGACGGCGGTCGGGGTCAGAATGGCAAGACTGTAGGCCCCCTCGAAGCGATCCATCGCCGCACGGATGCGGTCACCGACCGTCGCGCCAGGCGCTCGTGCAATGACGCGTGTCAAGATCTCGGAGTCGGTCGAGGTCTCGAACAACTCGCCGCGTGCCTCCAATTCGGCGCGCAGCAGGGTCGCATTCGTGAGGTTGCCGTTGTGCGCGACAGCGATTGGCCCGAGATCGCTCTGCGTGAGCACGGGGCCGGCATTGCACGCCACACTTGATCCCGTCGTCGAGTAGCGGGTGTGGCCGATGGCGAGCGTGCCTGCAAGCGACTGGAGAATCTGCTCGTCGAATGCCGTGGCAACGAGGCCCATCCGCGTGTGGACGCGCAGCGCCGCGCCCGCGTCGCCGCTCGCCGCCGCGATACCCGCGCTCTCCTGGCCGCGATGCTGGAGCGCATACAGGCCGAAGTACGTGACACGCGCGACATCAAGGCCGGGCGCGACAATACCGAAGACGCCACACGCCTCACGCGGATGATCGAACGGCATTTCCGCACCCATCGTCGCGATCATCGCCCTCTCCTTCCGCGTCCCACGCCGCAGTCGCGCACCCGCTATCGGACTGTACGGACAGTGTATCACACAATTCGCCACCCTTGTGACCATTATGCCGAAAACGCTCAATTCTGGACATTCCCGGTTGCGATTATTTGTCGGCAATGTCCACGATCACCCGCGTCGGCGAGGTCAATACACTGAGCGTCGTTTTCGTGCCACCATGAACCGCGATGCCATACGCGGCTGCCGTGTCATCCCGGACGGGGATGCGATACAGCGATTGCACCACTCCCGTGTTCACCGCCTGTTCGCCATCACCGAGTGACTGACCGAAGACGTCATCGCGCACACCGCCGAACGCGATGATCACCGTGTCCCCCTCACGCCACAGGCGCGTTTGTGGCACCGGTGCGGCGCTGCCATCCTGCTTCGCCAGATCGAAGACGATGCGCGTGAATCCGTCGTTCTTTCCCACGCGGACATTGAGGAGAACGAGGCCATCGTGTGCGGAGCCGATCACCTGCTGCGGCGAGACCGCGGGGATGTCGGTCATACGTACCGTCTGCTGGGGGTGCGGCGTTCCGTTTGGCTGCGCGGTCCGTGCTGCTGTCGGCACCGTCGCTTGCGCCGTCGCGGTCCGTTGGGCATTCGAGGCGATCAGCGTCCGGGTCGGAGCAACCGGCACGGCGGTCGCCAGCGGCGTTGGCGTCGTCGGAGCCGTGGGTGGTGATGCGGTTTGGATTTCTCCGTTCCGCGCCGGGTCCGATGCGGCAACGGTGACGCTCGGCGAGGATGGTACGACGAGCGGCAAAGAACCGGCGGAGGGTACGGGCACGACGGTCGGTGTCGCCTTACCGCCGCAGGCAGAAAGAGTGAGCACAACGAGCGTGAGCGTGAGCGTGAAAAGGAGTCGGCAGCGCATCGGTCCCTCCTGCGCGAAGAAACGCAGGCCCATGCCGCCTGGGGAATCGGTGGGGGCCAGACAATAGTCGCCGCAAGAGCGGCATCCATCGAGCAGATGGCGGAAGGGGCGGGATTCGAACCCGCGAGGGTTGTGACACCCTACGCGATTTCCAGTCGCGCGCACTAGGCCAAACTATGCGACCCTTCCCTGCTTCGTTGTTCGGCGTGTCCCACGGAGGTGGGCGGTGTGGCGGAGAGGGTGGGATTCGAACCCACGAAGGCTGTTACCCCTTACTCGTTTTCGAGACGAGCTCATTCGGCCGCTCTGACACCTCTCCCTCCGGTGACGTCGCCTTGCGCTGATGATAACAAAGCGCGTGCCTCACCGCAATTCGCGGCGCGGTAGTGCGCGGGCAGTCTGACGGAATGCGGTATGCTACAGTCGTTCCGCGGACAAGATGCCAGCGCGTCCATTTCGCTTATGTAGCGCCGGAGGAGTCGCGACGATGGCCGAACCCACACCGTATCCACCGATCCAGGATTATGCATTAATCGGAGACTGCCATTCCGCCGCCCTCGTTTCTCGCACGGGTTCGATTGACTGGTGCTGCATGCCGCGCTTCGATTCCGGCAGTTGCTTCGGCAGATTGCTCGACTGGGACTGTGGCGGGTTTTGCTCGATCGCCCCGGAAGATGGCGGGCACACGTCATTCCGCGAATATGTCGGCGATACCCTGGTGCTCGCGACGACGCTTCGCGCTGGCAGTGGCGAGGCCATTTTGTACGACTGCTTCGTGATGCGGACGGGCGGGAAACTCGACCCACGCCTCCAACTCTTGCGCGTCGTCGAAGGTGTGCGCGGACATGTCACGTTCGACCTTCGCATTGTGCCCCGCTTTGACTACGGCATTCTTGAGCCGTGGATTCGCCACGACGGTATCCGCTTATACAGCGCGATTGGCGGCAACGACGCCCTCATTATTCAGTCAGACGCCGATCTCTCGCTGTACGAGCGCCACAATCTCCAGGCGTCTTTCACGGTCCGTACCGGCGAGCGCGTTCGGACGTCACTGACGTACAGCGATCCCGCCAATCTCGATCGCGATCCACCGCAGGCGATTCCAGCGGCCGAACTTGACGAACGCCTGACCGAAACGCTGGAGTGGTGGCGGCAATGGTCTGCACAGGCGACGCATGTCGGTCTCGATGCACCGAGCGTGCTGCGGTCCGCGATCACGCTCAAAGCCCTCACGAATGCGCCAACGGGCGCGATTATCGCGGCGCCGACGACCTCCCTCCCCGAGACACCGGGCGGGAACCGCAACTGGGATTACCGGTTCAGTTGGATTCGGGACTCGAGTTTCAGCGTGCGCTCGCTGACGGACATCGGCTATGTGAGCGAAGCGGACGGATTCCGCCGCTTCATCCAGCGCGCGGCGGCAGGGAGCGCTGCCAGCCTGCAAATCATGTATGGCGTCGGCGGCGAGCGCCGATTGACTGAACTGACGCTCGATCATCTTGAGGGCTATCGGGGCGCGAAACCCGTTCGCATCGGCAACGCGGCATCGAACCAAGTGCAATTCGACGCCTATGGCGAATTGCTGGACCTCGCATGGCACTGGCATCAGCGCGGCAGTTCGCCGGACGACGATTACTGGCGGTTCATTCTCGATCTCGTGGATGCCGCGTGCGTGCGCTGGACGGAGAAAGACCGTGGGCTTTGGGAGTCGCGCGGCGAGCCACAGCACTTCGTCCATTCCAAAGTAATGTGCTGGGCGGCACTCGACCGGGGCATCAGCCTCGCGGAGGAGTGTCTGCGTCAGGCGCCGCTACGCCGCTGGAAGAGAATCCGCGCCGAGATGCGCGCGACGATTGAAAAAGAGGGATATGACGCCAAACGCGGCATCTTCGTCCAGGCATTCGGGTCACAGGCGCTCGACAGCGCGTTACTGCTTATCCCCAGCGTGGATTTCGTGGCATGGAATGACCCGCGCATGATCCGCACCACCGACGCGATCCGCGCGTCGCTCGACGATCACGGCATGCTCCTGCGCTACCGCGTATCCGAAACCGACGATGGATTGCGCGGTCGGGAAGGGACATTCCTCGCCTGCACGTTCTGGCTGGCAGAGTGTCTGGCGCGACAGGGCCGCTCCGACGAGGCGCGCGAGGTCTTCGACCGCGTCGCGTCGACATGCAATGATCTTGGCCTGTTTGCGGAAGAGTACGACACGCATTCCCACGAGATGCTCGGCAACTTCCCGCAGGGGCTTACACACCTGTCGCACATCGCCGCCGCCGTCGCAATCGCCCGCGCGGACCATGACGGTCGTTCAGGCTCCGAAGGATCGGCTCTTCCTCCGAGCACGCACGGGTAGACCCGCGGTATTGACGTGGCGGGTTTGACCTTTATGACCGGCAACGGCAGCCCATGCACAGCGACGAACAATGACGGTCGTTCTCCTACCGATGCTTGTACAGCCCATAGGTGAAGCCGTTGTCTATCGCCGTTTGAATGTCGCTCCGCGGTGTGAGGACAAGAACGAGATCCGGCGAGACGACGGACGCGTTCATCCGCACAAGCGCGACACGGCTGTACTGCGCGTCGAATCCCGGCAGGTCCAGGCCACGGCCCGGACGACCACCCGTCGTCAGTTTGCTCATGCCGACCGCAATATACGTCGGGCGCTGCGCGAGGATGTACTCCGGGTCTATTTTCTCATGTCCCGCGACGCCCTCGCCGGTCGCTGTGGCGGTGTGCGCGATGTGATAATCGTTGAGGCCGAGCATATCGAGCGTCGAGAGGCCGCTGAGAAACGGGGCGACACCCGCCGCGTCAATCGCCAGCGTCGCGCCCGGTGGCGCGGTCTCTTTCAAGTACTCGCCGAGCGCCGTCAAGCCAGTCACCTCGCGCATATGCGTGCTGCCGACGCGCTGTTTCAGGAATGTATTCGGCGGCGTCAGCGGCAGGAATATCCAGACCGCGACGAGCGCCACCGCGACAGCGGCGAGCGGCGACCCGGCCCGGTTCCAGATAGACATCTTCTCTCCACCGTGCGCGCGAAATCCGCTGCCATACCACGGGATACGCGCGAGCGACCGGAGCCCCGCGACGAGAAGCACGACAACCAGCGGGAAGATATGGAAGAGGAAACGCGGCCCGATGAAGTCGCCACCGACGAGAGCGACGTACCCCGTGAACGTCGCCACGAGCAGCGCGACATACCGCGCCGCACGGTTGGCGACGGCGGCGGATGGGAGCGCCATGAGTACGACGATCACGAGAATGAGTGTGCGTGCTTGCAGGTGCGGAAAATCATTGAGCACATAGTCCAGGCCGCGCCGCACTTGCTGCGCTGTCGAGCCGACTTTATCGTAGAAGGTATTGGGGAGCGGTTCGCCGTAGTACGTGAGCCGCCAGATCTCATGCACGCCCGCGACGATTGTGAATGGGATGACGAAGCGCGCGATGTCACCGAAGCGCACGGTATCGTCCGTACGTGTACTCGCCGGTTCGGCACGGCGAACAATGTGTGGACGAAGATATGCCTGCCAGATGAGCCAGACGAGCGTGACTGCCCAAAGCCCGAGACCCTCCGGCCGCGTTAGGTACGCGGATGCAAAGAGCGCGCTCGCCCATGTCCACCGTCCACGCAGAATGAGACAAACCGCGACAACAACAAGCAGCGCAAAGAAATGCGTCTCTAACCCGATCGCCGCGAAGAAAGCGAACCAGCCGCAGATTGACAGCAAGAGGCTCGGCATCGCGCGGAGCAGGCCGGGCGCCTCGGGCAGGACGAGTGTCGTGAGCCAGTACGTGGCGATGATCACGCCGAGCGCCGCACCGATGGAGATCACTTTCGCCATCGTCACGAGCGGCAAGCCGATCTTGTCGCATCCGGCGAGCACGACCGTCAGCAGGAAATTCGTGTATCCCTCGACGGGCATTTCGCCGGGGTTGAAGCGGAGGCCGTCTCCGTCCGCGAGGTTCCGCGCGTACCGCAGCGTGATGTACGCATCGTCATAGAGCCGACCAAACAGACGATGCGAGGCGTAGAGCGCGTAGCCGAGTGCGATCAGGAGGGCAATGCTCAGAACGAACCGACCGTCGAGGCGTGCCAGCCTCCGCACCCAGTGCCGCTCGATGAGCGGCTGTCGCCAGACAACGAGCGAGGCGATAAACGCCGCAATGGTAAAGCCCGCGACCGCCTCCGCCTGCCGCCCCGGATCGTCCGCGCGGCGCAGGGTAAGATAGGCTGATGCAACGAGCACCGGGCCATACGCCGCCGCGACGAGTGGCAGCATCGGCAGCGCGACAGAGAGCAGGACGAGCGCCAGCGCTGCCGCCATGCCCAGCACCAGCAACAGCGCGAGGACCGGTGGCACAACAGGCCCAAAACGGAACGGATTCGTGAAAACCACAACCTGCTCGACCGCCACGCCGAGCGCGCGATTCTCTTTCGGTGGCACGACGGTATCAGACGGTTGAATCGAAAGATCAGGCATTGTGGCCGGATTGAACGAGCCGCCGTCGGCTGGGAGTGGCACGGGAATCGTCGTGAAGTCGGTTCCACTTCGTATCTGCACGGAGGAATCGGCGTGACCGGACAGTCCGAGGCCGACCTGCGGCGGGGCGCTGCCGGGCCGGTTGCCGGAGAGCACGACATCCGCCTCACCGGGGAAAACGCCCTGTGGCAGCCGGACGAACGCTTCGCCGGCCGTCCACCGGTAGGTGAAACCACCCTTGCCTTCGGGGTCGTAGAAGCCGCGCACATTGGCAGCGTCGCCCGGCGCGCCGACATGGATGGTATGGTGATACGGCGCTTGGAAAAGCGCCGTGACCGTTGCCAGCGCGAGCAGGCAGAGCGACAGGAACACGCCGGTTTTTGCCCGCATCGTGGATGGCGACCAGCGGAGGAGCGTGGCGAATCGTCCCGCGCCGCGCTGCCATTCAACTGTGGTCGTGCTCATTCCCCATCCCACGTACCGCGCGTTGCGACCATTCCCCCAAATCGCGTCGCATTGTAGCATGCGTGCTTGCTACGCTCCGTGAGCGTGCGTGCTATGATTTCGGGCAGAAGGCCGCGATGACGAGCGGAACGAAGGAGCGACCGTGACGACGAGCACCCGGACTGGCGCTTCAGCGCTGATTGACGCGCTGGCGACGCACGGTGTGACGCACCTCTTCGGCATCCCCGGCGTGCATACGCTCCTGCCGTACGACCTTCTCCATAACCATCCGACGATCCGCCCCGTCGTCACGCGACATGAAGGGGCGGCAGGGTTCGCGGCGGACGGGTATGCACGGGCGACCGGCAAACCGGGGGTTTGCCTCGTCGTCCCCGGCCCCGGCACGACGAATCTCGCCACCGCCGCGCTCGTCGCCAGGAGCGACAGCGTGCCCCTCATCCTCATCACGGCCGCCGTGCCGAAGGCGCTCGAAGGCCGGTTCGCCATCCACGAACTCGACATCAATGCGTTCATGCGGCCCGTCGTCAAGGCGCAGATCGCCATCACAACCAGCACACCGACAGAAATCTCCGGGGCGATCGCGGACGCATTCACGCTGGCACTCGCGGAACCACCCGGACCCGTCCATCTCCACATCCCGTACGATTTCTTCGGTCGCCACGACGAAACTGCCGGGGCGCCGATCCCCCCACGTACGACGGAGACACAATCCGACGAGACAATGCCGCCCCCCGATAGCGCGGCGTTGGAACGCGCCTTGTCACTCCTGCGGCAGAGCAGCGCGCCGCTGATATACGCAGGGCACGGTGTCGTACGTGCCGGGGCAGGCAGCGCGCTCGTTGCGCTCGCGGAGGCGCTTGGCGCGCCGGTAATTACGTCAAACAAGGCGCGCGGCATCATCCCGGAGGATCACCCGCTCGCCGCCGGCGTCCCGAGCATGGCGGGTGTCGCCGCCATCGCCCGCGATGCTGATGTCTGCCTCGCTCTCGGCACGCATTTCAATGAGTACACGACACTGACGTGGAAAACGCCGCTCCCCGCGAACCTCATCCGGGTGGACCGCGACCATGCGGCGCTCGCGATGAACTATCCGCACGCGGCCGCGATTCATGGCGATGTCGCGGATGTACTCGATTGGCTATTGGAACGTCTCCCGGCAGATCGCGCGCCGTCTATGCTGGTCACGGCAGCCGCTGCCCTGCGCGAACGCCGTCGCGGGGCGCTCAACGCGTTCATGGCGGACAATCAGGGTCTCGCGCCGCCCTTCCATCCGCGCTTCGTCGCGCGGCTCCTGCGCGAGGCGTTTCCTGCCGACAGCATCGTCACATCGGACGGCTCGGCGACGGAATCATGGCTCTACGAGCCGGGTTTCGTCGTCACCCGCCCCGGTTCGGTCTTCGTGCCGGAGGTGCAGCAGACGATGGGCTATGCCATCGGGTCAGCGCTTGGCGCCGCACTCGGCGCGCCGGATCGCCATGTCCTCGCGGTCGTCGGCGATGGCAGCCTGATGATGACGCTCGGAGAACTGGCGACGATTGCGGCGACGCGCGCGCCCGTCATCATCGCGGTTTTCAACGACGGTCAGTACAATGCACTCCGGGTGCGGCAGGAGGCGATCTTCGACCGGCGGTTCGTCGGCACCGAATTGGGCGCGCTGAATTACGCACAAGTCGCGCGTGGTCTCGGCTTACCGGGCGAGAAGATTACCTCCGCACCGCAACTGCGGCAGTCCATTCAGCATGCGGCGGCACAGCGCGCACCGCTCTTGCTCGACATCCCGATCACCTCGGAACCACTCTCGGAACGATATACCGCCGTCATCGAGGCGGGCGGCTAAATGGCGCATCGGACACGGAGGGATGCATGATGGCGGAACGGTTGCTGACGATTCAAGGGATCGAAAATCTCCCCCCTGAGCCGGGGCCGACACAAGTATTGGCCGCGTTCGCCGCCGAGACAACCTATGACGATCTGCCTGCGCCAGTCATCGCACAGGCGAAACTGGCGATCCTCGACTGGTTCGGCTCGATGCTGGCGGGCGCGCTCGAACCGCCGGCATCCATCGCACGCAAGGTCGTGGAGGCGCTCGGCACATCCGATGACGCGGCGCTCTTCCCAACCGGCCGTTCGTCGTCCGCGGGCGCCGCCTTCGGCAATGGCGTCGCCTCACATATTTTGGAATTCGATGACGTACACAAAGGTTCGACGATGCACGCCGCCGCGCCGATCCTGCCCGCTGCCTTCGCGGTCGCGGAACGCGAGCACGCCGATGGCCGGGCGGTTCTCCGTGCGGCGGTGCTGGGCTACGAGGCCGGCATGCGGGTCGGCGAGGCAGTGAACCCGAGCCACTACGCGTTTTGGCATCCGACCGGCACCGCCGCCACCTTCGGCGCTGCTGTCGCGGCAGGTACGTTGCTCGGTCTGGATACGACGCGGATGCGCGACGCGCTCGGCAGCGCGGGCACACAGGCGGCCGGTCTCTGGGAGTTCAATGCGGACGGCGCGATGAGTAAGCACCTTCACCCAGGAAAAGCAGCGATGAATGGCATCCTCGCCGCCGATCTGGCGCGACACGGCTTCACCGCTGCCACGCGCATCCTCGAAGGCGAGCGCGGCTTTTTCCGCGCGACGAGCACCGGCTACGACGAGAGCCGGATCACTACCGCACTCGGCCACCAATGGAAGATCGCCGAGAACTGCTACAAACTCCATTCCTGCTGCGGCCACACCCATACGGCAATTGATGCCGCGCAAGACCTCCGCACCCGGCAAGGATGGCAGCATGACGATGCTGTCCGGGAGGTTGAGGCAATCGAGATCGCGCTCTATGGGCCGGGATACGATGTCGTGCGCCGCCTCATTCCGCGCACGCCGTACCAGGCGAAGTTCAGCGTCGCCTACTGCGTTGCAGCCGCGCTTCTGGAGGGCGTCGTCGGTTTGGCGCAGTTTGATCCGGCACGATTCGACACGAACGGCGTCCGTCATTCCTCCATTGCGGCACTGCTCGACCGGACAACGGTGCGCATTGATCCGGCACTGACGGCGCGCTACCCGGAGCAGTGGCCTGCCCGCGTAACAATTCGCCTCACGACGGGCGAACGCATCGAAGCCGCCGCCGATTACCCGCGCGGCAATCCTGAGAATCCTGTCCCATTCGCGACGTTGGAGGCGAAGTTCCGCGCGCTCGTCGAGCCGCGCTACGAAGCCGCGCTCGCGGACCGGGTGATTACTGCCGTACAGAGTCTCGAAAAATGCGCTGATGTCGCGATTATGATGCGTGAGATTCAATCCGCGATCCGAATCCCGTAAAGGGGAAGTGGAGCGGTGGCGCCCGCCATCACCATATTGTCCCGGGAGACTTGCCGGGAGCGCGGGAGCCGGGTATCCTCCAGACATGGATGAACGATTGCCCGGCGCGCCGTTTTCCGGTGACTTTCCTATCGCGGTCCTGCTTTCCGGGCAGGGGCGGACCCTTGCGAACCTCCTCACATGGATCGAGCGTGGCGATTTGCCCGTCGCGGTGCGCTGCGTGATTGGCAGCAAACCCGGCATTCGCGGCCTGACGATTGCCGCCGACGCCGGCATCCCGCATCACGTCATCCAGCGGCGTGATTTCGCCGACACGGAAGCATTCAGCGCCAATGTGTGGGAATGCCTGGAATCATATGAGAGTCGTCTGATCGTCCACGCGGGCTTCCTGCAAAAGTTGCTTGTGCCAGCGGGATGGGAGGGGCGCGTGCTCAATATTCACCCATCGCTGCTCCCCGCGTTCGGCGGCAAGGGGATGTACGGCCAGCATGTGCATGCCGCCGTGCTCGCGCATGGCTGTAAGGTGTCCGGGTGTACCGTGCATATCTGCGACGATGCCTATGATACCGGCCCAATCGTCGCGCAGCAGTGTGTTCCGGTGCGGGACGACGACACACCGGAGACACTCGGCGAGCGCGTCTTCACCGCCGAGTGTACGCTCTACCCAACGGTCATTCGCGCCTTCGCGGAAGGACGTATCCAACAACGCGGGCGACGCGTTACCATAGCGCCGGACACGCTGACGTGTTCGCAGCGGTAAGCAGAGGAGTCGGGGATGCGCCTAATCTGGTTCAATACTCTCTTGTGCGTCGCGGTGATTGTCCTGGCAGCGACCATTTACACGGGCGCCAGCGACGGGGTGCGGCTCATTTTCTCGCTCGTGATTGTCGCGCTCGGCCTCTACCGTCTCGCGGACATCGTACGGGAGTAGCGGGGAAGAAGTAGCAGTCAGCAGCCAGCAGCCAGCGACAAAAACACCAACGCCACCGATCAATGAGCGACAAGCGGACCTCCGGCGGAATAGCCACCGAAGATCCGTCGTTCAGTGCGTACTCTGCTGGCTACTGGCTGCTGGCTGCTACTTCTTCCACGCCACGCGCCACAGGGAGGCGGTAAGGCCGAGGGCGACGGCAACCGGCAGCAGCCACCACGCGGCGACGTTGGTACGCGCGAGGAGTGCGGTGAGGGCGAGGGCGATCACGACGCCGGCCGCAATCGTCCAATCATCACCGACGATGAAGTCGTACCAGAACTGAAAAAACCCGACGATGTATTTCATCGCTAATCCCCCGCGCCGCGCACAGCCGGTGTCGCCGCGACTGTCCGCGCATGTTGCTGCTTGAGCAGCGCCACCAGGCCGAACGAGATGAGAATGATAAAGGCGAGGATCGCGAGAATTGCGCCTTCCCGACCGGGCCAGTCAACATTCACATCCTTTGCGCGCCCCGCGCCTCGCGCGCCTTCCACGCCCCAGAAGATACCAAAGGTCGTCAGCATCACGCCGACTGCGAACTTCATCGTGTTCTCCGGCACCTTCGAGAGCGGCGCATGCACCGCGAGACCGACGCCTCCAACGATCACGAGCGCCGCCACTGCGCCGACCGTCGCCAGTATGATGCCTTTCGAGGTTGCTTGGGTGGCGCCCTTTTCCGTGAAGGCGCTGCCGAAGGTGAGAACGATGAACGCGACTTCCAACCCCTCCAGGAAGACGCCCTTGAAGGAGAGGGTGAAGGAATACCAATCCATCCCTGCGCGAACGACCGTGCCGGCCTCGCGCGCCGCTTCGAGTTCCTCGCGATACGTCGCTTCCTCATCGTGCAGCGCCTTATAGCCGCTGGCCCGCATGATCGCCTTGCGCAACCACTGCAGGCCGAAGATCAGGAGCAGCGCACCGACGACCAGCCGGAGCCACGCGATCGGAATCAAGACCAACGCGGGGCCAAGCGCGGCGACGACCGCCGCAAGCGCGATCGTCGCGACGCCGACGCCGATCAGCGTGGATCGCCAGCCGCGCGTCACGCCGACGGCGAGAACGATTGTCAATGCCTCGACCATCTCCACCGCCGAAGCGAGGAAGGCTGCCAGGACCAAAAAGATTGCACTCGTACTCACGTGCCCATCTCCTTCTTCCTTTACTTTTCGGACCGTTTCATCCTGAGGGGCGATACCGGCCCGACGGTCGGGAGCCCCAAAACACCCGATGTATCGCGCGACGCTCCTTCCGGCGCGTCATCGCTGCTGCGCCGGTAGACTTCCTGCTCGAACCCGTTCAGCAATTCCTCGCACTTCTCGATCCAGACGGCGACCTCATCGCGACGCCCCGCGCCGAACCAATCCCGCTCGATGATCCGCGCGTACCAGCGGCGGATCTTCTCGAGATCCTGCCCGATCTCCTCCGCCTCCTCGAAGGTATAGTTCTGGCGGAAATGTTCGAACTCGATCTCTTTGACGAACTTCGTCTCGCACTCCTCGATGATCTCCGCGTATTCCTTGTCGCGCAGTATCTGAAATGCCTCGACGATTCTCGTCGCGTCGGCTTCCGCGAGACGCGGCACATCGAAAAGCGTATATTCGCCCTCCATCTCCGGAATCTTTGCCGTCACCCGCGCCAGATCATCGCGAACGGCGGGCAGGTCCGGCAGGATGCAGACACATTGCTGGAGGTAGAGCGCGCCCATCCGCTTCAAGTCGCGCCAGATGGCGACCCGCTTACTCGTTGGTTCCGTCGGCACCCGATAGACGAGCAGCAGCCACGCTTGTTCTGCCATATCCTCTCCTCAACACACAGGCGTTGCATTGTAACACCTGTACATAGCGAGATGATAGGCGCGGTTTGGTCATCCTGTCAAGCGTCAACGGCGAGCAGCCGCCCGGGTGGCGGTCGGCTACCTCTCGCGCATAGACGAACCGGGCCATGCGAACCAGGCGACGAGCAGGCTGCCGATCGTCAGGACGACGAACAGGACATCATGCTTGACACGCGGATGACGCGTGGCGAACGCGGAAAAGTATACAATGAGGATCACGAAGACGATCGCCAGGACGAGCGCAACCGCGGCGACCGCCATCCGCTGCCCACGAGACAACTGTTCCATCGGTGCTCCCCTTTCCTATATCACCGCGCGAATACCGAAGAAGGCCAGACAAAAGATGCCGAAGGCGATGCAATAGTAGCCAAACGGGTCGAGCCGTTCCGTCTCGAAATACTTGACGAGGAAACGCACCGCGAAATAGGCGGTGACGCCGGAGATGACAAAGCCCATCGCGGCAATGCCAAGCCCGATGTTCGCGCCCGCCGCAAAGAGTTTGGGCACTTCGAGGACGCCCGCCGCGAGGATGATTGGCGTTGCCAGCATGAACGAGAAACGTGCCGCTTCCTCGTGCCGGAGGCCGGTGAGCAAGCCGCCCGTGATCGTCGCGCCGGAGCGCGAGAAGCCCGGCAGGAGTGCGAGCGCCTGCGCCGTCCCGACGGCGATCCCCTCCTTGAAACCGACATCGGCGATCTCCTTGCCGCGCATCTCCGTCGCGACCGCGCCCTCCCCCACGGCAACGGCCACGCGCTGCCGCTGCCGTAGCCGCTCGCCCGCCAGCATCATCACGCCGTTGAGAACGAGGAAGCAGGCGACGAGAATTGGTTTACCAAACAGGTTTTTCAGCGGAGACTCCAGGAGGAAGCCGATGATGCCCGCCGGAATCGTGCCGACGGCGATCAGCCAGCCGAAATGCTCCTCCGGGTCGTCAGAGAGTTGGCGATTGCCGATACTGCGGAGTACCGCCGCGATGATCCGCAGCCAATCGCGCCAGAAAAAGGTCAGGAGCGCCGCCGCTGTGCCGAGATGCAAGACGACGACGAAGGCGACGAAACTGGCATTGTTTGGGTCGCCCTTTTTCCACTCGTCCCAGCCGAGCAATGCGGGAATGAGCACCGTGTGTCCGAGACTCGACACCGGGAAGAGTTCAAACGCGCCTTGTAATAGGCTAATGACAATCGCATGCAGCAAACTCATCGCATCCCGCCATCCCACTTCACCATACGTGTCGCCATCTCCTCGTGTCCGTTCACCCCAGCCGCGCTAGCATACCATCCCCGACAGCGAAATATCGCCACCCGACCGCAATGCTACAATGCGCGCCGCGTTCGCTGGATGTGAATGGGAGATGATGCAGGTGACAAAACGGATAGGAACGGTCGCGTTTATCGGGGCGGGCGCGATGGCCGAAGCGATGCTCGCGGGGATGCTCGCGCGCGGTGTCGTCCAGCCGGAGCAGATCACCGCCAGTCATCCCCGCGCCGGGCGGCGGGACGAGTTGCAGGCACGGTACGGCGTCGCGGTCGTCGAGGCGAACCGCGAGGCGGCGCGCGGCGCGGACCTCGTCGTGCTGACCGTCAAGCCGCAGGTGATCCGCAGCGCAATGGCCGAACTGCGGGACGTGATCGCGCCGGAGCAGGTCATCCTCTCCATCGCGGCGGGCGTGCCGCTGACGACGATTGTCACTGGCCTCGGCGGGCATGGCGCGGCGGCACGGGCGATGCCAAACACTCCCGCACAAATCGGCGAGGGCGTCAGTGTCTGGGCGACGACCGCCTCCGTCACCGACACGCAGCGGGAAATGATCGGCGCCGCCCTCGGCGCGCTCGGCCACGCTCACTACGTCGAGGACGAAAAATTGGTAGACATGGCGACCGCCCTCTCCGGCACCGGCCCGACCTACGTTTTCCTCGTTATGGAGGCGCTGATAGACGCGGGCGTCCATCTCGGCTTCTCGCGCCATCTCGCGGAGCAACTGGTGATCCAGACGATGGCCGGTTCCGTCGCCTTCGCCGCGCAATCGCACAAGCACCCCGCCGAACTGCGCAATCTCGTCACCTCACCCGGCGGCACGAGCGCGGAGGCGATATACCAGATGGAGAAGGGCGGCCTTCGCACCGTGCTCTCCAAAGCCGTGTATGCCGCCTACGAGCGCACAGTCACGCTGCGCAAGGCGCAGGAAAGTGACTGAAAGGGTCAAATCAAGAACACCAGCAGAAACCCATACGATTCCCAAGATGAGACCTTCGATATCGTTTCACCGCGCATTCGACGCCGGGGATAGGCCACGCGAAGCCTTTTTCAATCGCCTCGGAATCTATCTGCGATTCCGCAGGTCCTTGAACATGTAGATGCAGACCTCAGATTCTGTTCCCGTTCGCCCATCCCTCCGAGCGTACTCCCAGGTCAGCGTCACCTCGCCTTTGCCCCAGTCGCGATATCCGAGCCGCTCATAGAGCCGCCGCGCGACCGGATTATCCGTGCTGCCAACCGCCAGCCCGATGCTCCGGTACCCTTCCTCCGCCGCGAGGCGTTCGGCTTCATCAATCAGGCGCGTCATGACACCCTTCCTCCGGTATGCCTCCCGCGTCCCCCCCGATTGCAGGTACGCGGTGCGCGGTGGATAGCCGCGCGCCACGTCCTCATCCGGCGCTTCCCAGATCAGGAGCAGGTGTCCGATGGGCGTATCGTCGGACCAGGCGATGAGGTACATCCCGTCGCTGCGCGCCTGGACGGCATACCGTCGGTGGTGGTTCTCCGACAGGCTCTGGGGGGAGAACTGCTCCTCCAGGAAGGCGAGTTGGTATTCCTCCGCAGGGCGTATCGCGATCGTGAGGGTGGCACGCGGGTTGCTCATAGGGACCGGAGTATAGCAGACGCCGTTCATCACTGGGCTGACTCACAGACGTGCGATCAGGGTGTATGCGTTTGTCACGGCTCGTCATCCGAACTCCCGAGCGTGATACGATGCCCCGGTTGGGATTGCACGGGGCGAACAATAAGGGAGCGTGCATGACGATTCTCGATGCAGTGTATACCGACCGGCAGGCGCACTTTGTCGCTCTCGCGGATGACCTGGCGGCAACAATCGCGCCGCGCGCCGCCGCCTACGACCGCGACAACACCTTTCCATTCGAAGACTTCGCGGACTTGAAAAATGCGGGCTACCTCGCGCTGACGGTGCCGGAAGCGGACGGCGGCATGGGGGCCAACCTCGGCGAATTCGTCCGCGCGCAGGGGCGGCTCGCACTCGGCAATGGCGCGACGGCGCTTTCCAGCACGATGTCCCTCTCGACGATCGGGCGAGAGGCGCAGTTCCATGCCTGGCCGGAGAGAATTCGGGCGCGCGTCTTTACCGGAGCGGTGCGGGACGGCGCGACGGTCAATAGTGTCGCGACGGAACCGGAACTTGGCTCCCCGTCGCGCGGCGGGCGACCGAATACGACCGCCAGGCAGGTTGAGGGCGGCTGGCTCATCAACGGCCGTAAGACGTGGAGCACGCTCAGCCCGATTCTCACCTTTTTCCTTGTCTTCGCGGCAATCGAAGGGAGCGACGAAACGGGCGACTTCCTCGCCATGCGGGGAGCGCGGGGATTGTCGGTCATTGAAACCTGGGACAGCCTCGGCATGCGCGCCACCGGCAGCCATGATGTGCTGCTGGAGGACGTTTTCGTGCCGGACGCCGATGTCGTCCGCGTCGGCGGGATGCGTAAGGGCGCGGACCCCGGCGCGACCGACCATCGCGCGTGGGGCGCGCTGGCGGTGAGCGGCACCTATCTCGGCGTCGCGGAGGCGGCGCGCAATGTTGCCGTACGGTACGCGACTGACCGGGCGCCCACCAGCCTCGGCAAACCGATTGCCACCCTCCCGGCGATCCAGTCGAAGATCGGTACGATAGACATCGCCCTGCTCACTGCCCGCTCGCTCCTCTGGCCGGTGGCGGATGAGTGGGACGTATCTACCGGGCGTCGCCCCGGCTTCGCGGGGCGGGTCGCCGCCGCGAAAATGACCGCGACGAACACGGCCGTCCGCGTGGTGGACCGCGCGATGCGCGTTGTCGGCGGCGAGAGCCTGACGAAGGATTTGCCGCTCGAACGGTATTATCGCGATGTCCGCGCCGGGCTGCATAACCCGCCGATGGACGATGTAACGCTGACGATCGTCGGCAAGAGCGCGCTCGGGCAGGGGTAGCCCGTCACACATTCACGCGCCGGCCCGTTTAAACCAGTGGTAATGAGCGTTGCCTGTGAAGGACGGGGGCGACCGTCCGATGTTCACCCCGCCGTGCGAGATGCTCTGCTATACTGGCGGACGCCACGCACGCAAACGCTTGCTGCCGTGGTAACGAGGGGGGCGCATGAAAGCCGACGCCGTGCATGTCCGCGCGACGGACAACGTGCAACCGGCACGCCGGAGCGAAACAGCACTGCCGCCGCAGAGCGTGCGAGCCGCGACGCACAGCGCCCGTGCGACACGCCTGCCGGTGCGGGCGATGCTCCTCCCCCGTAAACATCGCTCGACCCTCGCCGCGCTCGCCGCCTTTTACCGCGAAACACGCACGCTGGGTACGCCGACGGCGGCGCACGTCGCACGCCTCGACGCGTGGGAGGCCGACATTGATCGCGTCTGGGATGGCACGGCGGCCTACCACCCGGTGCTCTCGCCGCTCGCCGCTCATCACCTCCCGCGCGAACCGCTCCTTGCGCTCATCGCGGCGCAACGGGAACGTCAGCGCACCGTTGGATACGAGACCTATGACGACCTCCTCGCATTCTGCACGCTCGCGACAAACCCGATCGGCCAACTCGTCCTGGCGATTCTCGGTTACACAGACGAGGAGCGCATCGAGCATAGCGATGCCATCTGTACCGCCGTGCAACTGACCGCCTTCTGGCGCGATGTCGCGCGCGATTACACCCGCGGTCGCATCTACGTGCCGCGGGAGGATATGCACCTCTTCGGCGTCTCCGACGCCGATCTCGCGCGGGCCATCGCGCGCCGCCGTGCGGACACGAATATCCGCGCCATGATTGCCTTTGAGATCGAACGCGTTCTCGAACTGCTCCACCACGGCGCGCCGCTCGTTACCATGCTGCGGGGGCGGGTGCGTCTCGATTGCGCGCTCGTGATTTCCGACGCCCGTGCGATGCTCGCCGCCATCGTCCGGCAGGGCTACGATCCCTTCGTCGCCCGCCCGCAACTCTCGCGCACGGCCCGTGCAGGCAAACTGTTCGGGGCGGTGCGCTCCATCAGCGAAGAGACCTTGAACAGCCGATAACGATCATTTCCTCAGGATAATCGGAGATGGCGGCTTCCTATCGTTGATCACCATCTCTTCTCATAGGCGTGTTCGCAATCCACGACGCCGAACCCGGCGGACTCGTACAACGCTCGCGCCGCGTCGTTCCCGCCAGTGCAGCAAACAAATGCGGTGCGCGCCCCTGCCGCCCGCAAACGCTGAAGCCCTTCAGCGATCATCGCTCTCCCGAATCCGCGCCGACGATACGCCGCGCGTGTGCCAACCGGCTCGAAGAGCCCGGTTTGGTTGATCGGATCGAGCCAGCAGATACTGTATGAGACGACTACTCCGTCCGGCGCCACGGCAATCAGGTCAAGATCAGGCCGAAAGCCGACCACCGCACGCATCCGCCGATAGGACTCCGCCGTCATGGCTGAGTCGGGTCGGACCGCATGATGCACGGCGATTCCCGCAGCGATTTCGTCTTCTCCGCCGAGGGGCCGGATGATTGCTCCCCTCGGCGGAGCGGCGCCAGCGATCGGCTCCGCCAGCGAGCGTTCCAGGCGCAGCATCTCATGATCTCCCGTACACCTGAAATCGTGGCGCATGAGCAGCGCGATGCGCGACCCATCCGCATCGCGCGCATACGTCCGCACAGCGTGCGCCGTTCCGTCCGCGCCCGATACGGCCCAGTGATCGCTCGCCCAAATCAGCATCGCTTCGACGAGGGCCGGGTCATGGTCCTGGGTGGGATGCGTCTGCAAAACGAACGATCCCGGCCCATCGCGCCATGCAAACCCTCCCAGTTTGCCCTCTTTCCCATGCCACAGATGGACATGAGCGGTCGGATCGAAAATTGGACCAAGGAACATCTGCCACAAGACATCGCCAACGTGCCAGTATGGCGTGCCAGCCCGATCGGCATTTGCCGCTGTCACAAGATCGAGCAGCGATGGAAGATCATCGCCCCGATAGGCGCGTGGCTGGTAGTACGGATCAGACGTGTTTTCCATCGCTTGCCCCTGGTCAGCACACGCGGCTTGCGGTATCCCGCCCGCACCGTTATTCTCCCTTCGTTCGCAACGCCACACAAGAATGGATGACGAATGCCCCCCGATACCTCGGACACACCGACAACCGAGCGCCGCAAGGCCGAGCATCTTCGCATCACGCTGGATGAGGATGTCGCCTCCGGCCTGACGAATGGCTTTGAGCGGTATCGTTTCGTGCATCAAGCGCTGCCGGAGTGCGACCTTGACACGATTGATACCCATCAGACGTTCCTCGGCAAGAGACTGCGCCTGCCATTGCTTGTCTCCTCCATGACGGGCGGGACAGACGAGGCGACCGCGATTAATCAGCGACTCGCGGCGGCGGCCCAGGCGGCGGGGATCGCTCTCGGCGTCGGCTCGCAGCGGAGCGCGGTCGAGCAACCGGCGCTCGCCGCGACCTTCCATGTGCGCGATGCCGCGCCGGACATCCTGCTCTTCGCGAACATCGGCGCGGTGCAATTGAACCGCGGCTACGGCGTGGATCACTGCCGCCGCGCCGTCGAAATGATCGGTGCGGACGCCCTCATTCTGCATCTGAACGCGCTCCAGGAGGCGCTCCAACCGGAGGGTGACCACCAGTGGCATGGCCTCCTTGGGCGGATCGAAGCCGTCTGTCGCTCGGTCGGCGCGCCGGTGGTCGTCAAGGAGGTCGGCTGGGGTATCGCGCCGAATATCGCCCGCCAACTCGCGGACGCGGGCATCGCGGCGATTGATGTCGCGGGAGCGGGCGGCACTTCATGGAGCCAGGTGGAGATGCACCGCGCGCGGAACCCAATGACCGCGCGCGTGGCGGCGCACTTCGCGGATTGGGGCATCCCAACGGCGGAATGCATCGCCGCCGTTTCCGCATCGCTCCCAACGATGCCGCTGATCGCCAGCGGCGGCCTCCGGAACGGCGTGGAGGTTGCAAAGGCAATTGCGCTCGGCGCGCACCTCTGCGGGCTTGCGCTCCCCTTCCTCAAAGCGGCTGTCATCTCCACCGAGGCAGTCTCAGAAGCCATCGAAGAACTGGCAACCACGCTCCGGGTGGCGATGTTCGCGACCGGGACGACCGACCTCGCCATGCTCCATGGGACACCCCGACTGATCCGACGGGATCGCCCCGTGGCGTAGGCTTCAGCCTGCGGTCACTCGCGCAGGCCGAATCTGCCTAACAGAACCCAGCCACCATACTCATCGCTGCGCGAATGCTTCCTCGATTTTGTCCGCGAGGTCCACATCGCGCTTCGTGATCGTCCCGGCGTCGTGGGAACTGCAGGTAATCTCCACCTTGTTCCAGCCGCGGAGCGTGATGTCCGGGTGGTGCCAGACTGCCTCGGCGATCACGCCGACCACGACGACGAAACCGAGCGCATGGGTGAAGTCACTCAGTTCATACGTCTTCGTGATGGTGGTATCCTTCCGCTCCCAACCCGCAAGTTTCGCCAATCGCGCGGTGATCTCGCCGTCATTGAGTTTGTCCATCTGTCGCCTCGCTCTCGATCGCCCTAGCCGCCGCTGGGCAGAGTTTCCTACCCGGTGGTCTCGCCCGCAAGCGCGGTGCAGGCCATCACCAGTTTCGTGTTCGGGTTCTCAAAGCCGAGTTTGACCGTTGCACGGGCAGGTCGTTTGTCTTCTGGGAAATGCTTGACGTACTCGGCGTTCATGCGCGCGTACTCCGCCGGGTCGGCCAGCCCCACCTGAATCCAGACGACACGATCGAGCGATGATCCGGCCGCTTCGAGGATTTTACGCACGTTCTCAATCGTGCCGCGCGTCTGCTCCTCGATTGTGCCGCCACTCGCGCCGCTCGTCTGGTTCGCGCCCCCCACGCCCGACACCCAGACGAACCCATTCGCGACGACCGCCCGACTGAACGGTAAATCCCCCCGCCCACCCGGAATGTTCTTGATGTGCCGAATCTCATCCGCCATCCCAACCTCCTTCAGGCTGACAAACCGATCGAACTACCGAGACACAGAGGGCACAAGGAATACAGAGGAATGATCACTACATGCTGTTTATCAATCTTTCGCTCGTTAACGTTCCTCCTCTGTGTCTCTGTGGTCAACATGTTCAGCCCGCCGCGACGGGTTCGGGGTGCGGGATGTTGCGCTCCTGGGAGGCCTGCATCGCGGCGGCCTGCCGCTCGACCTCCGCACGGCGCGGCACGAGCAGGCCAAAGAGCGCGGAGACGAAGATGAAGAGGGACATGAAGGCATAGACGGGCCGGACGCCGATGAGGTCAATGCCGACGCCCGCAATCGAGGACGAGAGCGGATAGCCGCTCATCGAGATCGCACGGGCGGCAATATTCACCCGCCCTTGCAGATGGTCGGGAATCAGCCGCTGGCGCAGCGAGATGACCGTGATAATCACCATCTCGACGCAGAACGCACGCAGCATGAGCAGGGCGAGCGCGGCGGGCAGGTTCGCTGCGAAGGCCATTGCGATCGTCAGCACGCCCGAGAGTGAGAAGCCGCCGATCATCATCGTGCGGATGCCGAGCCGCGCGCTGACACGGGTGACAAGAAAGGCGGAGACGATCCCGCCGATCCCCGACGCGGCATAGAGCAGCCCGACCAGCCCCTTGCGAATGCCCAGTCCTTCCAACGCGTAGACGGGCAAGAGGCCATAGATGCCGCCATCCGCGAGCGTGAAGACGAACAGGACGCACGCGAGCGCCCGCACGGTGCGCTGCCGCCAGAGAAAGCGAAGCCCTTCGATGAGGTCGGCGCGGACGCCCTGCCCTTGCGCCGCTCCCAGATCGTGCCGTTGGAATGGGCGGCGGATCGAGGCAAGCGCGCAGAATGAGCAGGCGAAGGTCACGCACGCGACCATCAACGAGAACGCCTCGCCAATATTCGTAATCAGGAGGCCCGCGACCGACGGCCCGATCAGCGCGCCGACGGAGACGGTAATTTGCAGGCGCGCGTTCGCCTCCACCAACTGATCGCGGCGGACGAGCGCGGTCAGCGTACTGAGCGCGCAGGCGTCAAAGAGCACGGTAAAAAGTGGCGCGAGCGCCGCGACGATGTAGACATGGAGGATCGCGACGGTCCCAAATGCCGCCGCGACGGGGATGCTGCCATAGAGGACGGCCCGCGTCGCGTCACATGCCAGCATGATGACGCGCCGGTTCATCCGGTCCGCCGCGACGCCCGCCCACGGCGCGACGAGCGGATAGGCGAGCGTTTCAAAGGCGGCAACGAGACCCGTCTGCCACGCCGAATGCGTCCGACTGAAGACGAGGAGCGGCACGGCGATCAGGATCGTGAAGTAGCCATAGACCGTCGCCGCCTGCGACGCCCAGAGTTTGCGAAAATCCACATTGCGCAGGAGCGGAGGCCCGGCGAACGACACGGTGTTGAGTCCCTTCCCGATGGTGCGATCCCGCCGTCGGGATGAGCATAGCGGCGGCATTAGAAGGATTCAAGGTATCGCACACGACAACGAACCAGGAACGGTGGTGGGCGGCTTCAGCCTCACCGTCGCTGTGGCAGGATGAAGCCGCCACCACTGGAAAAACAGCGTTCCGCCCGATTCGGATTTCCCGGCCACTTCGCCGTACATGCGAGGAATAATCGTCCGCGCACCGCGCTTCTGATAGAGTGACGCCGACGACCGATGGATGCATGACGACGCGGGAAGGAGGAGCCAATGCATACGCGGGATGAAATCCGCCTGACGACGCTTGCCGCCTGCGCGGGCTGAGCGTCCAAACTCGGGCCAGGGGACCTGGCTCTTGTCCTCGCGCCGCTTGCAGCGATGAGCGCCCCACCGGAACTGATCGTCGGCCTCCACACGAGTGACGACGCGGCGATCTACCGGCTGACGGACGATCTCGCCGTCGTGCAGACGGTGGACTTTTTCGCGCCCGTCGTGGACGACGCATACGACTACGGCGCGATTGCCGCCGCGAACGCGATGAGCGACATCTATGCGATGGGCGGCGAGGTCCGCTTCGCGCTCAATGTCGCGGCGTGGCCGGAAGATCTCAGCGCGGACCTGCTGGCGCGCGTCTTTCAAGGTGGCACGGACATGATGGCCTCGGTCGGCGCGGTGATCGCGGGCGGTCACACGATCCGTGATGCCGAGCCGAAATACGGCCTGAGCGTGACGGGCGTCATCCATCCCGACCGGATTATCACGAAGGCAGCGGCCAAGCCCGGCGATCTGCTCGTCCTCACCAAACCGCTCGGCACCGGCACGATCACGACGGCGGCGAAAAACCTCGTGGCCGATCCCGCGCACCTCGCGGCGGCCATCACCAGCATGAAGCGACTGAACGATGTCGCGTCCCGTCTCGCCGTCGCGGCGGGCGTCCGTGCAGGCACGGACATCACCGGCTTTGGCCTGCTCGGTCATGCCGATGAGATCGCGACAAAGAGCGGTGTCGCAATCACCTTCGCTGCCGCCGCGCTCCCGTGGCTGGATGGCGCACGGGAGTACGCGAGGCAAGAGGTTCGCACCGGTGGCAGCGCCCGCAACCGCGACTATTTCGCCGCGCACGTCACGTTCGCGGATTCCGTAGACGACGTAATGCAGCAGATGCTCTGGGAATCGGAAACATCCGGCGGATTGTTGCTCTGCCTCGCGCCGGAGGCCGTGAATCGTTTTCTCGCGGCATGTCAGGCGGAGGGGCAGGCGGCATGGCGGGTCGGTGAAGTCACCACGGGCGCCGGTATCACGGTTCGATAAGGGAGATGTGACCGACAGTGATTCGTGTCCGGCTTTCCAACCGGGCACGAATTAGTATGCGCCGAGGCGCGGCGTGAAGGTCAGAACCACCGCGCCGCCGCCGAGCGGGCTTGGTTCCAGCGAGACGGTGCCGCGCAAGTCCGTGGAGACGAGGTTTTGCGTGATTTGCAAGCCAAGCCCGCCATCCACTTCGGCGCGGAAGCCGGGCGGGAACCCCTTGCCGTCGTCCTCGACACGCACCGTGACCTGACCGTCCAACAGGCCGATCGTCACGTTCACCACGCCGTGCATCCGCCCTTCCAGGCCGTGCAGCACGGCGTTCGCCACGAGTTCATTTATCAGGATCGCCAGCACCGTCGCCTCCCGCGAGGAGACTTCCGCCGGTTCGCCCGCGACAACAAACTCATACTCTGCGCCCGGTGGCAGGAGCGTCGTCGCGGCCTCATCAGTGACGAGTTTCGCCACCTCATTGACCGTCGTGATACCGATATCTTCGCGCGTCAGGAGATCATGCACGGCGGCGATGGAACGGATACGGTTGACTGCCTCCTTGAGCGGCAAGGCCCATGCCTGCTCGCCCGCCCGCCGGACATGCATCGAGAGGAGCGCGGCGACGGTCTGCAAGTTGTTGCGGACGCGGTGATGCATCTCCTGTAACAAGGCCGATTTGCTCGTCAGCGACCGGCGCGCGTCATCGTAGAGCCGCGCCTGCTCAATGGCGATGGCGGCGGTGTTGCAGAAGGATTCCAGGAGATCAACCTGATCGCGGCTCGGGCCGTTCCCTGCGTCGAAATGGAGGCAGATACCGCCAATCATGCCGTGCGCGGTGCGGAGCGGGATACAGAAGACTGTCTCCTCGCTCGCGCCGTCATCCGCGTCGGCGGGCACGACGGGCGGCACATCGCGGTCATCGCGGGCGGAGATCTGCATCGCCCGCCGGACCGCTTCCTTCCGCATCTCCTCACGGACCGGCGCGCCCTCACCGCTCGTCGCCTCATACCCGGCGAGGAAGGTCAGGCTCTCGCCATCCGGCCCGAGTTCGTACATACTGACGACATCCGCCTGGCCGAGCACCGCCGCCTGCTCCGCGATCGTTTCCAGCACCCGTGTGAGGTCCAGCGTGCTGGTGACGACGGCGGTGACCTTCTGCAACGTCTGGAGTTCGGCGACCTTCCGGTGCAACGCGACATCGGTCGCTTGGTACAGCCGTGCATGGTCAATGGCGATGGCGAGTTCCCCCGCGACGGTGGTCAGGAAGGCGAGGTCGTCATCGCCGAGCACGCGGCTGTCGCGGAAATGGAGATTGAGTACGCCGACTAACCGGCCAACTGCGGGGAGGAACATCGGCACGGAAACATGCGCGCGCAAGTGCCCGTCATTGAGGAATGGCGCCTGGATATAGGCAGGGTGCATGTGGGCATCCGGCGTCGCGATGATCGTTTGCTGCCGCGCTGCAAGGCCGGTGATCCCCTCGCCGATGCCGAGGGTAACCCGGCCAATCGCCTCCTCCGGCAACCCGACGACGGCGGAGAGGACGAGGAGCGCGCGCTCCTCGTCGTACAGATAGACGCTGCACGCATCGCTCCGCATGACCGCCGCGGCCGTCGTCACGACCGTCTCCAGCATGGGGTTAAGATCGAGCGTTGAAGCGGCGGCGTGGTGAATTCGGTGGAGTGCATCGAGCCGGGCGACTTGCCGCAGCAGTGACTCACGTTCCCGCGTCGCCGGGTTA
The DNA here is from genome assembly GCA_937968015.1 of uncultured Thermomicrobia bacterium. Taxonomy (GTDB): domain Bacteria; phylum Chloroflexota; class Chloroflexia; order Thermomicrobiales; family JALYUS01; genus JALYUS01. The sequence continues at coordinate 43,970 of CALBSO010000124.1, forward strand.
GTTGAAGAACGATCCTCGATAGTCGGTGTCATGCGGCGACCCCTCACACACTTGGCATTTCTGTCGCTGCCAGTGTAGCAGTTTGCATCAATCGCGACATCCATGCACAATCCTGTACCGGCTGCACCGTTCAGGTTGTACGTGCGGTGAGGTAGTGGGGTGGGGCGCGGACACGATCAGGCAGGTGTATGGGGAGGGGTTTACCAATGACCTTCGGCGATCATCGCGGACTGCGCCACCACGCGGTCCTCATCCTCTTTTTGTTGCTGACGTTGCTTCCGGCGGTGCATTCTCCCGCTCCGGCCTCCGCCGCGCTCACCGATCCCTACCCCGACCGTGACGGCTTCTTCGGCGTCGTCGGGCGCGATCCATACTATGAGTGGAACACCGACACCGTCCACTTCAACAATGATGTGAATAGGACGGTGCTGGAACATATCGTCAAGGAGATGGCGGCGTCCGGCGCGAAATGGGTGCGGATCGAGTTCTTCGCCGAATACGGCGATGTCTCCGGCCCCGGTAGGATGCCCTATGAGAAATATGACTGGTTCCTCACCGACCTCTGCCGACGCTACAACATGAATGTGCTCGGCCTCCTCTCCTACGGCATCGTGCGCGACACGAACTACACCTACATCCTCAACAAGGTAAACGACCCCACCGATCGTCCTGATGGCTCCAATCCGTTCATCCGCGGCTTCGCTGACCGCGCGACGGAGATCGCCGGGCATTATGCCGGATACGTCAACGCCTGGGAGATCATTAACGAGCCGAATCAGAATTCCCAACTGGACTTCATCACGAAGGGGCAGCAGCAGCGCATCTTCCCTGACCGGATGGCGGCGATCATGTCGCTGACCTACCCGCGTCTCAAGAACATCAGCCCGAGCGTACCCGTCCTCCTCGGCGGCCTCATCAACACCGCCGGCGCCTACCCGGACAATTACGACATCCCGTACCTCCGGCAACTCTACAGTTCGCCGATCATCAAAGGCCGGGGGGCGCCGTGGGATGTCGTCGCGGATCATCCGTATGAACTGAAAGCGGCCGACATTCCCGGCCATGTGCGCGACATGCACCGAGTGATGGAGCAGGCAGGCGAGGGCTTCAAAAAGATTTGGGTCACCGAATTCGGCATGCAAGCGGCCGCACCGCCAGTACCGGAGTCGGGCCTTATCCCCGTCACGGATGATGAGGCGAAACAATCGGCGTACCTCAACGATACGCTCTCGGCGCTCGCCGCGATGCGCGACATCGTCGAGCGCGCCTTCTGGTTCAAGTTGGAGGACTTCACGATCAAAGAACAAGGGGGGCAGGAGACACACTGGGGTTTGTTCGCCTTCCGCCGCGATGGCGACCATCCCGGCGAGCCGTGGCCGCGCAAGGACGCGCTGCGCGCATATGCGAGCATCGCGCGCCCGTCCGCCCTCCCCACCGCGCCGGAGGATGTGAACAAACCGACCGCCCCCGACGCCAAATGGTTTCCCGACACCAAACACTGGCTCGCCGGGCCGTTCCGCCTCTACTGGGAGCGCTACGGCGGTGTCGAGCGGTTCGGCCTGCCACGGACGAGCGTCTACACCTCGGCGGGCCGGGTCGTGCAGATTTTCGAGCGCGCGCGCTTCGAGTTCCACGACGAGTTCGCGGGAACGCCGAACGAGGTGCTCCTCACCCTCCTTGGTAGCGTGACGACGCACAATCGCACCTTCCCAACCGTGCCTCGCCCTCAATTCGACAGCGATGTCTATTTTCCATCCCCCAGCGCCCCGACGCCGCCATCCACACCGACTCCGTCACCCACATCGAAGCCGACGACGTTACCGAGTGGCACGCCGGGCGCGTCAAAGACTGCACCCCTGACGCCCACGCTCCCACCGTCACCGCCTTTCTCCGGCATGTACTTCACCGAGACCTCACATACGCTCACCGGGCCGTTCCTCCGGTTCTGGAGACAGGGTGGCGGCCTCGCAGTCTTCGGCTATCCGATCAGCGAGCCGACCGTTGAGAAGAACGCCGACGACGGCAAATTGTACACGGTCCAATACTTCGAGCGGACCCGATTGGAGTATCACCCGGAGTTCACGGATAACCCCTTACCAGTGCTCGAAGGTCTCCTGGGCAACGATCTCATCCGCAGCGGCGGCTGGTGGCGGTAACGCCGGGTAGCGAGTGACGAGTAACGAGAAGGATCAACTCCCTCGTTACTCGTTACTTCGGTCGCCCGGTGAGGCGGAGTTTGCCATTCAGGACTTCCACGCGATCCACGAAGATCGGCAGATTGTCATTGATGAGCGCATCGTTCTGGATATTGGCCACGATCTGGTCCGTGATACTGCCCGGCAGCGGGAAGCGTCCACTCTCGACCCGTTCGACGCGGAGTTTCAATTTGCCATTCTCCGCTGTCGGCACCGCGACTACGACGAGGTCTACGCGTACCGGGAAACTGTCGCTCTTCGTCTTGCCACCCGCGTAGACCCGGCCATCATGCACGGAGACCTGTGGGTTCTGGATGTCCGCGCCGATCGTATCGCGCTGCTCGCGCACGGTCTGGGCGAATTTCGAGGTCAGTTCTTCGTCGGTCAGTTCCACCGTCACGGCGGTATTGGGGGGGGCATTGACGATCTGATTGACTTTCGTGTCGAAGTTGCGCGCTGCCGCGGCGCTGACCGGCACGGTCGTCTCGGCAATGCGCGTTGGCGCCGGGCGCGTGACGAAGAAGTAGACCGCGCCGAGCGCCATGACCGCGCCGAGGACGATAGCAGTCAGGAAAATCAGGCAACCGCGCATCGCTTCTCCTTTGATCGTGATCGCATCCAACTCACCGGCAGTATCCTCTGCATGGTGCGTACCGGGCGCGATTGTAATCGTTTCGTCACCCGCATGTTCGCGGATTGATCGTACGATATACTGTAATGAGCGATAGGAATGTGTATCGAGGGAGGTAGACCACATGGCGACGATGACCGACCGCCAACCCGGCGACAGCAAACCACGCGACGCTCGCCCCTTCTGGCGCAAGCACTTCTTCAAACTGACCCTATTGCCCCTCGGCGCGATCATCGCGCTCTGGTTCCTCGTTATCCAGCCACGGACGAGCAAGACGGTGAACGAGGCGTTTCCGACGGCAGCGCCCGCACCAACCACCGTGACCGCCGCGCAGCCTGTCGCGACGACTGCGGCGACGATCGCTCCGGTGGCGACCGTCGCACCAGCAGCGGCCGCGCGACCGCCGGTCGTTGGACAGACCCAGATCGCGCCAACCGCCGCGCCGACGAACGCGCCCGCCGCAACCGGCCCGGTCGCCGTGAAGAGCGGAAACTTCGTCAAGGTCGAGCATGACGGGTCCGGGAAGGCGACGATCTTCAAGCAGCCGGACGGCTCATATATCCTCCGCCTCGAAAATCTCGACCTCACGAACGGCCCGGACTTGCGTGTCCGCCTGCTCAGCGCGAACGGCGACAGTCTCGATCTCGGCGGGCTGAAGGGCAACAAGGGCAATCAGAATTACGACCTCCCAGCCGGGTTCGATCCCACGAAATACGACACTGCCGATATCTGGTGCCGCGCCTTCAAGGTGCAATTCAACAAAGCGGCGCTCTCCTAACGTCTATTCCTTCCCTCTCCTTCCTCCTTTCCGCCAGGCCGGGGCAGCAATGCTCCGGTCTGGCGCGTCAGGGAATGGAGGTCACGCCCGCGACGATTGCATCGCCGGGCCGAGGCCCAGTCGTGCTCGTTCGGCGAGGCGGCGCTGGAAATAGACCTGGAACATACCGACACTGAGGGCGAGGAAGACTGAGTAGATAATAAAGACCGTCGCGTATGAGTCGGTCGCGCGGATCACCCGGCCCGCGATGATACTCGTCACCGCCCATCCCGCGTTCCAGAGGACGGAGCGGATGCTGAAGACATACGCCCGCTGCCGCGCCGGCAAGAGATCGGCGATAAACGTGGAGTCAATCGGCCACGACATATTGATGCTCGTGACGCGCAGCGCGTGGGCCGGAACCGCCAGCGCGAGATGGGGAACGAAGATCATCGCGACAAACAACGGCAACGGCGAGATGCGCAGGATGCCGACGGTTTTGAGCGCGCCGAACTTCGCCGAGACAACCGGCCCGGTCAGCCCAACGATTGCCGCGATGAGGGCAGCGACTGCATAGATGTAGCCGACAACCTGCGTGCTTGCGCCGAGCCGTTTCAGGTAGACATTGTAAAACGGTATGACCGCGCCGGAGGCGACCGCGAGCAACCCTCCGGAGATGATAAAAACGGAGAAATCGGCCCGCCGCGTCCCGGTCTCTTTCTTCGCCTCGATAGGCGTCTGTCGTCGGACGCTCGCCATCTCGCCGCGTTGTTCACCTTCCCCGGCGTGCATGCGGAGCAGTGGAATGAGCGCCAACCCCGCGATGGCGACGCCAACCATCAATGTGGCGCGGTAGGACCCAACCGACCCGGTCGCCAGGACTGGAAAGAAGAGCACGATCAGTTTCGGCAGCAGGCCGCCGCCGAGGTTGCCGAGCGTGGCGCTGAGCGCCTGCGAGGAATAGACGATTGCTGAGGCATGTTGCCGCGTCTCGTTTGTCGTCCGTTCGAGCACAATCAGCATCGTCGGGCTGGAGAAGAACGAGGTGCCAATTCCTTGCAGGCCAGCGAAGACGAGGAGAATCAGCGTATCGCTCGAAAGGGTCAGGCCAACACTTGTCAAGCAAAAGACGACGAAGCCAAACACGACGACGATCCACGGGCCATGCCGGTTGACGATCGGGCCAATTGCCAGCGCCGCGCCCGCGATCGCGATGGTATTGACCGCCGTGAAGGTGCCGATGAAGTCTTCCCTGAGGCCGATCCGGTTCAGATAGAGATTGTAGAGGACCTGAAAGACGCCGATATTGAGATAGCCGATCAGCGTGAAGAGAATGTATAAGCGCATGTCGTGGCTGAAGGCGCGAACGGTGCGCGCGTATCCCTTGATGCCACCGGGCGCTGCCGCCATGCGTTGTGCTCCCTCCCCATGTTCTCCGGGAAATCCGCGCCATCGCAACGCGCCCCACGCTATCATCTCCGCCGCGCGCGCGCAATCAATCGCTTGGCACGCTACAATGTGCTGAGCAGACGATGAAAAGATGCGCATAGGACCAGGAGAGCGAGGATGCAGTGGCGTTGAGCGAGTGGGATGCGCTCGTCCGTCTGGCGGTGGCGAGCGGGCTGACGGGACTGCTGGGCGCGGAACGGGAAATCCGCCACAAAGAAGCGGGGCTGCGCACATTCACCCTCGTCGGCGTTGGTGCGGCGCTCTTCACCGTCGTCGGCGCGCTACTGGCCGTGAGTAGCGGTGCGGACGCAACGCGCATTGCCGCGCAGATTGTCTCCGGCATTGGCTTCATCGGCGCGGGGCTGATCTTCCGTCAAGGCTCGCATACGAAGAACCTCACGACAGCCGCGGGTGTCTGGGCGGCGGCAGGTATCGGCATGGCGGCAGGCGCGGGACTCTTCATCCTCGCCTGCGGCGCGACAGCGATTATGCTGCTCGCCGTCACCGTATATGGTGCGATCGAACGGCGGGTTGAGCATCGGGATCACAAACCGCGGCCACTGGAGACGGAAGAGTTGTGAGCCGCAACGCCACCTCACCCAATCCTGCGAAGGTCCAGAAGAGCGCCGCCATGTGCGGGAAGCCGAGATTGAAAAAATAGTGGTCGAGCGTCGCCGCGACGCAGGCCGCGACGACCGATGCGGCGATAGCGAGCGTCAGTTCCCCGAATGGGTCATCCGCTGCCGCGCGTATCGCGCCACGGATGAGCCGCGCGACCAGTGCAACGAGCGCGACGAGAAAGAGCAGCAATCCGATGACTCCCGCCCGCTCCGCGACGGTAAGATAGACGCTCGATACGCCGGTCTGGAGATCAATGCGCGGTGCGCCCCCGAAGCCGACGCCAAAGACTGGATAGTCGCGGATCAGTTGCAACGCATTGGCAAACTCGCGATAGCGCAGTTGCGTCGCGGCGTCCTGCCCGCGCAGTCCACCGGTCAGGCGCGACAGATAGCCCGCCCCAACACCGAACGCTGCCGCCGCGATACCGAGCGCGATCAGCGGCACGATCAGCCGCCGATAACGCAGCAGCGCCAGCATACCGACGCCGACCGCCGCGCCGAGCCACGCCGCCCGCGACTGAGTCAGGAGCAGCGGCAGCCCGACCAGCGGCACAGTCACGATGCTCAGATGCCGGGCGACGAGCGGGCGCGCCGCGATGGCCTGCCCGACCGCGAGGACGAGGACGAGCATCAGGAACCCGGCAAACGCATTCGGGTCCACGCCGGTGCCCGTCGCACGCCGCGCGAGAGCGGGGTTATCCTCGATATAGCGGACGACGCGGCTGGTTGGGTAGCCGACGACGCTGAGGCGGGTCAGAAGCCACGTCGTCAGCCCGACCGATAGCCATTGGAGGATGAGCGCGAGCGCCCCGGCGACGGCTCCCCCCACGACAAGCGCCGTCGTGAACCGCGCCACATCCCGCCGCTCCCGCAGCAGATTGACGACGAGGATGACCATGCCGACGCCGAGCAGCAGTTTCAGATAGTCGTGCGCCGTCTGCGTCGTTGTGTTCCGGCCGGCACCGACGAGAAATGCGACGAGTGTTGCCACAATGAAGAATCCGAGCGGCAGGAAGAGCGGCGTCGTGACGATCAGTTCACTACGGTCAAAACCGAGCCGGAGTGCCCAGACGGCGATCGTCAGCAGGATTGCGGCTTCGAGGAATGTGAAAGTCAGCCCGACCTTCACCGGCAGCGTCGCGTAGGGTAATACCGAGATCACCGCGACCGCCGCGTACAGCCCGACCCGCGCATCAAGCAGGATCGCGACGCCGCCGACAAGGGCGATGAGGAAAGCAAGCGGCAGAATTATGCCGACCCCAATCGCCAGTGCGCCGCCGAGCAACCCGGCAATGACCGCTCCACCGGCAAGGGCGGCGGGCGATCTCAGCCACCGACGCCATCGCGCGTCCATCCCTTTTGGGGTATGTGGCATCACTAGCGCTCTCGCCACCCGCTATCCTTTCCGGCCCCATCCAACCTGCATCCGCACCTGGAAAGGGCCGAAATCGTACAGGTCATAGACGCGATCGCGCCCCGCCGCGTCGTCCCGACCGATCAGTACGTCCGCTGCGTTGCCATCATGGATGCGATCGAAGGCGTCCGCCATCGCGACCAGGAGTTCCGGCAGGGTCGGCGTTTCGTCATGTGATGGCAGGAGCGTCCGTACCTGCGGCGCGAGGTCCGCGAGACGACGCAGCGAGCGACGATACACATCCGGCTCGGCGTCCGATGAGTACGAGTAGAGCGGCGCCGCATAGGCAGTGTCGCCGGAAAGGAGGAGGCCATGCGCCGCATCCCAGAGGCAGAGGCCGCCCGGCGAATGGCCCGGCGTATGCAACACCGTGAATTGCCGGTCGCCGAGACCGAGCATCTCACCCTCGTTGAGCAGATGCGTGACCGTCGCGGGGCGGATCATGTATCTGTTCGGGTCGAACCCCGTCGGCAACGGGCCGAGCAAGGATTCCTCCTGAAGCCAGCGGGCGCATTGCTCGTGGCTCAGCCCCCGCGCAATCCGGTCCGCCTCCGCCGGGTGCGCATAAACCGGCACGCCCGCTTCCGCGAATCGCCAGACATCGCCGACATGATCGAAATGGCTGTGGCTACAGACCATCAGGAGCGTCTCCGGCCGCACTGCCACGAACCGCTCGACCTCTCGCCGCATGTCCGCGATGCCCATCCCCGCATCCCAGAGAAGCGACCGCTCCGCCCCCATGATGAGATATGACCGCACTTCCTGATCGTGCTGATCTTCCGCGATACAGATCACGCCGGGCGCGACTTCCCATGTCGTGAACCATTCCTGCGAAAGCGTTGGCGTCTTCTCGTCTGTCGGCATAGTGCTGAACCCCCTTCGATCCGCACGAACAAAGTATAGCCGTCACTACAACCTGTCTCAAAACCCCGGTGATAGAGGGGTGGGTACCATCGTATTGTCTTTCTCCCGGCTCCTCGCCACAATCCCACCGCTCCACCGATGGGTATCCGGGAGCAGACGGCAGTGCCATCGCTGTACACGGCAGCGACCATGCGGTATGCTGATGCTGCGCCCGGAGGGACCAGCAGAACGACGTCGTAGGGCCGCACCGGGCACGTCGCGCGAGGGGGATGCCATGGCGATCGGGGCAATATTCGAAGGGGACGGCGTCAGCAAGGCGCAGTACGACCAGGTACGGGAGCAGGTAGCGCCAGGCAACAAGGCGCCACCCGGCATGCTCTACCACGCCGGTGGGCCGACCGAGAACGGCTGGTGCGTCATCGAGGTCTGGGAGTCGCAAGAGGCGTTAGATCAATTCTTCCAGCAGAAACTCGGCAAAGCGTTGCAAGAGGCGAAGATCAACATCCAGCCCAGGTTCTTCCAGGTCGTCAATACCATGCAGCCGTAGGCCTACTACGGCCGGATCCGGTCATCCCAGACGAGGTGACTGACGAGCGCACGCATGTCATACGGGCCGCTCAGCGCTGCCGGGCGGCCTTCTTCATGCCTGGTGCCACCGCGTCAGGGGTTTTGAGACGCGTTGCAGGCGTGCATGGACGGACGAGAAGGGGAGGGCCGACGACCCTCCCCGAAATCCGCAGCTCGTCGCGCTATTTGCCGTTCGCTCCTAGCGCCTGCTCCTGCTTCAGCAATGCTTGCACCGTGATCGGCAAGCCGAAGAGGTTGATAAAGCCGCGGCTGTCCGCCTGATTGTAGACTTCGTCCTCCTCAAAGGTCGCGAAGTCCTCGCGATAGAGAGAGTGCGATGACTTCCGGCCGGCGATGATGATGTTCCCCTTGTAGAGTTTCAGCCGCACCGTGCCGGTCATGTGCTGCTGCGTCACGTCAAAGAAGGCGCTCATCGCCTCGCGCAGCGGCGTGAACCACTGGCCGTTATAAACGACTTCCGCGAACCGCCCGGCGAGCACATCCTTGTAGTGCATCGTGTCGCGGTCGAGGACGATGCTTTCCAGTTCCTTGTGCGCCGTGACGAGGATCGTGCCGCCCGGTGTCTCGTAAACGCCGTGGGACTTCATGCCGACCAGCCGGTTCTCCACCAAATCCTCGCGGCCTATGCCGTTCTCGCCGCCGATCTCGTTCAGTTTGTAGATGAGGTCCACCGGGTCCATGGTCGTGCCATCGAGCGATGTCGGAAGGCCCTGCTCGAAACCGATTTCGATATATGTCGGCTTGTCCGGCGCATCCTCCGGGGACTTCGTGATCTCGAACATGTCCTCCGGCGGCTCATTCCACGGGTCTTCCAAGACGCCACCCTCGGAGGAGAGATGCCAGAGGTTGCGGTCGTGGCTGTAAATCTTCTCCAACGTCGCCGTGACGGGGATGCGCCGCTCCAGACAGTAATCAATCTCGTCCTTGCGGGATTTCAGTTCCCACTCGCGCCACGGCACGATGACGCGCAGGTTCGGGTCCACGCTCTTGAAGGTCAACTCAAAGCGGACCTGATCGTTCCCCTTGCCGGTGCAGCCGTGCGCGACGGCGTCCGCGCCCTCCATCTTGGCGATTTCCGCTTGCCGCTTGGCGACCGGATAGCGCGCGAACGAGGTGCCGAGCAGGTACTTCCGCTCGTAGATCGCACCGCTCTTCAGCGTTGGCCAGATGTAATTGGTCACAAGTTCGTGGCGCAAATCCTCGATATAGCATTTCGAGGCGCCGGTGCGCTTCGCCTTCTCTTCGAGGCCGTCCAACTCCTCTTCCTGCCCGAGGTTCGCACAGAAGGCGATCACCTCCGGGTTGCCGTAGTTTTCTTTGAGCCACGGGATGATGCACGACGTGTCAAGCCCGCCGCTGTAAGCGAGCACGACCTTTTTCACCGGTTTCCGCTCCATTGATCGCTCCTTCGTGCGTGATACCGAACCCGACAAGAAAAAACGAGCGCCTGGCTGCCTGATCACCTCCCGACGCCCCGCGAGACGTTGGAGGGACGAGCAGCGCGCCCGTGGTACCACCCTCATTGCCGGAACCGGCCACTCAATCAGCGATTATTTGCGTGGGCGCCACCCACCTCCGCCTACTTTGCATCGCTGCGTTCTTCGGCGGGCCGCTCCGGGGCGCGTTCCGCGTCGGCATCGCCGTGGGGCTTCCACCCTCCCCCACTCGCTTCCGGCTGCCGGTCGCGTACTCTTCCCCCTCATCGCGGGCCTCTTCGATTGTGCGGCTGACGCTAGCACCCGCTGTTCTCCCTGTCAAGGAGGAGAGCGAACAAGAAAAACCGGCGGTGGAGTGATCCTCCCGCCGGCGGTACCAATCCCTACCGGGTGCTGCTCTTCACGATGAACACGCTCACGCGTTGATGGCGCGACGGAGATGCTCGCCATGCCCCTCGATCTCCCCGATCGCGTGCCGCTCGATCACGTCCGCGACGCTCACCGTGTAGCCTTCCGCCAGCGTTGCCGTCAGCGCCAGTTGCGCGTCGCTCAACCCCCGATATGTTTTGATCGCCGATGCGCCGTTCTCCCGCAGGAGCGCCACCGTCTCTTCCTTCGTCACGTCTGCGAACTCCGCGGCATGTCGGGCGTTCATCTCATCCAGTTTCCCCGGCGGCAGCCGTGGATGCGGATGCCCGTCGGCGACGCTTTGTGCCACGCTCGCGATCACTGCCTCGTTCACGGCGATATGATGCGCCTGCACGCCGACTGTCCAGCCCGTGTCCGCGCAGACGGCCCGCCACTGATCCGGCGTGCATGCCTCGATTGTCGCGATCAATGCATCGTTCGCATGCGCGAAGCGCCAGGCGAGCGCCCGCGCCCGCGCACTTGTCGCCCCGTCCTTCGGTGGCTCCGGACGGCTCCCCTCCCCGCCGTGAAAGGTCTCGACGGCATAGCGCTCATTGATGTCGAGCATCTTCTCCATGTCCGGTGCGGCACCGGGGGGGAAGGCCGCGCCGAGTTCCCGCAGGAAGTCCACCGACTCCGGCGGGACGACGATCAGCATCGTGCTGCGCGTGGGACTGACGTTCTCGAAGCGGTGCGGCACACCGCCAGGCGCATTGACGACCGCGCCGGGGCCGGCCCGGAAGGTCGAGACCCCCTTCGCGTCGCGCTGGGTGACCTCGAACTCGCCGGAGAGGATATAGCAGGTCTCGCTGGTGGGGTGGGCGTGCAGCGGTGGCCCACCGCCCGGCGCGATGCTTCCCACGAGGACGGCGTACGCGCCACCGGTCTCCGCGCCGCTCACCTTGACGACGATCTCCTCATCGAAGATCCGAATCCGCTCGCCCCCTTCCGGTAGCACACAAGAGCAGCCGATCTCTGTCGCGATTGTCGTTGCCATGTCAGTCTCTCCTCTCAATGCTGCGATGATCTGCACGTTGGATGTGACGATTGCCGGGAGCGGACATCCGATCCGCCACCCTCACCATGTGCGGTATGGATTGAGTGTGCCGGATCGGCACGCCCGATCCCACGCGCACTGCCCACGCACTACCCACGCACTACTCCGCGCGTCACCTGCAGAATCGAGTAAAATGAAGACAGATGGACAACCACAGAGTGGAGCGGCAATGGCGAGCGATCCAATCGCGACATTCGGTGACCGACTCAAACATTTCCGGATCGCTGCCGGGCTGACGCAGGAGACGCTGGCCGAGCGGTCAGGACTGAGCGCGCGCGGGATCAGCGACCTCGAACGGGGCAGGCGCGCGAGCCCCTACTACGACACCGTCCATCGCCTCGCCGATGCGCTCAGCCTCACAGCCGAGGACCGGGCGATCTTCCTTGCCGCGGCGCGTCCCCACGAGCGCGCGGACGTGCCCGTTGCCACGACCGATCCACCGAGCAATCTGCCCCTTCCACTCACCTCGCTGATCGGCCGGGCGGAGGATCGCGCGGCGGTCGGCCAGTTGCTCGATCAACCGGATGTCCGTCTCGTCACCCTCACCGGCCCGGGCGGCGTCGGCAAGACGCGCCTCGCCCTCCGAGTCGCCGCCGATCTCCGCCCGCGCTTCCCGGATGGTGTCTACTTTGTCCCACTCGCCGCGCTGCGCGATCCAGAACTGGTCATCGCTACCATCATGCATACCCTCGGTCTGTCAGACACGAGTGAAAGCCCGCCGCTCGCGCGGGTGATCGCCCATGTGCGCGGCAAGCGACTGCTCCTCGTGCTCGACAACTGCGAGCATCTGCTCGCCGCCGCACCGCGCGTCAATGATCTGCTCGCGGCGTGTCCCGATGCGAAGGTGCTCGCGACGAGCCGCGTGATCCTGCGCCTCTCCGGCGAACACGAGTACGCCGTGCCGCCCCTCGCGCTGCCGGATCCTCACGCGCCACCGGAGATCGAGTGGTGGTCGCGGACACCCGCTGTGACGCTCTTCGTCGAGCGCCTACGCGCGCTTGCTCCACGCTTCGCGCTGACGACGGCTGATGCGCCGAGCGTCGCGGCGATCTGCGTGCGCACCGACGGTTTGCCGCTCGCCATCGAGCTGGCCGCCGCGCGCGGCAGGCACCTCACGGTGCAGGAGCTGGCGACACGACTGGAACACCGGTTGCAGGTCCTTACGGGCGGCCCGCGCGATCTCCCCGACCGCCAGCGGACGCTGCGCGACACGATCGCGTGGAGTTATGACCTGCTCACACCCGTCGAGCAGCGCCTCTTCCGCCGGCTCGCCGTCTTCGCCGGTGGCTGGACGATTGAGCAGGCGGAGGCGCTGTACGATGACGAAGATGACGCGCACATGGACATCATGGACGGGCTGGCCGCGCTGGTGGACAGCAGCCTCGTCCGGGCCGAACGGGGCGCTGATGAGCGCACGCGCTACGGGATGCTGGAGACGATCCGCGAGTATGCTGAGGAACGACTGATCGCGAGCGGCGAGGAGCACGCCGTCCGTCGCCGCCACGCCGACGTGATACTCGCCTGGACCGACCGGGCGGAGCGGGGGTTGCAGAGTGGGGAGCGGACGGCATGGTCGCGGGTGTCGGCGGAGGAACTGGACAACGTGCGTGCGGCGCTGCGCTGGTCGCTCGACCATGATGAGACCGAGCGCGCATTACGGATCGTTGGCAACCTCGACTGGTTCTGGGCCGCCGTCGCGCGCGACCGCGAGGGGTGGGCATGGAGCCAAGAAGCATTGGAGACGGGAGACGCCGATCGCGACGGGTGGGGATACGCGCGGGCACTAAATAACCAATGGTGCGAGTGGAGTCACAGGCTGAACTCAGCGATGGAGAGGTGGATGC
>CALBSO010000125.1 GCA_937968015.1 uncultured Thermomicrobia bacterium
CCATTGACACATCCGCATACATCATACATACTGATATACGTATAGATCAAGGTGTTTACCAGGAAGGTTCGATGGGAACGACGACCACGGCGGTCATAGCGGACAGTGCAGCACTCCTTGATGTGAAGAGCGACAGCCTCTCCCGCTTCTTTCGCGGCCTGGGTGATGCCACGCGGCTGCGGATTCTCTTTTTGCTGCTGGAAGAGGAGCGTAGCGTCTCCGAACTCGTCCAACTGCTCGGCTCGCCGCAAGGCAGGGTCTCGACGCACCTTGCCTGTCTGCGCTGGTGCGGGTTCGTCGTCGCTGAGAAGACTGGCAGAACCGCCCGCTACCGGATTGCTGACCCGCGCATCCGGCCACTGCTCGACTTGGCCACGACCATGATGGCTGATAACGCGCAAGCGCTTGCCTCCTGTCTCATCGTCGGGGAGCCAGCCGACCGGAAGGAGATAGAGTAGATGGCTGATATGCACGCGGATTTGGTGATCCTCGGCTCCGGCTCGACCGCGTTCGCCGCCGCGCTGAACGCAGTGGAGATGGGCAAGACGGCCATCATGACGGAGAACCGACAAGTGGGCGGCACCTGCGTCAATCGCGGCTGCCTACCCTCCAAGAACCTGATCGAGGCGGCCAAACTCGTCTATGACGCGGCCAATCCCCGCTATCCCGGCCTCACAGGCTTCTCCCTGAAAGTGGATTTCCCGACACTCGTCGGGCAGAAAGACGACGTGATCGACAGCTACCGGCAGAAGAAATATCTCTCCCTGGCCGATGGCGCGGACAAGATCAAAATCCTCGAAGGCGATGTGCGGTTTCTCGATCCCCACACCATCGCGGTGGGGGATGAGCGGGTCACCGGCGAGCAGTTTCTGATCGCGCTCGGCTCCCATCCGACAATCCCCGCAATCGAGGGATTAGACCATGTGCCGTATTTGACGAGTGACCTCCTGACACACAACGAAGCGATGGAACTGAAAACGTTGCCGTCCTCGCTGCTCATCCTCGGCGGCGGCTACATCGCGCTTGAGTTGGGGCAGTTGTTCTCCCGCCTCGGCACCGATGTCACGCTGATCGCACGCGGGGTACGCCTCCTCGCGCACGGCTACGAGCCGGAAGTGGGTAAGGCGATGGGCGAGGTCTTTGCCGAGGAGGGCATTCGCGTCCTGACACGCACCGACGTGCTCGCGGTGCGTGAGGAGCAGGGACAGATCGTCGCAACGGTCAGCGTGCGCGGGCAGGAGCGGGAACTGCGGGCGGAACGGTTGCTCGTTGCGACCGGACGTGCCCCGAACACGACAGGCATTGGCTTGGAGGAGATCGGCATCGCACTCAATGTACAGGGCGCGGTTCAAGTGGACAAGCATCTGCGCACGAACATTCCGCATATCTGGGCAGCAGGGGACATCATCGGCACGGAAACCCACAGTCAGATGGCAACGCCGGTCGGCGCGCACGATGGCGGCATTGCTGCCCGCAACGCGTTCTCCGGCGAATCGCTCAAGGCAGTCGATCATCGGGTTATTCCCCGCGCGATCTTCACCGATCCGCAAATCGGCATCGTCGGCATGACGGATAAGGAAGCCGTCGCGGCTGGCTACGATTGCTGGTGCAACACCGTGCCGATGGAATATGTGCCCCGTGCCGGGGCGATCCGCGACACGCGGGGCGTCATCAAGATGGTTGCGGATGCCAAGACAAATGAGGTGTTGGGCGTCTCGATGGTCGGCGTGAACGCGGGTGAGGTCATCCACGAGGCGGCGATGGGGATGCGCTTCCACGCCACACTTGACGACTATATCGACATGCTGCACGTCTACCCGACGATGGCAGAAGCACTGAAGATCGTGGCGATCAGCAGGTACAAGGATCCGGCGAAGCTCTCCTGCTGCGCCGAGTAACGGGAGATGATGCATGAAGAACGGTGG
>CALBSO010000126.1 GCA_937968015.1 uncultured Thermomicrobia bacterium
CGACACCTTCAGCATCAAGCCGTCCCATGTCCACGTCAACTCGCACCATTGGTTATATAGGACTTACGTAGTTGCGGGAAGGGTGTACCAGGGATGGGCTACCTCTCCGGTCCGCTCTCGATCTCGCGGTTCAACCGGCGCTTCCACGCCCTCGCCCACTGGTTGAGCGCCGCGCTCGACCTCTTGGCGGCACTCTTCGCTGTCGAGGAGGTCTTCATCAGCGATAGCATCCCGCTGCCCGTTTGCCACCGTGCCCGCCGCGTTCCACGATCTGACGCCGATGCATGAAACGCCTTCTAGCAATCACGGTACAAATAGCGCGACCATCATAAACCACACTGATACGAATTCCGCTCACGATCAGCATGACACTTGACAACCGCTTGTTACACCCATATAGTTGTAGACAACTATTTGATGACGACCATATCGAGGTGTGTGGCGACCGATGGCAAACAAACGGAATTCCTCGAACTTGCTGGCGCTCGCGGTGCTGGCGCTCCTCGCGGAGCGGCCGACGCATCCGTACGAGATGGACTTCCTGATGCGTACGCGTGGCCTGACGCACAGCATCAAACTCAATCGAGGCTCGCTTTACACCGTGGTTGAGACACTCCAGCGTGATGGCCTGATCGTGCCGCAGGAGACGCAGCGCGAGGGTCGCCGCCCGGAGCGGACTGTGTACGCGCTCACCGAGGCCGGGCGCGCGAAGTTCGATGGCTGGCATCGCGAGTTGATGAGCAAGCCCGCGAAGGAATACACGCAGTTCGCGGCGGCGCTGTGCTTCATCGCACATCTTTCCCCGACCGAAACGATCGCCCTCCTCGGAGAACGCGCTCGCCGCCTCGACGATGACATCGAGGAGCGACGGTTTCGGTTGGGCGCCATTATGGAACGACTGAACGTCCCCCGGCTCTTCCTGCTGGAGGAAGAGTTCGCGCTGGCGCAGCGGGAGTCCGAGGTGCGGTGGGTGCGGGAAATTATCGAGGAAATCACGGACGGAACGCTGACCTGGCCCGCCTACACCCTGAGTGAACGCGCGCCAGTTGTGAGTGACCAGGACGCGACGCCGACGGGACGGGAATCACTGCGACAAGAAAGGAGCCCCGTGTGAGATAACGCGCGCCCGTGACGAGGTGCGCGCGAAAGCGGCCGATTTTCCGCATGCGTGAAAAGGAGAGAAACCGTGATCGCTACCCACGATGAGCATCCACGTACCGACGGCGCGATGATCGAGACGCACGACTTGCGCCGCACCTTCAAGGCCCGCCGGGGCGATGTTGAGGCGGTCGCCGGGGTTGACCTCCGCGTCGCGGCGGGCGAACTCTTCGGTTTCCTCGGCCCGAACGGCGCGGGCAAGACGACGACGCTACGCATGCTGGCGACGCTGCTGCCGCCAACGGGCGGCGACGCGATCGTGGCCGGATGCGACCTGCGTCGCGAGCCGCAGCATGTGCGCGAACGGATTGGCTATGTGGGCCAGCGCGGCAGTACCGATCCGGCGATCACCGGCCGCACCGAACTCGTCTTTCAGGGCCGTCTCTACGGGATGAGCGCGGCACAGGCGAAACGCCGCGCGGACGACCTGCTCGTCGTCCTCGAACTCGAAGCGGCCGCCGACCGGCCCACCGGCACCTACTCGGGTGGCCAACGGCGGCGGCTCGACATCGGGCTTGGCCTGATCCACGGGCCGCAAGTGCTCTTCCTCGATGAGCCGACGACCGGCCTCGACCCACAGAGCCGCGCCCGTTTGTGGGACGAGGTGCGTCGGCTACGCGACGGCGGC
This sequence comes from uncultured Thermomicrobia bacterium, assembly GCA_937968015.1. GTDB lineage: Bacteria > Chloroflexota > Chloroflexia > Thermomicrobiales > JALYUS01 > JALYUS01. The sequence continues at coordinate 1,787 of CALBSO010000126.1, forward strand.
ACAACGGTCTTCCTCACGACCCATTATCTGGAAGAAGCCGATGCGCTGTGCGACCGGCTCGCGATCATTGACCACGGGCGGATCGTCGCCGAGGGGACGCCCGACCAACTAAAGCGGCAAATTGCCGGCGACATCGTCACGCTCGGCATCACCGGTGATCCGCAGGCCGCGCTGGACCTGCTTGGCTGCCAGCCCTTCGTCCGGGAGACCGGTGCGGAAGATGGCGCGCTCCGGCTCTACGTTGATCGCGGCGAGACGGCGATGCCCGCCATCCTCCGTTTGCTCGACGGCGCGGGCCTCGAACTGCGGACGATCTCGCTCACCCGGCCCAGCCTCGATGATGTTTTCCTACGTCAGACGGGCCGCTCACTCCGCGAGCCGGCTGCCTGACACCGATCATTTCCGAAGGAGTACGACGATGAAAACCCTCCGCGACACCTGGCTCGTCTTCCAGCGAAACCTCGGCCTGACGCTCCGCAACCCGGCATGGTCGGTGATCGGGGTGGTGCAGCCACTGCTCTATCTGCTTCTCTTCGCGCCGCTGCTGAAATCAATCGCCACGGCGCAGGGATTTCCGTCTGGCGGCGCATACAACGTCTTTGTACCGGGGCTGCTCATCCAACTCGGGCTCTTCGGCGCGGCGTTCGTCGGCTTCAGCCTGATCGCGGAAGTGCGCTACGGTGTCGTGGAGCGCCTGCAAGTGACACCCGTGAGCAGGCTGGCCTTGCTGCTCGGTCGCGCGCTGCGCGATGTTCTCATCCTGCTCATCCAATCGCTGATGCTCGTGCTGCTCTCCCTCCCCTTCGGGCTGGATATCCATCCGGCGGGGCTGCTCGTCGTGCTGGGGTTGCTCGCGCTGATTGGCTTACTCATGGCGTCGTGTTCATACGCGCTCGCGCTCTGGCTGAAGAGCGAGGACGCGCTCGCCCCGTTTCTGACGACGGTGACGCTGCCGCTCCTCCTGCTCTCCGGCGTGCTGCTGCCGCTGAGCCTCGCCCCGGCGTGGCTCCGCCACATCGCCGCCTTCAACCCGCTGGCCTACGCCGTTGACGCGGCCCGCGCGATCTTCAATGACCATCTCGGCGATACCAGCGTCATCAAGGGCATTGCAATTACTGCCGCCCTCGCGATCATCGCGCTCGTCGTCTCCGCCCGCTCCTTCGGCCGCACCGTCGCTTGATGCACGCGGGAAAGACCGCTCTTCCTGGCGCCCTTATCCGCGCGCCAGTTCTTTGATTGCGGCTTCGCGCAGGCCGGTCATGTAGCCGGTGGCGAAGAGGCGACCGAGGATTTCGTAGCCGGGCTGGTCGTTTCCCTCGCCCTCCATCGTCGGCGCGTGGTCGAGGCGCATCGGGCCGTCGAAGCCGACTGCGAGGTAGGTCCGCATCGCTTCGAGCATGTCGGTCTGCCCCTCGTCATGGAAGACCTCCGCGAACCGCTCCGGCGTGCCGCGCACATCGCGGAAGTGGACGAAGTGAATCGCGCCCCGCTCCGCGTAATGGCGGATCGTTTTGGGGATGTCCGGAGCCATCAGGGCGAAATTACCCTGGCAGAGGGTGATGCCGTTCGATGGGCTGGGGACCAGATTGAGCAGGCGGTCGAAGTTCTCGATGCTGCGCATGATTCGCCCGATGCCCCGGATCGGCGAGAGCGGTGGGTCATCCGGGTGCATCGCCAGCCGGACATTGCTCTCCTCCGCCACCGGCACGATCTTTTCGAGGAAGTAGTGCAGATTCTCCCACAACCGTTCCTCGCTGACGACGCCTGCCGGAGTCAGCGGGGCATCCTTGACGAGCGCGTAGTCGAAACTGGAGACGAACGCGCCGCCCCGCCCGCGCGTCGTCATCGAGGTGCGCTGCCAGTTGAACTGCGCCATCCAGTTCCAGCAGACAACGGGAATACCGACCGCACCCATACTCTGGAGCATTGTGGCAAAGTATTCGATCTCACGGTCGCGATCGGGCAACCCGAGGCGGATCTGATCCATCGGCGGTGACGATTCGATGACATCCACCGTGAGACCCGCGTCCGCGAATCGCTGCCGCATCAGGAGCATCGGGTGAAAATCCCACGGGCGGTCGCCTGCTTTCGTCTCCGCGATCCGCTCCGTCGTCCAGTGCGGTGGCCCGTCCGGCCCGAACGGCAGCCCGGTCACGGCATGCGTGACCGCCATCTGCTTGCACAGCGCCCACATCCGGTTCGGGTATGGGGGCAAAATCTCCGCGAATGTCACCATGCGTTCCTCCAACACGAAGCAACGAGCAACGAGCAACGAGCGATGAGTAGAAAGCGCCGCTTCCCGGTGCTGGCAAGATCAATGGGAATAGCGTCACAGGTCGCGCGTTGACCGTCAAGAGGCTTTTGGCTTTCGCGTGAAAAGAGTGGGGAACGCCGCGCACTGCATCGGATATACTACACGCTGCTGGAACGATTGACAGGAGGTACATGCGATGTGTCATTTCCACAACGACTTGCCGACGATTGAGGATGGTGAGGACCAGTACATCCTCGACACGCCGGTGATGCGAGATTTCATCGCGGCGGTCAATGTCGCCCGCGCCGCCGCACCGAATGCCGCGGCCGCCATCGAGGAGATCCGGCCCCACTTCGCCGCCCTGCTTGCGGACCCGGACTGGCTCCCGGCGGAGTATCAGGAACCGGCGACGCAGAGCGGCATGGGCGCCAATACCGGCATGTGGCTGTTGTATCGCGCGGGCGACGGTAGCCTCGCCTTCTCTGCCCTCGTCCTCGCGCCGGGGCGGGAAACGCCAGTGCATGACCACCTCGCCTGGGGGCTTGTCGGCCTCTACCGGGGCGAGCAGGACGAGATCGTCTATCACCGGCGGGATGACGGCACGCGCGACGACTACGCGGACCTCGACGTGGCGGAGCGGAATGCCCTGACGCCCGGCGATTTCTACACCCTCTTGCCGGAGAACGACATCCACCGTGTCCGCACGACTTCGAACATCACCTCGGTCTCGCTCCACCTCCTGGGCAACGATAACGGCTGCATCGCCAGGCGACAGTACGTACCGGAGGAGAAGATCGCGCGCCCCTTCCGCAGTGGCTACGTCAACATCAAGTGCGCCGATGGCGAGAGTCGCGCCGCGCCATCGTGGGACGATGTACACGAATCCTTGGAGCGGCTGACGGCGGTCTGACAAAGGAACGAGGAACGAGTGGGATTCGCCGCCTCGTTCTCATTACTACCCCAAACAGCCCTGTACCCCCTTCTCGGCAATGAGAAGGGGGTACAGAGCACAGCAGAGGACAGGGCCGGAAGAATCGTCTACTGCAGGGTGCGGCTGCCCAGTTCGCGGAGCGGCGCGACGGCAGGCGCGTGCCGCAGGGCCGCTTTCTGCTCCTCAGCGACGCGCATATCTTCGGACTGAATGTGGTCAATATCGCGCCGCATGACGTAGAAGCGATCGCTGGTATCGTCCCGAACCGACTCAACGGCGCCCGCGTACATCCAGCGGTAGATCGTTGGCCGCGCGACGCCGAGGCGATCCGCCGCCGCGCCGATGCTCATCAGTTCGTCACGGTCCACGCTGCGCCACTTCGCTTGCGAGAGCATCTTGCCGAGCGGTTCCGTCCAGAACGGATGCTGCACCTCGTATGTGTCCGCACCGGCAGGCCACAAGAGCAGATCGAGGATGGCCCGGACAGATTGGAAAACCTGCTCGGCGGGCACGCGCTCCGCGCCCCGCGCGATGCGGGCGAGCCGCTGTAAATCCTGCCCGAGCGGGCCGGAGCGCAGTTGCTCTACCGATACCGTCTCCGGCGCCGCGCCGGTCAGATGCCGGTGGTAGCGATGCAACTGGCTATGGATCAATCGCAATGTCTGGTCAATGACCGGCTCGTAATCAATAGGCATGCTATGAACCTTCTTTTCTTGTTTGCCGCAGCCAACCGCCGTGCCGTCAATACGGACACTTTGTACGTTACGTATTGTACGTGCAGAGGGCGCGATATGTCAAGTGGGTGGGGAAGCCTGCCGGTCTTGTCGCGGAATAGAGGCGGCGGCCCTTATTCTTTCACTCTCGGTCTGGCTACGGACTATCGAACCTGCGAAGACGCGGAGACGAACGACGGACCTGGAACCATCCATCGAAGACGTGTATAACACGAAGTAGCATGGGTACTGACGAGGAACGGTGAATTTTCCCGCTTTCACGCAGGATCGCGCATGGTGACGCAACAGCCAAAACTCAGCACGACCAAGAGACAGCACTCCGCACTCGTGATCGCCGGAGGCGGGTTCGCCGGGGTGCGGCTGGCGCGGCTGCTGGCGCGCAATGGGCCACGGCGGGACGCGGCGGGGCGTCCGGTGAATATCACGCTGCTTGACCGGCAGCAGGCGTTCACGTATACGCCGCTCTTGTATGAAGTCGCGGCAGGGAAGATCGCGCCGGAGCACGCGACGACGCCGTACAGCGATCTCCTCTGGGATCGTAGCGTCGCAGTGCGGCAAGCGAACATCACCGGGTTCGACCTCGAACGGCGCGTCGTCGTCACTGAGGACGGTGGAATTCCCTATGACCGCCTCGTCCTCGCCGTCGGGGCGGCGCCGACATTGCCGCGCGGGAGTGACGGGAGCGGCCTTGCGACACATACCCTTCCGTTCATGAACCTGCCGGACGCTGAGGCGATCCGCACGACGCTTCCTGCCCGGTTCCGCGCCGCGGCGCACGCATCCGAGGGCATCACGATTGTCGTCGCGGGCGGCGGCGCGAAGGGTGTTGAATTGATCTTCGACCTCGCGGATTGCGCCGAACGTCTCGCGCTGCGGTATGGCATCCCACGCGATGAGGTCCGCCTCGTCCTCATCCATGGCGACGCACGACTGATGGCCGATCTCCCTCCACACTTCGACCGCGCCGCCCGCGCCGCGATGCAGGCGCGGGGGATTCGTCTCATCCGCGCGCGTTTCGTCGTCGGAGCAGATGGTCATCGTGTCTGTCTCGACGATGGTCACACAATCGCCGCGCGCACGCTGATCTGGACAGCCGGGATCACCGCACACCCGCTGATCCGCGCCCTCGGTCTGCCGCTTGTGGATGGAGCGCTCCAGGTTACCGAGAGTTTGCGACTGCCAGAGTGTCCCGACGTGTACGCAGCGGGCGATTGCATCTGGATGGCTGATGGGCAGGGCAAACGTCTCCCCGCGACGGCGAGCCTCGCGCAGCAGCATGGCCGGTTCCTCGCCCGCGCCCTCGCCGCCGATCTCGCCGGAGCACCGCTCCCCACCTTCCGATACGCGCCGCGCGGGCAGATCATCAAACTCGGCGATGGCGACGCGATCGCGCAAGTCGGTGGCGGGCCACATGCACCGCACTTTACCGGGCGTGCCGCCCACGCCTTGCGTGGCGGCCTCGACCTCTTCGAAGTACCCGGTATCGCCCAGAAACGCGCCGCGCTCCGCGACCTCCTCCGACTTTGAGTAGATCACTCATTCGCCACGCGCCACGCGCAGTGCACGCGACAATCATTGGCATCGCTCACGCTCGCGTATACCCTGTAACCGACACGTAATCCACATGTGCAATAGTATGGAAGGCATCCGCCGCGATACGAGACGGAAGATAGCGGGGTCAGATCGGAAAGGACGCAACGGATGGCATCGGTCACACAGTACGACGGCATCGTGATCGGTTCGGGGCAGGCCGGTGGGCCGCTGGCGACGACGCTGGCCCGCGCGGGATGGAAAGTGGCGCTGATCGAGCGAGAGCATATCGGCGGCACTTGCGTCAATGAGGGGTGTACGCCGACCAAGACGATGGTCGCCAGCGCCCGCGTCGCCCATCTCGCCCGCCGTGCTGCCGATTACGGCGTTCGCACCGGCCCGATCTCCGTGGATATGTCCGTCGTGCGACAGCGGAAGCGCGCGGTCGTGGACGACTTCCGCTCCGGCAGCGAGCAGGGCACAAAAGAGACGCCAAACCTCGACCTGCTGATGGGCGAGGCGCGGTTCACCGGCCCGAAGACGCTTGTAGTGACATTGAACGATGGCGGAGAGCGGGAGATCACGGCGGAAAAGGTCTTCATTAATAGCGGCCTGCGCCCCGCCATCCCGCAGATCCCGGGATTGGACACCGTCCCCCTGCTCACCTCGACGACGATTATGGAACTGGACATGGTACCCGCACATCTGCTCGTCCTCGGCGGCGGCTTCGTTGGGCTGGAGTTCGCCCAGATGTTCCGCCGCTTCGGAAGCGCGGTGACGGTCATTCAGCGCGGCACGCAACTCGCGCCGAAGGAGGACGCGGATATCGCCGCGGAGATCGCGAAGATCTTCCGGGAAGATGGTATCACCGTCCTCCTTGAAACAGAGACCATCCGCGCGGCGCGAGATAATGACGGCGGCATCGCGCTCACGGTCAAGGACGCGGATGGCGAGCGGATGCTGACCGGCTCGCATCTCCTTGTGGCAGCAGGCCGGACACCGAACACCGATGTGCTCAATCCTGCCGCGGCCGGGATCACGATGGACAGACGCGGCTATATTCCGGTCAATGAGCGACTGGAAACGAACGTCCCCCACACCTACGCGCTCGGCGATGTAAACGGTGGCCCCGCCTTCACCCATATCTCCTACGACGACTTCCGCATCCTCCGCGCGAACCTGCTGCACGGCGGCACAGCGACGATCACCCATCGCCTCGTCCCGAACACCGTCTTCATTGACCCGCAACTCGGCCGTGTCGGTCTGAATGAACGCGAGGCGCGTGCGCGGGGCAAACGCGTTCGCGTCGCCAAACTGCCGATGACGAGCGTGGCGCGGGCGATTGAGATGGACGAGACACGCGGCTTCATGAAGGCGATCGTGGATGCGGAGAGCGATCAGATTCTCGGCTGCACGATTCTCGGCGTCGAGGGCGGCGAGATCATGTCCATCATCCAGATGGCGATGATGGGCCACCTGCCGTACACCATCCTCAAGGACGCCGTCCTCGCGCATCCGACGCTCGCCGAATCCCTGAACAACCTCTTCTCAACGGTGGAGGAATGAACGCGGACGCCGACCGTTGTAGCGATAATACAGGGCAGCATGTGCAGACCGGCATTGCCGCCGACGCATGACTCTCTTTTCCTATGGGGGTGGGTGGGCGCCGGTGCGTCCCGCGGGCTTCAACCCCGTTGTGCGGTGCTGAGAGGCAACGCAGGTCGGTTCGACTCCGATGCACCCTCGCCACGATCATCTCACCGTCTTCCGGGCAAGAAAAAAGACGGATCGGGAACGCTCGTCAGCGCCGGATGTGTGGCAGGTGGGTGCGGCTTCCTGTTTATCCGTTCGACCGTCACCTCAGACCGTCCCCGATCTCATCTGTGGGTAGTATCGCGGCTCTCGCTGAATCCTGTCTGAGCGTTTCCTGAAAGTTTCCTGAAGATTTTATTGCGCACCACGCATCTGCCCGGCGGGCAGATGCGTGGTTCAATCGCCTCATCTCAGCCGAAGCGGGCGGCGCGGAAACGCCAGCGGATGAAGATCGCGCGCATCAGGAATTGCACCCAGAAATAGGTGAATGTCCAGACGACGATGTACTCGAGGAAGAAGTGCCAGAAGTCCACGCTCCGCTTCGGGATCAGCGGCAGGCCGACGAAGCGAATGAGCAGAAAGACGAGCGCGCCTTCCAGAATGCCTGCGATGAACGTGTACGCGCCCGGCCAGTCATAGTCCCACCGAAGGTGCGTAATTGCCTGGTAGATGATGTCCCAGACGAAGCCGAAGATAATCAGATAGGCGATGACGTACTCGGGAATCCAGCGGTACTTGTTCGAGTACGGGATGAATGAGTTATAACGCCAGACGAAGAGCAGGCCGATCAACCCGCCGATCACTCCGAGGAGATAGAGCCGCGTTTGCCAGCGACCAACTAAGTTTGGCGTCATGGTGCAACCTTCCGGACCCATTTGGTCCACTGAGAGAGCGAGCGCAGCGGGCCGAGTCGCCGCACCCCCGGCGCGTGCTCCTTCACGAGATGTTCGACGCTCAATTGCGCCGCGGCTTGCAGCCCGAGGAAACTATCCGCCCCCGCGAGCGGGCCGCCGAGCGTCATCGAGCCTGCCGCGTAGAACCGGCCGGGGCCGTTGCGCATCCCCGGCACTTCCATGTCATTCGTGACGACGAGCCGCCCGAGTTTGTTCACCTGCAAGCCGTGATGATCCACCATATCCTGCAGGAGCGGGTTGCGGTTCACCTTCGCGTCCAGCCCCGTCGCGTCAATGATGTAATCAGCGATCAGTTCGGTCTTCCCGGCGATCGGCCCTTTGCCTGTGACGTGCGTAACGACGCGGCCGTCCGGCGCGCGATCCACGCGGACCACATCACCGAACTCGATCTTGTACCAGCCCTCTTTGATGCCCTGATTCCCGATCCGCACCCAGTCGCCGCGTTGGGCGGTCGTTGTGCCGCCCCAGTCCGCGAGCAGGCTCTGCCGCGTCGCCTCGTCCGCCTTGTCCATCAGGAGCCGTTGCTCGCCGCCCCAGGCCGCCTTCGGCCAGTTGAAGGGCTGAATCTCCACATGATTGATCGCAGGTCGCCGCGCGCGGCGGAATTTATGACCCTCGGTGATTGGCGAGCGGAGCAGATGAAGGATGGCAATGTTCGGGTTCTTCTTGCGCGCCTCATAGACCCGCTGAATAAGGCGGGAGGCGACGATGCCGCGCCCCCGCAAAAGGATCACCCCGCCGTCCCGCTCCAACCGCTCGTAGACGTAATCGTGCGCCTCATAGCCATTGACGACATGCTCGAAATCCCCCGTCCGCTCGCGGTATTCCTGCAAGTCCGGCAGGAACTGGAGCGCGGGGTATCCCGTGGCGAGATGCACGTAGTTGGCGAGGAGGATGGCGTGCGCCTGCTGATTGCGGTCGTCGCTCTGCGAGTAGGCGATGGCGTACCGTCCGTCGTCCGTCTTGCGGATCGCGCGCATCCGGCCAAAGCGCCAGATATTCTGCCAGCCGATACGCGCCACCTCCCGATCCATCGCCCGGAAGACATCGCCGGCACGCGGCGTGTAGGTCTGCGCGACGGTCGGTTCCCCGAAGACTTGCCAGAGCACTTGAATCGCGTTGCCCCAATGGCCCGATGTAAAGGAGGACCACGCCTCCCGCACCGCATACCCCGGCGTGCCCCAGATGTTGTCCGGGGTGGATTCGGAATTGGAGCGCAACCGCTCGTGCAGTGGGATTTGCGAGTTCCGGGCGAGGCCCGCGTAGCGGTGGTACGGCTCCGGGTAAATGCCGAGTGAGATGATCGCACCCGGGTCCACACCGTAGATCACGAGGTTGTCCGTGAAGATAAAACTGCCAAATCCGCCACCGAGCGCGGCGTAGACGGTCGTATAGACCGGCAGGCCCGTCTGCCCAAGCGCCGCGACCGATACATACGGCTCATTGAAGATCGGCGGTGGGAAGGCGCGCGCTGTCGGTCGCGGCACGGGAGCGCCGAGGACGGTCTGATCCTCCCGCCCCCGCACTGGTACGACAGTCTGACCAGCATCATCCACGGGCGCGACCACACCAGGCGGAGCGGCGGCAGCGCGCGGCGGCGGCGCGGCCACCCCTGGCGGAAGGTCATGTTCGATCATTGGTGCGTCATCCATCGCAATGATCGCTTCTCTGTGGCCCCGGTGCGGCGTGGCATGCACTGGCGCGGCGGCAAACGTAACGGTGAACGTCGTGCCGCCGATGCGCAGTTGATCGCCGTTATGAAGCATCGCGCGCTGTTGCCGCGTGCCGTTGACGAACGTACCGTTGCTGCTGCTGTCCGTCACGACGACCGCGCCGTCCTCGGCGGTCAGTGTGGCGTGCGCGCGGGAAACCTGCGTGTCGTTGAGGACAATGCCACTCGCGGAACCGCGCCCAATGATCAGCGGCAGCGCGGCGGTCTGGCGCATCGGCTGGCTCGTCGCGGTATCCGTCCAGGCGAGTGTCACATCCGAGACGGCCGAAGCGGACGGGGCGCTCTCGCGCACCGAGAGCGTGTACGGGCCAATCTGCACGCTCTCCCCACCCGCGAGGACGGCACGCTGCTGCCGCACGCCATTGACGAACGTGCCGTTCGTGCTGCTGTCCGTTACGACGATCTGTCCGTTCTCCCACGCGAGCGTCGCGTGGTGGCGAGAGATCATCTCACTCGTCAGGACGACGGTGTTGTCCACCGCGCGACCGATCGTCGCGGGGAGCGTGATTGCTTCTTCATGCGGCTCCCCCGTTACCGGGTCAGTCCATGCAAGGGAAATGGCGCCATCAATGGAACGCACCCGATCTCCTCCTTCTCATCCCCTAGAAACCGGGGAGTACCGTCTCCGCATTGACGAGCGCCGTGCCGCACCAGGGGCAATCCTGAAGCGAGCCATCCACCTCGCGGTGACACGTTGAACAGGTGACCAACCGGCCACTGCGTAGTTCGGTGATGCCGCTCCGCTGTGGTGTCGCCCCCTGCACCGTCGTCACAACGAGCGTGACATCGCCGAGTTTTATCACATCGCCGGGGCTGAGATACCGCTCGCCACTGAGTGCGCGCTGGTTAACGGTGATCGGATTCCGGCCGGATGTCGTGTCCGTAATGACGAACCGGCCACCCTTCTCGGCGATCCGCGCGTGGAGTCGGGACACGGTCGGGGATGCGATGACGATTGTCGCCGACGCGTCGCGGCCAATCGTCACCGGCTCGCCGCCGAGCACGGTCTCGTCGTGCGCACGGCCGCCCAATTCCCAGCGTAGTTTCATCACCGGCCCGCCAGCCGGTGGGCCAATGCCCCGCACGGCGGCGACCCGCAATGTGACATCGCCGAGTTGCACGGTGTCACCCTCCTTGAGCAGCGTCTCAGTCGTGATCGCCCGGCCATTGACGATCACGGCATTTCGCCCGCTTGTCAGGTCCGCGATTGCGAAGCCATCGGCTCGCCGCCGCACCTGCGCGTGCTTGCGCGACACGGTCGGCGACTCGACATGGACGGTGGACCCCGCCTCACGCCCAATAATCGCGGGCACGTCGCCGCTGACGCGCCCTTCGCGCGCCGCCCCCGCCAATTGCCACTGCAACGTCAACTCTGCCATCGTCTGTCCCTCCATGAAGTACCGAGCGCTGCGTGCTGCGTGGTACCTACCCCCTGCCCCTCCGTATGACGCCGCATGATGGAAGGGGGCAGGGGATTAGGCCCGTTAATCCATCGCCGGTTGCTCAACCATCGGCGCGGGCGGGAGCGCGGCGCGGGCTTCCATCGCGTTGCCGAGGCTCATCAGCGGGCTAATGAGAACGTTGGAGACAATCGCGAGCAGGACGAACGCGAGGAAGAGGCCGGGGCCAACGAGGCCGAGCGCCTTCCCCTGCTGCGCGACAACGAGGATCATCAGCCCCTTGGCGTTCGTGAGCGCGATCATCTTCACCGTCGAGGGCATATTCAAGCCGACCGCGAGGCCGGGCAGTGCGCCGAGCACCTTCGCCAGTGTCCCGGCAACCAGGATGATAACGATACCGAGAATGAGCGAGGCTTTCAGGAGATGCAGGTCCGTGGTGAAACCGCTGAGGGCGAGGAAGACCGGCACAAGCACGAGCGTCGTCATCTGCGCGAGTGGCGCGCGCACGCTCGCGCGGAACGACGGGCTGAATGGCATCGCCGCACCGAGAATGAACGGCCCGAGCATCACATTGAGATCGAGCCGGGAGGTGATCCACCCCGTCAGGACAACGAGGGCGACGAGCACCACGAAGATATCGGGCGACGCTGTCTCGAAAATGCCCGGGCGCCGTGTTTCGAGCCAGTTGCCGAGGACGCGGAAGCCGACCAGCAACACGAGCGCCATCACGACGAAAATGCCGAACCGCCGCAGGAAGGGGGTGAGACCGGCGTGCTTCGCCACATCCGCCGCCTGCGCGACGACAAGGAACATGAGGAGGGTGATGACAGCGGCAGCAGCGACCGTAAGGCGTCCCAATTCCGTATCGAAGAGGTTCCGCTCATAGAGCACGAGAACGGCGACCGGGAAGGCGCTGACCGCGAAGGCCGCACCGAGGATAAGGATAAAGGCCAGATTCCCCACGCCCGGTAACTTAAAGGCCGGGTCCGTCACGAGGTACGAGACCGGCCACGCGACCAGCACCGGGATGCCAACCGACGCGATACTCAACACGAGTACCCGCGGAATCCGTCCTTTCAGGAGCCGCAAATCGAGGTCCAGCCCCGCGACGAACATCAGGAACATCAGGCCGAGTTGGCCGAGGATATTGAGAATGTCGCGGCTCGCCTGCGGGAAAAGCGCGCTGTCGTGCGCCGCACCGAAGATACTCGGGCCCAGGAGGAGGCCCGCGATGATCTCCCCGACGACGCGGGACTGCCCGAGCCGCACAGCGATGCCGCCGCAAATGCGTGCGGCGAGCAGGATCGCGACGAGCGCGAGAAATGTCTTCTGGATACCCGTCATGGGGGAAGTGTTCGTCAGATGCTGGTGGATCCAACTGCCGAGATCAAGGAAGACCGGTTGTACCGCACCCATAGGATTCCCTCTCTTCTCCCGCTTTCCGGGCGTGCCGGGCAGATCGCCTCAGTCTCCAGGGATCCGGATCCCTTCATCCGCCCTCACACCGACACACCACTCGTACTGTGACGTGAATGACGCGGATTATCGTACCTGCTGCCGCTATCTTATCCGAAAACAAAGACAGCGCAAGAGAAAGAATGATTCCATGTGAAGGTTATCATGAGCGGCGGGCATCGAAGAGTCCGGTGGTGGGCTTCAGCCTGCTCTCGCTGTGGCAGGCTGAAGCCCACCGGGGAACTGAGGTATGCACGGATGTCCGTTTCCGTTCGTTGACACGGCGAGCGGCACTCGGTATTCTCCATGAACGATTGTAACGGCAATTCGCGGGGCAATACATATCGGCACGTCATCCCGCTGTCCATGCGGGTTTTTCACGGTATCTGGATCGTGACGATTACGGGGAGAGGGGCCGATCTCATGGATGCTGATTCGATCCTGCTTCATCTCATCATTGACCTCGTCATCATCATCATCGCGGCTCGCTCGCTCGGGTGGGTGGCGAAGAAATTGAACCAACCCGCCGTGATCGGGGAGATTATCGCCGGAATCATCCTCGGGCCAACAGTAATCGGACGTATCTGGCCGAGCGTGCCGAGGCGCGTCTTTCCCGAAGCGGTGCCGCTGGGGTTCTTCGCTGCTATCGGTCTCATCTTCTTCATGTTTCTGGTCGGGCTCGAACTCAACCCCGAACTGATGCGCAAAGAGGGGCGGCGGGCGCTGCAAATCTCCCTCGGCGGCATCATCGCACCCTTCGTCCTCGGCATACTGCTCGCCACACAGATGACCGGCGTGAACAATGGCGGCACCTTCGCTGATAATGTCAAGGCACATCCGCCCACGCTGAACTTCGCGCTCTTCATCGGCGCCTCGATGTGCATCACGGCCTTTCCCGTCCTCGCACGCATGCTGATCGAAACCGGACTCTACAAACAATCCTTTGGCACCGCCGCCCTCTGCGCCGCCGCCGTGGACGACGCGATTGCCTGGATCCTCCTCGCAAGCGTCGTGGGGCTGACGCGTAACGGCTCGGCGAGCGCCGCGCTCCCCGTCTTCCTGAAGGCCACCGTCTTCGTCCTTTTCATGTTCCTCGTCGGCACGCGGCTCCTGAGCCTGCTGGCGAAACGGTACGACGCCGTCGGCCACCTCACCGTGGATATGGTGGCGATCATCCTCGCCGGCGTCCTCCTCTGCGCCTTCGTCACACAATCTATCGGCATCCACTTTGTTTTCGGCGCCTTCCTCTTCGGGGCGATCATGCCGAAGCGTTCCGGTATGACGCGCGAACTGACCGACAAAGTCGAGGACTTCACGGTCATTGTCCTGCTGCCGATCTTCTTCGCTGTTACCGGCCTGAGTACGAACCTCTTCTCGCTCAACAGCCCGGCGCTGATCGGCTGGCTCATCTTGATCGTCCTTGTCGCGACGATCGGCAAGTTCGCCGGTTGCGGGTTTGCCGCCCGGTTCACCGGTTCCTCCCGGCGCGACTCGGTCATCCTCGGTGCATTGATGAATACGCGCGGCCTCACCGAACTGGTGATCCTCTCGATTGGCCGGAGCCTCCATGTGCTCTCCGACCGCACCTTCGCAATGATGGTCATCATGGCCCTCGTCACGACGGTGATGGCCGCACCGATCGTCAACCGCCTCACCTCGCGTGACGAGCAGATCCGCGACCTCGTCGGCGAAGCGCCCGATGTGGCAATCATCGCGGCGGCGCGCATCCTCGTGGCAATTGGCAACCCGCAAAACGCACCCTCGCTGGTGGACGCGGCGATCCGCCTCACTGGCAGGAAGCGGCCCGCCGAACTGCTCCTCGTCCGCCTGATCCCTACGCCGCGCGCGCCGGAGTTCCGCACCGGCCTCCTCGAAGCGGAGAGCCAGATCGAGGCGGCGATTGAATCCATGCGCCCGCTCGTCGAGCAGGCCGCGGCGGCAGGTGTCGTCGCACGGCCGATCTCCTTCCTCTCGAACGATGTCAGCCCGGACCTCGCCCGGATCGCGCGGGATCAACATTGCGACACGATGCTCCTCGGCTGGCACCGCGCCTCACTGCCGAAGCACGTCATTCAGGCGCTCGTCCATCGCATCTTCACCCTTGCCTCGTGCGATGTTACCGTCTTCGTGGACCCGGCAGGCATCGGTATCCGCCCCGAGGCGGACCGCCCGGTCGTCATCATTCTCGGCGGGCGGGCGCAGGACGAAGGGGCGATCCGCCTCGGTCTGCGCCTCGCGGAGGATATGCAGACGAGCGTGAAACTGGTCGGCTACGTCGGCGATCAGACTGATCGGGCGCTGACCGTCGCCTCCGAGGAACTGGCGGATCGCGCCGACGCCCTCCGGCAACAGAGCGGCCGCTGGATCGTCCCTGTATTCGTTGGCGGCGATGCCCTCAATGTCGCGGGGAGTGAGACGGCGGAAGGGGCGGTCGCAGTCGTCCCGGTCGGGGACGACTGGCACACCGAAGAGGACTTCGGCCATCCGGCCGCCGAACTCGCCGAACTGACCGCCTGCCCAATGTTCGTCGTGCGCGCCGTCGAGGCGATGAGCGGCACGACGAACGGCAAGCGCCGCAAGGGCCGCGAAACCGTCCCCGCCGGGCGGTGAGGTTGAGGAAAATGGTCCGACTCCCCTCTCCATTGCCAGAGCGATGGAGAGGGGTCAGAGGGGTGAGGTCCGATCTGGCACGCCCGGTGGCGCGGGGCGTTTCGGGAGCGCGGGCTGCGTCGCCGCATCAGCAGGCGCGGTTGCCGTCTCAATTGCCCGTAGGAGGGAGAGCGAGCGCCCCTCCGCCCAGGCGACCTCCCATACGCGCCCCGCGATATGAGTGCGCGCGGCATCGCGGTCACGCTCGTACCGCTCCTGGTCTTCCGGCACACGGGGAGAGCGGTACTCGGTCCGCAGCGTCTCGATCGCGCCCCAGAGCCGGGCTGCTCGCGCGATGTCCCCCGCTATGCCCAGAAGACCTGCCAACCCCTCCAATGCTTCGATGATACCGCGCGGGTCGTCCAATTGCTGACTGACGGTGAGGCTTTCCTGATAGGCGGCGCGGGCGACCGCGACATCACCCTGGCGCCGAGCGGCCCGCGCCGCGTTGTTGAGCGAAAATGGCAGGGCGCGCGGGTCGCCTAACTCGCGCCGGATGGCAAGCGCTTCGTCGAAGTGCATGCGGGCGGCCGCGTCGTCGCCCTGCCGCTCGGCGATCATGCCGAGGTTCGTGAGCGAAAAGGCGATGGCGCGCATGTCGCCCAACTCCCGGCGAAGGACGAGACTCTGCTGATAAAACGAACGGGCGGCGGCAAAATCGCCTTGCAGCCGTGCCATCGCGCCGAGATTATTGAGCGCGAAGCCGATAGTGGATGTGTCGCCGGCCGCGCGGCCGGCCTTCAGACTCTCCTCGTAATGCGCGCGGGCGGTCGCATAGTCGCCCTGATCTTGCGCGACCGCGCCGAGGTTCATCAGCGCGTGCGCGATGGCCTGCTGATGTCGCTCCGTCCGCCCGATGACGAGGCTCTCCTCGTAGCGGGCGCGGGCGGCGGCGTAATCACCTTGCCGCTGGGCGAGGATGCCAAGGTTGATCAGCGTGCGCGTCACGGCTTCTGTGTCACCCATCGCGCGCCGGATCGCCAGACACTCTTCATAGAGATCGCGCGCCCGCTCGAAATCGCCGAGATCGCCCGCCATGCTGGCGAGGTTGCTGAGCGAGTGCGCGATGCCCGCCTGGTGCCCCAATCCGCGCCGGATCGCGAGGCTTTCTTCATATCGCTGATGTGCCGCCGCGTGCTCCCCCTGCGCCCGCATCAGCGCGCCGAGCCCGTCGAGCGCCTTCGCCCGCACGAGCGGCGGTACATCCTCCGCATGCTCCAATGCGCGCTCGATCCAGCGACGCCCCTCCGTGAGATAGCCACGGACGGACCAGAAGCGCCAGAACACCGCGACGAGACGTGTCGCCGCCTCATATTCACCCGCCTCGAGCGCGTTGCGAAGCGAGACACGGACATTGTCATGCTCCTCCTCGAGGCGGGCAAGCCAGACGTTCTTTGCCGCCCCGGCCAGATATGGTTCCGCCTCCTCCGCGAGCGCAAGATAGTACATCGTGTGGGCATGACGCATCGCCGCCAGTTCGCCGAGTGCCTCGAGCCGCTCCAGCGCGTACTCGCGGATCGTGCCGAGCATCGCGAAGCGCGGCTCGCCCTCCCGGTCCTCGACCTGCCGCAACAGGCTCTTATCGGCAAGCGAGGAGAGGCCGTCAATCACGTCCATCGTCAGGTCATGCGGCGCATCGCAGATCGTCTCAATCGCCGTCAGCGTGCCGCCCCCCGCGAAGACTGCCATACGCGCGAAAAGCGTCTGCTCGTCTATGCCGAGCGTCGTGTAACTCCAGTCAATCGCGCCGCGCAGCGTCTGCTGGCGGGCAGGCAGATCGCGCGCGCCGCCAGTGAGCACCTGGAGCGAATGCGTGAGCCGCTGAAGGAGCGCCTGTGGCGTCAGCAATTTGATTCGCGCGGCGGCCAGTTCGATGGCGAGCGGCAGTCCATCGAGGCGATAGCAGATGTCCGCGATGACTTTTGCGTTCGCGGGCGTGAGGGTGAAATCCGCTTTCACCTCCTGCGCCCGCACGACGAAGAGGCGCACCGCCTCGTACTGCATCAGTTGCTCGACGGGCGTGGAGCGCCGCCGGTCCGGCAATGGCAGCGGCGGCACCGGGTATTCGCGCTCGCCGTAAACATGGAGCGCGGACCGGCTCGTGACGAGCGCCTTGAGGCCGGGCGCGGCGGCGAGCAACTGGCTGATCGCCCGCCCCGCGACCGCGACCTGCTCAAAGTTGTCCAACAACAGCAGCAACCGTTGCTCGCGGATCGCGGCATTGAGGCGTGTGGCGAGCGTCTGCCCACCTCCCTCGGAGACGCCGAGCGTTTCCGCGATCTGGGAGAGCACCCGCGCGGAATCAACGACATCCGCCAGCGGGACGAAGAAGACACCATCCGGGAAAAAGTCGAGGCATTCCGCCGCCGCCTGCACGCCGAGGCGGGTCTTTCCCGTGCCCCCTGGCCCCGTCAGTGTCACGAGCCGCACGTCGTCCCGGCGGAGGAGGGCGACGACCTCCATTGCTTCCCGCTCGCGCCCGACGAGCATGTTCGCCTGGGCGGGCAGGTTCGTACGCTGCGTGTCGAGCGTCTTGAGGGGCGGGAAATCGGTCGGCAAGTCGGGCGCGACGACCTGATAAATATGCTCCGGGCGCAGCAAGTCCTTCAGCCGCGCTTCGCCCATGTCGCGCAGGCCGATATCGGGCGGCAGATTGTCCCGGATCAGTTCCTCCGTCACACCGGAGACGAGCGTTTGCCCGCCGTGTCCGGCGGAAAGGAGCCGCGCGACGCGATTGAGTGGCCGCCCGAAGTAATCGCCGTTCTGCGCCTCGACCGAGCCGGTATGCAGGGCCATCCGCACGCGCAAGGGATCGCCGCTGCCCCAATCCTCAGCGAGCAGCGCGCGCTGGGCGGCGAGCGCGGCATCCAGCGCGGCGGGCGCGTTCGTGAAAGCGGCGTAGAAGGCATCGCCGACGGTTTTGAAGACCACACCGCCGTGGTTGTCAATCGCCATGCCCAAGAGCGCATCATGCCGGGTGAGAATGGCACGCATCGCGTCGGCGTCATGCTCCCATCGCTGCGTGCTTCCGGCGATGTCCGTGAAGAGAAACGTGACCGTCCCACTGGGGAGGTTCCGCATTCGTCCGTCCTTACGTCTCTGCCGATGTGCCCCGCCCAGTATAGCCGCGGAAGATCAGAGGTGAAAGACGGACCGGAGCAAATATGCGATACTGGGCGCGACAGAATGTCCGTATCGCCCGGCCTGTCCGGGCATCGGTGGTGCTTGGAGGGACAGGGTCTTTGCAACGCGTTGAAGCGCCGGCCCGGCCACGCGGCTGGTGGAATGAATATGTCGCGCTTTTCCTCGCGGTTTGGATGGTCGGCACCGTTGTCTGGGCGTTGGGGCATGCGGGGTGGGACCCCCTCCTGAGACGGCTGCCGGTTGTCGCGATTCCCGCCGTCGCGCTGGGCTATGGCGTTACGAAACTGTGGCGCGTTCCGGCCGCCGCGCTGCACGCGCTGGCGATTCCCGTTGGCGCGATCACTTGCTGGCTTGTGACGATCACCGCGCCCGGCTTCGCGACCGGTTCGCTGCCCCATCGCACCCTCCTTCTCTGGCATCGTGGCGTCGCGTGGACGCGGGCGGCATGGCGTGGCGACGCAATCCAGGACCATTCGCTCTTCCTGCTTGTCGTGAGCTTTCTGGTCTTCGCGCTCGCATACATGACGCTCTGGTGGGCATTCCGCACCGGATCGTCCGTCCTCGCGATTGGCGTGCCGGGGATCGCTCTGCTCGTCACGGTCGGTACGACAGAGCTTGCCGGGCGGTGGTATCTCGCGGCGTATCTGCTCGCAGCGATTCCGCTGGCGGCCCGCTTCGCCGGGTTCCGGCAGGAATTGCGCTGGCAGCGGCAATGGATCGCCTATCCGGTCTCGCTCCGCTCGCGCTACCTCTCCGTCGGCTCGGGCATCGCCCTCGTCCTCGTCCTGCTGACGACGCTGTTGCCGGTGACGGTGCATATCGGGGCGGTCAATCGCGCGTGGCAGCGCGCTCAACAGCCCGTCCAGCAACTCTATTCGGACGTGCAGGAGCGCTTCACCCGCGCGGTGGACGGGCAGAGCACGCCGCGGATCATCCCCGGTTTCGCCTCGTTCGGGCCGACTTTCCGCCTCGCCGGGAGCCTCAATCTGTCGGACGCGCCCGCCGTCTCTCTTTCGGCGCAGGAACCACACTACCTGAGCGCGAGTGCGTATGATTTCTACACGGGCCTCGGCTGGGAGGACCGCGCGACCGGGACCTTCAATCCGCAGGGGCCGAACGGCGCGATCTACTCGCCACAGGTTTCCGTCGGCGCGAAGCAACAGGTGCCGCGCCCCGCCGGTGGTGTCGAAGCGACGCAGAGTATCGCCTGCGATATGACCTTCCTCCGGCCGCGCGGCACGCTCCTCTACTCTTGTGGGCAGGCGGAGACGCTCTCCGTGGACACGCGCCTCTCACTCTCCTGGCAGCAACTCGGTCAGAGTGGTGTGACAATCCCCGCGCCGCCCAACGTTGTCCCCGCTCCACTCACCAATCTCGTTGGCCTGGTCAGTAATCTTCAGGGGCTCGCGTTGCCCGGCGATGTCCCTACCCCCGGCTCGAACGGCGAGGCGACGGCGCTCCGCCCGGACGGGACGCTCATCATCTCCCTGGCGCCGGCGAAGGCATTGACGTGGAAGCCGACTGTCGAGGAACTTGCGGGATATGTGCAACGGGCGATGTCAACACAAGCGCCGAACGCCAGGCCGATTACCCGCCTGCTCATCATGACACCGCCGACGGCTGCCGCGGAAACGCGCCAGAGCGCGGATGCCCGTTTCACCGCCATTGAAGCGGAGCAGGACCGTCTGCGGAAGCAATTGATTGATACGCAGATCGTTATCCAGGGTGGTAACGTAACGACGCTCCTCTATCGCGGACAGACACCAAACTTCGCCGATGTGACGACGCTTGATGCAAGCACGGTGATCGCGACAAACGAGACCATCGCCCAGAGTGCGCGGATCAGCACGGCGACCGCCGACCAGCTGCGCGCGGCGACGACCGCCTACCCCCCGTGGTTGGATCGCTACCGCGTCCTGCCGGATGGCACGGCGCCGAACACGTTTGCCACGCCGCAGCGGGTGAAAGACCTCGCGGCGCAACTGGCGCGCGGCCAGCGCAACCCCTACGACATCGCGACCGCGACGGAGCATTACCTGCGCGCGACGTACGGCTACGCGACGGTTGTCAACAACCCGCCCGCGAACCGGGATGTCGCCGATTATTTCCTCTTCGACGCGAAAGAGGGGTATTGCGAGTACTTCGCGACCGCGATGACGGTGCTCCTCCGCGCGGACGGCATCCCGGCGCGCGTCGTGACGGGCTACCTGCCCGGCGCGCGCCAATCTGACGGCCGCTTCGTTTCGCGCGAGAGCCAGGCGCACGCGTGGGTCGAGGTCTACTTCCCACAATACGGCTGGATCACCTTCGATCCGACGCCCCGCCCGGATGTCGCGCCGATTGTCCGTGGTTCCAGCAACATCGCGCCCGAGCCAACGCCAGCGCCCGCACCGGCTGCGGCGCCCGCCCCCGTCCCGCAGCCGCCGCCCGCGCCGTCCAATGCCGCCCCGCAGCCGACGGCCACGGTGAGCGCCGCGCATGATGGCGGCACCCCTCTTTCGCCGTATCTCTTCCTCATCCCTTTCACGCTGCTCGCGCTCTGGGGATTGGCGGCGTGGTACTGGTTCCTGCCCTTCCGGGGGCTCACGCCCGCCGCGCAATGGTATGCGCGCCTGCAACGGAGCGCGCGCTGGCTCGGCATCCCGAACGCGCGGGCGGCGACCCCGTTCGAGACGGCGGAGGCGATCGGCGATCAATTGCCGGCAGGTAAGCCCGCCGCCCTCTCGATCGCCCGGCGGTATGCCGAGGCGCAGTACGCCGGTCGCCCCCTCGCCCCGCCGGAGGTCGAGGATATGCGCGGCGCATGGAAAGTCGTCCTCACCAACACCCTCCGCACCCTCCCCCGCCGCCTACGGCCCAGGAAACGGGGAAAGAGTTGAAC
>CALBSO010000127.1 GCA_937968015.1 uncultured Thermomicrobia bacterium
AGGGGGGGCGGACGGTCGGTGCCGGGGTCGTCACCTCCGTCAAGTAGATTGTAGATAGTAACAAGCGACGCAGCGAAGGTCCTTGTTACTGCTCCTGAAAGGAGCGGCCCGTGGCAAAGAGAAAAGCAGACCGCACGGTCGTTACCCTCGAATGTACGGAGTGCAGCAACCGTAACTACACGACCGAGAAGAACAAGCGGAACGATCCGCAGCGGATGGAACTGAAGAAATACTGCCCGACGCAGCGGAAAGTGACCGTCCACCGCGAGACGCGGTAGCGGAGCAACGAGCAATGAGCAATGAGGGGAACAAGCCCATCTCATTGCTCATTGCTCGGAACCCATTGCTTCCCCTTGCGGGGAAGGCCGTTCGTGCGGTACTATGTATCGGTTGTCTGCGCGTCCAGACGCGGCGGAGGGGTGTAGCTCAATTGGCAGAGCACCGGTCTCCAAAACCGGGGGTTGCAGGTTCAAGTCCTGTCGCCCCTGCCACTCCCCGCGAAGGCGGGGACGGCGCCGCCCACACGGGTCGCGGCAACCACGAAGATTGACGAGGAATGAGGGCGTCGCAAACCCGCCGCGCCCTTCTCAGAGCGCATACGACACGTCTGACAGCGTGCGGAATCGAGGCAACGGTGGCAACAACGCGGACAACCAGAGCGACAACCAATCCCCTCGTACGGGCCTTCAGCCGGTTGCGCCACGGTTCCACCGAGACGGTCAGCGAGTTGCGCAAGGTCGCCTGGCCCGATTCCCAGACGACACGCAACCTGACCTTCGTTGTCATAGGCATCTCGGCGGCGATCGGCTTCCTGTTGGGCCTGACGGACTCGCTCCTCACCGCCCTGTATACATTGCTGGAAAAACTCTAAGCCGGGAGGGAGGTCGCGGTATGGTTCGCAGTTTACGCGCCCGGCTGGCCGAACGGAATGGTGTCAGCAGCGAAGCGGGGCAATGGTTCGTCGTCCATACGTACTCCGGTCACGAGGCGAAGGTCAAGAAGAACCTCGAATCGCGGATCGAGACGATGGACATGAGCGAGAAGATCTTCGAGGTGATCGTCCCGACCGAGGAAGAGATCGAGATCCACAACGGTCAGCGCCGCACGGTCAACAAGAAGGTCTATCCCGGCTACGTACTCGTCAAGATGAAGATGGACGACGACTCGTGGTACGTCGTGCGCAACACGCCGGGCGTGACGAGTTTCGTCGGTATGGGCACCAAGCCCACACCCCTGAGTGATGACGAAGTTTCGACGATCAAGAACCAGATGACGGCGGAAGCGCCGCGCGTCAAACTCAGCCTCGCCGTTGGGGACAATGTTCGCATTGTGGACGGGCCGTTCCAGGATTTCGAGGGGCGGATTGACGAGGTCAATCAGGACCGGGGGCGCGTCAAGGTACTCGTCTCGATGTTCGGGCGAGAAACCGCAGTGGAGTTGGACTTCCTGCAAGTGGATCGCAATCTCTAGAGGTTCTTCGGGGCCAAACGGCCCCGCTTTCGTGAAAGCGCACGCAACGACGCGTCGCGCGGGTGAGACAGTAGGAGGACGCCCCTGTGGCGAAGAAAGTACGGGCCATCGTCAAACTCCAACTCCCGGCAGGCAAAGCGACGCCCGCGCCGCCGGTCGGCCCCGCGCTCGGTCAGCACGGCGTGGCGCTCATGGAGTTCGTCAAGGCGTACAACGAGCGAACGGCGCAGCAAGTCGGCCAGATCATCCCCGTGGCGATCACCGTCTACGAGGACCGCTCGTTTACGTTCGTGACGAAGACGCCACCGGCGGGCGACCTCCTGCGGCGCGCGGCCGGCGTCGAGAAAGGCGCCGCAAATGTCAGACGCGAGACGGCGGGCAAGGTGACGCGCCAGCAGGTACGCGAGATCGCCGAACTCAAGTTGAAGGATCTCAACGCCTACGACGTGGACAGCGCGATGCGCATGATCGAGGGCACCGCCCGCTCAATGGGCATTCAGGTCACGGAGTAACGAGCAGTGAGTAACGAGTAACGAGTCAAAAGCACGACGGAATGCCACCGTTACTTTTCACTTTCTCCTCGTTACTCGCTACTGTTATTGGGTGGGAGGCGCGTCAGGCGCCGCTTGGACCACACGGTGAAGGAGTTGGTTGGTATGGCACAGCGTGGGAAACGGTATCTGGAACTCGTCAAACTGGTGGATCACGATAAGAAGTATACGGTGGATGAGGCGGTCCATCTGCTCAAGGAGACGGGCAAGGCGAACTTCGATCAGACGATCGAGATCCACTTCCGCCTCGGCATTGACTCCCGCCACGCGGATCAGCAGGTGCGCGCTTCCGCGACACTGCCCTCCGGTTCGGGCAAGACGGTGCGTATCCTCGTCTTCGCGCAGGGTGACGGCGAGCGGGCCGCCCGCGAAGGGGGCGCGGATTACGCGGGAGCGGATGACCTGATTAAGCAGATCGAGGGCGGTTGGCTCGACTTCGATGTCGCGCTCGCCACGCCGGACATGATGGGCAAGGTCGGTCGCCTCGGTCGCGTGCTCGGTCGCCGTGGCCTGATGCCGAACCCGCGCAACGGCACGATCGCGGCGCCGGAAGACCTGCCCCGCGTCATCAATGAGCGACGCGGTGGTCGCGTGGACTTCCGCAATGACCGCACGAACCTCGTCCATATTCCGATTGGCAAGACGAGTTTCACTGAGGAGCAGACCAAGGCGAACCTCCTCTCCGCCATTGACGCGGTCAATCGCGCCAAGCCGAGTGGGTCGAAGGGCACCTATATTCGCTCGATCGTCGTCGCCACGACGATGGGGCCGAGTATCCGGCTCGATGTGAACGCCGCCATCGCGGCAGCGGAAGGGGTTGCCGCCTAAGCGGCGATTCGGTACACTGGGCACGCAGCGGGATTGCCCCGATGCATACAACATCGCCGAAGACCGCTGGCGCGCTCGCGCTTAATCGCCCCCAGGGGCCACCAGCCGAGGTAGATGGGAAGAAGCAGATTCCGAACGCGCATGGCGCCTCGCGCCGTTGCCGTCGCTGTTTTGCCCCGCGCCTCGTCCGGCACGGGGCTTTTGGTTTGATGATTCGGTAGCGCAGGCTACCAAGATGACTACCAAGTATGGCAACGAGAGGGGGTGAATGCACATGCCAACCGAGAAAAAGGGCGAAACGATCAGTGAATTGGAAGAGCGGATCAGCGGCTCGACCTTATTGATCCTGACCGATTATCGCGGCCTGAGCGTGACCGACTTGCAGGGGTTGCGCGGGCAACTGCGTGGCGTCGGCGCGGAGTTTCGCATCGCGAAGAACACGCTGACCCGGATCGCGGCAAACAATCAGGGAATCGCATCGCTCGACGCCACGCTCGAGGGGCCGACCGCGCTCGTCTTCACAGGCGATGACATCGTCGGGCCATCGAAGGTCATCAACGACTTCGCGCGCATCTCGCGTATCTTGAAGGTGAAAGGCGCGCTCCTGCAGGGGAAATCGGTCGGGGCCGGTGATGTTGAGGCGCTCGCCACGATGCCGCCGAAGGAAGCGTTGATCGCGACGATCGTTGGCGCGCTCGATGCACCGGTGACGAACCTCGTCTTCGCGCTGGACTTCGCGGTCACGGAATTTACGTCGCTGCTCGATGCACGCGTCGCACAGTTGGAGGGCGGGCAAGCCGCCGCATAGGAGGGTTACAGGAATGGCAGTGTCAACCGAAGAGATTATCTCGGCAATTGATGGGATGACGATCCTCGAACTGAAAACGCTCTCGGATGCCCTGAAGGAAAAGTACGGCGTCACGGCGATGGCGGCGGCCCCGGCAGCGGCGGCCCCGGCGGCCGGCGGCGCGGCGGCGGCCCCGGCCGAGGAGCAGACGGAGTTCACCGTCATGCTGACCGAGATCGGCGCGAACAAGATTCAGGTCATCAAGGCCGTCCGCGAGTTGACGAGTCTCGGCCTCAAGGAAGCCAAGGACCTCGTTGAGAGCGCGCCCGCCGCCGTCAAGGAGAACGTTACGAAGGACGAGGCCGCCGCCGCGAAGACCAAATTGGAAGAAGCCGGCGCGAAGGCGGACGTCAAGTAACCAAGTGCTGAGAGGGCGATTCACGAATCGCCCCTACCACATCTCCCCCTCTTCATCGCAATGGAGAGGGGGCCGGGGGTGAGGATTGACGTCTCACCCCTTTTGCGTGCCGCTTCCCCGGTTGCCGTCCGCGCGTGTACGCGAGAAACTGAGACCGCACCGGCCACCACTTGGAGGCGAGAGGCGAGAGGCGAGATGGAGAGGCAAGACGGATCGTCCGTTACCGACCTCGTCGCGGAAAACCCGGACGAAGCGCGCCGAGCGCACCACGCGCATCATCGCGGTCTTCTTATCGCGGCGATCCGGCGGCATGGCTTCCATCAGTGGCTCGCGGATCGGTTCGGCATGCTGGGCGATGCGCTCTACAGTTTCGGCGCGTGCCTGATCGCGATGACGGTCAGCGGGATGGCCGCCTATCTCTTTCGGCAACCCCTCCTCTTTCCCAGTCTCGGCCCGACTGCCTTCCTCATCTTCGGCGCGCCAATGGCAGCGAATGCCAGCCCGCGCAATACCTGTATCGGTCATGGCGTCGCTATCGCGGTGGGATACGGTACTCTCGCACTCTTTGGGTTGATGCACGCGCCGAATGTGCTGCAAGCGGGGGTGTCGCCCGCGCGGATCGGCGCGGCGTCGCTCTCGGTCGCGCTGACCGGCGCGGTGCTCATCCTCTGCCGCGCCCTTCATCCCCCCGCGGGCGCGACGACGCTGATCGTCAGCCTCGGCCTGCTCGGCACCTTCCACGCGATCATGATGATCGCTCTCGGTGTCATCATCCTCACCGCGACAGGTTGGCTCATCAACCGCGCCCTCGGCGTGCCGGTGCCGCTCTGGGCGCCACCCGTCGAAAGAAGTGTATAAAAGCCTCGCTATGCCGGGACGGGCACGCGCGGCGGCAGCGGGATGACATCGGTGAAGGCGGCGAGTTCGGCGGTGGCGGAACGCGGCGTCAGGTTCAGTTCGTCCGCGCCGAGGTAGCCGTCCCGGATACGCAAAACACGGCGTGTATACGCCATGATGTCCGGTTCATGTGTGACGAAAAGAATGGTGATACCGAGTTGTGCGTTCAGTTGCTGGAAGATCTCCATTACCTCGACGGACGACCGCGAATCGAGATTGCCCGTCGGTTCATCCGCGAGGATCAGCGAGGGCGTCGTGACGATGGCGCGCGCAATTGCGACGCGTTGCTGCTGGCCGCCGGAGAGTTGATTCGGCTTGTGATCGAGCCGATCGGCGAGACCAACGGCGGTGAGGGCCGCGATCGCGCGCTCCCGTCGCTCCGCCCCTGAAACACCCGCGTAGAGCAGTGGCAGCGCGACATTGTCGAGCGCCGTCGTGCGCGCGAGCAAGTTGAACGACTGGAAGACGAAGCCAACCTTGCGATTCCGCACCCGCGCCAGCGCTGTCTCATCGAATGAGGCGACACTCTCTCCATCGAGGAAATATGAACCGCTCGTCAGGGTATCGAGGCAGCCGATAATATTCATGAGGGTGCTCTTGCCGGAGCCAGACGGCCCCATGATCGCGCACAGTTCGCCATCCTCGACACGAAATGAGATGCCTTTCAGCACCTGGAGTGTCATGTCGCCAGTTTGGTAATTCTTTGTGATGTCATGCAATTCGATCATCGCCGGGCCTCCTCTCGACGTGCGAGAGAACCAGCGCCGCACTACGGCGTGAATCGGGGGTCGCGGCGGGGAGAAGCCGACGCGTTACGCGTACCCGTCATTGCACCGGGCACGCCATGATACCAAGGGTGCATGACGCTGTTCTGGCTCCGCTTCCCATTCTACACCGACATCACGCGAAATACCAGCACGGATGTGCGGGGGTACGCCCAAGAGTCGGTTCGAGCGGATTTCAGTGCGATTGAGCCGATGGAGTTGTGGTGGCGGATTTCAACCTGCCACAGAACCTGGCAACCTGAAGCCCGCCACCACCGGGGAACAGAGGCTCATTCATTACGGAGACTGCGCTCAAGACCGAGTTTTTCGCGCAAACGCGGCAGCAATTCCGCGATCGGCACGCGCTCCTGGGCCATGCTGTCACGCGCGCGGATCGTGACGGCGCGGTCCTCAATGCTATCGAAGTCCACCGTCACACAGAGCGGCGTGCCGATCTCGTCCTGCCGCCGGTAGCGCCTCCCGATTGCCTGCGTATCGTCGTATTGGATCATCAGGTGCGGGCGGAGCGACGCGGCGACCTCGCGCGCCAGCTCGCCGAGCGGTTCCTTTTTGGACAAGGGCAGCACCGCGACCTTGATCGGCGCGATGGCTGGATGGAGCCGCAGGACGACGCGCGTGTCCGGCTTGCCGTTCACATCTACTGTCTGCTCCTCGTCGTAGGCATCGAGGAGGAAGACGAGCACCGCCCGCCCGACGCCGACCGCCGGTTCGATGACGTACGGCAGATACCGCTCCTTCCTCTCCTCGTCGAAGAAGGTCATGTCGCGCCCGCTCGCCTCCTGATGACGCGTGAGGTCATAATCGCCGCGACTGGCGACGCCTTCCAGTTCCGCCCAGCCAAGACCGCCCGGCCAGAGATACTCGATCTCTTTCGTCCCCCGCGAGTAGTGCGCGAGATCTTCCGGCGGCAGATCGCGGATGCGGATGTTCTCGTCGCGGACCCCGAGGTTTTTGAACCAGTTGATGCGCTGGTCGCCCCAGTATTGATGCCACGCGCGCTCCGTGCCGGGCGTGACGAAATACTCCATCTCCATCTGCTCGAACTCGCGCGTGCGGAAGATGAAGTTGCCGGGCGTGATCTCGTTGCGGAAACTCTTGCCAATCTGGGCAATGCCGAAGGGCAGTTTTTTCCTGCTCGTTCCCAGCACGTTCGGGAAGTTGACGAAGATGCCCTGCGCCGTCTCCGGCCGCAGATAGGCAACGGCGGCGCTCTCCTCCAGCGGCCCGACGAAGGTCTTGAACATCATGTTGAACTGCCGCGCTTCGGTCTTGACGCCGGGGCAAGTCGCCGCCGTCAGGTTGTCCTTCCGCCATTCCGGGTTGCCGCAGGGCGTCAACTCCGCGTGGTCGGCGCGGTAGCGGAGTTTGCAGGTCATGCAATCCACGAGTGGGTCCGTGAAGTGGCCGACGTGGCCGGATGCCTCCCAGACCTGGGGCGACATGAGGATCGCGGCATCCAGCCCGACCATATCGTCGCGCAACTGGACCATCGCCTTCCACCACGCCGCTTTGACATTATTCTCGATCAAGACACCGAGCGGCCCGTAATCCCACGCGTTGCCGAAGCCACCGTAGATGTCGCTCCCCTGAAAGATGATCCCCCGCCGCTTGGCGAGCGAGACAATCGGTTCCATAGATTCCAGTCGTATGCCGGTATGGGTCATCGCTCGTTCCTCTCGCAATGGGAGGACTGAGAACGGGATGTGGGCTGTCTCACTCAGTCCTCAGTCCTGAAAAAGCCGCCCCTGCGGCTCAACGCGGGGCGGCATACGCGCGATTTTCGTCGCGATCAAGGACTAATCCTCCTGCGCCACCACCTCGACGCCATCGCCACCGACCGGCGCCATCGCGGCGACCCCGCCCGCCGTCACCAGCGGGAGCGGGGTCGCCGACGGTCCACCGCCCAGCATTTTTACCACAGCGATGGCGGGCAGCGCGCCGGGAGAGACCGGCGCCGTCGGGACAGGGCGCATCCGCTGATAGACCTGCGTGGTGGAAATGCTCACATGGCCGAGCATCGTCTGCACCTCGCGCAGATGGTGGCCCGTCGTCAGCGCGTGCGCGGCGAAGGTGTGGCGGAGGGTATGCGGTGTGACATTACGTACCGACGCGGACTGCGCGTACCCCTTGAGGAGCAGCCAGAAGCCCTGGCGCGTCAGCCGCTGGCCGCGATGGTTGAGGAAGAGTGCTTCCTTGTCCGCACCGTGCGCACGGGCGATGATCGGGCGGCTGGTCGTGAGGTAGCGATGCAGCGCGTCGTGTGCCGTCGGCGTGAGTGCCACGAGCCGTTCCCGAGACGCGCGCCCCTCACAGCGGATGGCCCCCCGCGCGAGATCGAGGTCGCTCTGATCGAGCGCGACCAACTCCGAGACGCGCATCCCCGTCGCATAGAGGAGTTGGAGCATCGCCGCGTCGCGCAGGCTCTCCGGCGTCTTGATGCGCGTCGGGGCCGCGAGCAGGCGCGCCACTTCGTCGGTGGTGATCGCGTGCGGGATGTAGCGATCCACGCGCGGCGCGAAGAGATGGAGCGCGACATCGGCCTCGATCTCACCGACCTGCTTCAGGTACTGGAAAAACGATTTGGCCGCCGCCGTCTTCCGCGCAATCGTGCTGCTCGCGTATTGCCGCTCGCGCAGCGACAGGAGATAGTCCGTCACCTGCTCGGGCAACACGACGCGCCATGCCGTCACGCCTTCATGTGTGAGATGGGCAGCCAGTTGCATGAGGTCATTCCGATATGCCATCACCGTATGCGGCGAGCAGTGCTTTTCCGCACCGAGCGCTATGAGATACCGATCTACCGACTCCTCCATCCCCGTCCTCCGCGCTAAACCCCTTCTTCTCCGCACCCAGTGCTTAGGTCCCCGCAGAGGACGCGCATCCGCGTTGTACGTCTCTCTCGCACTTTACAAAACGTACGAACTCGTCCGTGGATGCGCGAAAACGCGAAACTGACGAAAATTGGTCAAAGGCCGATGACATGGGGCGTGCGGGGGGTCGGGAGGGCGGTTCACGAGAGCGATTCGTGAATCGCTCCTACAGCGGGAAGAGTGGTTGATCGCTGTAAGCGGCTTCGGCGAGGGCGGCGTCAATGGCGTCCGTCCATTCCTCGTCCTCCTCGTCGGCGCGGTGCTCGCGCAGGGCGTTGGTCGCGCTGCGGCTACCGATCTGGCCGAGGGCGATGATGGCGGCGAGCCGCACGGCACGGTCTTCGTCTTCAAGGCGGCCGATCAGTTCGGGTACCGCCTCGGCGTGTCCGAGTTCGCCGAGGGCACGCACCGCCTCGAAGCGGACGTCGCTCTCCTCCGCCTCGATCTCGTCCATCAGCGTGGCGGACCAGCGCGGGTTGTAACTGCGGCCCATCGCGTGCAGGGCGCTCACGCGGTCTTCCCGATCGCCCCGGTGGTAGAGTTCCGTAATCAGCGTGGCGACCGGCTCATCATTGAATGGGCCGAGTGACTCTATCGCCGGGCGGCGCACCTCAATCGGCTCGCGCATGTCCTGCGCGGTCGCCAGCAAGTCATCGTGCAGCCGGATGGTGAGCGGTTCCGTCAGGTTGCCGACCACGGCGCGCACGGCGAAGAGGCCAAGCGCCTTCGCCGCCGCCTGCCGCACCTCGGCGGATGGGTCGGCATGCAATAGATCGAGCAGGGCAACGAGGAAATCGGGCGACTCGTACTCCCAGAGCGCCCCGATGGCGCGCATCCGCACCTCGGCGTCGGTGTCGCGCATCGCGATCCGCAGCACGCGGGCAAAGTCCAATTCGACGGTCAGTTCCGCCAGATCGTCCATCGCCCGCACGAGCCGCCGCCGCCGTTCGACGGGCAGCGTCGGCCATGTCTCCCTCACCGCGCCCGATTCGCCGCGCGTCAGGCCGGAAAGGAAGCGGAGCGAGCCGAACTTCAAATCCGGGTCGCGCAGCCGGGCGGCGATGTCGCCCCGCGGCTCATCCGCCGGTTCCGCTGCCACGTCCGCGTCGAGGTCGAGCGGTTCGTCTTCGAGGTCGCCCGCCTCCAATGCTTCCAGTTCTTCGAGGAACGCGACATCCGCGTCAATCCGCGCGTCCCGCTCTTTGTCATCCATGTCCGAGGTTCCCTCGAAGAACTGAGGACTGAGGACTGAGTGGGGGATTGTCCCTTCTCAGTCCTCAGTCCTCAGTCCTCGTTATGCCGAAGGCGAGTAATAATAGAGGCCATCCTCCTCCTCGAAGCCGTTGGCGCCGGAGGTGAGGATGGCGCGGAGGGCTTCCGTGGAAGTCGGACGTTCGATGTTGGCGAGGGCGAAAAGGTCGTCGAACTCCGCGAGGTAGCGCGGTGCGCTCGCCTCCCCGACATTCTCGCCACCGCGCTCGAAGGCAGCCGCGATGACCTTCACGAGCACGCGGCGGTCGCGCGCGTCAAGCGGCTTCATCTGCGCGAGGCGGGGCAGCCGGTGCTCGCTGAGCAGCATTTGATCCCGCGTGGCGCAGTAGAAGGTAACAGGCTTGAAGGTAAACTTTCCTTTCTTCTCGTCCACCTGCAACAGTTTCCGTTCCTGCGCGCTCACCTGGAGATATTGAATCCGGTAGGTCCCCGCCGTGTCACCGCGCTCGATCGTGAAGAGCGCGCCGGGGACGAGATTCTCGTGGAAGAAGGTACTAAAGCCACTGAGGAAGCCGCCCCGGTTGCCGGTCGGGAAACGGATCTCGACATTGAAGGTTAGGTAGTGCTGCGGCGCTTCGAAGGTCACGACCGCAGACCGTTGCCCACGCAGATATGCCTGCGGGAAGAAGCGCGCCAGGTCCCCATCGAGCGGCAGGACGCCGTACTCGTACTCGAAGTAGGTGAGAATGTGCTCGACGTACTCCTCCGCCTCGGAGAATCCTTCGTCCATCGGCGTCGGGTAGTCGAGAAGCACCCGATAATCCTGTCCGAGGTCGGCCGCCTTGCGCTTCTCGGAGCCGATGGTTGGTAACCCCTCGACGCTCCACAAGCGGCGCTCGGTGGTGCCAACGAACTCGAAATCCTTTTCCGTCGCGAGGTGCGCGTTCAGCGAGAAGCAGGCCACCTGAAAATCAGTGTCCGTGCGCCGCTTGCCGTAGACATCGAGCAGCACGTCCACATCGGAGAGCGGTTCGCCGCGCTCCTTGATGTAGTCGCTGATGCGGCGCGTGTCGTTGCGGCCATACGATTCAAGCATGTCGCGCAGGAAGTATTCCGGCCCAAAGGAGACGAAGCGCGGATCACTCGCCAGCGCCATTTCCAGCGCACCGGCGGGGGTGGACGCATCGGTCGCGGCCTCGACAACCTCATCGAGTTCGGCGGCGACCTCCGCCTCGTGCTCGGCGGGCGCGACGGCGCTATCGAGCGGCGCTTCGCCCACCGTCTCCTGATGCGCCACGGCCAACTCCGCAAAGATGGACGGGGCGGCCTCCTCCTCATCCTCTTCTTCGTCCTCCGCGCCCGCCGGGACAACGATCTCGTTGTACCAGTTCGTGTTGATGAGGGGGCGTTCCGGGCGCACCTTCGGCTCTGGAGGCGGTGCGGCGACGGGCTCCGTCAGCCGGTGCAGGAAGGAATGGGACATGTCCTCCGCGCGCACGGCGGGCGCGATGCCGTCGCGCGTCGTGACGACCGTGAGGCCTTCCCCCTCGTCTTCGAGCGCGAAGACGGTTGGGTTCGCGCGCACCGCCGCCTCGACCGCCTTTGCCGCGTCCTTCTTGACGAGTTTGCGCGCCGTCGCGTATTCCGCCAGCGCCGCGACTGGCTGCCGGATCGCCAGACCCGTCCCGAAGAAGCGTCCCTGCGACTGCATCACGAGCAAGATTTCCCGCGCGAGCGCCTTCTCCGCCGCGCTGCCAGCCAGCGTCGGCGCATCCACCACCTGTGCCATGTATTCCTCCATCAATGGAGCAATGAGCAACGAGCGATGAGCAATGAGGGATCAATCGCCGCTCATCGCTCATCGCTCATCATTCGTTGCTGAATTCAAGCAATTCTGCGAGCGTCATTGGGCGGCGGTGTGCCGCGATCTCCTGAGCGATGCGATTCAGCGTCTCCACCGAGACTTGCTGCCCCAAGGACGCTGCCGCGCCTTTGCCCTTCGTCGTTTTTGCTGCCATCGAGCGGCACCTTCATTTCGTCGCGCATACTACGAACGGGGTGCGTATTCCCCGTCCGGGTAGTGTACCGCGATAGGTAACGAGTAGCAAGGAGCAAGGAGCAAGGAACAAGGAAATGAGGGGTTGACGGCGCATTCTCCCGTTATTCGCTGCTCGCTGCTCATTGCTCGTTGTTTATGACTGAATTATCAGGCAACTCCCGTGAAGAAACAGATTGGAGTAACAAATTGGACTGATAATGCGTTCATAGGATTGGGAGGCATCGCGCGGCATCAGTGCTGCTCAGTCTCGCGGCGTCGGCCTTGAAAATGAATTCGAGGGAGGGTAGTTGGGCATGGCAGTGACGGATCCGGTAGTAATCATCGGCGCGGGCCCGTATGGATTGGCGGCGGCGGCGCACTTGCGAGCGGCGGGCGTGGAGACGCGCATCTTCGGCGACCCAATGGTTTTCTGGGAGCGTCAGATGCCCGCTGGGATGCTTCTGCGCTCCTATTGGGAAGCCTCGCATATCGCCGACCCCGACCACGACTTGACGCTCGATGCCTACGAGACCGCCTCACGTGAGGTGGTGCCGCGACCGGTGCCGTTGGATCGCTTTGTCGCCTACGGCCAATGGTTCGGGCAGCAGGTCGCGCCCGATCTGGAGGCGCGCCACGTCGCGCGCATCGAATTGGATGGGCACGCGTTCCGGCTGGTGATGGAGGATGGCGAGTCCATCCGCGCCGGGCGGGTCGTCGTCGCGACGGGGATCGCGGCCTTTGCCCGGCGGCCCGAACCCTTCGCCGACATTGCCCCGGCACTGGCATCGCATACCTCGGAATGCAGCGATCTCGCCGCGTTCGCCGGGCGGCATGTCGCCGTGATCGGCGGCGGGCAGAGCGCGCTCGAATCCGCCGCGCTGCTGCACGAGGCCGGGGCGCATGTCGAGATACTCGCCCGAGCGGCGACCATCCACTGGCTGCGTTACGGCTCCGGCTCGAAACTGCACGCGGCGCTGCACAGCGACAGAAATCCCTTGAAGCCGTTCCTCTATCCACCCTCGGATGTCGGGCCGCCGGGACTTAACTACCTCGTGGACAAGCCCGCGCTCTTTAAGATGATCCCGACGCGCGCTCTGCAAGACCGTGCCGCCCGCCGCGCCATCCGCCCGGCCGGATCGGGCTGGCTGCGGCCCCGCCTGAGAGATGTACCGATCACGACGGGCATGTCGGTCGTCGCCGCGAAAGTCGGTTGCGGCGAGCGCCTGCGCCTCGCCCTCAGCGATGGCTCAGTCCGCATGGTGGACCACGCGCTCCTCGCTACCGGCTACGCGGTGGACGTCGCCCGCTATCCCTTCCTGACGCCGGAACTGCTCCGCGGACTGGACCGGATCGCGGGCTACCCACGGCTGACCGCCGGGTTTGAGTCCTCGGTGCGAGGGCTGCACTTCCTCGGCGCACCGGCGGCGGAGAGTTTCGGCCCGCTGATGCGCTTCGTCGCGGGCACCGGCTACGCCGCGCGCGGCCTCACGCACGCCGTCCGTGCTGCCATTCCACATCGCGCCATGGTATCGCCCCTCCTCACGACCGAAGCCTGATTGGAGGAACCCATGGTGGGATATCGGGGAAAACGCCTGCTTGATCTTGTCATCACCGTGCCCGCGTTGATCGCGCTGTCACCGGTGATGGCGGTTGTCGCCGTACTCGTCGCGCGGCGGATGGGCCGCCCAGTCCTCTTCAGCCAAGCCCGGCCAGGGCTGGACGAGCAGCCATTCCCGGTCTATAAGTTTCGCACCATGAAGGAAGCATACGACGCGGTGGGGCAGCCGCTCCCGGATCGCGACCGGCTCACCGCGTTGGGCCGCTTCCTCCGCGCCACGAGCCTTGACGAGTTGCCGGGGCTGTTGAACGTCGTCAAAGGCGAAATGAGCCTGGTAGGCCCACGCCCGCTGGTGACGAAATACCTACCCTACTACACCCAGCGGGAGCGGATACGCTGCGCCGTACGGCCCGGCATCACTGGCTGGGCACAGGTCAACGGGCGCAATGACCTGCCATGGGACCAGCGGCTGGCCTGCGATGTCTGGTACGTCGAGCATTGCTCGCTCGTGCTGGACTTGAAGATCCTCGGCATGACGGTGGGGAAAGTCCTGCGTCGGGCCAATGTCCAGGTGGATACCGCAATGAACGAGCCAGATCTCAGCGTCGAGCGTCATGACCGCCGCGTGACCGCGGCATAATGCATAAAACCGCCAATTGGGCAGGATTGGCAGTTCCGTAAAGACCGGAGAAGTGCGTGAATGTTTTGCTGACCTGTGCGGGTCGCCGCAATTATCTCATTCAGTTCTTTCGCGAGGCGCTCGGCCCGGATGGGCGCGTGTTCGCGGCGGATGCCTGCGCGCACGCGCCCGCGCTGCGAGAGGCGGACGAGGCGTTCATCCTGCCCCTCCTGAGCGATCCGGCATATCTGGACCGGCTGCTCGCCATCTGCCAGGAACGGCGCGTTGATCTGCTGATCTCGCTCAACGATCACGAACTGCCGCTGATCGCGCGGCAGCACGACCGCTTCCGGGAGATCGGCGTCTTCCCGGTCGTCTCCTCCCCGACCGTCATCGAAACCTGCTACGACAAGTGGCGGGCCTTCACCTTCCTGCAAGCGAACGGCATCCCGACCGCACGTACCTACCGCTCGCTCGACGCCGCACATGGCGCCCTCGCCGCAGGTGAAATCGTCTTCCCGCTCGTCGTCAAACCACGCTGGGGCAGCAGTTCGTCCGGCATCGAACATGTGCGGGACGATGAGGAACTTCGTCTCGTCTACGCACTGGCGACGAAACGGTACGGACTGCTCGCCGATCAGTCCATCCTCATTCAGGAGCGGCTGGACGGCGATGAATACGGCCTCGATGTGATCAACGATCTCGAAGGGCGGTACGCGACTACCCTCGCCAAGCGCAAACTCGTCATGCGCTCCGGCGAGACGGATCGCGCGATTACCGTCTGCCACGCGGGGCTTGAACGGCTAGGTGAGACGTTGAGCGGCGCGCTCGGCCACATCGGCAATCTCGATTGCGATGTCTTCGTCTCGGGCGAGCGGTGCGCGGTGCTGGAGATGAACCCACGCTTCGGCGGCGGCTATCCCTTCGCGCATGCGGCGGGGGCGAACCTCCCGGCGGCGCTGATCGCCTGGGCGCGCGGCGAAACCCCCGACCCCGACTGGCTTACCCTCACACCGCACATGACGGTATCGAAATGTGACCGCGTCGTCGTGATGGGCACGGACCGCGTCGTGCGGATCGAAGAGTGGCGCGAAACCCGCCTGCCGGACACCGAAGCGGACAGGCACCAGCGAGTAACGAGTAGCGAGTAACGAGTAACGAGTAACGAGAGGATCGTGCCTTCCCGTTACTCGTTACTTCTCAGAGCAGCCCCATGCCCCGCTTCGCATTCGTCAGCGTCTCCTCGGCGACGGGGCGGACACGATCCGCGCCTTCCTTGAGGATGCGGTCCACGTAGCCGGGATCCGCCGTAATGTCGGCGTATCGCTTCTGCAACGGCTCCAATTCACCGATCATCACGTCGGCCAGCGCCCGCTTGAACGCGCCGTATCCTTGCCCCGCGAAACGTGCCTCGATCGTCTCGCGCGATTCGCCGGTGAACGCCTGATAGATCGAGAGCAGGTTGAAGATGCCGGAACGGCTTTCATCGAAGACGACCGTGCCGACGCTGTCGGTCGTCGCCCGCTTCACCTTGTCCCAGATCATCTCCGGCGTGTCGGTGAGGAAGACGGCGTGATAGCGGCCTGTCGCGCTCTTGCTCATCTTCTTCGTCGGCTCATCGAGACCCATCACGCGCGCTGCCGCCTCACCGATCCACGGTTCCGGCACGGTGAACGTCTCGCCATAGAGACGGTTGAACCGCTCCGCGATGTCGCGCGTCAGTTCGACGTGCTGCTTTTGGTCGTCGCCCACCGGGACACCATTCGTGTGGTAGAGCAGGATGTCCGCCGCCATCAATGTCGGGTACGCCAGGAGGCCGAGCGAGGAACGCTCGCGCTGGTCGCCCGCTTTATCCTTGTACTGCGTCATCCGCTCCAGCCAACCGAGCGGCGTCACGCAGTTGAAGAGCCACGCCAGTTCCGCGTGCGCCGTGACGTGGCTCTGCGCGAAGAGCGCGCACCGCGACGGGTCAAGCCCGGCGGCGAGGAAGACTGCGGCGAGTTCGCGCGTCGCGGCGCGCAATGCGTCCGGCTCCTGCGGGACGGTAATCGCGTGGAGGTCCACGATGCAGTAGATATTGTCCCATTCGTCCTGCTTCTCGACCCACCGCCGGATCGCCCCGAGGTAGTTACCGATATGCAACTGCCCGCTCGGTTGAATGCCGCTGAAGACGCGCGGCTTGACAATGGCGCCCGTGATCGGTTGCATCGCCTGGTGTGTTGCGGTCATTCCTACCCCCTGACCCCCTTCCCGTTTCGGGAAGGGGAACTCGCTTCAAACATCGTGCCTTGCCCCGTATTGTTCCCCTCTTCCTTTTCGGAAAGGGGGCGGGGGGTTAGGTCGTCACCAGTTCCCGCGCCGCGAACTGCTGTGTGAGCGCGATGAAAGTCTCCATCGCCGCCTGCGCGCGGCCAGTATCAATACTCTCCGCCGCCCGCATGATACCCGATGCGATGTCCGGCACGGCATCGGCGGCGACGAGCGCAGCAGCCGCGTTCAGCAGAACGACATCGCGCGTCGGGCCCGATTCGCCCGCCAGCACCCGCCGCGTGATGACCACATTCTCCGCCACGCTGCCGCCGCGCACCGCCATCGGTGTCGCGCGGGCAAAGCCGAATTGCTCCGGGGTGATCTCGTACGTCATCACGTCGCGATCCACATGCACTTCGTGGATCGTCGTCGGACCGGAAATGCTGATCTCATCCAGCCCCTCCTGCCCATGCACGACGAGCGCATGCTCGACGCCAAGGAGCGCAAAGACGCGCGCCAGTTTTGCGGCAAGCGCCGCGTCGCCGACACCCATCAGTTCGTACGGGGCGCGCGCCGGATTGGTCAGCGGGCCAAGCAGGTTGAAGACGGTGCGGATGCCGATGTCGCGCCGCACCGGCCCGGCATGCTTCATCGCCGGATGGAACGCTTGCGCGAACATGAAGCCGAACCCGGCTTCACGCACGCAGCGCGCCACTTGCTCCGGCGTCTGCTCGATGACGACGCCCAACCCTTCCAGCACATCCGCGCTGCCGCAGCGGGAGGTCATTGCGCGGTTGCCGTGCTTCGCCACCGCGACGCCTGCCCCCGCCACGACGAAGGCGGCGGTCGTGCTGATATTGAAGGTGCCGCTGCCATCACCGCCGGTGCCGACGACATCAACGACGGGGATCCCCTCGTCGAGCGTCACGCGGCGGGCATGGCGGCGCATCGTCTCGGCGAACCCGGCGATCTCGCCCTCCGTCTCGCCCCGAATCCGCAGCGCCGTGAGGAACGCGCCGATCTGCGCGGGTGTCGCCTCCCCCGCCATGATCTGGTCCATCACATGCGCCGCCTCGGGCCGGGTGAGGATTTGCCCCTCCACCACCCGCGCAATCGCGTCGCGGATCCCCGGTTCCGGTGCATTACTGCTCATTGACCTACCCCCTTGCCCCTTCCCATTTCGGGAAGGGATGACTCGCTTCGGGCAGCATGCCCAATCCCCGATCGCCTCTCAATAGGCATGCGCCAGCGCCTCCGCGCCATCAGCTACACCGTTGAATGTCCATGAGGCTGGGGAGTGAGGGCCGCCGAGAAAATTCCTCAGCAACTGATGCCCATGCTCGGTGAGGATGCTTTCCGGGTGGAACTGGACGCCTTCGAGGCTGGGGATTTCCCGATGACGGAACCCCATCACGAGGCCGTCTGCCGTCTCTGCCGTCACTTCCAGTACGTCGGGTAGCGTCTCCCGCGCGACGACGAGCGAGTGGTAGCGGATCGCCGTGAAGGGCGAGGGCAGGCCCCGGAAGACGCCCTGCCCGGTATGATGCACCGCGCTCACCTTACCGTGCATCAGGTTCGGCGCGCGCACGACTGCGCCGCCATATGCCGCGCCGATTGCCTGATGGCCGAGGCAGACGCCGAGGATCGGCACGTTGCCCGCGAGCGCATGGATCAGCGGCACGCAAACCCCCGCCTCATTCGGCGTACACGGCCCCGGTGAAAGCACGACCCGCTCCGGCGCCATCGCCACGATCTCCGCCACCGTCGCCGCATCGTTCCGCACCACCTGCACCTCCGCGCCGAGTTCGCAGAGATATTGGTAGAGGTTGTACGTAAATGAGTCGTAGTTATCAATCAGGACAATCATGCGCCGCTCCTTTCAGTCGCTTCAGCAACGAGTGGGAACACCTCCCCTCATGGCTCATTGCTTGTTACTCATTGCTCTTCATCTTCCATCGCTTCCGCCATCTCGATGGCGCGGAGAAGCGCACCCATTTTGTGATGGCACTCGTGGTATTCCGCCTCGGGGCTGCTGTCCGCAACGACGCCGCCGCCCGCCTGTGGGTAGGCGATACCGTCCTTGACGGGCATCGTCCGCAGGGCGAGGGCGAAGTCCATGTTGCCGTCGTAGCCGACATAACCGAGCGCGCCCGCGTACGGCCCGCGCCGCTCGCGCTCCAACTCCGCGATGATCTCCATCGCCCGGATTTTCGGCGCGCCGGACGCCGTGCCCATCGGGAAACAGGCGCGCAGGGCGTCGAGGCTCGTATATTCCGGCTTCAGCCGCCCCTCCACTTCGGAACAGAGGTGCATGACGTGGCTGTACCGCTCGACTTGCATCAGCGAGGGGACGCGCACCGTGCCCGGCACGGCGATCCGCCCGATGTCGTTGCGCCCGAGGTCCACGAGCATGATGTGTTCGGCGCGCTCCTTCTCGTCGGTGGAAAGTTCCTCGGCCAGCGCGCGGTCGTCCTCTTCCGTCTTGCCGCGTGGCCGCGTCCCGGCGAGCGGATGCGTCGTGATCGTGCCGCCCTCATTGCGGACGAGCGATTCGGGCGACGACGCGACGATCTGGAAGCCATCAAGGTCGAAGTAGACCATGTACGGCGAGGGGTTGATCGCCCGGAGCGCGCGGTAGATCGTGAAGGGCGCGGCGCTCGTCGGCACGGTCAACCGCTGCGACGGCACGATCTGGATGATGTCCCCCGCAGCGATGTACTCCTTCGCCTGCTCCACCACCGTCTCGTATTCCGCGCGGCTGAAGTTGCCGACCGGCCCGGTCTCGGCTTTCTCACCGCTGCCACGCGGCGGGGTGACGATGCCGTTCCGCAACTTGCCGACGAGCCGGTTGATGCGCTCCACCGCCTCATCGTACGCCGCCGCGAGATCGCCGGTGTCCGTATGCACATGCGAGACGACCTTCATCCGGCGGCGCAGATGATCGAAGACGAGGAGCGTGTCCGTGAGCATGAAGACGGCGTCCGGCAAATGCAGGACGTCCGCGGCGGCCATCGGCACGCGCGGCTCGAAGTAGCGGATGCACTCGTAGCCGAGGTAGCCGACCGCGCCGCCGAGGAAGCGCGGCAGGTCCATCCCCGGTGTGCGGATAGGCGTGTACGGCGTGAGGAAGCCCTGCAACGCTTCCAAAGGATCGGTGAAGGGGAAGACCTGCTTATCGCCCCGCTGGTGTGTGGCAGTCAGGACGCCGCCCCTGAGCCGGACAACGAGATACGGATCACTGCCGATGAACGAATAGCGCGCCAGCCGTTCGCCACCCTCGACGCTCTCCAGGAGGAACGAATACGGCCCCTGCGCGACTTTGAGGTACGCCGTGACGGGCGTCTCCAAATCCGCCATGATCTCGCGGTAGATCGGAACGAGATTCCCTTCGCCCGCCAGCGCGCGTACCTCATCCAACGTGGGCAATACGCGATGCGTTGATGGCTGCGGGAGGGCAGTTCGAGCACCGCCCCGATGACCTGCTGTCTGCTTCGTTGTCAGTACCATAAAATCCCCGCTCCTTTGGGCTGCCCCACGGGCAAATAAAAACACCCTCATCCCTGAAAGGGACGAAGGCGTTCAAGACGCTCCGTGGTGCCACCCCGATTGGATTGATCCGGCTAGAGGATCAACCCCACTCGTCAGTACGGGAAGCGATTGCTTCCGATACCCTGCGCCGTGGTAACGGTGGCGCTGCTCCGGCCCCGATTCCGATTCCGACTACTCCGCATTGCGGCGTTTCGGGGGGCGACTCCCCGGTCCATTCACTCGTCTGCGCCGGCTTCCCGATTCACACCAACCATCGGGATCGCTGTGTGCCGCGCCAGGACGGTTACTCGTCCGGTTCAACGTCGTATTGGAGACGATACTAGGGGGCGGCGGGCAGTTTGTCAAGGTGCCCTGCCGCGTTCAGGCGCCGCCCCAGGTGAGGATGAGATCGGTGCCATACGCGGCGAAGAACCCGAGGAGCACACCCCACATCGCCAGTTCACGCAACTGGAAGCGGCGACCGACATTGAGCAACTCCGCGATCACATAGAAGATGGACCCGGCGGCGAGGGCGAGACAGAGCACGAAGATCGCGTCGGACTTCACGCTGTAGCCAAGCATCGTGCCCGCGAAGGTCGGGCCTCCGCCGATCAATCCGGCGAGCGCCAGGAATCCCCAACCGGGCCGCGTGCCTGCGGCGGTCAGTGGTGCGGCGATGCCGAACCCTTCCGTCGCGTTGTGCAGCCCGAACCCGATAATCAGGATCGTCGCGAGTCCGATGGCGTTGGAGCGGGACGCCTGCCCGATGGCCAGCCCCTCCGCGAAGTTATGGACGCCGATGCCGATGGCGATCATCAAAGCCAACTGCGTCGGCGTCACGCCCGGGAGCCGGGCCTCCGCCACCGCGGGGCGAATGAATTGCCGCTCGAAATAGACGAGGCTGAGTAGCCCGATGCCGAACCCGCCGACAAAGAGGAAGAGCAGCAGGATAAACGTCCCCCCATTGCCCGCTTTTGCCGCGTCAAGCGCCGTGTTGATCGGTTCGGTTGCCTTGGTGATGACATCCCAGAGGAGAAAAACGAGGATGCCGATGGCGGTCGCGTTGAGCAATGCTTGCCAGCGGCGCGAGAGATTTTTCAGGCGCGCAACGGGCAACCCGATGAAGATCGTCAGGCCGGCAATCGTGCCGAGGAGTGTCGTTGTCGCGAATGTCATCGCATTTCCTTCATTCCTGCGTGGCCGCGTCGTTGCGGCGCGCGAATCAGTGGCGCCGGAGATCGTAGCATCAGCAAAGGCGATTCACCGGTGACGCTCTTAGCGTACCCTTTACAAATCCTTTTGTCAACCTCACGTTGTAAAACTTTCATGACGTTCGGGTAGCGAATGTCTCGATTGCCCTATTGCACGTAGCACGTTGCGCATGCGCTCGCCGGTTCATCCCGGTGCGGCTGGGTGATCGCTCTCCGTTGCGGGAGCGCATGATACAATCGAGCCGCTGCAACCCACGATCCAGGCCAGTGGAGGGACCTTCGCACATGCCCACGTACAACAACGCATATGGCTGGTGGGGTGGCAAGTGGCACCCGCCGACGCCGATGTCCGTCGTCCAGATCCTCGATTCCGGCAGCATGGACGCGCGCCTCCTCGCCACCTGCTGGCTGACGGTGGAACGGCGCGGCTCCGTCCTGATCGCGGCGGACCCGATGCAGGACGCGGGTAAGACGACGACGCTGACGGCGATGCTCGATTTCGTGCCGGAGGAACACTGGATCTACTTCCCGCACGGCTGGTACGAGGACTGGGCATTCACGAAAGACGAAAGGCTTGCGCCCGACGAGACAGTGATCGCCATCAACGAGTGGTCGGACCATCTCGCATCGTATATGTGGGGGCCGAATATCCGCCGCTGCTTCGATCTGATGGAGAAGGGATACACCGTCCTCACCGCGATGCACGATGACACGGTGGAGGGGGTGCTGGAGCAACTGCGGGACGATGTCGGTGTGCCCGC
Organism: uncultured Thermomicrobia bacterium; assembly: GCA_937968015.1. Classification (GTDB taxonomy): domain Bacteria; phylum Chloroflexota; class Chloroflexia; order Thermomicrobiales; family JALYUS01; genus JALYUS01. Next base: position 21,784 of record CALBSO010000127.1, read on the forward strand.
GCGCCAACTGGGCCAGATGACCCTCGTCATCATCCTCCGGCTGATCCGCATCGGTGGCCGCATGCACCGCCGCATGGCGACGATGCACTACCTCGAACCGGACGGAAATGCTGCCATGCCGCGCATCCTCCCCGCGATGCGCTGGGACCCCCTGACGGACACGCACGCGCATCTGGACGTCGCGGACTTCCTCGGCCCCCGTCTCGGCATGACCGCGGACGAATGCCGCGAAGAACTCGATCGGCGTACGGACTTCCTCACCGGCCTCTCCGCCGAGGGTATCCGGCATGTCGGTGAAGTACGCCAGGCGCTCGCCACCTACCGACGCGCCTTCCTGACCGGCGAGGACCTCGTCATCGTACCCGGCGACCGCACCCCCGACGACCGCGACGACGTCTGGGGGTAACAGTGCGTTCGTCGTTCGTCGTTCGTCGTTCGAAACCGGAGGCGATGATGCGGTGGAAGAATGGCTGCCCGGTATGGAAATTCCTGCTTCCGATCATCCTGCTCATTGCGCTGTGTCCTGCCGCTGTCGCCGCCGATGACGCACCGATATGGCAAGAGACCGGCATCCATCTCACGGACACATTCTCGCTCTGCTTCGACGCGACGCACCCGAACGTTCTCCTCACGCTTGATGGCCCGCTCGGCCAACGAAGTGGCACCGTCGCATACAACTGGGCAACGGGCGAGAAGAGCGCGGTGCAGTCCCGGACATTTGAGGCATGCAGCGAGCAGACCGGCTGGCTCTTCGCCCGCAACCCGGATGGTACGGCCTTTCAGTTCGGCCTCGATGCGCCATCCGGCACGACGATCGCCCATTTTCCCACCGATCTCGCCGCCGATGGTTCATCGCTGCTCTACTCCCTCTCCCCGCCGGACTACGGCGCGTATCCCGCGCAGACGCTCGTCAATCCCGGACACCTCTGGGTGAGCATGGACAGTGGAGCGACCTGGACGGAGCAGGGCAGCCAGTTCGGTGGCCGCATCCGCGCGATCGCGGTCGTCGAGCGCGATGCCCGCTCCGTCTATGCGCTCGTTGAGGAGCGAGTGCTGGACACGGAGACCTCTGTTCGTCTCACGCTCTTCTCGGCCGATGCGGGGGCGATGTGGGAGCAGCGCTCCGTGCAGCAGATCGGCCTGAGTGGCTTCACCGATTGGCCGAGCAGCGGCATTGCCGCCGTGCACGGGCAATCCGCCCCGACGACCGCGCTCACCTTCAGCACACGGCCCGGCTATCCCGGCTCGGGCGTCCATAGCGACGTCTCGCTCTCCACGGATGGAGGGCGCACCTTCCAGTTAATCGGACTGCGGGGTCTCGGACTTGGTGTTGATCTCGTCGCCACGACCGCCGGTATTCTCCGGCTCAATCTGCGCGGCGTGCCGGGCGCCAGTGACACGCCCTACCTCTACAGCGTGACGAGCGATGGCGGCGCCACATGGCAGCCACTCGCGCTGCCGTACACGCCCGAACCGGACGCGGACAGCGTGGTACGTATCGAAGTCTCCCCCACGTCGCCATCGCTCGTCTTTCTGACGAGTCGCCGTCCGCACGACATCTACGTCGCGCGGGATGGTGGTCTGACGTGGCAGAAATTGGCTGAGTATCGCGGCAACGTCCATATCAGCCCCTACGCGCCGCTGACAATGATCGGCTTCACGGACGGCGCACTCTCCAGCCTCGATCTGTCGGGCCTGACCGGGTAGGAAGACCCACGCCATCCCTCGGTGCGACCATCGCAATGGAAGGGGCAAACCGCTGGATACCGACAAGGGCGCGCTCGATCTCCCGAACTTCAGCTGGCTGATCGAGCGGCGGCTGGCGGGGATGGCCTATCCGCGCGCGGACGCGACGCTTGCCGCGCTCCGGCGGCTTGGCGTGCGGGCCGTCATCAGCCTGACAGAGGCGCCGCTGCCCGCTGCTCTCCTCGTCCGTCACGGATTGCGGGACATGCATCTCCCCCTTGTGGATTTCACCGCACCGACCGTCGCGCAGGTGGCGGCGACGGTGGCGGCGATCAACGGCTTTCTCGATGCCGGGTCGCCCGTCGTCGTGCATTGCGGCGCGGGGCTGGGGCGGACAGGGACGATTCTTGCCTGCTACCGCGTCTGGCAGGGAGACTCCGCCGCCGTGGCAATTGCCGAGGTCCGCGCGCGGCGTCCCGGCTCCATCGAGACAGCGGAGCAGGAAGCGGCGGTCGCGGCTTACGCGCGCCATCTCCGGGGGCAATCAGCGCCATAAGGGAATGTGACACGGCACGCGGCGTTCCGATTATCGCGGTTACCGCATGGTATTGGTGGCGTAGGCTGCATCTGCCTAAAGGGCGCCGGCCACCGACACTGAGAGGGGGTTCGCTCCGTGACGCAGATAGCGCCAGCCGAACCGACCGCTGCCCCGGAACTCGATGCCCGGCGGTGGCTGGCGCTCGCTGTCGTGGTCGCCGCGTCGTTTATGGCGATCTTCGACCAGTTTGTCGTCAATGTCGCCATCCCGACGATGCAGCGCGATCTGCACGCCAGTTTCGCGCAGATCCAGTTCGTGATCGCCGGGTACGCGCTCGCCTACGCGGTGACACTGATCACGGGCGGGCGGCTCGGAGATATTTACGGGCGCAAGCGGCTCTTCATGGTCGGCATGGCGGGCTTCACGCTCGCCTCGGCGCTCTGTGGCCTCGCGCCGGGGCCAGGGTTACTCGTCGGCGCGCGGCTCGTACAGGGGTTCGGCGCGGCGTTGATGAGCCCGCAAGTCCTCTCGATCATCCAGGTCACCTTCCCGGAGAGCGAGCGGAGCAGCGCGTTGAGCGTCTACGGCGCGGTGATCGGCGTCGCTTCGCTGGCCGGGCAGGCGCTGGGCGGGTTCCTGATCCGCGCGAATCTGTTTGGACTCGGCTGGCGGATTGTCTTCCTCGTCAACATCCCGGTCGGCATCGCCGCGCTGATCGCCGCCAGGCCGCTCGTTCGGGAGACCCGCTCGCCCACCGCGCTCAAACTCGACCTCGGCGGCGTGGCGATTATCTCCGCCGGGCTCTTCCTGCTGACCTTCCCCATCGTCGAGGGGCGGGACGCGGGCTGGCCACCCTGGGCGTGGGCCTGCCTCGCCGCATCGGTCCCGATCATCGCCGGCTTCATCCGCTTCGAGCGATGGAAGACGGCGCGAGATGGCGCGCCGCTCGTTGTCCTCAGCCTCTTTCGCGAGCGCGTGTTCGTGGCAGGGCTCTTCGTGACCTTCCTCTTCGGCGTCGCGAACCCGGCGATGTTCTTCACGCTCGCCTTGTATCTCCAAATCGGGTTGCATTTCTCGCCGCTCGCCGCCGGGTTGACCTTCGCACCCGCCCCGGTCGGCTTCTTCATCGCCGCAACGCTCTCCGGGAAACTTGTGCGCAGGCTGGGAGGGCGCCTGGTGATGCTCGCGCTCATCCAGAAGGCAATCGCATGGACGATCATCGGCGCGATCGTGCATCGTAATGGGACAACGCTGCACGGCATGCAATTGCTCCCGTTCATGCTCATCGAAGGGGCCGCCGCCGGGTGGACGAATCCGCCGCTGATTGGTCTCTCGCTGGCGGGCGTCCACAATCGGGACGCCGGATCCGCTGCCGGGGTGTTGACGACGGTGCAGCAGATCGCCAGTGCGGTCGGCGTGGCAATCATCGGTGTCCTCTTCTTCGGCGTCCTCGCCCACCACGCGCCCGCCGTCAGCGCCAATCTCACGCCCAATCTCCAGCAGCGCCTCGCGGCGGCACCGCTCCCGGCGGCAATGGTGAACGCGACCGTCGCCGACTTCCGCACCTGTGCCGACGATCGTGCGCGCAGCCGCGACCCCACCATCACCCCCGCCAGTTGCCGGACCCCGACGCTGCAACCCGCCGATCCAACAGCCAATGCCGCCATCGCGGACTCTCTGCACCACGCCAACGCCCGCAACTACGCCGACGCCTAAGTAGGTAGACAATCATCGTTAGACAGAGATACGCTGATGGCCTCAAAGG
>CALBSO010000128.1 GCA_937968015.1 uncultured Thermomicrobia bacterium
CCTTTGAGGCCATCAGCGTATCTCTGTCTAACGATGATTGTCTACCTACTTAGGGTGGCCATCCATGGGCCGGAACGCCTGATTACTGCTCCAATTGTTCGGGTGTCGGCACCGCCGCAGTCTCCATGTGATGTTCGGGAATCTTCTCACTGTGCGTGTAGATCGGCTCGTCCGCTGGCTCCTCATCCACCGCATGCGTTTTCGCTTCTTCCCGCGGTACCGTCAGTTCGACGCGGTCGGCGTCCGCCGAGGCGACGAGGCTGACCGGCACATGATACTCCCGCTGGCCGAGCAGGCCCTCCACGATCGTCAGGTATTTCGCGCCGACGGCGGCGACCCGTCCCCACTTCTCGCCATCACTGCCGTAGACATCCGCGCCTTCGCCAATCGTCACGGAGGTGACATCTGGGGTGGGTCGTTCTTGTTCTGCCATGTACGTTTGTCTCCTTAGATGAAGAGGGTCGCGAAATAGGCGACGGTCGCCGCGGTCATCAGGATGAATGCCGACCAGCCGAAAACGTTGCTCCACACACGGTTCGTGAATTTGCCCATCACGGACCGACGATTGCTCAACATGACGACGAGGAGCAGGAGTGGCGGCGACGTGATTCCGTTGATGGTCGCGCTGTAGACGAGCGCCTTGATCGGATCGAGGCCGAGGTAGTTGAAGAGCATGCCGGCGAGGGTGCTGGCGATGATGATGCCGTAGAAGCCCTTCGCCCGCGTTACCTTTTCATCGAGCCCATGCCGCCAGCCGAATGCCTCAGAGACGGTGTAGCCGGTCGAACCCGTCAGCACCGGGATGGCAAGCAGCCCCGCGCCAATGATCCCTATGGCGAAGAGCAGTTCGGCGAAGCGACCAAGCAGCGGTTGAAGGGCGGAGGCCGCATCCGTCGCGGTGGCGATGTCGGTCTTGCCGGAGGCGTGGAGCGTCGCGGCGGTCGTCAGGATGATGAAGTACATCACGAGGTTCGAGGCGAGCATGCCGAGGTTGACATCGAGTTTGCGGTCCGCGATTTCCCGGTGGGAGGCCCCCTGCCGCTCGGCGACGGTCGTCTTGCCTTCCGCCTTCTGCTCCTCGATCTCCTGCCCCGCCTGCCAGAAGAAGAGATACGGGGAGATCGTCGTGCCGAGGATGGCGATCATCAGGGTGATGTCGTCCTTCGTGCGCGGCAGTTTCGGAATGAGCGTGCCTTTGGCGACATCGCCGAGATTGGCATGCGAGACGAACGCCGTCGCGACATAGGCGAGCAGGGCGAGGCAGAGCCACTTGAAGACGCGGTTGATCATCTGATACTTGGCGAACACCTGGAGCAGGATCAACCCGACCGCGATTGGTGGGATAAGCGCGAGGATCGGGATCGGCACGAGCAAATTGATCCCGGCGGCGATGGCGGCGAGGTCCGCGCCGACATTGAAGGTGTTGGCGAAGATGAGCAGCAGCACGATGGGATAGAGCACTCCCTTGGGGTAGTACTGCTTGATCGTCGCGGCGAGCCCCTTCCCGCTCACCTGGCCAATGCGCGCGCACATCCCCTGGATCGCTGCCTGCATTGGATAGGTAATGATCGCCGTCCAGAGATAGCGATAGCCGGTCGCCGCGCCAGCGGTGGCATACGTGCCGACACCGGAAGGATCATCATCCGACGCGCCGGTAATCAGGCCGGGACCGAGGATATTGAGAAATTTCTTGATCCCCTTCGGCTGCGCCGCCGTCCGTCGGTCGCCGAGGCGGTGATCCGCTTCCGGGGTGGAACCCTCAAACGATCCCTCGGTAATCGGCGGTTCGAGCGCGGGGCCTCTGGCCGCCGAACCCGGTTGTTCCTTTTCGGCTTCCGGCAACGAGCGTGGGCGTTGGGAAATTGTCATCGCCTCTCCCTGTCCTTTCCTGTACGGGCGTACGCACGTCTGCACCGATGCTTCTGAGCCAATTCAGTTCTGCGTGATTGACTATCGCCTGGCAACAACGAATCGCTCTCACCCTCTGCAAGCAGCGTGCCATCACTGGGGAAATGCCTTCATCGAAGCAAACGGGAAATGCATCACGAGGAGCGATGCCTGCGATCGCGCCAGAGGGCGGACCAGAAGGGCGCGCCCGTGCCCGCGATCAGGAAGAACGTCGCGACGATGGCCGCCGCGTCGAGGCTTTCGCGCCCCTGTTTCGCCCAGTAGACATCCTCCAGATTGAGCCAGATCGCGAACTCGTCGAGCGTCAACGCCGCCGCGATGCCGTAGAGGAGCGAGAAGAGCATCAACCGCTTCCCACGCTGTTCCGGGAAGGCGAGGGCGAAGTAGCCGACGATCAGGAGGAGGATGATCCCGTAGACGAAGTGATGAATGTGGAGGCCGCTCTTTGTGACGTTGTCGTGCAGGAAAGGGAGCCAGTGGTAGCGAATGGCGTAGGTTATGAACCGGACGATGCCAAAGGTGACCAAGAAGGAGAGCGCGATCAGGAATCGCGCTTCGCGACCCGTCCCGCGGATCTGCCGCCGATAATGCTCCGCGACCGTCCGGTGCGCCGGATCGCCCTGCCGCGTGTCGTCCGTGGAGACCGAGGGTGTCATGGTCATCCGCGCCCCCATTGATCGGTGAAGGAACCGACGAGACGAGAGTATGGCCACGTACCACTGCACGGAGGATGCCAACGCACGGCCCGAATGCAGCGGCGCCGTCTCGGCGAGAGACGGCGCGGGCTGCCGTGATGGTCTCGTTTCTCGCCGTTAGCGGGTGGGCGCTTGCCCAAGCGTCACCGTGATGTCCTGCTGCTGTTGATTGCGGAGGACGGTAAACGTCACGGTATCGCCCGGCTTGTGCATCAGTAAGAGGCCGACGAAGCCTTCTTCGCCGTGGATGGTCTGCCCGTCGAACTTGATGATGATGTCATTCGCCTTCAATCCCGCTTTATCGGCGGGCGTCCCGGGTTGGACGGTCGCGATGCCAATACCCGTATTCGCGGGCAGATTCAGTTGCGCGTCCTGCCGCGGGTTGAGCGAGCCGGTCGTGACACCGACGAAGGGGCGCGGTACGGGCTGACCGGCGATCAGAGCATCGGCGACCGGCTTGGCGGAGTTGATCGAGATCGCGAAGCCGATTCCTTGCGCCTGGCTGCTTCCCAGGGTGTTAATGCCGACGACCTGACCCTCCGCGTTCAGGAGCGGGCCGCCGCTGTTGCCGGGGTTGATCGCCGCGTCCGTCTGGATGAGATCAACAAGGAAGACGCCACCGTTACTGTTCGGGCCGTTGCCCGGCTCCTGCTCCACGCGGCCGAGCGCCGAAACGACCCCCGCTGTGACGGTTGGCCCGCCTTGAAGGGCGAGCGCGTTGCCGATTGCAACGAGTGGATCGCCTACCTGCAATTTGCTCGAATCACCGAGCGACACGGTCGGAAGATCGCCGTTGCTGTTGATCTGGACGACCGCGAGATCACCCAGCGGGTACGTACCGACAATTTTGGCATCGAACGTCTTGTTATCCGTCGTCGCGACGGTCAGAGAGTTCGCGCCCTCAACGACATGATTATTGGTCAGGATGTAGCCGCGCTTGTCGAAAATGAACCCGGTGCCGACACCGGCAGGGACGACCGCGCCGTTGGCGATACCGAACCGCCCTTGGGCCTTCTGGTTATTCGTGATTTGCACGACCGCCGGGCGCACCTTCTTGTTAATCTCCGTGACGGAGAGTGGCTGGCCGGATGCCGTGACGGGGGCGCTGATCAACGTCGTCGCCGCCGTCGCACTCCCGGCGGTGCTGGTACTCGCGACAGGCGTACCGGTCGTCGCCGCCGCTCCTGTCGTTGGTGCGACATTCGGGGATGCCGTGGCCGGGGTGGTTGACAGAGCGGTCGCCGCCGCAATGGATGATGCGGCTGCCGTTGGCGCGATCGTGGCGGCGGGCGGGCTTACCTTCGTCGGAGACGAAGAACTGAGACCGAGGCTGCACGCACTGAGTGTGAGCGCGAGCAGGAGACCAGCGATGACGGGAAGTAGGCGGGCACGGAGCGGGGGCATCGTGATATTTCTCCTTTGGGCATGAAGCAGCACCCCGTATGCACCTTTGGGTACTGCACTATCCGTGCCGAAAAGAGTGGGCGCATCGCCGATCGTGGGCTGGGGAAGAGGCCGAAGCGCGAAACAACCCCGAAGGCAACGATAGCGGCCCTCGCGCGTCGTCCTGCCGAAAGGGCGCTACCGTGAGACTTCGCTCTCTTCGAGGGTGGTGGGATGCGTCTCATCAAGCCCGGACCACCCCACGTCGGCGGCTGGCGTTTCGAGCGATCGCTGCATCGTCGTGACGAGCATTGCCAGGGCTTCCGTCGCGTCATGAACGGCATGAGCGGCTGATTTCTCGCGCGCTCCCATCGGGAGGTGGGTATGTGACGGGGCCTGCTTCAGTGGCGCAATCGCGCCAAGCACATTCGCGGTACACATCTCAATCCCGGTGACAATCCGTGCGCGTTCGTCTTCCAGTGCGGCAATCCGCGCGTGATGCTCCTCGCATTCGGTAACCATCGCATGGCACACCCGGTCAATCGTCGCCTCAACCTCTTCCATCATCGTTGCGCGCATTGCCGCGAGATGTTGCGCGTTCGTGCGCTTCGCCGCTTCGAGTTGCGCCTGTGTCCGGTCTATCAGTTGCTGCGTTTGCGCGCGGACGATGTTCGCCTCCGCCCACGCATCGTGGACGATTTGGGCCGCTTCCTCACGAAACATCTGTTGACGGGCGACGAAAATCGCCTGATCCGTCTCCGCTCGTTTGACGATTTCTTGCAGCGAAACCATCTCCTTGACGGCATCTTCCGCGAACAGATCGGCCTTCGCCGCGCGTGCCTCGAGCGCGGAAATCTGAAGGCGGAGAGCCGCATTCTCGTTTTCGTAGTTCATCGCCCAGCGCTCGACCGATTTCGGATCGAGGCCCCGGAAGCGGTAGCGTCCGAACGGTTCGGTCGCCTCAGGGTTGGGTAGGGCTGTCATCGCGATTACCTCCACGCCGGTCAGTGAGACGGAGCACGGTCGTTCATGCCATATAACGTACATCTATGAGAAAATGTGACGTCTCATCCAAATATATCCTTTCGCACTGTCGCGCCGGATGAGCGGATCATCACCCTGAACATCTCCACGGTGTTAGAATGACGCGAGGGATGCACGTACAGGTAGGAGCAGGGCATACAGATGCAGCATCTCCGTGCGGTTTCACTTGCCGGGCCGTGGCGCTTCCGGGCCGATCCGGGCCGCCTCGGCGATCTCACGCCCGCGGATCTCGTGGAGTCGGCCAACGACGAGTGCGCGTTCCATCTGCCTGCCTACGATGACAGCGCATGGCAGACAATTCCCGTACCCGGCAACTGGCAGCAGTTCGGTTATGAGAACTTCAACGGCGTTGCCTGGTACCGCACCCACTTTGACCGGCCCGGGAGCCCTCTGGGCGGCACCCCGACTGACGGCGTCGTGCGGCTCCGCTTCGCGGGGGTGGATTACTACGCCGATGTCTGGCTGAACGGCTTCTACCTTGGCTCGCACGAGGGCTATTTCGCCCCCTTCACCTTCGATTGCACCCGCTGGCTCAGGGATGACAACGTGCTCGTCGTCCGCGTGGAAAGCCCGAACGATGTCTGCGTCACACACAAGCGCGAGCACGAGGAAAAGACGCTGATCAAAGGCGCGTTGCAGGATTGGGATGTGAACAACCTCGACGTGAACCCCGGCGGCATCTGGAGCGACGTGACGCTCCTCCTCTCCGGACCGCAGCACATCGCGGCGGTCCGCGCCGATGCTGACCTCGCCGCATATGCTGCCTCTGGTCGCGCCTCCCTCGCCGTACGCGTCACGCTCGTCAACACGCTCCCCGCCGCCGTGGATGCCCGTGTCCACCTCACGCTCGCGCCCGCCACCTTCGCGGGCGAGACGATCGAGGAGGAAGGGCGTATCCGTCTCCTGCCCGGCTCGAATGTCCACACCCTCTGGCTGCAAGTCCCCGATGCCCGCCTCTGGTGGACGTGGGATCAGGGCAAGCCGGATTTGTATGCCCTCACCGTCGCTGTTGGTACGAGCGAGACGCCGAGCGACAGCGTGACCGAACGGATCGGGCTGCGCACCGTCGAGCGACGAGGCGACGGCTGGGCGACGTACCTTAACGGACGCCGCATTTTCTGGCGGGGCGCCAATTACCTCTCCGATCAACTACTCGGCGCAATGACGCCCGAGCGGTACGCGCAGGATGTCCGCCTCCTCAAGGAGGCGAACATGAACATGGTGCGCCCCTTCTGCGTCGTCGAGCACCCCGCTTTCTACGCGGCGTGCGACGCGGCGGGCCTGCTCATCTATCAGGATTTCCCGATGCAATGGCGGATGTCGAATGACTCCGATCTCGTCCGGCGCGCGACGCGGCAGGCGGAGGAGATGATCGCGCTGCTCGCCAACCACCCGTCCGTCTTCTGCTACTGTTACGGCTCGGAGCCGGGTGAAGCGAACTTTAAGAAACTCGGCATGGCCCTTGCCGCCACGTCCCACGCCGCCGATCCGACGCGCATCGTCCAGCAGGCGAACGAATATCCCGGCCACTGGGAGATTATGGCGGAGCGCGAGCGATACGGCTGGCCGGTGGATATGCACTTTTACAGCGGCTGGTACAGCGACGCCTTCGGGGAACTCTACGACCTCAATCGCTATCCCACGGAACAGTTCGAGGTCGTCACCGAGTACGGCGCACAGGCGCTCCCAACACAGGAGATGCTGCACGCGATCCTCCCACCGGAGCAGCGGGCCTGGCCGCCGACGTCGCGCGCCCTCCGCATCCTCAAACACCATTGCATGCAGCCGGAGCCGCTCTTCCGCGCCGTGCCGGATGCAACGAGTTGGCAGGATTTGATCGCCAGGAGCCAGGCATACCAGGCGCTCGTTCTCAAGTTCCACACCGAGCACTACCGGCGGATGAAGTATGCACCCTGCAACGGCGCCTTGATGTTCACCTTCAATGACTGCTGGCCCGCCGTGACGTGGTCCGTCCTCGATTACGCTCGTCGCCCGAAGCAGGGTTACTACGCCGTGCAGCAGGCATTCGCGCCGCTCCATGTCATGCTGAACTGGACCGCGCCGCTCGCCGCGACGCTCGGCATGCCGTGGCATGCCGAGATCATCGTCGTCAATGATCTGCCGGAACCCTTCACCAGTCTCACCGTCGGCTGGCTCGTCCGGCACGACGCGACGGGCACGATCCTCGGCGAAGGCTCAGTCCCCTGCGACGTGGCGGCGGACTGCCCCGCGACGCCGATAGGCGCTCTCCCTCTGCACCCCTCGGCGGATGCGCCCACCGGCCCCTGCACTATTGCCCTCCGCCTCACCGATGCAGATGGCGATATCCGCGCTACCAACGCCTACACCCTCACCCTCCGCGCCCCCTGGCAGACCACAACCAGTTCCCTCCGAACAGAAGGGAACTGATCTGATTCATCGGTTTCGACTGGAGACGGTAGATGCGGACGGTGCGGGTGGCGCTGGTGGGATTCGGGAATGTCGGGCAGGCGCTGGCGGATTTGCTCGAACAGCGGGCGGACGTGCTCTATCGCCGGTACCACCTCGACATCAGCGTGACGGGGATCGCCACCGCACGGCATGGCACACTCATCGCGCCCGACGGGGCGGATTTAGCACAGACCGTCGCGGCGATCGAGGATGATCCAACGGCGCGGTTACCGGGCGCGTTGGCAGGCGATATCGCCGTACCTGCCTTCATCGCCACCGTGCCCGCCGACATCATCGTCGAACTCAGCCCCCTCGCGCCGGAGAGCGGCCAGCCCGCCCTCCGCCACTGTGAGACCGCGCTACGCAACGGCAAGCATGTCGTGACGGCGAATAAGGGGCCGGTCGCGTATGGCTACCGCCGCCTGCGCGATCTCGCCCGTGGGCAGCATCTCCAGTTTCGTTTCGAGTCGGCGGTAATGGATGGCGCGCCGATCTTCGCGCTCGTCGAGAAGGCGCTGCCCGCGACGAAAGTGCGCGGGTTCCGGGGCGTCATCAATAGCACGTCGAACCTCGTGCTGACGATGATGGCGGCAGGCCAGACACGTGCGGAGGCCGTCGCGGAGGCGCAACGGCTCGGTGTGGCGGAGGCCGACCCCTCCGACGACCTCGACGGCTGGGACGCGACAGTCAAGGTCTGCGCGCTGATGAATGCGCTGATGGACGCCGACGTGCGACCCGCGCAGATCGAGCGCACCGGCATCGGCGGTATCACGGTGGACGACCTCAACGCGGCGACAGCGGCGGGCGCGGCGATCAAACTGGTCGCCGAAGCGTGGGAAGCGCGCGATGGTACACCGCACGGCCGCGTCGCGCCGCAAACCCTGCCGCTCACCGATCCGCTCGCGACGCTGGCGGGCACATCGAATATGCTCATCCTCCGTACCGACACGATGGGCGATTTGGCAATCGGTGAATACGATGGCGGCACGCCACAGACCGCTTACGGTGTCCTCGCCGACATCCTCCACATCGCAGACGTGATCCCGGTCGCGTAGGCTTTCCGCCTGCGCCAGCGATGCGCTCAGATCGTCAGGCGGGCGTAACGGCTGCGATAGACGAGGAGCGGTTCGCCATCGTTCTCACCGAAGGCGAGCACTTCCCCGACGAAGATGCGATGGTCGCCGCCCGGATAGGTGGCGTGGAGGCGGCAATCGAACCAGGCGACGGCGGCGCGCAGGAGCGGCGCGCCCGTGATCGCCGTGCGGTACGGCACACCGCTGAACGTCGCGTTGACAAGCGGCGCGCGGTTGGCGAAGCGGTCCGCGAGAAACTCGTCATCCTCCGGCAGCACACTGACGGTGAACGTACCGCTTTCCTCAATCGTCGGGGCGAACGACGAGGTGGTAAGGATGCAGACGAGGACGAGCGGCGGCTCGAGTGAGACGAAGGAGAAACTGCTCGCCGTGATCCCTCGGTAGCCGAGCGTGCTCTGCGTCGCCACCACCGTGACGCCCGCCGCGAACCGCCCCGCCGCCCGCCCGAAGGCCTCCCTATCGAATTTCGCCGCATCTGTGGCATCCATCGCGCTTCCGTTGTCGCCGATTATGCGATGTGTCGCGTCACCACTGTACAGGATGGTAGATAATTTGTCCGCGCCTTCGTAGGGTCAAATGGAGCGAGCCGGGATGGACTTAGCCGTATGAGTCAGGGTCTTCCGCAATCGCGGTGATTATCAAGCACC
>CALBSO010000129.1 GCA_937968015.1 uncultured Thermomicrobia bacterium
GTGCTGGCGGGGGCGCGCGGTTGCGCCTGTTGAGTCGCCTGCGCGGCATTCTTTTCGTCGTACTGAATAAACCAGTGCGCGATGCCCCGGAAGCGGTCGGCGGGCGTGTCAATCGTGTCTGCCTCGACGCCATTGATGCTCTTGGCGATGGCGACGACATAACGCGGGTAATAGAGAACGACGGCGGGCACTTCACTAGCGAAGAGGTCCTGGAACTGGTTGTAGAGGATTTTTCGCTCGGTCGGGTTCGTGGCGCGGCGGCCATTTTCCAGCAGTTGATCCGCCTCCGAGTCGCGGAAGTTGGTGAAATTGTAGCCACCATCCGCCTGCGTCGAGTGCCAGAGGATATATGGGTCGGGATCGCCCAGGAGGCGGTCCCAGCCGTAGATCGCGGCGTCGAAGCGATGCGGCTCCAGATAGGTGCGCTGCAAATCGAACGACGAGAGCGCCGTCTTGTTCACCTGCACATCAAAGCCGACCGCCGTCAGTTGCTGCGCGACGATCTGCGCGACCAATGGCCGCTCACCGCTCGAATTCGTGACGAGCGTGAAAGTGAGTTTCTGGCCGTTATTCTCCCGTGGCTGACCGGCGGTCGTCACTTTCCAGCCCGCGTCATCGAGCGTCTTCCTGGCGAGGTCGGGGTCGAACGGATGCTTGGCAGTCTCAGTCTTGTACGCCCAACTGCTTGGATGGATCGGGCCATCGCCCGCGATCCCCTGGCCGCCGAGCGCACTCTGGACGAGGATGTTCCGGTCAATCGCGTAACTGGCCGCCTGCCGCACGGCGCGGTCGGAGAAGATCGGCGACTGGAAGTTGAAAAAGAGTGCGGTATACGCGGCGATATTATACCCGTAGAACTGCCACGCGGCGTCCTTCTGGTTCGGATTGAGCGCTGTCGCGGTTTGCGCGAGATTCTCAGGCTGAATATCCGCGAGACCGGTGACGCCCGATTCCTTCGCCTGCTTCACCACCGCGAGGGCTTGCTCGAAGGAGGGATAGTACTGGAAGCGCAGTTCCTGCACGTAGTATGCCGCCTCGGTGATGACCTCGTAGTGCTTCTGCCAGAGCGTCAGGTCAATTGCAGGACCGTTCGGGTCGAGGTTGACGAAGCGGTACGGCCCTGTGCCGACGGGGCTGAGGTTGAAGGGCAGATCGCGTAGTTCCTCCGCCTTGATGCCACCGAGGAGATGCTGTGGCAGGAGGCCGAGCGTCGTGTAACTGAGGAAAGGGGCGTAGCGGTCGGTGAGCGTGAAGCGGACCTGATTGCCGCCGGGCAGATCCACCGTGACGGTGCGCCAGAAGTCCGCCAGCGCGGCATCGCCGGGGAAGTGCGGGTCCTGGATGAGATGAATAGTAAAGAGGACATCCTGCGGCGTGACGGGTTGGCCGTCGTGCCACGTCGCATTGTCGCGAATGTGGAAGGTATAGATTTTGCCCGCGGGATCAAGATCAATCTTGTCCGCGAGGTCGCCGTAGATATTGCCCTTGCCATCGAGTTTCGAGAGGCCGCTAAAGATCAGTGACGTGACATTTGGATCGGTCTCGGTCTCCGGCAGGAGCGGGTTGATCGTTGTCGGCACGCCACCGACGACCGCCTCCGTATATCGCCCGCCACGGATCGGGATTCTCACTTTCTGCGGCGGCTGTGTCGGTGCGGGCGTACCCTGCTGCGTAACCGGCACGGTCGAATTGACTGTCAGATTGTTGGACGATCCGCGCCCGAAAATACCGACGCCGAGCGCGCCAACGCCGATCGCGGCGATAATCGCCAGCACGATGATACTCGCGGCCCGATTGGGCCGACGCGCAGCAGGCGGTCGCCCGGACGGGGGCCGTCGAGACGGGGGGCGATCTTTGGGTACATGCGATCGGTTGCGCGTTGCACTCACCGTTGCGCCAGGCTTACTTAATCAGGCTGGCAACGAGGGCGACGATGCAGAAAAGGATCGCGAGGCCGATCGTGAAGCGGAAGAGCGACCGTTCGACTCCCCGGCGCGTCCGATACACGCTGGATTGGTCGCCGGTGAACGAGCCCGTGAAGCCGGACCCCTTCGTCTGCAAGAGGACGCAGACCACCAGCACAATGCCAAGAATCAACTGGATGAGCAAAACCGTATTCTTCACAGCCCGGTAACAACCCTTTCTCACGCGCCACGCACCACGCACAGTGTGGTTCATGCACTCCCACCGTGCGGCAGCATACCCCGATGCCGTCTTCTGGTCAAGCGCGGCATCGCATCGGATTACCAAAACTTTTCGCCCAATGAGGTAAGATTGGGGAGAGGCTTTTGCTAAATTGAAAACAGCGGCCCCGATCGGGCCTCCTTCTCGTTCCCGGGCCGTGCCACGATGAGCATTACCATCCCTCGCCAGATCCGCTTCACATCCGGTGCGGCATTGCCCGCCCGTGACTTGTCCGTTTTCCTTTGACGCGGCATGACGTTGTTCTTCTCCACCGTGTCGGACTATGGCAGGATCGCTTTGAGTTCCTGCGTCGCCGTTGCCTTGTCCACGGGCTGTTGCAGCACCCGGCGCACGATGCCTTGGCGATCAACGAGGATATTGGAGGGAAAGTTTTGGATGCGGTAGGGGCCGATGTCGCGGCTGCCATCGTTGAAGACGAGCGTCGAGGTCAGGTGGAGATCGGCAAAGAACTTCATGCCGTCACTCCGGTTATCTGCGGTATTGAGAGAGAGGAGCACGAGATCGGGGTGGCTGACCTGCTGTTCCCGGTAGACGGATTCGAGATCGGGCATTTCGCTGCGGCACGGCCCGCACCAGGACGCCCAGACATTGATCCAGACCGGGTGTCCCGCGAGGTTCGCCATCGTAAAGGGCGCGCCGTTTGCGTCTGTCAGTGGCAGGGCCGCGAGCCGGTCACCGACCTTGGGGAGTGTGGCGCCGGGATCGGTGAGGCCACCCCCGCCATTCTCCCGGTTGAAGAGGAGGATGCCCGCGATGATGGCGAAGACAAGGAACAGCGTGATTCCCAACTGGACACGGCGCGGCAAGGAGCGAAGCGACGGTACCGTCTCGGGCGTTGTCGCATCGGGTGTCGGGTCAGCCATACCGCATCGTCCTTTCACACGGTGTACTGGAACAGAACGTTATCTACGAGACACCGGGAAGATTGATTACCGGCGCGAAACGGGCAAGCCGTGAAAAAGTGTCGGTGAAGAGCATGATGCCGATCATGATGAGGAAGAGTCCGCTCACCAGGGAGACGGCATTGTAGTAGCGGTTGAGGCGCCAGAGGCCACCCCGAAGGCGATGGAACAAGAGGCCGATGACAAGAAACGGCACACCGAGGCCGAGCGAGTAGGTGAAAAAGAGGATACCCCCGTTGGCCGGTTGGCTGCCGACGACGCCGTAGATGCCGGTGAGGATCGGGCCGATACATGGCGACCAGCCCGCCGCGAAGAACACACCCACGAGATAGGACCGCAGGACTGGTAGCGCAAGGCCCCGCAACGGATGGAAGACCACCGCACCGATACTCCGTTCGCGCTGCTGCGGAGAGATTGGGCCTGCCATTATCCCGAGCCGATTGCGCTCTGGCACAAGTCGGGGGAGTAACGGATGCATACTGATCGTTCGGTGCAAGAAGGGAATCTCCACAAGCCCGGTGGTGTGCAGGCCCATGAGGATGATGACCAGCCCCCCGATCCAGCGGACGTACCCCTGCGCAACCTGGACATTGCGCAAGACTTGCCCAACAGCGATCCCAACGACCGTGAAGACGGTCGAGAATCCGAGGACAAACGCTATGGCGTGCAGCAGTACCCCGCGCCGCGCCGATACATGTTCCGGCGAGACAGCAACACCGGCGAGGTGACCAAGATAGCCGGGGATCAAGGGAAGGCAGCAAGGCGACGCAAAGGAGAGCAGCCCGCCGATAAAGGCGAGCACGATGCCCACAAGCAGCGGCGTCTCTTGGAGTCGGATCGACAGGATCATCTCTCGCCGCTCAATTGGCAGATATGCCATTGGTTGCGACGGATGCCAGATCGCGTTCGCGCGGCTGATCACGCGCAGTTTCCAACTGTGCGATCTCGCGGGCGATGGTTTCGTGCCGCGCCTTGAGTTGCGCAAGTTGCTCCTCACGCGTGCCCGTAATCCGGCTGGGCCCGCTCGCCTGCGTGGGCGGCTGTGTGACAGACTGGCCGCCCATACTTCCCATCCCGCGCATCATGAAGATCATCGAGAGCGGGCACACCGCCAGCAGCAGGAGCGGCACCGCCGCGCCGATCAGGTTCGGCGCCACCGCCCAGACACCCAGCCCCACGACGCCGAGCCCGATCACGACCTTCCAGTTTATGCACAAACCGAACATCTTCATCTCTCTATCCTCCGTTGATCACTTCTTGGACTCCTCGATCGTTATTGACGTACCCTCGCATCGTCGGTACTGCGTCTGATCACTGATGATGCGGCGGCATGATCGTCGTGCGCTTCTGGCGACCCACTCTCTGCCGCGAGCCGAGTAATCTGCCCCTCAACGTCGTCGAGTTGTGCGCGGAGGTTGGCGAGCCGCTCATCCGGGTTCAGGACGGGCGATGGCTGATTCGCGGGTACATCGCCCGCTTGGCCCTGCACCCCTTGCATCGGTGCGCCCTTCTTGCCGCGCATCATCCACATCATCAGGCCCATGCCGAGTGGGCAAGCCAGGAGGAGTAAGTAACCTACAAGGTTCTGCATCGCTATCATTCCTTTCGTGCATACCGTGCGTCATTCCGTTGAGGTGACCGGACCATTTGTCAGCCCGGCTCCTCACGATATTCGCCGCGCCCACCCGCGCTGTCGCTCAAGGGGTGATGCCGTACCAAACCTGCAAATATCCTTGCATCTCGGTGATCTCCGCCGTCTGCACGGCGATGATCTCCTTCGCCAGCCCCTTCAACTCTGGATGCTGGGCGCTGGTGAGTGCGTCGTTTCCCATGTCAATGGCGCGCTGATGGTGCGGGATCATCATCTCCAGGAACATCCGGTCGGCGAAGTCGCCCTGCATCATCGCGCCGCCCATCATGCGGTTGCCGGTCATCATGCCGCCCATCATCCCGCCAGAGAGCGGTGGCGCGTTCGGGTACCATTGCTGTCGCCAGACATCCATCTGGTCGATCTGCTGCTGCTGCCCGATGACAATGCGCTGCCCCAAGTCGCGCAACTCAGGATGCGTGGATTGGCTGATCATCATCCGCACTATCATGATCGCCATCTCATGATGCACGATCATCTCATCGAGGAAGCGGAGGTCGTAGGGGTCGCTCAAATTGCCGCCCCCCATCATCCCTCCACTCATCATGCCATTGCCCATCATTCCGCGCGTCTGCGGCGGCCCCGGTGTATTGGTCGGTGTGGGGTTGAGGGACGTGATCGTCGCGTCCCGCGCCTGGACGATGGCCACAGTCCCCGCGAGTACCAATCCGATGAGGACGAGTGCGGCAATGCCGCGTATCAGTCGAGTGTTCTGTCCCATGAACGCGTTTCCTCTCCGTCGTGCGTTGCCGCAACCCACCTGCATTACCGCGTTATGGCACGTCCTCCGGTCCGTGATCAACGTAGGCGTTGTAGAACTGGAGTAATTGATCGCGATCGAACTGGTCGAGCGAGAGTTGCCGTTCCCACGCCACCGCCGTGATCGGGCTGTCCATGTGGTCATAGGGCGTGATGACGATCTTTACGCTCCCGTGCTTCTCCTTGGGGAAGGTTGCCATGATGTCGCGCAGTTGCGCTTCCGAGGGGGCGCCGGACGCCGTCGGTTTGTAGAGGATGACGACATAGCCATGTTCCAGGCTGTGTACCCAGTTCCCCTCGGGGATCGCTTTGGCAGAGAACCCCGCCGACGCGGGCGACGGATAATGGTGGCCGCTCGCGGGCGGGTAATGTTTGAATGTGAGCGTCGAGCCGTCGGGCACATGGGATGAGGATCCTTCGCTGGCGACCTGCATCCCGATCGGGACGGTACCATTCCCCTGATGGGAAACAATGAGCACGATGCCGACAAGGATCGCGACGCCGAGCACGGCTCCGCCAATGCGCGCAATCTCGCGTGTGCGCTGCTTGCGGGCACGGGCACGCGCCGCCGCTTCGCGTGCCGCTCGTTGCTGTACGCGGTGGGCCTCTTTGCTGCCGAGATCCGCCGTTTCGTCCTCACGCCAATTGCCGGCGCCGGGCGGCGTTTTTGGCTGCATGCCCTCGGGCTTGTTCCGTTGCGGGGCCGGGCGGGAACCAACCTTCGCCATCTCCTGATCTCCCATCAGATGCGTCGTCGCTCTGCGAGACGCGACATCACTGCCCGCCGCAGATGCGCGGTCGGGTCGTCTCAGCGATGGGAAAGGATCAGATCAGAAAAACCTGGAGGAAAGCGCGCCGACGTTTGGGCGGCCAGGACCATTGCTCGATCCGCAGAGTAACGAAGCCGGACGGTCGTAGGATGTGGCCAACGATGAAGGAGGCAATGAGCAGGAGGAAGAGCAATGACATGCGCGGGAGGGCCTGCACCACCACCGTGCATGCGCGCATGACCGGCGGAGGGTGCGCTGCGTCACATTGCTGTGCCATGTCCGTCACAGGCACATCGCACGGCATTGGCACGCGCATCGTCGCCGTCATCACAAGCAGGTGTGCCATGATGGCGAGCGCGAGGAGACAGGCGATTGCGCGCCATTGCATCTGCGGGGGCAGTCTTTTGATCGGAACACCGAGAACCGCTCGCGCTTTCATGCCAATATGGTACCACACGCAAGCATAATGCATGCCGTCGCCACACCGCGATGAACAACTTCCCTGATTATTCGCTCGGATGGTCGGGGCAGCGGCGACCACTCGCCTGTTGTCATGCACGTTGCACCGCGTGCATGTAGCCAAGCAAGAGGAGAACCCACAAGGGTGCAAGCACCGCGAGCGCGACGGGAAGAATTTCGTCGAGCGAAACATGGAAGAGGAAGACATCCATCCAATCCCGATGAAAGGGACCGACAAGATAGAGAAAATCGGGGATCTGCGCATAGAGGACACAGACGATAGGAACCCAGCCGTCCCAACGTGTTGGCGATCGGCCAACGCGCATCGCGGCCAACAGGAGGATCATCCCAACATCCCAACCCATCAACGCATGCAGGAAGAAATGGGGCGCGCTCCCGGCGCGCAGATACTCCTGCAAACCCAGCAGGAGCACTACGGAAGGACCAAGTAGCCAGAAAATGCTTCGCCAGCCGACTATCCCCGTATGTTTGCTCATCCGCTCTCTCCGTTCAGCGCGAGCCCGGTCGCCACGAGTGCCAGCACGTCGGTGGCAGAGATGAGCGTGTCAGGCCGGACCTCGACCGCTCGTAGGATGCCTCGCGCGTCAATGACCACGATCGCGTTGACATCAACCGGCCCGGGATGACGCTGGGGAAAATGGTAGAGACCATACGCCGACCCGACGGGATGCTCTCCCATCGTTGGCGCTTCCGAGAGTAGCGGATAATCCAATCCTAAGTACGTGCTGGTAAATTCACGGTGAGGGGATTATCCTCCAGATCGGAGGT
>CALBSO010000130.1 GCA_937968015.1 uncultured Thermomicrobia bacterium
GAGATTTCTGCCTGTCTCGTGGGCTCGGAGATGTGTATAAGAGACAGATGCTCGACTGCGCGCACGTATCGGAACGTTTGTTCTCTTAGCGGCATTCTGCCTGAGTATGGCGAGTGGCGTCGGGGCTACGCCCGGCGGGACTGATCCGTCGGCCGACCAGGCCACCGCCGCCGTGAATGGTGGATCGCGCTTCGGCGTCGTGACGCATATCGCGACCCGATTCGGCATCTACGGGCAGCAAAGTGGCCCGATGGACCTGGCGAGCGGTACCGGCGCGGGCTGGATCCGCGAGGAGATCCGCTGGGACTGGGTTGAACATCCACTCGGTCAATGGGATTGGGGCTTCACGGACGAGATGGTGCAGGATGCGCGTGGACGCAACCTTCAGATTCTCGGTGTCCTGGGGTACAACAATTCCGCCCAAACGGCGGGCACCGTCAATTTCTCCATGCCGGACATCGGGCTCTGGAAAGACTACGTCGCCGGTGTCGTCAACCATTACAAGGGACAAATTCACGCGTGGGAGGTCTGGAACGAGCCGGATGTGTCGTACTTCTGGAACGGCAGCGTCGCGGACTACGTCACACTGTTGCGCGAGACCTACAACACGATCAAAGCAATTGATCCGAGCGCGACCGTCATGAACGGCGCGTGCTCAAATCTCGACCTCAACTGGTTCAACGATTTCCTCAATCAAGGCGGCGCGAAGTACACGGATGTACTCGCCTTCCACCCGTACGCGATGCGCTCAAGCATTGACAATGGCGATTACCAGAAATTAGACCTCGCGCATTTCAAACAGATCGAGGCGCGTACGGGCAAATCGTGGTGGTTCACCGAGATCGGTTGGTCAAGCGCGTCCAATGGCCCGGACTACGGTGGTGGCGTCGGCTCTGAGCAAGCGCAAGCGAGTTATATGATCCGGCAATATGTCATGTCGCTCGATTACGCGGGGCTCGATGTACAGCACATCTTCTGGTACAACTTCCATGATGATGGCACCGATCCCGGTAATGTCGAGAACAACTACGGCTTGATCCACAACGACTGGAAGACGCCGAAATTCGCCTATACCGCGTATCAGACAATGACGACACACCTCAACGGCGCGAACCCTCTGGGGATGGTGGATTCCGGCGCGGGGATCGCCTACCGCTTCACCAGGGGCGGCGTCATTGTGGATGTTGTCTGGGGAGGCGGGCGCACGAACCTGCCGACAGCGGCATCACAAGCGCAGGCATTCGATCTCGGCGGGTCGCCGCTGCCCGTCGAGGTGAGCGGAGGCCAGATTCACGTCACGATTGGCGGCGATCCGGTCTTCATCGAGCATACCGGCTCACCAATCGCGCCAACGACGCAAGCCCCGGCGACGAGCACCTTCACACTCCCCGTATCGGACCCGAACGGGGTACCGGGGATCATCGGCCACAAGTAAGCGGAGTCCGCGGGGAAACAGCGCGGATGAACCGTACCGTACTTTTCGCGCTGTCGCGTTAATCGCCGGTCGGAGAGATCGGGTCATCCCCCGGCCACGTCAGCAACCATGTCAGACCGCCGCACGTCGCCGCGATCGCGGTCGCAAGCCAGAACGGTAGGGCGAAAAGTGCGCCATGAACATGTAGTACACGGAGCAGATACGTCGTGCTGAGGCCGATGGTGATGCCGAGAACGAGCGACATCCAGAGCCAGTTTTTGGGGCCGAGGTGGGCCGGCAGCCAGACGGAACGGGACGCACGAAGAATCACACTGACAACAACGATCGCGAGGAGGATATCCAACCAGCCGATGCGGACGGGCGTGAAGTTTCTGAAGGCAAGCGCGAGCAGGACCCGCATCCCGAGCAGACCGGCAGCAGCGCCCATCAAGGCGAGCAGGCCGAGAAAAAGGCGAGAGCGCGGGCGCGGCGAGACGAGCAGCGCGGCGAGGATCTCGGCGTGCTGCGCCGCGCCGCCATAGGGGAAGTGTGCGTCAGGCGGTCTCTGATCACCGCGCGCTCGGACACGCTGTAGTTCGCGTCCGAGCGCCCGCACCGTCACTCCAACGCGCTCCGGCGGGATACTATAGACACGCGCGAGCGTCAGTTCGATTTCATCGAGATACGTCCGGTCATCCGCCGTCAGGAAACGTCGCTCGTGGATGTCCATATCCATCCTCGTTCCTGTGTCGTCAATCATCATAGCGAACCAACGAACATGTGGCGACCATGATCATTGCCGCGGGGCCGATCAATCGGTACCATTGCGCGATGACAACGCCGGAAACGACTGACGGAAATCCCGATCTGATCGCGGTCATTCGCGCGGCCATCGCCGATGCAGGCGGGCGGATTCCCTTCGCCCGCTACATGAAACTCACGCTCGCGCACCCGGTTCATGGCTACTACGCGAGCGGACGCGGCGCGCCCGGCCGCGAAGGCGCGGACTTTCTCACCGCGCCGGAGACATCGCCGTACTTTGGTCGCTGCCTCGCCGCGCAGATCGCGGAGTGCTGGCGACTCCTCGGCGCGCCGCCCACATTCACCATTTGGGAGCACGGCGCGGGCAGGGGGACGCTTGCTCACACCCTCCTCGATACGCTCCGCGAAACTGAGACCGCCGTGTATGCGGCGACGACCTATTGGCTGGGCGATCTCTCCCGCGCCTCGCTGGCTCACGCCCGTTTCGCGGTCGCGGGCCACGCCGATCATGTCGCGTGGGGCGCGCCTGCCGCCGGGATGATCGGTGTGGTACTCGCAAATGAATTCGTCGATGCCCTGCCCGTTCACCGCATCCGCATCGCGGATGGCGAATTGCGCGAGTGCTTCGTGACCTGGGATGCCGAACGGGTCACGTTCAGCGAAGAATGGGCAGCGCCATCCGACCCCGACCTTGCACGCATGATTGCCGAGGAGGATGTTTCCCTCCCGGACGGTCAGATCGCGGAGGTTTGCCTTGCCATCACGCCGTGGATTAGCGAAGTTTCCCGGCGTATTGATGCGGGATATGTGTTGATTATTGACTACGGTGATGTCGCGCCCGCCCTTTTCCGGCCCGGTCGGTTTCCGCAAGGATCGCTGATGTGCTATTACCGGCACACGGCGAACCGGCAGCCCTACCGGCATGTCGGCGAGCAGGATATGACGACGCATGTGGACTTTACCGCGCTCGAACGGGCCGCGAACCGTGCCGGTCTCGCGACACTTGGCCTGACGACGCAGGCATCGCTCCTCGCCTCGCTTGGACTCGGTGAAATGCTGTTTGCGGCGACACAGCAAGGGACAGATGCCGTGCGGTACATCAACGAACGCAACGCCGTCGTCCGCCTGATCGAGCCGAGCGCGATGGGCCGGAATCGCGTCTTGCTATTGGGGAAGAATGTGCCGATGGAGCCGCGACTGCGCGGACTGACCGAGCCACCTATCTGATCGGAGCGCACGATGCCGGAGGAAACATTCACCGCGCCCCACGATGCCCGCTGCCCCAAATGCAAGGGCACGATGGCCGTCGCCAATCTACGCGACGCCGAGCGTGTGGATCTCATTCGCGCCGAGAGCGCGCTCGACCGCGCGACGCCGTCCGCGCGACGCTCGTACAAACGCGTCGAAGGAACGACCGTCTTTGCCCTTGTTTGCACGACATGCGGATTCATCGAATGGTACGCGCGCGACCCCAAGGTTTTCCGCTGGCAACCAACCGGCCGCTGAAGCGCTGCAACTGGGCTGTGGTACGGACGCCTACCCTCCCGGCGGCCGGGCCAACCGTTCACGCAACGCGACGACGTAGATATGCGCGAGGGCGTCGAAGAGGATTTCGCCTTCCGCGGCGGTGGCTATCGCGGGATTGCCGAAGTAACCGAGGGTCGCGCCCGCCTCCGCGAAGGTTCGCGCCCCTGCCCGCAGTTGCCCCGGCAAATCAATCCAGACGGGCGGCAACTGCTGCCGCTCCGATTCGCGCACCGCGTCGGGCGCCTCGACGAGCATCAAGGCCGTCTCGTACGCCCCCGCATGGCGCGCGCCCCGACGAAATTCCTCGGAAAGCAGGGCGGACCAGCGAGCCTCGCGTAAGTCCGGGAAGGCGGCGCGCATTCGTCCATCGGTCGCCGTCTCCGCCGCCACGATCCCCCCGTTGAGGGCGTCGGCGTGCGCCGGTTCGAGATGGCTATTGACGATGATCGCGGCGGTGCAGCCATAGCGATCCAGACCGACCAGCACATCGCGCACAATGGCAGTCATCGTCTCAACGGTAACCGGCAACGTGCCCGCGAACGAGGTGCCGACGAATGAGACACCATACGCGAGCGGCGGCAGGACGAGCGCGGGCGTACCCTCCGACACCAGGAGCGCCGCCGCCCGATCCGCCGCGCCAACCGCAATATGGACATCGGTATCAAGCGGGAGGTGCGGCCCGTGCGCTTCCGTCGCCCCGACCGGCAGGATCGCCATCGCACCGGCCGCGAATTGATCCCGTGCCTCCGGCCATGTCAGTTCCGCCAATCGCATCGCCGCGCTCCTTTCCGAACGGACCGCCCCCCGCCGATCGCCAGTATGCGACAATACGCTGCGCGGTGCGAATGGAATGCCGCGCCAGCATGATTGACAAGGAGTGCAGCACCGTGATTTTTCACCGCCTCTTTGGGCGCACGCAACACGAAGAACAGATAAAGGTGGAACAGGCCGTCGCGAAGACGCGGCGATCCAACCTGTTTGGATCGCTCTTCGACCGCTCGACGATTGACGAAGAACTGTATGAGGAGATCGAGACCGCGCTGATCGGCGCCGATGTCGGTGTCGAGACGACGGACATGCTCGTGCGGGACGTGCGCAGCCATGTCAGGCATCATGACATCCGCGACCCGAAGCTGGCGAAGGAGCACCTGAAAGCGGCAATGGTCTTTCTCCTCGAAGACACGAAGCGCGAGCGCACCGTCAAGGTCTTTCAACGCGGCGTTCCGTGGGTGATTATGGTCGTCGGCGTCAACGGCGCGGGCAAGACGACAACGATCGGCAAACTTGCCTACCTCCACAAGAACGCCGGGCGCAAGGTGATGATCGGCGCGGGCGACACCTTCCGTGCCGCGGCGATTGAGCAGTTGCAGACGTGGAGCGCGGAACGACTCGGAGGCATTCCGGTGATCGCGACGAAGCAGGGCGGCGATCCGGGTGCCGTCGTCTTCGATGCGATGGCAGCGGCGCATAACCGTGAGATGGACATCCTGATCGTGGACACCGCCGGCCGCCTCGAAAACAAGGAGCCGCTGATGCGCGAATTGGACAAGATACGCGGCATTATGAAGAAGACAGTCCCGGACGCACCGCAGGAGACGCTGCTCGTCATTGATGCCAATACCGGCCAGAACGGCCTCCATCAGGCGCGCGTCTTCACCGACCGTGTGGACGTCACCGAGATCGCGCTGGCGAAACTCGACGGTACCGCGAAGGGCGGCATCGCCTTCGCCATCGTCCGCGCGCTCGGCATCCCCATCTCGTACGTTGGCGTCGGCGAGCAGGCGGACGACCTGATCGAGTTCGACGCCGTCCGCTTCGTGGATGCCCTCTTTGGCGACGATGAGTACGGTACGCGCGGCTCATAACCGTATCTGCTCATAGGCGCAGCCTCTCACAGAGACGGGCAAGGAGCGACGGAACGGGGTACAATACGCGGGCGACGGCGACCGTCGCCCGTTTGCGCGGAAAGGGGAAGCCTCGGCATGTTTGAATCACTAAGCGACCGGTTGCAGGCCGTCTTCCAGCGCCTCGGCACCCGCACGCGCATTAATGAAGAAGATGTCACCCAGGCGATGCGCGAAGTGCGGATCGCGTTGATCGAGGCCGATGTCAACCTCGGTGTCGTCAAGTCGTTCGTGGCGCGCGTGCGCGAGCAAGCCGTCGCGCTCGTCGGCGCGCAGGCGCAGCGCGGTCTGAACCCGGCGCAGCAGATCATTTCGCTCGTCAATGACGCCCTGATTGACCTGCTCGGTCGCGAGCGCGTGCCGCTCGCTATCGCCTCTCCGCCGCCGACGATCATCATGCTTGTCGGCCTGCAAGGTTCCGGTAAGACGACGCACGCCGCGAAACTCGCCCTGCATTTGCAGAAGGAAGGCATCTCCTCCATGCTCGTCGCGGCGGACATCTACCGCCCCGCCGCCGTCACCCAACTGGTCACGCTCGGTCAGCAGGTCGGCGTGCCGGTGCATGAGGAAGGAACGAGCGTCCCGCCCGTACAGATCGTCCGCAACGCGCTGGCCGACGCGAAAGCGCGCGGCACGCAGGTCGTCATCATTGATACGGCGGGCCGGTTGCAGATTGACGACGCGATGATGAACGAACTCGTCCAGATTCGCGATACCTTCCCTCCGACGGAAACGCTGCTCGTCGCGGACGCGATGACCGGCCAGGCGGCGGTCGAGGTCGCGCAGACGTTCAACGCGCGCGTTGGATTGACCGGGCTGATCCTGACGAAGGTGGATGGCGACGCGCGCGGCGGCGCGGCACTCTCGATCCGCGAAGTGACGGGCGTGCCGATCAAGTTCGTCGGTGTTGGCGAGCGCGTGGATCAACTCGATCCGTTCTACCCGGAGCGGATGGCCTCGCGCATCCTCGGCATGGGCGACATGCTCTCGCTGATTGAGAAGGCGCAGCAAAATATCAGCGAACAAGACGCGGCCGAGATGCAGGACAAACTGCTCGAAGGCTCCTTCAACCTCGAAGATTTTCTCGCGCAGATGCAACAGGTGAAGAAACTTGGCCCGATGGGCGAGATATTGAAAATGCTCCCCGGCATCGGCTCGCAACTGAAGGAGTTGCAGGCGCAGGTGGACGACAAGGAGATCGCGCGCGTCGAGGCGATCATTCACAGCATGACGCGCGAGGAGCGCCGACACCCGGAAATCCTCAACTATAGCCGCCAGCAGCGCATCGCCAACGGCAGCGGCACGAACCGTGCGGAAGTGCGCGCGCTCCTCAAGCAATTCGGCGAAGCGCAGAAGATGATGACGCAGATGGGCCGGATGGCGAAGCGGGGTGGCGGTCTCGGTGGCCTCAAGGGGTTGATGGGCGGAGGTGGTGGCCCGCAGATGGACCCGGCGGCCC
>CALBSO010000131.1 GCA_937968015.1 uncultured Thermomicrobia bacterium
TCCATCGCTCAATGCATATCAAATAGTGCTGGCGGACGGGGCGCGGGCGGCGGCAGCGCCGCCAGCGCCAGCCGGTCCCTCAGCGCCACCGGCACGCCGTGGAACGGCCCCCGATAGCGCCCCGCCGCGATCTCCCGCTCGGCCTCTCGCGCCGCCGCCCGCGCCCCGTCCGCCAGCACTATTTGATATGCATTGAGCGATGGATCGTGCCGACCGATCCGCTCCAGCATCAACTCCGTCAGCGCCACCGGCGAGACCGCCCCGGCGGCGATCGCTGCCGCGACGACATGCAGCGGCGCGAAGGGGTCGAGCGGATCGGTCGTGTCGGGTGCGGCGGTGTCGGCGGCTGGTGACGCCTCGGTTGGCCGGTGATCGCGCCAATCTTTCAGGTAGTCGGGGATCGTGTCCGACGACACGCGCTCAACCACACGCGAAAAATTGTCCACGTTGCTCAGGAAGGCGCCAGCGGCGATCCGCGCCAGGTCGTCGTCGCCCAGGCGCAGCCCCGCGCGGGCGGCGTTCGCGCGTAGGCGGGCGAGGGTTTCCGGTCGAGCGGTGCTGCTGGACATTGGACGGCTCCTTTCTCTCACCCGCCCCAGCCCTCTCCTTCTCCGCTTCTCGAAATGGAGAGGGAGGGGGAGCGACGGCCTACGATCGTGGGAGGCATTATGCCAGAGTTGGCGAGACGATGGAGTCTTTGGCGGAAGTCGCCACGAAGGCCGTTGCGATACCACGAAGCCTATGGCGAGCGCGGCGGCAGGAGCGCAGTGAGCGCCTCCAGCAGGCGGTTGACATCCTCCTGATCGTTGTAGGCCTGGATCGAGATCCGCACGAACGTCTGACTGTTCCGGGACGAGACTGGGATCTCGACCTGATAGTCGTCCCACAGGTGATCATGGAGGCGTTGCGCATCGAGCGGCGGTAGTGGGATGGCGCACATTTGCACCCACCACTCCGCTGAGTCGGGAGCGATCGGCGGCAGGCCGGTTAGCGCCAGAATCTGCTCGCGTGCCTTGCCCGCCAGCAGATGGCAGGCAGCGCGCACCCTCGGCCAGTCGTGCGCGCGCTGGAAGGCGATCGCCGCCGGTACGCTAAGGTACGCCGACGGGTCGTGCGTTCCCGTCCGCTCGTAGTGATCGAGGAAGAGGGACGGGCCGGGGTTATCCGCCTGGTAGCCCCAACTGATGATCAGCGGCTCCAGCAGTTCCTGACGCTCCGGGCGGGCGAAGAGGAAGCCGGAGCCTTTCGGGGCGCAGAGCCATTTATGGCAGTTGCCACCGTAGAAGTCCGCCCCCAGGTCGTCCAGGTTCAGGTCAATCTGCCCCGGTGCATGTGCCCCGTCAATCACCGTGATGATCCCCTGCTCCCGGGCACGACGGCACACCTCCGCGACGGGGAGGATCAGCGCAGTACCGGAGGTGATGTGGCTGATGGCGATCACACGCGTGCGCTCGGTCACCCCCGCCCACAACTGCTCCACGAACGCCGCGGCAGTCGTCACCGGCAGCGCAATCGGCTGATTGAGGTAGCGGGCGCCGCGCTGGGCGCAGTAGTATCGCCAGGTACGATCCACCGCGCCGTATTCCAAGTCCGTGGCGAGTACCTCGTCGCCCGGTTGGAGGGGGAGCGAACGCGCGACCGCATTGATCGCCCAGGTGACATTGGGCATGAAGACGACATTATCGGCGGCGGTCCCGAGGAAGTCCGCGAAGGCGGCGCGCGCCTCGGCGAGCAGCCCGCGGATCCGCCGACTAAGAAACTCGACGGGCTGACCTTCCAACTCGCGCTGCCACGACTGATACGTCTCGAAGACGGGGCGTGGGCAGGCGCCGTAACTGCCGTGATTGAGGAAGGTAATGTCCCGACGGACGAGAAACTGCTCAGCGAGCGCCGCGAGTTCGGTGGGAGAAGCGACGGATGAAACCACAGCGATACCCTCCTCCAAGTGCCCGGATCGTGCCGGGCGGGAATCAGTTCTCTCCGATCGTGATAGCCGCCGTCGCACGCGAGATTATCGCGCCTCGAGCGTCGAAAAGAGCGGCAGCAGGCGGCGCAGCCCCGTCGTCAGGTCCGAGCGGCTACTCGAGAATGCGATGCGGACGTGATTCCTCCCGCTCGGCCCATATTCCGTTCCGCCACGGATGGCGACACCGCGCTCCCGCGCCACCGCGACCACATCGGGCGCGGGCACGTCCGCGTCATAGCGGATGAACGCGTAGAACGTCCCTTCCGGTGGGGTGATATGGATGCCGGGGCAATCAGCGAGGAGTTCGAGGGCCAGTTTGCGCCGCTCCGCATACTCGCGGCACATGCGCTCCGGCCAGTCCGTCTCCGTTGTGACGGCGGCAAGCGCGGCGCGCTGCACCGCCGCATTCATCGGGCCGTTAACCGTTCGATGCATCCGCGCGGCGGCGCTGGCGATCGGCTGCGGCGCGATCAGATAGCCGACCCGCCAGCCGGTCATCGCATAGGTTTTCGAAAAGGTCTGGCAATAGATCAACCGGTCGCGCAGTGCCGCGATCGCGAAGGTCGAGACAAACGGTATATCGTCGAAGACGATGTGATCGTATGCTTCATCGGACAGGACGAGCAGATCGTGCCGCGCGGCGAGCCGCCCAACCCCTTCCAACTCATCGCGCCGATAGACAACGCCGGTCGGGTTACACGGGTGGCAGAGGATGAGCATCTTCGCGCCATCGGCGGCCGCGCCGATGGCGTCGAGGTCGAGATGGAGATCGGCAGTGGACGGGACGAAGACCGGCTGCGCGCCGACCAGTTGGATGAGATCGGCATAGAGCGAGTACGTCGGTTCCGGCAGCAACACACGCTCGCCGGGGTTGATCGTGGCGAGCAACGCGGCGGAGAGCGCCGCGCTGCCGCCGTGTGTAACGACGACCTGACCAGGCTCGACCGGGCGCCCGCTCGTCCGCGCCGCGCGCTCGGCGAGGGCCTGGCGAAGTTGCGGATCGCCCTGACCATCGGCATAGTGGGTGTAGCCATTTTGAATCGCCTCAATGAGCGCGTGTTGGATGTAGTCCGGTGTCGGGAAGTCAGGATCGCCCGACGCGAGCGAGATACTGCCCGGACCGGGTCGGGTGGCGGGGCGTTGCGATTGGGCGGCGATCCGCTGAACAGTCGCTGAGGGCGTGAACATCCGTGATACCTCCTTTTGCCCGTACAGTACCACAGAAAAGCGCGTTCGATTCGATCTCTCCGCTTGCGACAAACACCTCCGAGCGCGATGATGACCGCGGAGGGAAACCTTCCACGCGTCGGTATCCGGTCAATACAAAGGAGCGCGAGACATGGTCGTGGAAACTTCGACTCAGGACAATATGACGGCACACGCTGCGGCATATGATGATCCTATCGAGCAGAAAGCGCTTGAGCACGTCTGGATCCATTCCGCCAACTACATCGAACTCGCCGAGCGGCGCGGCCTGCATGTCTTCGACCACGGCAAGGGATGCATGCTCTACGATGTCCATGGCAACGAGTGGATTGACGGCATCGCCGGCCTCTGGGTCGTCAATGCCGGGCATGGCCGCCGGGAGATCGGTGACGCGATGGCCGAGCAAGCCGGGAAACTCGCCTACGTCTCCAGTGCGTCGTACACCTCTGTCCCGGCTGTTCAACTTTCCGAGATGATTGCCGAACTGACCCCCGGTGATTTGGAGCGGGTCTTCTTCTGCTCCGGGGGCTCAGAGGCGGTCGAGTCCGCATTGAAGATCGCCAAGCAAGTGCAGGCGCTGCGCGGCTTTCCGAAGCGATACAAGATCATCGCCCGGCGCGGCTCGTACCACGGCGCCACCTTCGGGGCGATGAGCCTGACGACGGGGAACCGCCCCCAGATCGAGCGATTCTTCGGCCCGTTGATGGCAGGGGTCGTCCATGTCCCCTCGCCGAACCACTACCGCAACGACTTCGATCTGGAGGGCGAGGCGGGCGACATCATGTGCGCCAATTGGGTTGAGCAGGAGATTCTCTTCCAGGGGCCGGAGACGGTCGCGGCAGTGATCGGCGAGCCGATCTCCTCCGCCAACGGCGTCCACATTCCCTCGCCGAAGTACTGGCAGTTGTTGCGCGAGATCTGCGACCGGCACGGCGTGCTGCTCATCATGGACGAGGTAATCAATGGCTTCGGGCGCACGGGCACATGGTTCGCGACGGAGCACTTCGGCGTCGTGCCGGACATCATGACGATGGCGAAGGGGCTATCGAGCGGCTATGCGCCGATCGCGGCGGCGGTCGTGCGGCCGAGCGTCTTCGAAGTCTTCATGCAGGGAGACAACTCGTTTAACCACCTGTTGACCTTCGGCGGGCAGGCCGTCGCGGCGGCTGCGGCGATCAAGAATATCGAGATCATGAAGCGCGAGAAACTGGTGGAGCACGCCGCCGAAATGGGGCCATATCTGCTCGGCGGTTTGCAATCGCTGGTGGAGACGCACCCCTCGGTCGGCGATGCGCGCGGACTGGGGCTGCTCTGCGCGATCGAACTGGTCAAGGACAAGGAAACGAAGGAGAAATGGGGCAAGGAGAGCCCGTTCACCAAGCGGCTGAATGAACTCGTCATCGAGCGCCGTCTGCTCAGCCGCGTCTGGGACGTCACGCATATCGCGCCGCCATTGGTGGTGACGCGGGAGGAGATTGACCGCATCATCGCGATCCTCGACGACAGCCTGACCATCGCCGAACGCGAGAACGACGTGCGCTAGCGGATCGCTCGTTCCGGGCGACAGGGCGTTTGACGGACGCCCTGTCGCGACATACACTGCTGAAAATCGGCGACAGAAACAATCCCCGCTCCGAATCGTGATAGGAACGCATAGTCGGGAACGCGATACCGGGGAGGATGCGGCAGGATGGTCGGCTTCATCGTTCGTCGTCTGGCGCAAGGCGCTGTATTGCTTGCCTTGCTCTCTATCGTCGTCTTTCTCATGGTGTACCTTGCGCCGGGTGACGCGGCGGATTTCGCCATTAATCAGCGCGCTACCGAGCAGGAAGTCCAGCGTTTCCGCCACGAGATGGGGCTCGATCTCCCGTGGTATCGGCAGTATATGCATCTCGCGGGCAATTGGGCCCGGTTGCGGTTCGGCAACTCGATCATTCAGCGCAAGCCGGTCGCGACGATCATCAAGCAGCAACTGCCGCGCACCGCCGAAATCCTCGCCCTCTCCATCCTCTTCTCACTCCTGCTCGCAATCCCGATCGGCATTATCTCGGCCATCCGGCAGTACTCGCTCATTGATAACGTGGTGACGGTGCTTTCCTTCGTCGGGATCGCCTTCCCTTCATTTTTCCTCGCCTTAATGCTGATCCTTCTCTTCGCGGTCAGACTCCATTGGCTACCGACACAGGGCGCGCAGACAATTGGTCAATCCGCCTCGATTGCGGACCATCTCAAGCACCTCGTCCTGCCGGTCCTCACTCTCACATTGATTCGGACGGCCGGTTGGTCACGCTATATCCGCTCCTCGATGCTGGAAGTTCTACGGCAGGACTATATCCGCACTGCCCATGCCAAGGGGCTGACGGCGCGCGCGGTGCTCGCCCGCCATGCCTTCCGTAATGCGCTGATGCCGCTTATCACGCTCCTCGGTTTGAGTCTTCCTGATCTCGTTGCCGGTGCGATTGTGACAGAGCAAATTTTCAGTTGGAACGGTCTGGGGCAACTGATCGTCACATCGGCGGGCAAGCGCGATACGCCGGTGGTCCTCGCGCTCACCCTGATGTCCGGCGGGGCGATTATCATCGGCAATCTGCTCGCCGATATCGGCTACCGAGTTGTTGACCCACGCATTCAGTTGTCGTGACCGGCGATGAACGCATCAGGAGGGACGATGGATCGGTCTGACACGAGCCGTTGTATTGGGGAAGCGCAGGGTGAGTGACCGAGTCGCGGTCGAAGTCCTCTCGGTGGAGGACGACCGTGTGGTCGCTTCGGGCGGCGAACGCCGCGTCGGCAGCCCGTCTATCTGGCGGCGTTTCGCGAGGAATCGCCTGGCGGTCGCGGGGTTGCTGATCCTCACCGTGCTGGCGTTAGTCGTCACGATCGGCCCGCTCGTGATCCCGGCGGACAAGGTGACTGCCCAGGTCCGTACCGCGACCTTCGCGCCGCCCAGCCGCGATGCGTGGTTCGGGCGCGACGAGTTCGGGCGCGACGCGTTCGTGCGTGCGGTCTTTGGCGGCCGAATCTCGCTGGGCATCTCGTTCGTCGCGGCGATCATGACAACGATTATCGGTGTCCTGATGGGGATCGTGAGCGGATACGCGGGCGGCGCGGCTGACGCCATTGTGGACCGCTTCGTGGAACTGATCCTGACGCTCCCGTTCCTCCTGCTGCTCATCCTCGCCGCCGCAGTGGCGCCGCCATCGGCGACGAGCATCGTCCTGATTCTCGGTTTGTTCGGCTGGCCCGTGCTGGCCCGGCTGGTCCGCGGTGAGTTTGTCGCCTTGAAGCATCGTGATTTCATCGAGGCAGCGCGCGCCTGTGGAGCCTCGGACGCGCGAATTGTTTTCGTGCATATCCTGCCCAACGCGGTCGCGCCGATCGTGGTGACCGCCACATTGATCCTCGCCACGAATCTGATCGCCGAGGCGACGATCAGTTTTCTTGGTCTCGGCATCCATCCACCGACCCCGAGTTGGGGCAACATGCTCACCGAGGCGCAACGGTATCTTATTCAATCGCCGTTCCTCGCTGTCTTTCCCGGTATGCTCATTCTCGTCACGGTGTTGTGTGTCAATCTGCTCGGCGATGGACTGCGTGATGCGCTTGATCCACGACAGAAACGGTAACGGCGCCGTAATGCCGCCGACATTCTTCGACGGAACGTGATGAGAGGGGGTTGAGCGGAAAACGATGCAACGGGGGCGAGGCAGCGAGCATACGCTGCCGATGGAGATGTGAGAATAGCGACAGAGATCAACCGCTGGTGATGAGGAGGAGTCTGATGAGCACCACAGACAAACAGCCAATTAACGCGACATGTGGCCCCGCTGAGGATGATCTGGCGTACCTGCGCGAGCGTGTCCAGATGCTCCAAAATGCGCAACTCGCCCGCCGCCGTCTCTTGCAAGTGAGTGGCGCCGTCTCACTCGGCGCGCTCCTCGCCGCCTGCGGGAGCACGACCAGCAGCCCCGCCGTACCGACCGCGACCGCGAATCTCGCCGCGCCAAACCCGACCGCCCCGCCGAACGTCAGCGTGCCGACCAGCGCGGCGACCAGTGCGGCGACCAGTGCGCCGGGAGCGACGACAGCGGCCGCTTCCGCCGCCAGCCCGACACAGGCAGCGAGCAGCGCCACCACCCCACAAACGGCGAACCAGACGATCGGCAAACTGACCCTCATTACCGATCCGCGCCCGACATACGCAGGCACGCCGACGGACAGCCCGGATACCCTCACGATAATCCGGGGGAACGACGATATTTCCGACCTCAATCCGACGGCGCTCAACAGTTACTCGCCCTACACCTTCGTCTACGATCCTCTCGTTTGGATTGATGAATACACCCTCGATCCGAAACCCTGGCTGGCTGAGAAATGGGACGTAACGGCCGACGGCAAGACGTATACCTTCTCACTGCGAAAGGACATCAAATGGCACGACGGCACGCCATTGACGGCGGACGATGTCGCGTTCTCGATGATCACCTACCGCGACGATCCGGACAGTGGCGTGGCGCGCTTCTTCGTGTTGATGAAGAAGGATCCTGTCGTCGTGGACGCCAACACCGTCCGGTTCGAGCTCGATGACAAATCCGGCGACTGGATTCTCAATGCCTGCAACCAGTTCATCCTGCAAAAGAAACAGTTCGGCGCGTATTGGGACTCGGCGAAGGGTGCGAAGGGTGCGAAAACCCTGAAGGGATACGACTACGCCGGCAGCAATCTCATCGGTACAGGCGCGTGGAAGCAGGTCAAGTACGATCCGGGCGCGGCGCCGCCGAACATCCAGTATGAGGTCAACACGAACTACTTCCAGGGCAAGCCACACTACGCGAAACTCATCTTCAAGAACGTGGACCAGTCCAGCGCGCAACTGACGTCCTGGCTGAACAATGAGACAGATCTGCTCTGGCCGGTCACGGCGAATGATCTCGATCAGGTCTCGAAGCAGGACGGCCTCGTCTACAGCGCCTATGCGCTCGCGTTCATGAGCGCCTGGATCAACTTCCAGAACCCGAAATCAGACACGCCGGACTTCCTGAAGGATAAGCAGGTTCGGCAAGCGCTCTCGACGGGCATTGATCGTAAGGGCTACGCACAGGCCATCTTCAAGGGGTTCGTGGACGAGACGAAAATCGGCTCCATCGCCTTCCCGTGGGCCTACAACACGAAACTCAAGAACCCCGACTACGACCAAGCGAAGGCGCAGAGCATGCTCGAGGCCGGCGGCTACAAGAAGGACAGCAGCGGAAAACTGCTCGATAAGAGTGGCAAGCCCGTGAAGTTTGTCGCCATCACGTCAACCAGCCAGAGCTACCCGGTTGCCAAGATCGCAGTCTCCATACAGGAGGACTATAAAAAACTCGGCATCGAGATGGATATCCAGACGGTGGAGCCGGCGGCGCTCAAAGCGCGCTGGCAGACATCGCTCGATTATGATCTCTTCTTCACGAGCCGCATCCTCTTCGCGGGCTTCTCGGATCTCAACTACTACGGCAGCGACTGGGACGTGCGGAAGACCAAGCAGGGGAGGAACTTCGGCGGCTGGAAGAATGAGCAGGCAGATACGCTGCTCCAACAGATCATCCGCGAGCCGGACCTGACCAAGCAGAAGGATCTCCTCGGCAAGTTCCAGGAAATCATCGCGGATGATATGCCCGCCTTCTGGCTCGGCTTCCCGCGCGACCTGATCCTCGTCAAAAAGAACATCCAGGGGTACCAGCCGAACGCCATGTGGCAGTACTGGGATACATGGAAGCTCTGGAAGACGAAATAAGCGGCAAGGAGCAAGGAGCGAGTAACGAGTGACGAGTGGCGAGTGGCGAGAAGGCGGAGCCCCATCGCTACTCGTTGCTTTGCTTGAGAGGAGTGCTTGGTGACGTTCGATAGGGAACTGCGCCATTGTCTATGCGGGCCGGGGCGAGCGTTCGTACGCCATCACCACGGGCCGGGCAGCGGGTATCGCCGCCACCAGCGCTATCTGGCGCGACGCAGGGCGAAGAGCGCCGCCGGAGAGCCTGTAGAGGAGATTACGAGCGCGCAGCCGCTGCAACGCGAGGATTTGCAGGGCACCTGGGCGATGGAGCGGGAAGCGGAATTGACTGGCCCGAAGGGGAAGGAGCGCGCCGAGCAAGTCAAGTTGCATGGCCTCGAAGCGGCGGAGAGCATCAAGGACCGCTCGCTCACGCTCTTCCGCCGGGGCCGCTGGGGAAGCCAGGGCAGCACCTTCATCGGCGTGCCGTTTCTCGAAGACATGCGCGATCTCGGCGGGCAGGACGTCGTTTTCGTCGGCGCACCACTTGATACCGGCACGACCTACCGGCCCGGTACGCGCTTCGGCCCGCAGGCGATCCGGCAGGCATCCACGCTCGGCGGCTCGTATAATCCGGGGCGGGGTGTCGAACTGCACGAGATGCTCGACATGGTGGACGCGGGCGATATTCAGGTCATCCCCGCCAATATCGAGAAGAGTTTCGACCAGATCGCCAACGCGGTCAGTTACATTCACGAGCGCGGCGTCTTTCCCGTCGTCCTCGGTGGCGATCACTCGATTGGCTATCCGGACGTGCGCGGCATGGCGCCGTACATTGACGGCAATATCGGCATCATCCATTTCGACCGGCACAGCGATTTGAGCGAATCGTCGCTGGACGAGCGGATGCACGGCTCGCCCTTCTTTCACGCGACAAATATCGCCAATGCGCCCGCGACGAATCTGGTGCAGATCGGCATCGGCGGCTGGACGGGATCGAAGGCGGGGATGAAGGTGGCGCGCGAGCGGCACGCGACCGTGATCACCGTGGATGATATAGACCAGTACGGGATTGAGCGCATCATGGAGTATGCGTTGGAAATAGCCTGGCAGAAGGCGCGCACGGTCTGGCTCTCGTTCGACATTGATGTGATGGATCCCGCTTTCGCGCCGGGCACGGGGACGCCGGAGCCGGGCGGTCTGCTCCCGCGTGAGGTCTATCGCATGCTGCGGCTCGCGACCCGTGAAGGGTTGGCGGGAATGGAGATCGTTGAGGTCTCGCCGCCCTATGATGTCGCGGACATCACGGCGCTACTCGGCGGACGCGTCGTGATGGAAGTGCTCGCGACGCTCGTGTCGGAAGGCAAACTCGGCGCCATACGCGAGACCAAACCACCGCAGGCCACCGATGAGCACGCCGAACAACCCGACGAAGCGCGATGATGAATTCCTGATTGCTCCTCCAACTCCCCTCAGTTGCCGACTTCCACGAGCGCATACCGGCCAATGCTGCTGAGGTCGTACGCGTCAGGTCGTGGCAGCGCAAACGGTTGTAGAATGGGCCGGTTCGCTGATGCGTAGAGAGCGGGGGGTTGCGTGGCGGAGCAGGAAATCACCTTCGGTCGGCGGGTGGCGGAACTGGCGGCCGCGCATCCGGAGAAGCCGGCGATTATCTTCCTCCCGCAGGCGGGCGGGGAGCGGATCGTCACCTGGCGCGAGTTGGACCGGGCGACGAACCGGATCGCCCGCCTGCTGGCGGATCGCGGCGTCTCCGAGGGTTCAACCATCGTCGTTGGTGTCTGGAACTCGCCGGAACATCTCTTTATCACGGCCGCGGCCTGGAAGTGCGGCGCGCTCATGCTGCCACTGCGGGCGATCTTGCCCGGCCCGCGCTCGTCTTCGCCGATTGGGAGGACGTCTCGTATCCCCTCCTCCGCCCTGAGGAACTCTCGCTGGCTGATCGGTACGATGACGCGCCGCTGCCGAACGACCCGCCTCATCCTGGCAAAGCGATTGCCTCCGGCGGCTCGACCGGGCGCTCGAAGATCGTCGTGGACCGTACGAGCCATCCGGTCCGGTCTGGTCCGCGAGGATCGCGGCTTGGCGAAGCGCACGGGCAGGTGCAATTACTCTGCGCGCCGCTCTACCACAATTCGCCCTTCCTCAATGCCTATCGCGGCCTGGCGGACGATAACACGCTCGTGCTGATGGAGCGCTTCGACGCGGCACGCGCGGTGGAGGCGATCGAGCGGCATCGCGTCAATTACGCCTATATGCCGCCGATCATCATGCGCCGGATCATCATGTTGCCCGGCGTGTATGAGCGCGACTTCTCCAGTATCCAGGCGATCCAGTCATCGGCAGCGCCGTGCCCGCCGTGGCTGAAGCGGGCGTGGATTGATCTGATTGGCGCGGAGAAGGTCTACGAGGTCTATGGCTCGACTGAGGGGATCGGCGCGGCGATCATTCGCGGCGATGAGTGGCTCCGGCACCCCGGCAGCGTCGGCCGGCCAATCGTCTGCGAGTTGCGCATTCTCGGTGAGGACGGTAACGAACTCCCGCCCGGCGAGGTGGGTGAAATCTATACGCGGCCCACCGCGACCGATGGCCCGACCTTCACCTACGTTGGTGGGGCACACATCAACGCGACACCGGACGGCTTTTACAGCGTCGGCGATCTCGGCTGGGTGGACGAGGAGGGCTACCTCTTCATCGCCGACCGGCGCGTGGACCTGATTATCAGCGGCGGCGCGAATGTCTACCCCGCCGAGGTGGAGGCGGCGTTGCACGACCACCCCGCCCTTGCCGACCTCGCCGTCATCGGCGTGCCGGATGAGGAGTGGGGGCGGCGCGTCCATGCGATTGTTCAGCCTGCGGACCCGGCGAACCCGCCGGCGGTGGCCGACCTCGACGCCTGGGCCCGCGAGCGAATCACCTCATACAAGGTACCGAAGACGTATGAGATTGTGGACGAGTTGCCGCGCAACGAGGCGGGCAAGATCCGCCGCTCCGCCCTCGTCTCCGAGCGGGAGTCGGGCTGGAACCCGGCAATGATCAACGCGCGGGGCGAACCGCTGGCCGCGCCGTCAGCATCGCCCGCATCCTGACCGCAGGCATCGCACGCAACGCGGGCGGCCATGTGGGTGGCCGACGAACCGCCTTCCCTCTCTGCGTTCCTCTGCGCTCTTCTGCATCTCTGCGATCCATTCGGTTTCTTAGAACTCCACTTCGTTCAGGCCCTTGAGATGCAAGATTTGGCGGGCTTCGTCGGGCGTGGCGGGTTCGATGCTCAGTTCGCGGACGATGCGCGCCATCTTCGCCACCTGCTCGGCGTTGCTCTTCGCCAGTTGGCCTTTGTTGAGATAGACATTGTCCTCCAGACCAACGCGGACATTGCCACCCATCGCCAGCGCCGCGACGCCGATCGGGAACTGGAACCGCCCCGCCGCCGCAACCGACCACTCGAACTCGCCGAGCAAAAGCCGCGCCTGGTTGTAGAGCAGGACAAGGTTCTCGACCGTCGCGGGCAGGCCACCGAGGATGCCGAGCACAAACTGGATATAGACGGGGCGCTTGAGCACACCCGCATGCATCATGAACGCAGCGTTGTTGACCATGCCCGCGTCGTAGACTTCCAACTCGGGCCGCGTCTCCTGCGCGTTCATCGTCTCGAGGAAGTAGCGCATGCTCCTGAAGGTGTTGGCGAAGATGTTGTCTTCGGTCCGCTCCAAAAACGGCTTCTCCCAGTCATTCTGGTAATCCTTGATGCGCTCCGCAAGCGGGGCGAGGGAGAAGTTCATCGAGCCCATGTTGCAGGAGGCGAGTTCGGGCGAGAGTTCCCGCACGACGCCGACGCGCTCCTCGTGGCTCATCCCCGGCGCGCCACCCGTCGTCGTGCAGAGCACAATGTCACTCCGCTTCTTCACCCGCTCGGCGACATCGCGAAAGAGTGCCAAACTCGGGATTGGTCGCCCGTTCTCCGGGTCACGGACGTGGATATGCGCGACTGCCGCGCCCGCCTCCCCCGCCCGCACGCATTCGTCCACGATCTGATCCGGCGTGATCGGCAGGAACGGAGACTGCGACGGCACATGCACGCCGCCCGTGATCGCCGCCGTGATAATCACCTTGCCCGGTATACCCATCTGCCCTCGCTCCTCTCCACAATAGCAGCGACCTCACGTCTCCCCTCGCTGTTACTCCGATTGCAGGAATGGGTAGCGGTAGTCGGTCGCCGGGACGAACGTTTCTTTGATTGCGCGGGGGCTGGCCCAGCGGATCAGGTTCCACAGTGAGCCTGCCTTGTCGTTCGTACCGGAGGCGCGCGCCCCACCGAACGGCTGTTGCCCGACGACCGCGCCGGTCGGCTTGTCGTTGATATAAAAATTGCCAGCCGCGTGCCGCAAAACGGCCTCCGCCTCAGCAATCGCGGCGCGATCCCGCGCGAAGACCGACCCGGTCAGGCCGTATTTGCTTGACCGATCAATCGCCCGCAGCATCTCGGAATACTCGCCGTCGGGGTAGATATACATCGTGACAATCGGGCCGAACAGTTCGTCATGCAATAGCGGGAAATCGAAGTTCTCGGTGACGATCACCGTTGGTTGGACGAAATAGCCCTCGCGGTCGTCCGTCTCGCCGCCGAACAGCACCTGAGACCGGGGATCGGACACCGCGAGCGCGATGGCGTTGCGGTGCGTCTCCCACGCATTGCGGTCAATCACCGCGCCCATGAAGTTCCCAAAGTCGGTGGGATCGCCCATTGTAATCGTCGCAATCTCCGCGCCGAGCTGGTCGCGCAACTCCGGCCACAGGCTCTCCGCCACGAAGACGCGCGAGGCCGCCGAGCATTTTTGCCCCTGATACTCGAATCCGCCGCGCACGATTGCGGTTGTCAGCGCCGGGATGTCCGCGCTCGGATGGGCGATGATGAAGTTCTTGCCCCCCGTCTCGCCGACGACGCGCGGATAATTCCGGTAGCCACTGATGTTCGCGCCGATCTCGCGCCACATCTGCTGGAAGACGGGTGTCGAGCCGGTGAAATGGACGCCCGCGAGGTCGGGATGATCGAGCGCGACATCGCCCACTTCGCCGCCGGAGCCATAGACGAGATTGATCACTCCATCGGGCAGCCCCGCCGCGCGGAACAACTCCATCAGGTAGTGCGCGGCGTACATCGCGGTCGAGGCGGGTTTCCAGACGACGGTATTGCCCATCAGCGCGACGGAACTCGGTAGGTTGCCGGCGATCGAGGTGAAGTTGAAGGGCGTTACGGCGAAGACAAACCCCTCCAGCGGGCGATATTCGAGCCGGTTCCAGACGCCCGCCGACGAGAGCGGCTGCTCCTCGTAGATGCGCAGCATGTACTCGACATTGAAACGCCAGAAGTCTATCAATTCCGCCGCCGCGTCAATCTCCGCCTGGTGCGCGGTTTTTGATTGGCCGAGCATCGTCGCGGCATTGACCGTCTCGCGCCACGGCCCGGAGAGCAGGTCCGCCGCGCGGAGGATGACCGCCGCGCGCTCCCACCACGGCCAGCGCGACCAGGTATTCCACGCCTCACCGGCCGCGTGGATCGCCGCCGTCACCTCCGACGCTCCGCCCTGGTGGACATCCGCGAGCACGTGCGCGTGCCGGTGTGGCATGACTGCCTGCCTCGTCTTGTCGGTATGCACCTCCTCGCCGCCGATGACGAGGGGAATCTCGATCCGCTGCCCCGACATCTCGCGGAGTTTCTCGGTCAATGCCTGCCGCTCGGGCGAACCGGGCGCGTAGTTCCTGACCGGCTCATTGATTGCTGCCGGTGGGCGAAAGTCAGCCGTCACCGCCTGTGTGTGCGAAGATGCTTCAGTCATCGCTCTCGCTCCTTGCTGTGCCGCGTGGTCTCCCTTCACGACGCGGAGGGAGATTATGCGAGTGAACCGGGATACCCGGTTCATCCGTAGTGTTCAGTAGTGTACGTCATCTTGCGTGCCGTGCCGTAGTGGTGATACAGTACAAGCCACGCGGCAAGGCAAATACGCGCGAGCGGTTGTGCTATACTGGAAGGTGCGTGGCGGATAGTTTCGTCAGGCAATGGCGATACAAAGGAGAGCGGACGGTGTTTATTCGAGACCTCTTACAGCCTTGGCATTTGTTGATCGTGCTGGCGATTATCCTCCTCATTTTCGGTCCCGGAAAACTCTCCGGCCTCGGTAGCGCGCTCGGATCGAGCATCCGCGACTTCAAGAAGGCCACGCGGGACGATGATGAGGGCACGAAGACCGCCAGCGGGAATGTGAAGAGCGTCGCGGACGATGACGCGCCGGTGCCCGCGCTCGCCGCGAAGAGCATCGTCATTGACTCGAAGCCGACGGTCAGCAAGAGCGTCGTGGATATGGATGACGACGCGATGGCTGTCTCCGCCGGAGACAACGGCTCCGCCCCGATCAAGGTCGGCACTACGCGCAAGGGCTATTCCCGCCGCTAACCAGCATCGCCCGAAACGGACAGGCCAGGGAGCAATGCTCCCCGGCCTTTTGCCTACCCCGGCCCCTCTCGAAAAGGAGGGGAGTTGATTCGTCCTGAATACCGTGCCTTATCCCCCAATGCCTCAAAGATTCAGGGGTTCACTCCCCCTTCCCTCAAAGGAAGGAGGCTGGGAATTAGGTCGGGGGGAATGTGCTGCTGAGCAATTTCTGAAGGATGAAGATGATCAGCAGCGCAACGAGCGGTGAAAAGTCCATGAAGCCCGCCGACGGAAGCAGGCGACGAATCGGCACGATGATCGGGTCGGTAATCTTAATGAGGATCGCGCCGATCGGGGTTCGCCCGGTGGGATCGAACCAGGAGAAGAGCGCGCGACCGATGATCGCGAACTGCATGATGAGCAGGAGGTAGTAAAGGATATTGAAAATGATAATCATGTGCGCGCTACCTTATCCCATACGATCCGCGCCGTATCCTGCGAGGCAGCGGGAATCGTAACGCCGCGCAGGGATGGTGTCAATTGGGGGAAAGTCGGCAGTCGGCAGTGATCAAACCCCATTCTGTCGACTGCCGACTGCCGACTGCCGACCGCGTTTTGCGTTTCGCCCGCCAGTCTGCTACCGTATTTTCTGTCGCAGACATTCGCGAAACAGGCAAGC
The DNA here is from genome assembly GCA_937968015.1 of uncultured Thermomicrobia bacterium. Lineage (GTDB taxonomy): Bacteria > Chloroflexota > Chloroflexia > Thermomicrobiales > JALYUS01 > JALYUS01. Next base: position 16,052 of record CALBSO010000131.1, read on the forward strand.
CGGACAATGGATCGAACGGAACAGCGTATCATCCCGCCCCAGATTACGGCGCTCTCGCCGGAGCGGCTGACAGCCGCCATGGCGACCCTGCTGGAAACGAGCGCCGCCGTCGCCGCCTCGCTCGATCTCGATGCGCTCCTCGACCAGATTCTCAGCGCAATTGGGCGGCTGGTTCCGTCCGAGCGCGCATCCGTCGCGCTCGATGTGCCGGGCCGCGATGTGCTCAAGATCGTCTGCATTCGCGGTGAGCCGGATTATATGGCGCGGCTGCTCGGCCAGGAGCGAGCAATCAACGGCAGTCTCAGTGGCCGCGCCTATCGCACGGGTGAGTCATTTCTGATTGATGACCTGCTCGCCCCGGAATGGCGTCACGATCTCTTCCTGCCGGCGGATCACCCCGATCATCACGAACGGCACCGCAGCGGCCTGATCGTACCCCTCATTGCCGATCAGCCCGTCGGCTCGCTCTACCTCGCGCGGCGCGGTACGGGCGCCTTCGCGCCGGACGATCTCTACCTGCTTAAACTCTTCGCGCCGCAGGTGGCGACTGCCGTGACGAACGCGCGGCGGTACGCGGCGACACAGGAGCAGGCCGAGGGGTTACAGGCGCTCCTCCATGTCAGCGAACGTCTGGCGGCGCACTCCGCTCAACGGGCGACGACACCGACTGTGGAGAACCCCTTGATCGAGATGGCGCGCGTGATCGCCGAGCAAGCATTACAAATTGTCCCGCAATCCCGCACCACCTTGTGGCGGCTCGACCCGGAGGACGGCCGGTTACATTGTCTCGTTTTCCTGCGGAACGGTGTCCTGGAGCCATCGCCGACTTCCCTTGCGGTTGGTGAGGGGATCACGGGGGCAGCCGTGCAGCAGCGCGAGCCAGTGATGGTCAATGACTCGCACAATGACCCGCGCTCCGTCTTCTTCTTCAACGAGCCGCGTGAAACGATGCGCGAGCATATCATGGTGATCCCGCTGATCGTCGCGGGCCGGGCGACGGGATCGCTCACGTTCATCCGGCGCAATATGTCGCCCTATACCGAGGAGGAGTTCGCCCGCGCCCAACTGTTCGCGCGGCAGGCGGCCGCCAGCATGGAGCGGGCGCTCTTCACCGCGCAATTGCAGGAACAGAACGCCGCGCTCGTCGCCGCGAATCGGCACAAGAGCGCCTTCCTCGCCAATGTCAGCCACGAACTGCGCACGCCGCTCAACGCGATTATCGGCTTCGCCCAACTGCTCGTTGATCGCGTCATTCTCACGGAGGATGAACAGGAACTGGCATATCTGGATATTCTGGAGAGCGGCAAGCATTTGCTGCTGATGGTCAATAACATCCTCGATGTCGCGCGGATTGAGGCGGGTCAGCAGACGCTCGACCGTGTCGCTTTTCCGCTCGCGCCGGAGGTTACGGCAGTCGAACGGATGCTCGCGCCACTGATCGCGGGCAAGGAGCAGCGTTTCTCCCTCACTCTCCCCGATGACCTGCCGGACGTCATTGCGGACCGCGACCGGTTGCGCCAGATATTGCTGAACCTCTTGTCGAACGCGCATAAGTTCACGCCGCCGGGTGGCGCGATCACGCTCACGGTCAGCCCCACCGGGCCGGAGAGCGTCGCGATTACCGTCGAAGATACCGGCATCGGCATTGCCCCGGAGCATCAGGCAATCGTCTTTGAAGCCTTCCAGCAGGTCGAATCCGGTTATGCGCGCGCCCAGCAAGGCACCGGCCTCGGCCTCGCCCTCACCAAGCAACTCGTCGAGTTGATGGGCGGCAAAATCACCCTTCGGAGCACACTCGGCGTCGGCAGCGCATTTACCGTCACCGTGCCCGCGGCGCCCGCGTGAACCCACCGACAAGAGGGGAAGCCTCCATGATGCTGATGTTTGATCTCATCCCCGACCCTTTCCCATCGGGGTAGGTCTGATACGCTTGTCCCGAATCGAATCACGCAGAGAGGACATGGAGATGGCAACGGATACCAGCACCGGCACGATGACCGTCGGGATCGTGCTGTTCGATGATGTGGAAGTGCTCGATTTCGCGGGGCCGTTCGAGGTCTTCGCGGTGGCGGGGAATATCACGGAGGGCGGCTTCAAGGTCGTCACCGTCGCGGAGCGGGCGGACACCAATCATCCGATCATCGCGCGCAATGGGCTAAAAGTCGTACCCGATTATTCGCTCGCGGACGCGCCGCACCTCGATCTGCTCGTCGTGCCGGGCGGGCAGGGAACGCGGCGGGAAGTTGCCAATCCGAAACTGATCGGCTGGATCAAGCGACGGGCGGCGGAGGCGAGCCTGACGACCTCCGTCTGCACCGGCGCGTTCCTGCTCGCGGAGACGGGCATCCTCGCCGGTAAAACCGTGACGACGCATTGGGCGAGTGTCGAGCGGATGGCGCAGACCTACACGATGCTGCATGTTCGTGGCGACGCCCGCTTCGTGGACGAGGGCGAGATCGTGACGAGCGCGGGCGTCTCGGCGGGGATTGATATGGCGCTCTACGTCGTCGGCCGTCTCAAGGGCGCGGAGATCGCCGCCAAAACCGCCCGGCACATGGAGTACGACCACTACAAGCCAGACGCAACCTAACCCCCCGCCCTCTTTGTCCCTCGGTCTGGGAAGAGGGCGAGGCTATCGCTCATCCCCTCTCTTGCATTCGCGATCCACGCAACATATACTCCAATTGAGATGAATGAGATGCAAGCGGTCGCACAATCGGCGCAGGCGCTTTCCGACGAGACACGGCTGCGCCTCCTCGCCATCCTCTGCATGGGGGACGCGACGGTGAGCGATCTCTCCGCCCGCCTCGATCTCGCGCAACCCCGCATCTCGACGCATCTCGCCCTGCTTCGCCGGGCAGGGCTGGTGACAGCGGCGACCGTTGGCCGCCAGCGCATCTACCATGTGGACGCGGAACGCATCCGCGCGATGTTTCTCGTCTTAGGAGGGCCAATGACCACGACGACACAATCACCGAAACGCAGTGCGCAGGCGGCCCACGCCGTCCAGCGCGACATGCCGATCCGCCATGCCCGCACCTGCTATGACCACCTTGCCGGTGTCGCGGGCGTCCGGTTGCTCGATGCCTTGCTCGAACGCGGCTGGCTGGCGACCGAGGATAGGCCGCGGCCGCGCTACCATCTGACACCCGCAGGCGATGCGGCGCTCCGCGCCCGTGGTGTGGCCCTCGATCAGGCAAAGCACGCTCGCCGGATGTACGCCTTCGGCTGTCTCGATTGGACGGAACGCCGCCCGCATCTCGGCGGCGCGCTCGGCGCGGCGGTTCTCCACGCCCTCGAAGACGCGGGCATCATCCACCGTGACGGCACGACGCGCACGATGCTCCTCACGAAGCCGCTCGATCATTGGCTGAACGGATGAAAGGCGAGCAGGGTGCATGCGGAGCACCCCGAGAGACGATGCCTGGTGATGTGGGGCGTCATACGCGGGGAATGTCAGGCTCCCTGTCGTTCCCAAAATACTTCGTATCTCCGCGATCTGAAGGAGCCGCAACGCCGGGCCACTCGGTGGATTAATCCCCTGTTCCCATGCTTTCACTGTCTTGTCACTGACATTGAGTACATCGGTAAACTCGCTGAGGTTCTTCCATCGCCCCTGCCACTGCCTGCTACTTCGACAGGTACTTCACGGCGTTGTAGGCGGGGCGGGGGCTGTAGTCCGCGTTGACCAGGCTGAAGTAGCCCCAAGAGGTATCGGGCGGGCTGAAGACGCTCCAATTGAGATTCCAGACGAACATCGCGCCGACCCATGGGTAGCGCGCGCGGGTCTGCTGGACGGCCTGGACGATCCATTGTGCCCGCGTCTCCTCCGAGACATCAGAGAACTCGGGAAAGTTGCCGCTTCCCCAGCCGAATTCGGTGATCCACATCGGCCTGCCCCCATCCCCGGCGCGGATCATCGCCAGCCGTTGCTGCTCGATGCGCCGGAAGTAAAATGATGGATGGGACGTATACTCCCCGGTGTTCGGATTCTCCGGCCACAGGAGATCCGGCGCACTGCGGTAGCCATAGGGATGCGAACCCTGTACGTCCGCCAGGTAGCGATAGACGCCGTTTTGATACGCCTCCAACTGCTCCAGATAACGCACGTCATCTATGCCGATCTTCGGATCGTTGTACCCCGTCGGGCCGAGCGCCGCGGCGACGATGATCGCGTGCGGGTCCGCCGCACGGATGGCGGGAGTCGCCGCCTTCAGGAGCTCCACGTACGCGCCTGCGTCAATCCGCGGCCCCCATTCGAGGGCGAGATTCGGCTCATTCCAGATTTCGTACGCCCCGACGCGTCCGGCGAAGTGCGTCGCGAGCGCGGACATAAAGCGCGCGAAGTCCGCCGGATCGCGCGGGCCGCCGCTGTCCCCAGCCACCGTCGCCCATTTCGGGCTGCCGGAGACGGTGAAAAGCACGTTGACACCCTGGAGCCGGAGGTCGTCAACAAGGATATCGAGCCCGACAAAGTCATAGAGGTTTGGCGAGGATTCCAATGCGAGCCACTGAATCGGTTGTCGTATCCAATGCACACCGAGGTCACCGACCATCTTCAGGAGCCGGCCACGCGGCTGGTTCGTGAATTCAGTGACGAGGCCGATGTCCGGGCTGGAAGGCGTCTTCAGGCCCGGCGCCTGTGCGATCACACCCGGCATTCCGACGCCCTCGTAGAACTGGTATAGTTGTATGCCAAGAAAGCCCAACTGAATCTCATTCGGCGTGCCGACGAACTCGGGGTGCCGCTCGAACTTCGCGCGCTCGAAGTACTGAACATCATAGGTCTTACCGTCCGCCGGGTTGAGTTCCCGAAACTCCTCGGAGATTGGCAGGCCGAAAACAGCAATACCGCCACGCTGCTCCCAGTAGGCGCGGAAGCCGTAGGCGAGGCTGTGGTTCGTCTCCGGGAAATAGCGCGTATCCGAGTTGACACTGCTCGACGCCAACTGCTTAAAATCGCGCCCGGAGGAGAGAATCGCCCCCGCGCGCGTGAGTTGCACCGGGCCACCGTTCACCGGCGTTTCGAGGCGCGCCCGCTCGGTGTACTGATAGCGCATGCCGTCCCGCGTGATGACCGGGGAAATCGGCAAGCCGAGAATGTCCGACCCGATGCTGCTCGCGAATGGCTGAAAGATCGGATCGAGCGCAAAGGGAGCGGCGGCGTGCACCGTCACGAGTGAGCAGAGTACGGGGAAAAGCAGCGTAAGCAAACCGAACAATGTACCCCGGCGCGCACGCCTCGACATCAATGACCCCACAATGCCCACTCCTCGCCGCGCCACCCCACAAGGCTCCTTATCCTTGCACAAAGTACAACGAATAACTATCCCTTCGGTGGCGAAAGCGGGAACCCAAACCGGGGGATGATCTGCGTCTCTGCGGTGTAGTGATTTCGTGGTTTCGTTGTCAATGGCGGAAGAGGAGGTAGTCGGCGAGGGTGGCGACTTCGCGGAGCATGTAGCGGCGTTCCTCATTGCTGCCGGGGCGGATTGGGCTGGTGCGGGTTGGGGAGGTCGCGGCCTGCACGCCGAGATCAGTCGCCATCCGCTTCAGGCGATACATATGGAATGGATCGGAGACGAGGAGCGCGCTGTGCCAGCCATTGCGCTTCATGAGCAGGGTCGCGCCCTCCATGGATTCGTAGGATGAGCGACCTCGATTCTCGGTCAGCACCGCGTTGGTCGGTACACCCTTCCGCAGGAGATACTGCCGCGCCACCTCGCCCTCGGAGTAACTGTCACCCACTCCGACGCCCCCGGTGACAATCACCTTCGGCGCAAGTCCGGCGGCATACAAATCGTAGGCGTGATCGAGCCGCGCCTGCAAAACGGGCGACGGCTTGCCATCCCACTGCGCCGCGCCGAGTACGACGATCGCATCCGATGGCCGCGCCTCATCCCGCCCCGCCTGCCGTTCGATCAAAATTCCCAGCGTCAGTGCCGCGACAATCGTGCCTGCGAGCGCGGTGAGCGCGAGCATCCCAAAGAGCCGGAAGAGCGGGACGCTCCGCCGCTGCCGCGCGCGACTGGCTCGCTGCGTCGTGGGCAGTGGCCGGGTATGCGTCGCGGCGCGATAGGAATAGGGCGGTGCGGAGTGAGCCACGAGCGGCGTCCTTTGCCGAGGAGTGTAGCGGGAAGTGTCAGAGAGAGTGCGGCGCAGCCCCATGGCCCCACGCGAGACGGTTCGTTGCATGATATTCCCATGCCGCCGAATGTATTGTCAACTGTCCGTATAGCGGAGCGATCAGTACCAAGTTGGAAGTCGAAAGTAACGAGTATGAGGTCGTCACGCTCGTTCTCTACCGTACGTTTATCACGTTCCTTCCATCGGCGACTACCCGCTATGCTATGCTAGTCACAAGGCACGATGCAGACGATCCAGCGAGGGAGCCATGCAGACGCGCGCACCGGCAACGACCATCTCCATCCGCCCGATCCACGACCCGGCGGAACTGCGCGCCTGCCAGGATGTTCAGCGGCAGACGTGGGGGATCACGGAGGATGGCTATCTCGTCCCGGTAGCGACGCTGGCGGCGGCGAGCGCGTACGGCGGCCTCGTGCTTGGCGCGTTCGATGGCGACCGGCTCGTTGGTTTCTCTTTCGCCTTTCGTGGCGTGCTGGATGGGACGCCGATCCTCTATTCGCAACTGACAGGTGTGCTGCCGGAAGCGCAGGGCGGCGGCGCCGGGCGGCGGATCAAGCAGTGGCAGCGAACATGGGCGCGCGAGCAAGGCCTACCGCTCGTCGCATGGGCTTTCGACCCCCTGCAGGCGATGAACGCGCATTACAACCTCGTCGTCCTCGGCGCGGTCGCGACGCACTACCACCCCAATTTCTACGGCCCGCGCGAGGACGCGCTCAACCCCGGCCTGCCGACCGACCGCCTCCTCTGTGTTTGGCCGACCGCCGATCCGTTACCAAAAAAACCCGATCCCGGAGTCGCGGAGATCACCTTTGCCGTACACTCCTGGCGAATGCACGGCGGTGGACGCAGCATGTCGGTTTCGCCCGACGTGACTATCTGGCAAAAAGAGCGGTACATCGGCATTGAGATTCCGCACGATTTGAAAACCGTGCGGGCGCACGGCCCGAAGTTCCTTGAAGATTGGCAGGCGGCGGTGCGCCTCGCGTTCATCGAGGGTTTTGCGGCGGGGCATCACGCCGTGACGTTCTACCGGGGCGACGAGCGCGCTTACTACATTCTCACGAAGGAGTAATCACTATGCGCATCACCCGCGTGGATCTGTTGCACGTCCGGATGGAACTCGTGCGCGGTTTCGAGACGAGTTCGCATCGCAAGAACGATCTGAACCACCTGCTAATCCGTGTCCATGACGACGCGGGGCATGTCGGCTGGGGCGAGTGCGCCGTGCCGACCGACCCGTACTACTGCCCGGAGACAACCGACACCGCGTGGTCCGTCCTGCGCGACTTCATGGCCCCGACCGTCATTGGCCAGGAGATTGGCTCGCCGGAAGACCTGCTGGCGCGGTACGCGAAGGTGCGCGGCAACAACTTCGCCCGCTCCGGGCTGGAGATGGCGTACTGGGCGCTCCTCGCGACCGTCGAGGGGCAGCCGCTCGCCCGGATGCTCGGCGCGACGCGGCCCGCGATCACCTCCGGCGTCTCCCTCGGCATCGAGCGGGATGTCGCACGGCTCCTCGATGTCGTCGGCGAGTTCGTCGCGCAAGGCTATCCGCGCGTCAAACTGAAAATCGCGCCGGGGTGGGATCTGACACCCGTCGCGGCGGTGCGCGAGCGGTGGCCCGATCTGCCGTTGCAAGTGGACGCGAACAGCGCCTACACCCTCGACCAAATCCCGCTCATTAAGGAATTGGACCGCTTCGGCCTCCTGATGATCGAGCAGCCGCTCGGGCACGACGATATCGTGGATCACGCCAGGATTCAGGCGGAACTGGAGACACCGATCTGCCTCGACGAGTCCATCCATACGGCGGAGGATGCCCGCAAGGCGCTCGACCTGAACGCCGGGCGAATCATCAACATCAAGACGAGCCGCCTCGGCGGTTTGCTCGAAGCGAAGAAGACGCACGACCTCTGCTACGCGCGCGGCATCCCGGTCTGGTGCGGCGGCATGCACGAATACGGCGTCGGGCGGGCGGCGAATGTGGCGATTGCCGCGCTTCCTGGCTTCACCCTCCCCGGCGATGTCTCCGGCTCAGACAAGTATTACGCGCGGGACATCACGATCGTCCCGATCCTCGCCACCGATGGCGCGATCCCCGTCCCGACCGCACCCGGCCTCGGCTACGATGTGGATGAGGAATACGTCCGCGCCCGGACTGTCCGCGCCATCACCCGCTCCGCTGGCGCCGACCGCTGGCAAGGCGGCGACGCGGCATGGGCGGACTGAAACCGAGTATGAACCACAGAGACACAGAGAAGAGAAAGAGCACGAGAAAGAAATGCAGGACAAAAGAAGGGGGCGGTATTCTCCTCCGTCCTTCTCTGTGCTCTCTGTCGGGCGCCCCTTGGGCAGCATGTGGTTCAATCATCTTCCTTCTTGTCGCGTGCGGAGGTGGGAGAGCGACACCGACACCGGTGGCGCTGACAGTGCAGCAGACGGCGATCGCCCAACTAACCGTGGCGCCGGGTACTGCGGTACCGGCGACCGCGACACCGGCACGCCCGGCAACGGCGGCCTCAACCGCACCGCCCGCGACTGCCGCGAGTGCGACACAACCACCGGCCAATGTCAGCACGATCACACCCGTACCGGTGACTGAGACGCCCGGATTGAAGCCGCTGGCGGGCGGCGCGACGTATACGAACTCCGCAAAGACCTACCGCGTTGATCTCCCACCTGGTTGGACGACGCCCGCGCCCGATCCCGCACAAACCGGCCGGATCGTGACGAAAGCGCCGAAGGATGCCGTGACACTGACCATCGAGGAAGGCCCTACACCGGACAATTGGATGCGTCTCGCGCCTCCCGTCGTCGCGGGCCTCCTCGACGTGGCATACCGGAAGGAGGCGCCGGGCAGCAGACTGCAAAGCGCGGTGCTCACCGGTATCCGTGGCGTCAATGATGCCGGGTTACCGACGTACGACCTGACGTATGCGAGCAGTGTGAGCGGTTCCCCAACGACGGCCGAGCGGTTCGTCACGCTCACCTTCGCGGGCGCGATCACGATCACGGTGACTGCCGCACCCGATGTCGCGATCGCGATGCATCCGACGATTGAAGGCATTGTCGGCTCACTCGTACCGCTCAAACTCGCTGTCCCGACGCCCGCCGCGCTCGCCCCCACGAGCGGAAACGGCACGATCACGTACACACCATCCGGCCTCGGCATCATCCTGCCGGAGGGCTGGGCTACGATCGCACCGCCCGCGATGCCGCCGGGTGTCGAATTCGCGGCCCAGAGCGCGACAGGCGAGCAGCGCCTCCGCGTTGTCCGCAAGCAAGTCGCGGACACCACGAAACTGAACGACTTCGCCGCCACCATCGCGGGCGAACTGAAAGCGACGGCGAGCAACTACGAGGTCGAGGCGGAAAGCATGAACACGATCGGCGGCACGCAAGCCGTGCGCAATCTCTATCGCGCCACAGTCAGCGGGAAGGATGTTGTCGGGCAGAGCATCGCACTCATCAAGGGAGGCAATGGCTACGTCGTCAGCGTCGAGGCGCCCGCCGCGCAGTACGACGCGAAACCAGACGATACACAGGCCCTCTTTGATCGTGTCGAAAGTAGTGTGACGCTCCCCTGACGACGGCAGCAACAGGAGGGTAGCGATGGTCGGGCAGCAGTACGCCCAGTCGGTGAATGCGAACTATACATCCGGCGATCTCGGCGAGACGATTCTCGCGGCAGTACGCGCTGCCGGTAAAGACCCCAATGCGCTCCGACCGGAAGATCTCGCACCCGTTGACCAATTTCATATCGGCGGCAAGCAGACGACGCGCGAACTGATCGAACGCGCCGGTCTGCATGCGGGCATGCACATCCTCGATGTAGGCGGCGGACTGGGCGGCCCGGCTCGCTCGCTCGCGACGGATGTTGGCTGCACCGTGACGGTGCTCGACCTGGCCGAAGAATACTGCAAGGTCGGTGAAATGCTCACCACCCGCATGGGCCTCAGTGACCGTGTCACCTTCCAACACGGTGATGCGCTCACGATGCCGTTCGCGGATAGCAGTTTCGACGCGGTCTGGACGCAGCACTCCACGATGAACATCGAAAACAAAGAACGGCTCTACGCGGAAATCTATCGCGTCTTGCACCCCGGCGGTCGCCTCGCGCTCCACGAGGTGATGGCGGGTCCGGTGCAACCAATCCATTTCCCGGTGCCGTGGGCATATGACGCGACGATCAGTTTCCTCCGCCCGCCGGACGTGGTGCGCCTGTTGCTGAAAGAGACGAGATTCACCGAAATCGCCTGGGTAGACGTGACCGCACCGGCGCTCGCCTGGTTCCAGGCAGGAGCGGCCCGACAAGTGAATGCCAGTAGCCCGCCGCCACTCGGCCTCCATCTCCTGTTAAGCGATTTCGCCACACGGGGCCGGAATCAGATACGCAATCTCGCGGAAGGTCGCACCACCGTCATTCAGGGCGTCTTCGCGCGGCCGTGATCGGCGCATCAGTAGACGTTGGCCTCGTCCGGTACCGTGAGCCGAGGCGACACGGATGATATACGTTGATCCGGCAGGCGCAGAAGGCAACCGTCGCACCGAGGATGCCGAGCGCGTCCGCGATGCCACCTTTGCACATGAATGCAACGGGCACTTCAGTCTGTCACACCAGCGCGCAGCATCGCCACAACTGCCTCGACAATTTTCCTGAAAGAATCGGGGTGCAGCGTGCCAGCCTGTGCCACCATTAAATCCGTGTTTGCGGTGAACAGTTTTCCCGGCCGCGCATAGCTTGTAATGGGCAGTGACCCTGTAGCGAAACTCGCAGTGATGAGCATGATCGCTCGATGGTCGCCATAGGGATTGCTGGTGATCTGGCACAGAATCCAATCATCGCGCCCCGCATCTGCGAGCACGACTGCGGGACGTCGCTTCGTCTGTGACAGGTCGGAGAACGGAAAGGGCACTACGACGACAGCGCCTGCCCCAGGTGTGACCACGCTGCATCCTCCTCAGGCCGATTCCAATCCTCCGCGAGCGCGGATTCACTGAGCAAGGCTGTTTCGGCCGGTTCGTCCTCCAGGATGGTCACAAGCGCCCGCCGTGCAGCGGGGAGATGTATTGGCTCTCGCAAGTGAATATTTCCTTGCTCGTCAATCACCGCTTCAACCGTTCGTACCATCATGCACCTCCGCGCACATGATACAGGAAAGATCGTGGGATGAATGCTCTTGCGACGATGTTGCCTGTTCCATGTGGTGTTGATCCGGCAGGCGCAGGGCGCAGAAGGCAACCGTCGCGCCGAGGATGCCGAGGATGCCGAGCGCGAGCCGGAGCGAAAGCGCGTCCGCGATGCCGCCGACAAGCGGGGACGACGCAGCCCATGCGAGGTTCGCGAGCGCGAGAAGCACGCCAGAGACGAGCCCCATCGCCCCCGGCGCCACCCGCCCAACGACAATGAACCCGGTCGGGAAGACCCCCGCCGTCACCACGCCAAGCGCGCCGAAGCCGAGAATGACGAAGCCCGGCTGGCGCGTCAGGAGCGTCAGCGCATTGACGACGACAATCGCGCAGCCCGCCCCGATCAAGGCCGCGCGCGGGCCGATCCGCGCGAGCAATCGCTGATTCATCAAGCGACCGATCGTCATCGTCACATTGAAGACCGCGTACCCGATGCCGCCGATCCACGCCGCCAGCCCGATATCCGCCCGCAGATAGAGTGTCGCCCAAGTGCCCATCGTCCCCTCGATGACGAGGCCGCAGCAGAGGATAATCGCGATCAGCCGCATTGTCCGATTCGCGCGCATCTCCCGGAGTGTGCCGCGCCAATCGCGCTTCTGCGTCGCGTGGCTCGTCTGCACAGGCGGCGGAATGCGCCAGATCGCGACGAGCATCAGGCCATAGAGCGCGGCCAGCCCCGCGAGGATCGCCTGATATGGCACGCCGACCGAGCGCAATACGCCCGTGCCGATCGCGCCCGTGACCGCCCCCGCGTTGAAGCAGGCATGGAGCGTGTTGAGTACGCTCCTGGGCGAGCGGCGCTCGTAGTCCACCGCTGCGGCGTTGATGCCGACATCGTAGATGCCCGCGCCGCCGCCTTGGCAGATCACGGCGAGCAGCAGAAGCGCAACCGAAATCGGGCCGACGAGCGTCAGGCAAAAGGCGATCATCAGCGCCGTGCCGAGCGTTGGCACGAGGCGCGGACCAATCCGGTCGCCCAGGTAGCCACCGAGCAGCATCACCGGTACCCCCGCCACCGGCATCGCCGCGAGGATGCGCCCGAACGTCGCCTCCGAGATATGCACGGCGAGGATGATGTCCTTCCAGAGCACGCTGATCATCGCGAATGTCACGCCGAAGATGGCGAACTGCGCCGCGATCAACCAGAAGGTCAGCGGGTGGTGTGGGGGTTCAACATGAGCGGAAGGAGATGGGGCAAGCGTCGCAGTCATGCCCGGAGTGTCGCACGCCCCTGGGGGATGGACAAGAGCGATTGAAGAAGGCGGCTATCGCCTCCTGCCGTCGGGAAGGCCCGAAACTCCTGCGCGATGGATGGTATGGACATCTCCTGCCTTCTGAGAGATTCGGTGATTATTCTTCCGATACACCGACCGAGGCATCCGACGACTGCGTGCCGGCGATGTCACCTTTGCCCGCCAGGGCGCGGAAACGATGGAGTTGAGCGCGCGTGCCGATGATGACCATCGTATCGGAGGCGCTAATACGGTGTTGCGGCGAGGGATTAGCGAGCAGCGTGCCATCATACTTCTTGATCGCGACAATCGCCGCGCCTGTCTCCGTGCGGATCGTCGCGTCGCCGAGCGAGCGGCCGAGTAATGCGCTATCGGTACCGGCCGTCACTTCTTCAAGGTAGAGTTCGAGGTGACTGTGACGGCCGATCATCTCGACAACATCGGTCATCTCCGGCTCGACCACCATCTCCGCGAGGCGTCGCCCGGTCAGGCTGTACGGGCAAAGGACGCGGTTTGCCCCGGCACGTATCAGTTTCGGCTCGACGGCCTCCTCGCTCGCCCGCGCGACGATAAAGAGGTTGGCGCGTAACGAGCGGCACGAGAGCGTGATGTAGAGATTCGCGGCGTCCGAATCGAGCGCAGTGACGACTCCCTTCGCCCGCTCCACCCCGGCATGCAGGAGCACCGTATCCTGTGTTGCGTCGCCGAGCACGACATGGTAGCCCGCCGCGCGGCCTACCTCGACGAGGGCAGCATCCTGCTCGACAATGATGAACTGCTTGGCCTCACGCGCCAGTTCCATCGCGACATTCATCCCGACGCGCCCATAGCCGCAGACGATGTAGTGATCCGTGAGCCGCTCGATCTCCCGCGCCATCCGCCGCTCCTTCACAATATTCTGGAAGATACGCTGCTCGAGCGCCCCTTCCGCGAGGGCGCCGAGGGCGTACAGACCCGTCGCCACACCAACGATAATCAGCGCCATATCGAAGATGCGCCCCGCCGTATCGAGCGGATGGACCTCACCGTAACCAATCGTCGAGAGCGTAATGACCGTCATATACATCGCGTCAATGAACGACCAGCGCTCGATCACCATGAAGCCCGCCGTGCCAATCGCGAGGACGATGACCAGCGCCGCAATCGCGATCCGGGCACGCGCGTTGGTCGTTAACTCGGGGCGGGTATCGACAGCCATGAGCACTCACTCCACCGGCAGACGGGACACGCGCTCAGTATAGCAATAAGGGCCGGTTTCAGAACTACCAATACCGCGCCCGGAGGGCTCCCGCAGGAACACAAAAAACCGCTCATGTTTTGCAACAGGTCCTCACCACCGAGAGGACATCGGCGATCCGGAGGACGATCTCTGCGCGATGGATCAGGCAACGGGTCATGGACCCCGGCGCAGCGGTATCATGTCGTGCCGATGATATACTGACCGGCAAGCGCGGCGCCGTTATCCATTGGCATGAGGAGAGGGATGAGCACGCAGCAGACCGCATGGATCGCGGATGTGGGGGTTGCACTCAATGCGACCGACCCCCTCCCGGTGATGCTGCAAACCTGTGCCGAGGCGGTCGTCTGCCACCTTGATGCCGCCTTCGCGCGCATCTGGGTAGTGAATGCAGCCGAAGAGATATTGGAGTTGCGCGCCAGTGCGGGCCAGTACACGCACCTCGACGGCGTTCTGGCGATGTTCGCGCGTCGCCCGCTTGGCGAGGAGACGCTCGTGATGCTCTCCTCGGTCGCGAATTTGATCGCGACGGGGATCGCGGCGGATAAGAAGGGGCTGGGGCTTGGCCTCTACATCAGCTAGGCGCTAATTGAGGCGCACGGTGGAGAGATCGGCGTTGAATCAGCGCCCGGCGAGGGAAGCGCGTTTTTCTTCACCCTCCCCTACGCGCGGGACGAACCGATTTCATGATCTGACACGGATCGGATGTCGTAGTCGTAATGGGTGACAGCAGAGGAAATCGCCGTGATGTCACATCAACTGACACCGATACAAGAAGGGGGGTCGGCTGGCCCGGGCATCGTGCGCTCGTCCCTGCTCTTGCTTGTCTTAAGCCTTCTCTTCGCGATCGGATTCACCTACCTCAGCCGGGAAGTGCGTGAACCGGCAACGACACATACCGACGAGCATCTTCTCCGCGGCGTTGCCGACACGACACGCCGGTGGCCTCTTGCCCTGCCGGAGACGATTTCCCTGTTCGGCACCGCTCCGATGGTCGCCGTCGTCACGGCGGTTGTCGGCGCCTCCCTCGCACGGCGCGGGCGCGGGTTCGATATCGTGTTGTTGATCGCGGCAGTCGTTGGCGCTGTCCTGCTCTCGCCATTGACGAAACACCTCGTCAGCCGTCTACGCCCGACCGCGTTTTTTCGCACGTCCGCTACCGGCTACAGTTTCCCCAGCGGTCACACGCTGAATGCGACCTGCCTCGCGGTGGCGTTGGGGTGCATCCTTTGGCGGCTGCCCTGGCGCCGTACCGTGAAAATCGGCTGGACGCTCGCGCTCGTGGTTTACGCGGCTTGCGTGGGCGCGAGCCGGATCGTCCTCGGCGTGCATTACCCGACCGATGTGCTCGGCGGGTTCCTGCTCGGCGCGGCATGGGCGATCCTGCTGATGGCGGTCGTCCGTGGCGTGGAGCGCTGGCGGGCAGCGCGCCTTGCTCTGGCAGGCTAAAGCCCGCCACCACCAGGAAAACTGCGCTGGGCCACGCGCTCGCAGTATGCCGTTGAGGCAAAGACGCGGAGCGCCTTCGGCTCCACGGTAATTTCGACAGGTGTCTCGCCCCGGTGCTCGCCATCCAGATAGAGGCGTTGCGTTGGCTCGGTGCGGATCGTCAGGCGCGTCGTCTCGAAGAAGTGGTCCTTCGGGTCGGTCGCCTGCCTGCCGAGTGCCACAGACCACGCGCCGCGAATCAGTTGATAGCGCGACCGTCCCTCCAGCGTGAAGACGACCAGCGTCCCGTCGTTGATGGAAGCATCCGGCCCCGCCTTGATATGCTCGCCGACATACGTGCCATTCGCGACAACGAGTTGGTGGGTCGTGGCGTCGCACATCTTCTCAGCGGCTTCGATGTGTACCCGGAAGTGGTGATGGCGTGGGAGGACTTTGAGCGCGGCGACCCCGTACGCGCAAAAGCCGAGGCAGCGTTTGAGCCGCTGCGTCGCCGCCCGCGCGACATCATCCGAGACGCCCATGCTCAGCGTGTTGATGAAGAACTGCCCGCTCGCGCAGCCCAGATCAATCCGGGCGATCTCACCTTGCGCGATGACGCCCGCCGCCCCATCGAGATCGAGCGGGATGCCGAGCGTGCGCGCGAGATGGTTGCCTGTGCCTAATGGGAGCACGCCAAGCGTGACGGGCTGACGCGCGAATGCTTCCATCACGCCGGAGAGTGTCCCATCGCCCCCGCCAATGATGATCCGCTCGAAGCCCGCCGCGACGGCCTCCTGGATAGCGGGTAGAAGCGTCTCCGGATCCTTCACCGCAATGCTCCGACCGAGCGTGACGCCCGCGTTCTTCAGCGATTGGACCGCCTGATCGAATTGCTTCGCACCCCGCCGCGCCTGAGTATTAATGAACAGCGCCGCCGGAGCCTCCGCAGCCTCGATCCGCCGTGGCTCACCGACGCTCGATGATCTTGCTGTCTGAACCATTCGCATCAACCCCTTCCGCGCGCCTCGACTTCCGGTGCGTGCCGGGCATCTATCGCATGTGTCGTACCACCCACTTTCCTGCAAGCCGAAGACGGACGATATGGCCTGCACCGTGGTTTGAACACCGGCGCGATCACCGGCCCCCGAAAAATCTGTTTAGCCAATCTGTGGTACTGTCAACGTCGGTCACATCGCGCCCCTTCGCACGGATTGTGCGATAGATGATGCTTGGATGCGACACGACTTCGCGGCATTCCGAACGGAGGCAATCATGCGGCGCGTGCCACTCCATGTCCGCCCCCTCGCGATCATCCTCGCGCTCGCGGTCGGCACACTGATGCCACTCGGCGTTGCGGCGTATAACTGGCCCGCCTTCAGCGGTGTCTCGCAGTATGTGGGCGACAATGATCAGGAGACAATCCTCACGCCCGCGAACGTCGGCGGCTTGCATCGCCTCTTCCAGGCCACGCTCCCCACGATTGCGGACGGCGTGCCGGTCATGCTCGGCGGGGTTGCGACCCCCGGCGGGCCGAAAGACCTCCTCTTCGTTACCACGCGCGCCGGGCAGATCGTCGCATTCGATGCCCACGACGGGACCGAGGTCTGGCAGCAGGCATACGGCCCCGGCGATTGCCGCATCAATGGCGGCGCGGCTGCCTGCTACACGACCTCCTCTCCCGCCATTGATCCGAATACGCAGTACGTTTATGCCTACGGGCTTGACGGCTATGTACACAAATATGCGGTGGGCGACGGGACCGAGCGTACCGACGGCGGCTGGCCCGAACTCGTCACACGCAAGGGATACGACGAGAAAGGCTCCTCGGCGCTCAACATCGTTACCGCCCGGAATGGATCGAGTTACCTCTATGTCGCGCATGCGGGCTATCCCGGCGACCGCGGCGACTATCAGGGGCACCTGACGACGATCAACCTTGCGGACGGCTCGCAGCATGTCTTCAATGCCGCCTGTAGCGACCAGGTGGATATCCATTTCTTTCCCAGTGGGCAGGGACCGGACTGCGACGCAGTGCAGACGGCGATCTGGGTCCGGCAGGGCGTCGTCTATGATCCCGACACAGACAAGATTTACACCGTGACGGGCAACGGCCCGTATGACGGCGCGCGCAACTGGGGCGAGTCGGTCATCGCCCTTAACCCGGATGGTACCGGCGCCAACGGCGGCCCGCTCGATGCCTACACGCCGCCCAATTTCGCGCAATTGACGAGCCGGGATGCGGACCTCGGCAGCACCGCCCCGGTGATCCTCCCGGCGCTCCCAAACAGCCCGATCGCACACCTCGCCGTGCAGGGGGGCAAGGACGCGAAGTTGCGGCTGCTCAACCTCGATGACCTCAGCGGGCGGGGCGGCCCCGGTCATATCGGCGGCGAGATCGGCCCGCTCGTGGATGTGCCGC
>CALBSO010000132.1 GCA_937968015.1 uncultured Thermomicrobia bacterium
AACTTGCATACGTCAGGCTTGCAATCGTCTAAGTTCGATTGGCTGCCTACTTAGTTGGGGAAGACGAGATGCTTGATCTGCAAGGCGTCCGCTTTCCCCACGAGCCGGTTGATGTAGATGCACAGCGTGTGCGCGGTCAGCTTGCTCGCCAGCCGCGCACACAAGCCACCAAAGGTGTGGGCATGGTTCTTCCCGATCCGAAACTGATCCTCCAGCTGTTCGTTGACCGTCTCGATCACTGCCGCATCCCGTTGAGCAAGCACGTGAATGCCGGGTCGTGTGGGAAACGCTGGTTGCTGCGCGACGGCGTCATTGGGGTCGATTGACGAAGCAGTGGTCAATCCCTGGTCCTCCTCGCGCGGCATCGCAAATGCGCGCGTCACCGTGGTTGAAGACCTGATCGCGGCGACGACCACATCCAGCGTACGGTGCAATGCCGTTGCCGATCACGACCCGTGACCGGGATCGAGCTCGTCCGTTCTTCCCCCTTGATATTCCGTTGCCCCGTCAGGAAAGAGCCTGAGACCCATCGGCATAGCTGTCAAGAAATAGCGAAAATGATCCTATGCTGATGCATGTCAGCGCCGATGGCTGACATCAGGTTAGAGTCTACCCTAACTTTACTCTCTCGTCGCCCCTCTCTTTTATCAACGTCTCAGTTTGCGGTCGCAAGCATGGAGTCCACAACAATCTTAAAGTGCTGCCATCGCGTCTTTAATCGCTTGGACTAGCGCAGGATCCTGCCGCTTATGATTTCTTCCCCACCAAAGACTCCCGGTATTTCTGTTGGCGGCATCCGCAACTGTTTGTACTAAAACTCCTCCCATGAATCCGGGGGACAAGGTTACATTAATGATTAGCTTTAATAACTCTTCTCGCTCATAATACTTATCTCGTTTCTTTTCCCCTTCAACCAGTCTCCTATTAGTTACGATGCAGTATTTATCTCCGTCCTGCAGTTCGAATAGAGCGCGTTCTTGATTGGCTGTAACTCGGACCTTTCCCTGCGGAGCCCCACACTTCAGGCAGAACTCGGCGGCGTCTGGCAGTTGTGTCCCGCACTTCACGCAAAACATGCTCCCCTCCCACTGCTAAGTTCGTACGACTGTATCAATCCTACCATAATCTCAATGTGCGATCAGCCTCCCTTGTGCCTCCGTCAAGAGCCATTATTTTACCTTACAATGTTCTACTCCCACTAAACGGTCGTATTTGAGACGGTCTCACTTCTCCGTGTTTTCCGTATCCTCATCAGGTACACACTCAGTCATGACCTCGTTGACACATGCTTGTAATCACCGGGCGCACCCAGTAGTATCCTCATGGGCACGCATCGTCACGCTCCCAACAGGTTGAAGGCATCACCGTACGTACGGAATGGCACGATGATCCGATCGCCGCGCAGCCAAACTAACCGCTTGTTGGGGTATCCCGACGACGCGCGTCTCATGATCATCAACGCCGATGATTTCGGCAGGGCGCATGCGTCCAATGCGGGCACCCTGCGTGCGCTCATCGAGGGTGTGGTCTCATCGACGACGGTGATGGTGCCGTGTCCCTGGGCGTTGCACGCCATGCAGCTGCTCGCGGACCATCCGGAGATTGCCTTCGGTGTGCACCTGACGGTTATCAGCGAGGCGCCCAGGTATCGGTGGGGACCGCTCACCAGCAGGGACAAGGTGCCCTCCCTGGTTGATGAGGCGGGCTTCTTCTACAGTGAGGAACGCATCCCCGAACTCCTGGCTCAGGTAAAGCTCGCCGAGCTCGAAGTCGAGTTCCGGGCGCAGATTGAGGCCGTGCTTGCGGCGTCCCTCACGCCAACCCATCTCGATTGGCATTGCTTGTATAACGGTGGTCGGGCAGATATTTTCGCGCTGACCGTCACGTTGGCAAAAGAATACGGCCTGGCGGTGCGTGTCCATGATCGATCGACGGGAGAAGCCTTGCGGCACGAGGGCTTGCCGATGAACGAACACGATGTGCTGGATAGCTATCGGCTTGACATCGCCGGGAAATCAGCCTGGTTTGCCCGCGCGTTGCGCGCACTCCCGATCGGGTTGAGCGAATGGGCGGTCCATCCCGCACTGGATACGCCGGAGCTGCGCGCGATCAAACCGGAGAGTTGGCAGGTCCGCCCGACGGATCTGGAGTTTCTGATCTCGCAGGAAGCGCGCGCGATCATCGAGCAGGAAGGGATTGTGCTGCTGAGCTACAAACCGCTCCAGGACGTGTGGCAGGCGCGATAACGCTGTGTCTTTCCAGGCACAATCTCAAAATCCCTCGCACACTTAGCCAGAACATACCGGCTCTTCCGCAATCGCGGTGAAGCCGGAAGGGTGATGAATCCGAGTGGAGACAGGCGATTTGGCCCTTGAGATGGTGGGCCAAATCCGATAGAGGCATCGCGGTGGCTTTCCCTTGCTGTACTTGCCTCAGTAGCCCAAACTCATTCACCGCGATTGCGGAAGAGCCAACATACCCCGCGTCTGTTTGCACTTGCGCTGGCAAATGGCTATCATCCCCGCTCGGGACTCGACATAATGTCGCTCCGTCACCGGGTTTTCTCCTCGGTCGTGCGGAATCCGTCGTTTCGCGGGGGAATCCATGCCTGCGCGTCTGCGTCCACAACACGAGCCGACCGACGACTGGCAGCAACTCCAGTTGCTCGCCGCCTTTCCTGAGCAGCATCTCTATGAGTTGATTCGCCCCGTCGTCCTGTTCGGGCAATCCCCGGCGGAACGCGCGCCGCAGACCGGCGCGCCGCAACGCACCCTCTACCGACAGGCGGCACGTTTCGACCGGGAGGGGATGGCGAGCCTCTTCGGCCCACCGAAAGTTGAGCGGCATCACCGGCTCCCCGAGGAGGTTCGCCGGCATATCCTCGCCCTGCGCGCGGAGCATCCGCCCCTCAGGGTGCATGAGATCACGACCATCTGCTGGGTGCAGTTCGGCCACCGCCCCAGCCCGCACACCGTCAAGCGCATCCTCGCGGAGACGCCGCCGGTCCCCGTGACCACGCGCCGCTACCCGCCCTACCATCGCATTCCCGACCCCGCCGACCGTCGGCACGCGATCTACTCGCTGCATAGCGAAGGGTGGAACAAGCAGAGCATCGCCGACTACCTGCAGATCAACCGCGAGACGGTCCGCGTCACCCTCGTGCGCTGGCTCGCGGAAGGGGTGCCCGGTCTCGACGACAAATCGCGCGCCCCGCACCACCCGGCGCGGAAGATCGACCTGCGGGCGATGGTGACCGTCAAGGAGATGCAGGAGAATCCCGAACTCGGCGCGTGGCGCGTCCACGCCGCGCTGCGGCAGGTCGGTATCTTCCTCAGTCCCCGCACCTGCGGGCGGATTCTCGCGGTAAACCGCAAGCTCTACGGGCTCAGGGCGCCGACCCGGAATCCGCGAACACCGAAGCCGATGCCCTTCGCGGCGCAGCGGCGCCATCAGTACTGGAGCGTGGACATCCGCCACCTCGATATGGTCGATATCGGCACGAAGGTCTACTGCATCTCCATCTTGGAAAACTACAGCCGCGCGATCCTCGCGAGCGGCATCTTCCCGACACAGGACCTGTCTTCGTATCTGATGGTGCTCTATGCGGCGATCCGGCAGCACGGGGTGCCGGAAACACTCGTGAGCGACAGCGGCACGGTCTTCGTGACGGCGAAGCAGGCGAAGGCGGTCTATGCAGCCCTCGGCATCGAGAAGCGCGAAATCGAACGGGGCCGGCCGTGGCAGAACTACATCGAGACGATGTTCACCGTCCAGCGCCGGATGGCGGATTGGGATTTCGCGCACGCGACGACGTGGACAGAACTGCTCGCGGTGCATGACCACTGGGTGGTGGACTACAACTACCAGAGCCACTGGGCGCATCGGGAGCGGACGGATGATCGTCTCTCGCCGCGCGAGGTGCTGGGCTGGGTGATGGGTCGCGTGGTCGCGCCGGAGGAGTTGCATCGCCTCTTCTACCGCACCCGCTTCGGCCGGACGCTCGACAAACTGGGCGGGTGCCCTTGGGGCAGGATGCGCTTCCGGCATTGGCGGGTCTATGGCGAGCGCGGCTTGGCGCGCGATCAGGCCGCAGTCTGGCTCTACGAGGAGACGCTGACCATCGAGTTCGCCGATGAGCCCTTGGCGCGCTATCGTGTCCGATATCAACCGGACAAGCGACATCTGCTCGCGGTCGAGGCACCGTACCTCTTCGAGACGCCGTACCGCTCGGCACAGCTACCGCTATGGGAGATGAGCGATACGGAATGGCTCAAGGTAATGCGACGCCCGCCGTATGCGCCACGAAAACCGCGCGGCGCCCTGCTCGAGCAAGCCGCGCTCTTCATCTAATGGTGTTCTTGCCAGCACGCCTCATCACGACATGGGGAGCCTCCCGCAATCGCGGCGAGGCGGTGGGCGACATCCTCTTCGCGCGGCCCCTCGATGCCAGCTTATCTATGCGGCTCCCGCCGGAAGGCCCAAATGCGCACGTCCGACCCCGGCAGCACGTCCTCATCCACGACCACGAATCCATTGCGTTCATAGAAGGGCACATTCTGCGCGTTCATTGTTTCCACGATGCAGAGCATCCCCTCGCGATCGGCCCGCTGCAGCACCGGCTGCAGCACCGCGCTCCCGATCCCGACTCCCTGCTTCCCCTCGTCGACGCCGATGATGAACAAGTAATGGTGCGGCCGATCCGCGACGCGCGCGTGGATCGCTTCGACGAAGGCGAAGACCTGTGCCAGTCGTTTCGCCTCGTCTGGCGCGCACATGGCGAACGCATCGTCCATACCGGCGGCGGCGACATCCTCGTCTGATGCCGCCGAGTTGGGTGACAGGAGCCAGCACACGAGCCCGTCCACCGTCCCCGGTGTCGTCCAAACCTCGCCATGCCCCAGGGTATAGCGCAGCAGCGAGCCGAAGAAGGCTCGCACGATCGGCGCGCGCCGCCTGCGGTCGGGGACAGCATAGACGAGCGGCGGGTCGTCGATGAAGGCGCGATCGAGAACGTTGGCGGCGGCCTCGAACTGCGATTCGTCAAGACGAACGGGGGCGATTGCAGGCATGGTCGATCCTCCTTGCGTGCGTTGCCTTCCTCTTAGACGTGATACTCCGGTGAGCGATCACCGGACACCATTTCACCGAGTCTCGTGTGCGGATGATAGAAGTCATCTCATAAACCTTGCCGGAGCAGGATGAGGATGCAGCCGAGATGCA
>CALBSO010000133.1 GCA_937968015.1 uncultured Thermomicrobia bacterium
GCCGTCCGCGCAAGGCGTACACCAAGCGTGCGAACTTACCAGCACCTACTTAGCGATCATTGTGCCACGCATTTTCACCCTCTTGGATGGCCGCGACCATGAGGCTTATGTCCGGATGTCCGCCGACAATGGCTCCGCCCCGGACGAAGATTCGCCGGGCAGGTCAGGAACCGAGGACGGGGATAGACGAAGGAGGTGTCGTGCGACGACGAGAAAACTGAGCGCAATCGTCGCGAACCCACTCAGCAGTACAGTCTGCCACCCGAGGCTCAAGAAGATCGTGGCACGTTTCCATGCTGGCTCAAGCAGTTGTATCAACCGGCCGGAGTAGGGCTGATACGACACCGTAAAGCAGAGAATTCCCTCTTGCTGTTTCCCGTTCACTCGTGCGGCGTATCCATCATGTGTGAAGTCGGGATTGCTCCACCAGGTAATTGCGCTTACCGGGTCCGCTTCCGATGACTGCACGGTTATGCGAAGAGGCTGGCCTATCGTAACGGCAAGTGGCTGCGGAAAGTTGAGCGGGTAATTATCGGACGCGGTGTCACTCAATGCCGCAATCGGTACGCTTGTCAATGAAAGCGATTGCCATTGCCCGCCCCGCTGTATATCAATCGTGACCTGAACGGTGCCGGCTTTCGCGCTTCCGTATCTGCTCAGGTACAGGCCAAGTGAGCGGATCGCCTCGCCTTTCGCCGTGAACTCCTGGCTGACGACGACGCCCTTGACGATCGTCGCGGCGGGCTCGCGCACGCGAGTGACGGCGATATCGTCTCCCCGGGCAATGCTCACGGGCAGGCACGCGATCGCCCCAAGCGCGGCAACGGCGATGAGTACGGGAACGAAAGGACGCAGGCGGCCAAGATTCATCCGATCGTCACTCCGTAGTAGTGGGAAACGACCGTAGCGAGGGAGAAGAGTTGGAGGCCGAGCATCATCGCGGGAGCGAGGCGAGGCACAATCGGGTGCTCGCAACAAAGATAGTGCCATCCGGAGAGGAGAAGAAAGAGGAAAGGAGCAAGGGCCGGGAAGAAATACCGCCCCGTGAGTCCGAAGTCTTTTCCCGTCGTCCGGTAGAAATAGTAGTTCACCACGCCGAAGAGGAGGAGAATATCCGCGAGGACGAAACCCCATGCGAGGAGCAGGATCGGCCGCCGCACGGGTTGGAGCACGAGTTGGATGCCAGCGCCGATGAGGCCGACGACGCAAAAGATCGTGACCAGGACGTACACCCAATTGGCGAGCGGCAAGTCCAGCCAGCCGAAAGTTCCCCAGAACGATTTGATGAGGATCTGATGGAAGTACGCCCATTCATGGCCGAACTCGTAACGCATGTATGACAGGAAAGAATGCGTCTCGCCGAGCGGCGATGATAGTTGAGCAGAGTCGCCGATAGCAGAGTGGGACATTGCGGCGACGGGCAACGCTCCGCTCAGGAATTGGACGATGTGCGGGATCGGTATGGCGACGATAATGTGACCGCCGAAATAACGGGCACGGAACGCCAACCATGGGCCATAGAGGACGATGATCCCGATACTGTACGTTCCGATGACGCGCAGTGTGCGGCGCGGCTGCTCGAATTTGCGGAACTGCGGCCATAATTTGAGGAGGATGACCGCACCTGCAACGACAACAACCGGGAACGCGGTCGGTTTCGATATGAGGGTGAGGCCGCTGGCGATACCGATGAGCAAGGCGAGCGTCGGCGAGAGCACCGGGCGAAGCCAAGCCCGTGCGCTCAGCCAGATGAGCGCCGTCGCGAAGAGATCCATCGCGGCGTCATTGTTCACGGTGGCGTTATTGAACACGTACATCGGCAGGAAGGCCATACACAATGCCAGCGCCCAACCCCACTGCCGACATCGCCGCACTTCGTACGCGAGCGCGTAGCCGAAGATGCAACTCAGCGCGCCGAACACGGCGGAACCGCACCGCAGCGCAAAGAGCCGGGTGAGGATTGGCGCATTCCTGAACAGCCGATAGGGGAGCGCGTCGAATACGTAATAGAGCGGCGGATAGGTCGTTGCTCGCGCACCGGCTGACGTGAGCCGGTCAGCGACGGGCGCGGTATAGGCCTTCGCGGGGCCATAGTCGTAGGTCACCGGGAAGTGCGGGAACAATTCCTCCCGCGATTGGCTATCTGTCGCGCGGATATCTGCTGATAGCGTCAGCCGCACGCTGTTCTCATATTCGCTCGGATATATGGGGTAGGGCAGATATGGAGGGTGGGGAATCTGACCCTGCTCAGCGACATGCGAGACATAGACGTAGTGATCGAGTTCGTCCGGCGCGAGCCACGGCGGGATCACGACGGCCCACACGAGGCGGATGCCCAGCGCAATAACGAACACGAGCGCGAGATCGCCGGCGATATTCCTTCGGGTATCGGAATCCGGATGACTATCGCGGGAAACAGGCGGATGTACAGGTACGAGCGCCCGCATCCGGTCGGCAGTGAGAGGGAAATCGAGAGATCGGACGAATCGGCGCGCATGCTGCAACATGCTTTGCGCTTCCGCGGGCCCGAGTGGCAGCGCCACCGCGGCGAGCGCGAAGCACGAACCAATGTACACGTTTCCCAGAAGCCAGGCGAAATACGTGTCTCCCTCAATGAATCCGATACGAAGAATCAGGGCGATCAGCACGAGCGCGCATATCACACCGCTCGCACAGACGATGATCGCGCCGTAGTTTGCCCACACGGCTTGTCGCCGGGGAGCAAGGCCGGCAAGCAGGAGCGCGGCCAGCGCCAGAAGGGGCAGCATCCAGAGCAGCCAGATATGGCGCGTGATCGGGGACCAGGATTCGCTCGTATCAACAGTGATGCTCTGAACCATGGTACCGAGCGTGCGCGTATCGCCCTTTCCGGGTGTGAATGGGGTCGTCAGGAGCCTGATCTCCGTCTGTTGTTTTCCCCACTCCCGGGGAACAAACCGCAGCACAAATGGCTGAAAGTTGACATCCGTGGGGGTCGGCCGCAGTTGCCCGATCTCGACGCCATTCGCTTCGACGCGAACCGGCCTGTCCGGTCCCCCCGCGACCGCGGCGCTTCGCATCATCAAGGTCACATTGACCGGGCGACGTGGCAGGATATTGAAGGCGAACGCTGCCTGTTGCTGGGTCCAGACATAGCGATTCCCCGCACCATCAAGCTGTACGGTATAGAACCCTTGGTTGCCGGCGCTTTCCGCGACATCCTTCAGATGGTCCGTTGTGTACGTGGAGCGTAGCCGGGGCTGAGTCACGAGTAGGCCGATGAATACAGCGCACGCAACAACACCGGCGATTAGCCAGATCGCCCACCGAAAACGCGGGGGAAGGGCGCCGTGCGCGGAGATTACGCGCCGTGTGGCAAGCTGACCGAGGGCGGCGCATCCCGGAAAAAGGATCGCGCAGAGGATCATCGTCTTGATTAAAGGACGGTCCACGAGGTACGCGGTGACAGCAAGGAGGAGCATGACCAGTACGAAAGGCGCACGACGGTTCATCTATTCCCAACTTACGCCCTTGACGACAGCGCGCGATGCAAAGAGGTACGAGCGAATAACGGCGTCATTCTATCGGGGCGGCGTGTGGCACGCAATCGCGGACGCTCGCACGATGCCTATCCTAGTGAGTGATCTCCTGCATGCGGACTTGCCGCACCCCGAAACTGAGGAGACGATCATCTACCCCACGGGCGCCGGGGACGGGGATCGGCGGCTGGGGTGAAGAAAGCGTAAGCAGGTTGATGCCCGGCGGCACATCGAGGTCGAGCGTCACCTCGCGCGCGCCGTTAGGAGCGAGGGTGAACTGGTCCGCAGTGAAACCATTGATCGCAATGGTGACGCTGCGTTCCACCTGGAAATTGAGTACAGTGAACTGCATCCGTGCCCGCCGACGCTCCTGGCTGAGATTGAAAAGCAGCAGTTCCGCGCCCTTGCTATCGCGTGTATCTGCCCAGCGGTACGGCGTGCCGTCGGGCGACCGCTCCGCGGCCCACCAACCATTCACTCCCGTATCGAGGAAGACCGGAGAGGCAAGTGGTGGCCCATCCGGTACGCGGTACGCCTCCATCTCCGCATCGGCATAGACCGGGCGCACATCATTCCCCAGTGCCTGGCGCACCAACCGGCGCGCCACATTCGTCGCGCCGCGGCTGGTGTCCTTCAGCGCATCAAGATAGAGGACGATATAGCGGACGTGATAGTAGTTCAGGAGCGGCACACCCACGATATCGTACGCAGGGGGGGAAAGAAAGTCGGCCGTAGAGGATGGGCGAAAGAGCTCCACAGCCCCGGATTTATCGAGATAGAACAGGTCGCGGAAAAAGGTCGCACGCTTGACGAAGAGGTCCGGGTTGTCCCCCTTGCGATCGCGAGAAATACTCGAACCGAACCGCGGTTTGTTATAGATCGTCTGATACGCGGCATAGACCCCGTTCGACGCGCCATTCTGCCCCGCGAAGAGCGGCGTTTCCAGCACCGCGTACGTTCCTTCGTCCTTGGCGAGCACGTCGCGAAAAAATGGCGGCCAGTTCGCGGGGATGAAATCCCCCTGGCGCGTCTCCACGAGCGACGGAAGCAAGGTGACGACGAGCAGCAGCGCAACGAACACGCCGGACATCAAACGCACGAAGCGCGGCGTCCGCATCTTCCTGATCCGGTGGGCAAACCGCCACACGAGCGGTGACCACGCGCATATCGCGAATGCCAACAGCACGCCGATCCCCAGCATTGCCAGCGACGCGTAGAAGAGGAAGGGTTTGCGCCCTGATGAGAGCAGCGGCAATCGCTGGAGAAGCGCATATGGCAGCGGGAGACCCGTAGCCCGGGTCGGCGTCAGGAGCAATCGCGGCCCGAGCGCCAGTGCGCATCCGAACGCGACGATTGTGGCCCAGAAGACGACGGAAGCACGAGCCACCCGCAGATCGTCGCGCCGCCACAGCAGTACAAGCCCGCTCAATGTGATGATGAGGACGAGGTAGCCGGGATTCTCATATCCCGGGCGGATGAACTCAGCAAGCGATTTTGCGTGCGCGCTCGCCTGCTCGGCTCCCGGTTCCAACCAGGGTGACTGACGCGCCTCCCGGAGCATCGGCATGAGGAGCGTCGGCAGGACGATCACAGCCCAAACCCCACCGACCATCGCGAGGCGCGCGAGCAGCGCGAGAACTTCGCCCCGTTTGCGCCGCTGTATGGCGGTGACGATGAAAGAGAGGACGGTGAAGAAAATGGCAAAAAGCGTGTACTGCCAGTCCGTCAGCGCGAGTGTCAGCAGCGTGCCGATCGCACCGGCGGCATACCATCCCCAGCGGTGTTCGCGAACAGTGCGCAGGAGCAGGAAGCAATAGAGTGGCACGAGCGCGGTGCCCATTAGGAAGTTCTCGGATCCCTTATCGTAATCGAGGATTACCTGGTCGTTCGCATAGGTGTAGACCGCCGCCCCCACGAACGCCGCCAGCGGGCTGAGGCCGGCGATGCAATCGGAGATGAGCAGGTAGGCGAAGAACGTCGCGCATACAAGCGAGCCAAGCAAGACGAGGTTCAGCGCAGCGACGCTACCGACGAGCGGGGCGAGGGGTAGGGCGAGGAGGCCGCCAAACGGGTTCAGGGTATGGAACCGAAGACTCGTCCCGAGCGGGTACTCGATCCAGGTAGAAAAGAACGGATTCTGATGGAGGTGAAAAAGCGCGGTGCGGAGCCAATAATCGTTCCAGAGGTTTTCGTACCCGTCCGATTTGCCGCCGACGACACCCGCCGTGAGGTGGAGGAGCGTCACGCGCCCGAACAGCGCGGCCAGCGCAAGCGACCCGACGAAGGCCCAGAGCGCCGGTCGCCTTGGGAGAGTTTGTAGGCCACGGACGACGTGATAGACGCGGCCCTGAGTTGTGGCAGGAGGCGAGGCTGTTCCTGTCGCCCGGTCAGTCAGCATCGCTACGACGCGCTCCACGAGTTCCCTACCGATGAGCGATATGCCGCTTTCGATCGCGCTCTTGTAGCACAGAACAGGGCAATTGTCAGCGACAGCCCCCTACGTGCCGCATCCTCGGACGGTTACGACGGTGCGACCCATAGCTCGATCCCGCTCACCTTGCCATGCGCGACGATCCGTGCGGTGTCGGCAGGGACCGCCCGGAGGGTAACATCAATCGTGCCATCCGGTTTCGCCACCGCCTCGGGCAGTGGAATAGTTATCTGGTTACGTAGCGTGATCCAAAGCGCGACCGGCTCGTCTGGTGTGAAGAGCGACCGGCTCGTCAGCCGCCGACCATCGAGTGTCAGCCGTGGAAGCGAGCCCGGGTCAAGGACGGTTACCGATGTCGGCGTGTTTGCCTGGAAGCCCGGCACGCCCTCAGCACGGAGTGTGACGGTGTAGTCTCCCGGTTGACGGGGGGCCGCGATATTGAACGGGATCGCCACATCTCCCGGATCATCAATGGCCAGTAGCGAAATAGCGATCTCCTCCCGCGCGATGATGGCTCCCCGCCCATCGCGGAACTCGGCGGTAAAGAGTGGGCGGCCCGTGGGGTAAACCACCCGGTATGTAGGCGCGCCGTTACTGACGAGCATTTGCCCGTACAACCGCCCGTTCGCGAGCGCGTGCGATGTAAAGGTTGCGTCCACTTTTGGCCTGGTTGGGCTCGTGAGAGGCATGAGATGATAGATATCGCAATCCCCGATCTGCGCGATGAGGCCCACACGCAGCGGCGCTTTCGCCAACTGGCTGCGAATCCGGTTGTACGTCGTCGTGTCGTACGCTGACCGGTGAATGAGCAGCGTCCGCACGCCCATATCGCTCAGCGCGTCGAGATCGTTCGGGCCAACGTACTCACCTTGCCCACTCAGCCGCTTGCGCAGTTCATAATGCGCCTGGGGGATGCTCGATGTCCCCCAGAGCACCGGATGCCAGTGATACGTGGAATAGAAGGCGGTCCGCGCGCCATAGGTTCCCACCGGAAACTCCGCGATAGCGCCGGTATCGGGTTGCGTCGTGAGCCACCGATACGGTGCGAGCGTCTCCGCCGAGCGGTCAACGGGCACGGTCGGTTTGAGCCGGGAACCATCATCGAGCAGGACGGCGCCAGCGACGACCGCGGTCAGTGCCAGCCCGGAGCGTACGAGGAGCGGTGCATGACGCTGGACGAACGCAAAGAGGAGCGACGCACCCAGCGAGGCGAAGACGCAGAGCGCCAGCAGCACGAGGACGAAGAAGCGATCCGGCCCCCGCAGCCCCTGATACCCGAAGACGTGCGCGTACAGAACGCGATATGGGAGGGGTATCCCCGCCTCGCTCCCGCCCGTGCTTGGTCCGAACGAGAGCACGAGCCCGGTGATGCCGAGGGCGGCGATGCCTGCCATCCATTGCCGCCGGACGCTCCACAGCCCCGCTACTCCCAGGGCGCCCAGGATCAGACCGGGAAAGAGCGGGCTATGTGCCTCCCGCGCGGTGGGCAGCAGGTGGTTCCACACCACACTGCCCGGCGACACGGTGAGATACGAAAGGGCATAAGCGGAATTACCGTACGCCTCATCGAGCGAGCGCGTGATGCGCTGCTCATGCTGCATCCACAGATACGGGAGACTCAGGGAGATGAGGATGATCCCGGCCGCGATGAGCGCGATGAGCAGCCCGACTCCGGTGCGAGAGAGGAGGGTACGATGTTGCCTGATCGCCTCGATGAGGCAGAAGGCGGCGAGGCCCGTCCCAAAAATAATGAGGTAATAGACCGAGGAAAGCGATACAAGGACAAGCATCACGGTAACGGCGACGCCGCGCCATCGCGTCGGCCGCTGGACGAACCGAATCGTGGCGAGGAGCGCGAGCGGCATCCATTGCATCGAGAGGACCTGAATGTGTGAGTTATTGTCCAGACGGAAGGGCGCAAAGGCGTAGCAGAGGCCGGCGATGAAGGCCGCGCCGCGCATCGCGCCGAGACCGCGACAGAGTGCATACATCGCGACGGCACAGAGTGGGTACGTGACGAGGATCATGAGGTTGTGCGCAAACAGGGCATCGTGTGTCACGAGCCAGATCGGCCACGCCATCACCGCCTGTGGCAGGAGCGCTTCGCTGAACGCGAGTACATGCCGGCTCGGCGCGAACGCATTGGCGTCGTACAGGCTGAACGGATGCGCGACGAGGGCGTGTTGCACCCAGCGCATCGCCCAGGCGTTGAGGAGCGGGTCGCCTTCCGAGTCCGCGACGGCGGAACGGGCATGCGTGACGAGGGGCCAGAGCATCACGACGGTCACCAGGGCGTAGAGGAGCGGGATACCCCACCGCCATCTCCACGCCCACAGGCGGGAGAATTGCGCCGATCGCTGTGCGTTCCCACGTATCGGTAATGCACACTCAGCGGTTGACACGGGCAGTGCGTGACTCATGGTACTCCTGCTCGGTGTTGACATCCCAGATATTCGCTTTATCGCAACGGCCCGCACGGATATTCTCTACGGCAGTGATTGCGGTGAGCATTGAGTGATCCTGGTTGTTGTAGCGGTGCATGCCGTTGCGCCCGATGAGAAAGAGGTTCGTGTACTGGTTGATGTATGCGACCAGCGCATCGAAGCGGTCGTACGTCCCGTAATACGCTGGATACGCTTTCGTCGTTCGGATGACGACATGATCGCGTACGTCCGCGCGCGCGATCAGGCCGATTTGGGCCAGTTCGTCCGTCGCGAATGCCGCCATATCCTCGTCATTCAGCCGCCACAGCGCGTCGCCCTCATTGCAAAAATACTCCAACCCCAGCCAGACGGTGTCCGAGTCCGCGACCATGAAGGGACTCCAGTTGTTAAAGATCTGCACCCGGCCCAGTTTGACGTCCGGTTCCTGAATGTAGATCCAGTTATCGGTGGAGCCGCCGGCCTCATGCTCGTCGCTGCGCACCTGCGTGACGAGCAGCCCGACCGTGATGAAGTCCCGATAGACAAGTCCCGCCGCGATTTCACGGACGCTCGTGGGTATATCCGCGTCCAATCCCTCGAACAGATGCTTGATGGGCATAGTGGAGAAAAAATAGTCGCCTGCAATGCGCTCACACGCTCCATCGGCACGCACCGCACAGACCGCCGTGACGCGGAAATGCTCCGTGTAGAGTTTCGTCACCCGCGTATGGTAGCGTATCTCGCCGCCCATCGCCTCGATCTGCCGCGCGACCTCCGCCCAGAGCTGGCCTGGGCCATATTTTGGATAGAGGAAGCGCTCGATGAGCGAGGTTTCGACCGCTTTCTGGCGCACCGACTGCACACGGCGCCGCGCGATATGGCCGAGCATATGCGCGACGGTCTTCGTCAGCGACAGCCCCTTCACCCGTTGCGCGCCCCATTCGGCGCTGATCGCGGTGCAGGGGACGCCCCACACTTTTTCGGTGTATCTTTTGAAGAATGTCTCATAGAGCACCTTGCCGAAGCGGTTGATGTAAAATTCTTCGAGATTCACCTCCGGCAGCGGAAAGAGGCGCGCACGCGCGTAACTGACGACAATCCGGGCGATCCGTCGCGCGCCGAGATTGCGGATCGTGTTCCAGTTGAGTGTGACCGGGTAATCGAAGAACTTGCGCACGAAATAGATGCGGGACTTACGTCGTCGCACGAGCATCACGCGATCACCATCCGGCGGTTGGCCGTTTGCTTGTGCTGTATCAATGGTGCGCTGCTGGCCCTGATAGGCGATCGTGAATGCGTCCTCCTGGCCGGGTTCGAGCGGGAGGATGTGGAGCCACCAGTCCATGATGCGGTCGGATTTGGAAAAGAAGCGATGTCCGCCAATGTCGATCAGGTTCTGCTTGTAGTTGACCGTTCTGGCGAGGCCACCAACGACGCCGTCCGCTTCGAGGATGATCGGTTTGATCGTCGTGGTCGTGAGCAATTCATAGGCGGCTGTCAGACCGGCGGGACCGGCCCCAATAATCACCGCGATCTGTTCAGCCATGGATGTACCTCGGGCATCTCTCCGTGTGGGGAGCGCATCCGTAGCACTCGTGCCGGTGGGCACGGTAGCAGACGATGGACGATCACGCAATAATTTCCTGAAAAATAGACTCAGTGTTACGGAAGCGGCCACCAACGGTATACCTTTTTCACATCGTGACCCCCGCCGGTTCCCTCACGTCACATGAGCGGCACCCATTTGAGCACCTCGTGCCGGTGATGGGGGCGATTGGCGAAACGGACACACCCGATCGCCGATAGACGCGTGCCGTGGGATAACGTATGTTTCCATGCACAACAAGCGGCGGAGAAGATTCTCAAAGCATTCCCCGTTTTCCACGGTCAGACGCCGCGAAAGACACTCGACCATCGCCAGCATGCGGCATACAATCACGCGATGTGATGGATACCGACGGTGATGGAGGCGATGATGGCAGAGGAACAGGACGAGCACCGCACATTCCGCGAGCGGGTAACGCGTGAGCATGAGGAGCGGCTGACGGGCTACCGGGCGCTCCTGGCGCGGATCGAATCGGCGGCGGCGGATGTGCAGATGGCGGCGGACGACGCGACGACCGGCACAGCGAGCCAGTTCACCGACGACCTCCGTTACGTCATCGGCCTGACCGAGGAACTGCTCAAACGGTTCCGCCATCACGATGCACCTGAAAAGGCGGACACCACTTCATGACCACGCCGGCCTCCCCGCCCGCGCCCGAACCTGCCCCCCCTTCCGGGCGCGAGAGCCTTTTGGGCAGCATGGGTAGTATGGGGAAGGGGGTTGAGGGGTTAGCGCCCCACCGCATCCCCGCCGATCATCTGCCTGGCTTCGTGCCGGAGCGGAAGGCCGAATACGTCAATACAATGTTTGAGACCATCGCGCCCCACTACGACCTGATGAACCGGCTGATGACTTTCGGGATGGATCGCGGCTGGCGCAACGATGTCGTCGCGCAAGCCGCGCCGCCTATCAGTGGACGCGCACTCGATGTCGCGACGGGAACGGGTGATATTGCGATTGCCCTCGCGCGGCGCGTCGGCCCGCGCGGGATGGTGCTGGCGACGGATTTCTCCGAGGCGATGATGCGCCCCGGCCCCGGCAAGGCGGCGAAGGCGGGCGTCGGCGCCATCGTCCGTTTCATGGCGGCGGACGCGCTCGATCTCCCCTTCCCTGACGATACCTTTGATTGCGTGACGACGGGCTTCGCGATGCGCAATGTCACCGACATCGAACGTGCCTTTCGCGAGATGCGGCGCGTGACGAAGGAGGGCGGCCGCGTCGTCTGCCTCGAAGTCGCCAAACCGGGCTTCCTACCCGTCCGCTTCCTCCACCAGTGCTACTTCAACTGGGTTGTGCCGCTGCTCGGCCGGATTATCACCGGGCATCGCGAGGCGTACCGCTACCTGCCGGAATCCGCGCGCAACTTCCTGCCTCCGCCCGCCCTCAAAGCGATCATGGAGCGCGCCGGGCTACGCGATGTCCGCTTCCGCCGCCTCAGCCTCGGCGCGGTTGCGGTGCATACGGGGACGAAAGGAACATGAACCACGAAGACACGTCCCGATGAGCGTTGAGGCGGCAGTGCCGGGCCGGGTGCGGGTGTGGATGCTGGCAGCGCGAGTGCGGACGTTGCCTGCAGCGGCCGCACCGGTCGTCGTTGGGGCAGGAGCGGCGATGGGGACGGGGAATTTCGCCCTCTTTCCGGCACTCGCGGCGCTCGTCGGCGCGCTACTCTTGCAGATCGGGGCGAACTTCGCGAACGACCTTTTCGATTTCCTGCGCGGGGCTGATACCGCCGAGCGGGTCGGGCCGTTGCGGGTAACGCAGGCCGGGTTGCTGAGTCCTCGCCAGGTGCGCGCCGGGATGTGCGTCGTCTTCGCGGTGGCGGCGCTGATCGGCATGTACTTAATCGTGGTTGGTGGCTGGCCGATTGTGCTGATCGGGCTGACGGCGATCCTCGCGGCGATCGCCTACACCGGCGGGCCATTCCCGCTCGGTTATCACGGCCTCGGCGAACTCTTCGTCTTTCTCTTCTTCGGCCTCGCGGCCGTCTGCGGGACGTATGAGGTACAGGCCGGGGCGGTGCATATCGTCGCGTGGTGGGCGGCGGTGCCGATGGGCTTGCTCGCGGTGGCGATCATCGTCGTCAATAATCTGCGGGATATCGCGACCGACCGGGCGGCAGGGAAGCGGACACTGGCAGTATGCTTCGGCACGCGCGGGACGCAGGTGGAGTACATCGCGCTTATCATGATCGCGTACATCGTCCCGCCAGTGATGTGGGTAACGGGCGTCGCGGTGTCAGCCTGGGTTGTGCTGCCGCTCTTCTCCCTGCCCCTCGTGCCGCCGCTCGTCCGCCGTCTGCTGCGGGAGCGTGGCCGCGCCCTGAACGGCGTACTCGCGGGCACCGCGCGGCTCGAACTTGTGTATGGGCTGCTCTTCGCGCTCGGGCTGGCGCTCGGTGTGTGAGACCCACCATGTGCGCCGGATGCGGGGTAGGCAGAAGAACGCGACCAATGTACCAGCGATCTGCAAGGTCAATCCGCCGAGACCGAGCATCATCATCAGGCCCGGCCGCGCGCCGTGGACATGGACTTCCGACGGGAAGGCGGGAAAGTGGGTCGCCATCTCGGCCACGGTCGCGGGAACGTGGCGCAGGTCGAGGAGTATGAACGTGGCAGCGGCAAGCGCGAACGGTACACCGAGCGCAATGATACTTCGCCGCCGCCTGCCGACGATCAGCAGGCTCGCCGCCACCGCCGCCATCGCGGCGACCACGACGGGGATTGCGTACCCACGCTTTAGGAACGCCCAGACGGCGAGACTGTAGTTGTTGGTGTACGCCTCCAGCGCATCGCCGACGTACGAATCGTCCATCTGCCGGTCGCCAAGTGTGACCTCGATGTGGCTGACATGATGCCAGCCACCGACGAAGAGCGAGGCGAGGAGAAGCGCCGCGCCCACCGCGCCAATTGTCTGCCCGACGAATGCCGCGCGCAGCCGCTTCCGGGAGACAGGCTGTTCGCCGGGCGCCGGGGGAAGGGGTGGCAAATCCTCGCTCTGCGGAAACGGCGCCATCTCCACCGTCGGTGCAGCCGGTTCCGACACAGCGACGCGTCTCATTGCTGGACCGGCGCAAGCACCTTGCCCCGTCGCCCGCCGATGAGCGCGACGCCTGCCCCAGTGAGGATAGCGCCCGCGCCAGCCAACAGCACGATCATGCCTGTGCCCGGCCGCTCGCCGCTGATCTTCAGCACGTTGGAACCGAGATTGACGTTGCTCGCGAACGAACTCCCCAGCGTGATCCGCTCGCGAATCAGGCCACCGATGTCGCGATAGTCAATCAGCGTCAGGATCAATACCGCCAGCGCGCCGCATCCGGCGAGCAGGAGTAAGAGCCGCCAGCGGTAACTGGCGCTGCTCAGGAGCACCGCCGCGTGGGTGAGCAGCGCAAGGGCGACGATCGCGATATCTCGCTTCTCCCGCCGCGAACTCGCCCAGGCGACGATCCCGAAATCATGCAGATCGCGCTGCGCGATGCGGGGCGCAAAACTATTGACGGTCGTCTGACCATTGGTGCTACTGCCGGTGCTCGCCCGCCCCGATGAGGGTTGCACGATGGAAATTTCGCGCACGAAGAACCACGGCACGATGAAGAGTGAGAGCACAAGCACCATGCTCCCGAGTGTGGCAATCATCGTACCGGCACGGATCAGCGCCGCGTTCTCTTTCGTTGGCGGCGGGGGCAGGGGATCGAGCCGGGTGAAATCCACCGGCACCATCGGCGGGGGGAGATAGAGCGGCGTCGGTGGTGCGGTCTGGACAGCGGGGAGGATAGGATCGGTTGCGGCATTCATATGCGAGCCTCGTGTTCAGACAACGAGATGTTCGTAAACGTGCTCCAATGATATATCACTTCGCACTGTTTCAGGAGAGAGCAAGGTCAAACTGGCGGCGGAAGCGCCGAGCGCGACCGCTTCATCAACTGGGAAGCGGTGCATCAACCCACAGATGATCCCCGCCGTCATTGCCGTCCCCGCCCCACTCTCGTCCACAATCTCTGTCTGGATCGCGGGGACGTGGCCGCTCCCCTTGCTCGTCGCATAGACCGCGCCACCGCCGCCCAATGTGATGACGACGATGTCAATCTCCCACTCGCGGAAGGCGAGCGCCGCCGCCTGCGCCTCCTCCAGCGTCGTAATCGTGCCACCGAGGATCGCCTCCGCCTCCGCGACATTTGGCGTGAAGAGCGCGGACCCGGGGAGACTCGGCACGATTCGCTCGATCAGCGGCAGTGAGACGGGTTCGAGGCAGACCGGCACTGCCGCGGCACTGCAGATCCGCCGCACCGCGCGGATTGTCTGCACGGGCAGATTGGCATCCATCACGACGATCCCGGCACGGCGCAAGACGCCCCGCGCCTGCCGGACGACGCGCGGCGTGATCCGGCGCACGATGCCCATGTCGTCAATGCCCATGAGGAGATCGCCCTCGGGCGCGAGCAGGCCGAGGTATGCGCCGGTGCGCGCCTCCGGCACGTTGAGAATGAGATCGGTCTTCACCCCTGCCTCACGCGTCCGCTGCACGACCATGCTGCCGAGCAGATCGTCCGCGACGGCGGCAATCAGCAGCGTCGGAACATCGAGGCGGGCGAGGTTTTCAGCGATATTGCGCGCGACGCCGCCGACACCCATCGTCAGGACGCCCGCGTTGGACGATCCCTCGAAGACGCGGTCACTCGTCACGCGCCCCTTGATGTCGAACCCCGCCGCACCGATCACGACGACCGTGGGCAGCGCGGCCTGCTCGTCACCGTCGTCGGGAGCGGTACCCGTGATCGGGATCATCTCGGTGCTCGCGGGGAGCAGGCTTTCCCACCCCACCGGTCGCTTCCACCGCTCCACGCGCCCTCCCTCTGGTCGGGAGGACTAAGGACTAAGTTAAGGGCATGTTCCCACTTAGTCCTTAGCCCCGCCCCTGCGGCTTTCGTCGGCCACGGTTGCGCCGCCGCTTGCGGCGAGCTCCGTCCTCGGCTGTCTCCGCGCGTTGGGTGCCCTCTACCGGGCCGGATGCAGCGACGGCGCCTTGCCCGGCAGAGCCAGCCGCACCCGTCGTGCCACTTGCATCCGCCATGCCCATCGCGGCGGGCGGTTGGCTCTGCCGGGCAGACGGGCCGCTGGTGCGATCGCTCCCCGTGCTTCCGGAACGACGATCGGCCTTGCCGCCGCGCATCGGGTCGGGCGCCCTTTGGGCAGCATCGCGACCGGATCGCTGGCGCTGGGCGGCGTCCGCGGTTTGCGGCGCGCCATCGCCACCACCGGCGAAGCGGTCAGGGATCGGCGGGGCATCGGCGGCGATCACCTCGCCCTGCCATTGCCGGTCCGTCGCGTCCCCGATCTCCACTTCGGTCGTGCCACCTGCATCGAGCGCGACGCGCACCGCCTGCTTCAAAACCTGCACGGCGATCACGCGCCCTTCGCCCTCCGGCGTCGGCAGTCGCTGGCCGATACGCGGCAAGTTGCGGCGGAGCGCCACGTAGGTGTCGTATTCATATGAGAGGCAGCAGAGCAGCCGCCCGCAGACGCCGGAAATCTTCGCCGGATTGAGCGGCAAATCCTGCTCTTTCGCCTGCTTGATACTCGTCGGCGGGTAGTCCGGCAGCCAGGTCGCGCAGCAGAGCGTCAGGCCGCATCGCCCGACGCCTCCGAGCAGTTTCGCCTCGTCACGCGCGCCGACCTGCCGCAGTTCAATGCGCGTGCGGAACTCGGATGCGAGGTCACGCACGAGGTTACGGAAGTCCACGCGGCTCTCGGAGGTGAAGTAAAAGGTGATGCGCGAGGCGTCGAAGGAGTATTCCGCCGTGACGAGTTTCATCGGCAGGCGCGCACCCTCGACCTTCTCCGCACAGACGCGCAGGGCGTGCGCCGCCTCGTCTCCGAGCCGCTCCATGCGCGCCAGTTCGTCCGGCGTAATCATGCGGATCACCGGCTTTAGGGGCTCCGCATTCTTGTTCAGCACGACCTGATGGCGCGCGACGAGCACCTTCGCCGCATCGCGGCCGCGTGGCGTCTCGACGACGACCCAGGCGCCGACGCGGGGATCGAGGTCCACGGGGTCGAAGTAGTAGAGTTTGCCACTGTCCGGGAAACGGACGGCGATCACGGGTTGCGTCGCGCCGGGTCCACCCGTCGCTTCCACATCCTCGACGGTCATATGCGTGGAGGTGTCCATCGTGTCGCGGGTCATGCCGCCGGTTGCTTCGGGCGCGGCGCTCCCGTCGTCCTCGTCGTGCTCCCAGTCGTTCGGCAACTGCGGGACGTGGTCGCGGT
This sequence comes from uncultured Thermomicrobia bacterium, assembly GCA_937968015.1. GTDB lineage: Bacteria > Chloroflexota > Chloroflexia > Thermomicrobiales > JALYUS01 > JALYUS01. The sequence goes on from CALBSO010000133.1 coordinate 16,245, forward strand.
CGCCCGCGTAACCCGCCTTCATCAGCGCCCGGTGGACATTCTCACGATCCATTTCCGTCATCGAGGAGACGGGGCAAGAGTGGCAATCGCCGCAACTGTCCGCGCCATCCGCGCTCTTGTGGCCGCATCCACCACCGCTCGTGCCACCGTGGCTGCCGCAGGAACCGCCACCACATCGCTTTTTCCGGTATGCCTCCGGCGCGACCGGTGTCCAGGTATCGCCCGCGCGCGTGCCTATCTTTGCCATGCAATCACCATCGCTTCCAGCGCCAGGCGGGGATTGACATTGCGATCGAGCCGGACCACCGCCTCTTCCACCGACGCGAGCGCGGCGAAGAGGGCGGATAGTGGCCGCGCGGCGAGATTTTCCAGCCGCGCCATCCGCGCCCGGTGCGTGACGAGATCACGCTGACCGACCGCGATGAGCAGTGCATCGCGCCAACACCCCAACCAGGTATCGAGTTCCATCAACACGGCGACACGTTCGTCGCCGCCACTTTTCCAGCGCTTTTCCAGCGCGTCAATCGCCCGGAACGGCGCGATGCCGCCCGCCTCCACCATCGCGAGAAACGTCTCCACACTCTCTGCTCCCATCGCCTGCTCCGGCTCCGCGAGCAGCGCCAATGCGGTTCCCGGCCTGCCGCCCGCGAGCGCTGCCACCCGCGCCGCCGTCTCCACATCCGCGCCGTGCTCCGTGACCAGCCATTCCGCCACCACCGCGCGAGGCAAGGCGTGCATAGCCACCGACTGGCAGCGCGAGCGAATCGTCGGCAGGACGGCGTCGGCGCTCGGCGCGACGAGCAGGAAAAGGACGTGCGCGGGTGGCTCCTCAAGCACCTTCAGGAGCGCCGAGACCGAGGCGTCATTGAGCGCCTCCGCTTCCGCGATCAGGTAGACCCGTTTGCGCCCTTCGTTGGGCCGCTGGTACGCCTCGTCTTTGAGATCGCGAATCGTGTCAATCGTGATACTGGCATTGCGCGTCCCTTTGCGCTCCGCCTCCGCTGCCTGCATTGCCAGCGAAATGACGCGTACATCCGGGTGGATGCCGCGTGCGATGTGGCGGCACGATCGGCAGACGCCGCAGGGCGCGGTCTCCGCTTCCGGCGTGACGCCTGGTTCGATCCGCTCGCAGTTGACCGCCATCGCGAGCGCCTGTGCCAGCGTTGCCCGCCCCACGCCCGGCGGCCCGGTGATGAGGTAAGCATGACCGAGCGCCCCGGTTGCCAGCGCGTGCCGGAGCGCGCGGATCGCCGCGGTATTGCCCCAAACCGGCCAGCCCGGCGCCCGCTCCATCGCGGGGCTTCCTATTGACATGCTCATCGGCTCTGCCGCTCCCGGCGCTTCACCTTCGCCATCCCGCTGGCGGGCACGAGCGGCGAGAGGTCGCGCGTATCCTCTGTCGCGGGTTCTGGAGTCGCGGTGCGGCGGCGTCCCTTCCCCGAAGGCGCCGCCTCCTTCTCCGGAGAACGCCGACGTGCCAGCCGTTCCTTCTCGGTGCGCGCGGCGATCACCTGCTGCGGCGTGGCTGGGATCGGGCGCGTGCGAGCGGCGCGGCGGGCGGCGGGGGTCGCCTCCACCTCAACGGGGCCACGCGGGTCAATATGTCCCTCGTTCATCGCGCCGCCGGTGGCGATGATGAAGTCCGCCATCTCCTGCCGCACATCGTTCGGCAGCACGATCGGCATGCCGCGCGTGTGCGACTGCACCCAGCCGAGCAGATCGGTCAGTTTGACGGCGGGCGGGTCCGCCGCGTCGTCCGCATTCAAGACGAGACGCGGGGCGACGAAGACGACCAGACCATCCACCGGGACATCGGTGGGCCAATCACGCTCCGCTGCCTCCGCCGCGAGCGCTTCGAGCAGCGCCTTGCGATCCAGCCCATTCTCCACTGGCGGCTGCCCGAGTTGCGGCCCACCCATGCCGATGAACCGGCCAATCATGCTCTGCCCCGGTTTGCGGTACTTCGTGCCGCGCACCTCAACGCGCCCGATCACTTCCTTCGTCGTCATGACGAGCAGCCCCGTCTCGTGGACGAGCACATGATCGAGCGTGCGGTTGCCGATACGCGGGTAATGGACGAGCGTGTAGCGGTCTGACAGACGGCGGAGTTCCTGGTCAACGAGTTGATCGTTGCGGACTTTCCGGCCCCATTTCGCGATACCCTGCAACCCGGAGTTGAAGAAGACAAAGCCGAAGATGACGAAGGTATAGGCGATGGCCAGATAGAGGAGATTACTTCCGAAGGCGAACGAGATCGGCGCGCCGATCAGGAAGAGGAGGATACCGCCGAGCACTTTGAGGCGGCTGAGCCGTTTGTTCGACTGCACTTGTGCGAGATTCCGCGCGACCAGCACCGTGGCACTCCCTTATCTGGCGATGCGGATCTCCCCAATCAGCCGATGCACGGCATCGTACGGCGAAGCGCGCGGAATCGCCTTTGCGCGCGAGCGACCATCTGAAGGGCGTCCCGCATATCCTCATGCACCGCAATCGGCGCAGCCATTCACACGAGTGGCAACGCATCACGCGGAAGCGCGCAACAGTCGGGGGTATCCTGCTTCCACGGGGGCGTCACGCGCCGGGAGTGTAGCACACGCGATCCGAAGCGGCAACCGCACAATCTGATCGTGTTTGGTGTTTCTCCGCTGTGCCGATACACTGCGTGAGTGTAGTATCGAAAGGGGCGCGACATGAAGAAGGTCAGCGCGTCCGATGGGGTATCGTCGCCCGAAATCGAGGAAGGCCGAGGCGCAAGCCCGTGAGTGTCGAATCCGTTATCCACGCGCCGGGCCGCACGAGCGTCGTCATCGTCGGGTGGCAGGTGCGTGATTTGCTGCGCGCCTGCCTCACGAGCATTGCGGCGCATGAGAACCGCGACGCGCTGGAGGTTTGGGTCGTTGACAACGGCTCCACAGACGGCACGGCGGCGATGGTCGCGGCGGAGTTCCCGTGGGCGCGGCTCGTGGCGCTCGATGACAACCCCGGCTTCGCGGCGGGGAACAACATCGCGCTGCGGCAAGCGACGGGCGATGTCTGCATCCTCCTCAACCCCGACACGGAATTGCATGCCGCCGCCCTGACCGCGCTCGCGATCTATCTGCGGGCGCATCCGCATGTCGGCGTCGTTGGGCCACGTTTGCTCGATCCCGACGGCTCGCTCCAGTCAGCGGGATTCGCGCCGCCGAGCCTCTTTCAGGTCTGGTACGATCTCGTCCCCTGGCCGCGCCACTTCTACGATTCCCGCCTCAACGGGCGGTATCCGGACGCGCCGACGGAGGAGCCATATACGGTCGGCTTCCCGCTTGGGGCATGCCTCGCGGTGCGGCGCGATGTGCTCGATCGTGTCGGGCTGCTCGACGAAACGTATCACATGTATATGGAGGAACTCGACTTCTGCGCGCGCGTCCGGGCGGCGGGCTACGCGGTGCAGATCCTCCCCACCGTCGCGGTGACGCACCACGGCGGGCAGAGTACGGGTCAGGCGCCGGAGGCGATGTTCCTGTCCCTGCATCAGGCGCGGCGGCGCTTCTACGCGCGCTACTATCCGGTATGGTGGAACGCGTGCGCGGGCGTACTGACGTGGTCAGGTCTTGTCATGCGATCCATACAGGTCTTCGCCGCCTTCCGCCGTGGGGAATTGGCGTGGGATGCATGCCGGGGCCGCGTGCGCACCTACGGCCAGGCAGCGCGGCTCTGGGCGCGACGATAAAATGGTACAGTCAAAGCGGAAAATGGCGGACTGCGCTCGCGCATTGTGCATCACGAAAAAAGGGACACCCTCCGGGGTGCCCCTCCATTGCGCGGCATGATGATTAGAGGATCGAGAGTTCGCTCTCGCCATCGAAGACGTGCAGATTGTCCGGCTTGAAGAGCACTTCCATTTTGTCGCCCGGCTTCACCTTCGTGCGCGGTTCGGCGCGGACAATCATTGGCGTCTCGGTGCCGTAATCGAGGTAGAGCAGCACTTCCGAGCCAAGCGGTTCGACGACATCCACCGTCGCGGGAAGGCCCTCCATACCGCTCATGCCATTGGCGTGCGCGCGGTCGAGGACATCCTCCGGGCGGACACCGATGACCACCGGCTTGCCGACTCGCGTCTCCAGGTTCTCCTTGATCTCGTTCGTGAGACCGTCAATCGGCAGCGGGACGCTGTAGTTGTCGTGCGTCAGCATCAACTTGCCACTCTGCGATTGCAGGGTGCCCGCGACGAAATTCATTGCCGGCGAACCGATGAAGCCCGCGACGAAGATGTTCGACGGGTGATCGTAGAGATTCTGCGGGGTATCGAGTTGCTGCAAGACGCCTTCCTTCATCACGGCGATCCGGTCGCCCATCGTCATCGCTTCGACCTGGTCGTGCGTGACGTAGACGGTTGTGACCTTGAGGCGGGTCTGGAGTTTCGTGATTTCCGCGCGGGTCTGGACGCGGAGTGCGGCATCGAGGTTGGAGAGCGGCTCATCCATCAGGAAGACTTGCGGTTCCCGGACGAGGGCGCGGCCGAGTGCGACACGTTGCCGCTGGCCGCCGGAGAGTTGGCGCGGCTTGCGCTGGAGGAGCGTCCGCAGGCCGAGCATACCACCCGCCTGCTCAACGCGCTGCTGGATCGCCGGCTTGTCATACTTGCGCAACTTCAGCGCGAAGGAGAGATTATCAAAGACACTCATATGCGGATAGAGGGCATAGTTCTGGAAGACCATGGCAATATCGCGGTCCTTCGGCGCAAGGTCCGTTACGCGGCGGTCGCCGATGTAGATCTCGCCCGTCGTTACTTCCTCCAGCCCTGCGAGCATGCGGAGAGCAGTCGTCTTGCCGCAACCGGATGGGCCAACGAGCACCAGAAATTCTTCATCCTCGATCTCAAGACTGAGATCGTTGACGGCGTAGACGTCACCGAACCGCTTGGTGATGTGGTCAAAGACGACACGGGCCATCGCGTTCCCTCCTCAACTTCCTCAACCGCGCTCACCCCACCGAGCGGGCCTCTCCGATTGTCACACACTGAAGCAGATTTCTGTAGGGTGAGGGTAGAGGACGATGCCGGGTGCTGTCAAGAGGGGGCGATTAGCAAGAGCGGTGTATGGCTAACACCGCCGAAGAAGCGTCTCCCTAGTTTCGCTGTATGCCTTTTCGCACGAATCTGACGAGCCGTTCAACGGGAGTGTTGCGGATTCGCGCGCCGACGAACGCGCGAAGTGACGGCGCTGCGACCTGGTGTTCGAGTTGGGTGATGTAGGTCTGCATGCGCACATGATAATCGTCACGCGCGGCAATCTCCCGCTCCAGGCGCTTCGCGTAGATGCTTGTCTCGTCAGCTATGGCACGCATCTTCTTCAGTTCATCATAGACATGCATCGCCCCCATACGAGCCCCATATTTGCCTTTCCGTGGCTGGCGACAGAAGTCAATGATGGGTTGGCTCACGGCCTCCCATGTGTGCGATACCGCGAGCGCCCGGCACCGTGCCGCGAGCGCCCGCCGCTCCTCGGGGTGGTCGATCAGATCGGCAATTGTCTCCGCCAGCGCCGCATCGTCTCCGATCGGGACGACGCGTCCGACATTGTTGTCGCGCACAAGTTCGGCGATGGTATCGCCGTCGTTGACGACTGGCACGAGCCCGGACCAAAGATAATCGAGGACGCGGGTACGGAAGGCGAAGCGTGTTTCCAGCGTCGCGAGATGCAGGCTCAGGCCAACGTCCGCTTCGAGCAGGTAATTCGCCCGGTCGCGGTACGCCACCCAGTGATCGTTGAAGAAAACGTGCGACCCCGTCAGGTCGAGGTCGTCGCTCGATCGGCGGGCCATGTCGAGCATCGTGGGGTGAATCGTCGCCTCCTCAGAAACCGATGGGCGCTGCGTCCCGAGGAAAAATGTCCGAATTGGGTAGCCGCGATCACGCAGCCGCGCCGTCGCGCGGATCAGCGTGAGTGGATCGAGCCAGTTCCAGATGCCGCCGCCCCAGAGCGCCACGAAATCATCCGGCCCGATGCCTGGCATGACTCCCTTGAGGACCGAGGCAGTCTTCATCGGAGGCTCCGATGAGAGACCAAAGGGGACAATGTCAATCAGCGCCTTGCCGTCCGCATTCCGCGCATAGACTTCTTCCTGTCTCTTATACACATCTGACGCTGCCGACGATCTTACGCGTGTA
>CALBSO010000134.1 GCA_937968015.1 uncultured Thermomicrobia bacterium
GGCCTGCACAGCGCGGCGGAAGGGTACGGGGGGCGGGGGCGTCCCGACTGGCGGGACCACCTGGCCAATGCACGGGCCCTGATCCCCGTCGCCGAAGGGGCGGCGCACGCGGAGGTGGCGTCCATTGCGCGCGCACTCGGCGCGCTCCGTTCAGACACGTCATGTTTCGGCCTGATCCACTTCGACATGGAGGCGGACAACCTGCGGTGGCGGGACGGCGTGCCGGGTATCTTCGACTTCGACGACTGCGCACGCTCCTGGTTCGTGGCCGACATCGCGTATGCGCTTCGCGACCTGTACGAGGACAGGATAGAAAGGATTGATCTAGCGGACAGGCGCTTGCGCGCGTTCGTCGAGGGGTACCGATCGGCGCGCCCGCTGCCCGAGGGCGACCTGCTACTTCTGCCGTTGTTCGTGCGTGCGCACAACCTCTACTGGTTCGCCCGCCTGCACCGGTCGGTCGCTGAGGGTGCGATACCCGGTGAAGCACAATGGATGACCGAATTGAGGGACCGTCTCTCGGGCACGATGGACAGATTCAGGGAAGGCTTCGAGCGACACCCCGTCAGCAAGTATCTGAGTTGAGGCTCCGCAGCATCCGGCAGCACAAAATGGTGTCTGTTGCCTGCGATTATCTCACACTATGCAAATGGAAGTGGATCGTCCGGTTGCGCCCTGACGAAGGTGCGAGGGTCGCCTTTGGCGATTCCAAAACCTGATACCGGCACGAAATCCCGCCAAAACCGGCGAAATCTCGTCGTTTCCCTCCATCTCACGCAGCGGTCCTATTTGCTGTTGACTTCAGGCTTGATCAGGTCGGCCGTGTCGAACGCTGGATTGTTCACCCGCCGTGATACCGCGTACGCATCCATCCTCGCCGACGGGTAGGGCCGCAGCAAAGGCAGCAGCCGCTCCGCCTCGGTCTGGTCCGGATCGAGCCACACCGCCTCGTCCTCCCGCTCCAGGATCACCGGCATCCGGTTGTGGATCGGCGCCACCACCTCGTTCGCCTCGGTCGTGATGATCGTATAGGAGTGGATCCATTCGTCCTGCGGGCTCTTCCATGCCGCATGCAGCCCGGCGAAGGCGAAGAGCGGCTCGTCTGTGCAGAAGATCCAGTAGGGCACCTTGGCGCCCCGGTCGCTCCGCTGCCACTCGTAGAAGCCACTCGCGGGCACGAGGCAGCGGTGGGTAGCGAGCGCTTTGCGGTAGGCGGGCTTGATGGCCACCGTCTCGGCACGGGCGTTGATCATCTTTGAGCCAACACTTGCATCCTTCGCCCAGAAGGGGATCAGGCCCCAGCGCATCAGTTCGACGCTGTGAGGACTGTGGTGAACGACGACCGGCATGGTCTGCGTTGGCGCGACGTTGTAGCGGGCGGGCATCGCGGGGAGGTCGCCTTCAATCTCGAACCGCTCCTGAAGCGCGGGGGCGGTGATCTCGAGGCTGTATCTGCCACACATGGGGAGTCTCCTTACACATGAAATCCGGAGTTCACGGAGGCGTCTGAGGACGCGATGTACCACCGAGAGTATACCACCAAACAGACACGTTTTCACTGTGCTGGCAAGGGGAAAAGCGAGGAGACGCGCGCTTATTGCATCGGGACTGCACATGCGGGGGCTGCCCGTTATGATGCTTCGCATGCATCCGCCAGGTCAAGTCTGCGAAGTCGCGACGTTCTGCGGGTTCCTCCACGCCGATTGACCTCCAAGACGAGCGCATACCGATCAGCGCAAGGCTCGGGATGTTCGCGCCTCGTCAGCGAGCACTGCTCCTCTCAGCTCGATGCGGCCAAGTCACCCCCACGCCGGATGGAGCGATCGCGATGCTCGCGATTCTGCACGGGTGCATAGATCCGTCAAGGCGCACGACCCTGCGTACGTCGCCTTTTTCCCATAGGCCGTCACTTTCTTCGGTAAAGGGCTGGATTCTTCAACCCCCTCACCTTCGCGTCGCAGGAACAATCGTGATAGTCTGGCGGTCTCAGGCGGGGAGCGTGTCGAACCAATGTGGTTTCGTGCCCCGCGCGTCGTTCGAGGAGGCCGCCATGTTTTTGCGCTGCACACGCTCCCAGTTTGACCCGGCGAAGGCCGATGAAGTCGCGGCCCTCGGCAGTGAGCTGAAAGCGATCTTCGGGAAACTGCCGGGGATTCAGCATTTCCATACCGCGCTCGACCGGGCAACGGGGAAAGCGATCACCATCACGATATTCGACACGCGAGAGCACGCGCAGTTCGGGCGCGACGCGCTCGGCGACATCGTCGCTCGGTTTCAGGCAGCCGGGGTGAAGATCGAGGCGGCGGAGATATACGAGATCGTCTGAGCGACCGAACCAGCGAGAAAGAGGTCGACGCTCCCTGGACGATCGAAAGAAGCAGTGGGGCGCGGCAGCCGCGCTCCCAGCCTTTCTCTACGTTCTCCGCCATGCCGTTGTCTCGACATACTACCGCTGGATATTCGTTTCGTTCCGACGAGAGGCTCTATCGGCCGTTTCTCACACCGAGTGGCGTTCTTCCACGCGTGCGGCACTCGGCTCCATCGTACGGAAAGCGCGTATGCCGGCGATCCATCCCGTCAGAGAGACGAAACAGGCAGCCTCGCCAAGCAGAATCGTCCGCAGCCCGATCCCTTCGATGAGATACCCGCTCAGGAGTACCGCCAACGGGGTCGTCGCGCCACTGATCGCGAAGAGTGTGCCGAACACCCGCCCACGGAAGGGAAGCGGCACCCGTTCCTGCGTGACCGTCGCACCGAGCACATTCAGGGGGCCGATCCCAAAACCGAAGAGCACCATCACGCCGATGGCGACCACCAATGAAGGAAGGATGGCGAGTACCCAGAGCGGGATGCTCGCGATGACAAAGCCGGTGATGAGTGTCGCGCGACGTGGGACGCGTGCAGCGATCACCCCGTAAAGCAGCGTCGCGACCAGCGACCCCGCGCCGAATCCTGCGAACAGCAAGCCGAGATCGAGCGCGCGACCGAAGCGTGTCTTCGCGTAGACCGGCAGGATGACGGCGAAGAGGGCAGCGATGAGAAAGTTGGCGACCGTGGAGGTGATGGCCATCGCGTAGACGACCCGATCGTCTCTTAGGAAGCGCACCCCCTCGCGCAAATCCGTCCACCAACTGGTCATGCCCGCTGATTCCCCGTGGCGCGGTCGGGTCGGATGTGATGTGGGCACCGCAGCGCTGACAATGCCTGCGGAGACGAGGAAACTCGTCGCATCGAGCCAGAGGACGTTGCGCGTGCCGAGCAGGGCGATCAGGACACCCGCCAGCACCGGCCCGAGGAGCTGCGCGAAGTATTGGACCGTCTGGTAGGCGGCATTGCCGCGTTCGAGACCTATCCCGGCGAGCGTGATGAGATCGGGGAGCAGGCTTTGCCGTGCGGTCGCCCCGGGGGTATTGAGCAGGGCACGCAGGAAGACGAGGAGGAGCAGTTGCCAGAATGCCAGCCCGACGGTGTGAGAGAGCACGGGAATCATCGCCACCGTGAGGCCGCTCATTAGATCGGTGAGGATGCTCGTGCGCTTGAAGCCGAGGCGATCCACGACGATGCTGCCGAAGAAGGCGGCGAGGACGGTGGCGAGTGCGCCCGCCGCACCCGTCAGTCCGGTCTTGGCGGCGCTGCCGGTCGTTTGGAGGACGAACCAGGGGACCGCCACGAACGTGAGCTGAGTGCCGATGAGTGAAATGGCGTTGGCACCCAACAGCGCAGCGAAAGGCAGTCGGCGGATGGGCATCTCCGCCGCCGCGCTATCGCCCGATGGATGCATGGATCCGCAGCACTTGGAAGGTCTCGCGTTGCAGGGCGAAAGCCGTCTCCAAGATGATTGATTCGGTCGCGGACTGCATATCCATGTGATCGTCCCATACGCGTATCTCAATCAACGGGCTTTACCGATCTGTCGCAAGAGCGAGGACAAAGGTCACACCATTTTGTCGCTCTCCAGCATTCCAGGCACAATGGCGGATAAGGTTCCGACAAGCGAGTGATCGGCGCCGATTCGCCAAGGGTCTCACGGCTGGAAGCGTTCCTCGTCCTGGATCGCACGTAAACAGCCAGCGAGAGAGCGATGGGATACGACCAGCGCCAGTCACGATGATACTCCAAGATATGGGTAATTCTACGGATGCTTTTTGGGGAAACCCGGCGGTAAGATGACTCTCGCAATATGGATTCCCGAGAGAAGGAAGAAGGGGCGCACCCTCGTTCTCGCGGAGTACACACCGGAATAGTATCTGCCGTGCATCTGCGTCCGCCACCTGCTCGTCGCGTTTCCCGAAGGAGCTGAGCGATGACGATTGAACTGAAGAGACCGTTTGAAAAAGACAGCCCGGTGACAAGTCCGGTACCGAGACCAACGCCGGAGAAGCCGAATCCACCTCCTACAGGTCACAAGACGATCTTTGTGTTCCACAACGCAACAGGGTCGCAAATCGACGATTTACATCTCGAGACGCTACCCGCGGCTGCTGACCCACACACGCATATCACCGAGGCGCCCAAAATCAAAGACGTGAGAGTTGCGCTCGTAGATGCCCAAGGTGAGGAGACGCGAACTCTCGACCCAACCCCGGCACCAACGTTCGGCGACGGGGTGCATCGAGTGGACCTGAACTTCGCTTAGGACTTACGCAGTTGAGCGAAGCGGGTGGGAGCGGGTAGAGTAGTTGGCATG
>CALBSO010000135.1 GCA_937968015.1 uncultured Thermomicrobia bacterium
AGCCGTCCGCGCAAGGCGTACACCAAGCGTGCGAACTTACCAGCACCTACTTAGCATGGCACTGAAGACGGAGGAACGACGCGTTGGGACGACGGAGCGATTTCGGCAGGCACGCGTGCGGGGCGATGGCGCGACGATGACGGGTACGGCTTTTTTCCTTCTCCTCATCGCGATTGTGCTCTCGACGTTCGGAGAAGTTCTCCTCAAAGCGGGTGTCAACCGGGTCGGCACGATCACCCTCGCGCCCGGCACGCTGATCCGCGCCTTCCTCCAATGGCAAGTGCTCCTGGGGTTCGTGCTGCTCTTCGGTGGATCGCTCTTCTGGCTGGCCGTACTCTCGCGCGTCCATCTCTCCATCGCCTATCCGCTACTGGCGATGGGGTATATCCTGACGACGATCTGGGCGCTCGTCTTTCTCAAAGAGCCGGTGCCGGTCAGCCGCTGGCTCGGCATCGGCGCAATTTGCAGCGGCATCGTCCTCGTTCTCTACAAGAGTTGACGCGGCTTTTGCCTGCGGCCTGACCCGAAAACCTTCAGTCGGCGGCGATCTTCCCTTCCGTCACGGGCGCGCGCAGTTCGGTGCGCTCTTTACGCGCGAGGAGGAGCAGGGACGAACCAAACGGAAGGCGCGGCACACGATGGAGCAACCGGCGTTCGAGGCGCGCGATGCCGAGGAGCAGGTGGTTGATCGGCGCGGCGGGGGGCGTGATGTCGGAGTGCGCCGTTGCGGCGTCGAGCGGTTTCCGCCGCGAGAACCGCCGGACGAGCCAGATGCCGGGCGTGAGCGCCATATTCCAGTAGGAGCAGCGCTCAACATGAAGGCCGTGCGCCTCGACGAGTGCATGCGCCTGCTTCGTCGTGTAGCGCCGCGCCGTACGGACCGCGAGGTCGTGCTCGCCCGCAAGCGCCGTGAACGCAGGGAGATTGAGCAGCAGCCGTCCGCCTGGCCGAAGGACGCGAGAGAATTCATCAAGCGCGGCGGATTCAACTTCCACGCCGGCGTCCGAGATTACATCGAGCGAGACTACCGCGTCGAAGGTTTCATCGGGGAACGGCAGAGTGATAAGTGAGCCACGAATCACGAAACACCCCCGACGCTCGCGCGCGATGCGGACGGCATGGAGTGCGAGGTCTATCCCAACGGCATTGCCATAGGGCATCAGCCGTTCGAGCATGCCGCCGGTGCCGCATCCGGCGTCGAGGATTGTCAGGACGGCGCGCGGCATCGTCTCCGTCAGGCACAGCCAGTCCAATACATACTCACGCAGCGCGACGTACCACCAGAGCACCGTCTCGCTCGCGAACATGGCATCGTGCTCGTCAACGCGCCACTCACTCACCGCGCCCGCCCCGCCGCGCTCATTGCTGGTCCGACGGCACGAGGCGGACGGTCTTTACCGCGCGTGTGGCAACTTCTACTGCGTCGGCGCCCATCGGATGATGGCGCACGCGGGACCACGGAATCGCCTGATCGCGGTAGTGTTTCGACCGGGCATTCCCGGACTCCCCGACCGTGTTACTGGCGAGTGCATGCGTATCTTTGGACGGATCGCTAAGGTCAACGAGCAAGCGATACGAGGCGCCACTGATCACCGCGAAAGGATCGGCGAGCGTCCAGTATTGGCAGTTGAGGGTGTTGCAGTCGCCGCCAACCGGGATCGGGCCGATATTGAGCAGCCTGGCAAGGGCTTTCGCCCCCTGGGCGATCGGATGGGTGAATGTGACTGTATGGATCGCACCCCACTCCCACTCCGCCGGGTACGGGCCGATGTGTTCCGTGAGCCAGGTCACTGCGTCCGAGAAGGCCGCGATCATTTCGGTTTCGCGCGTCGTCCCCATGAACCAGCCGAGGTCATCGCCCCGGCATAAGCGATCCGGCAGCGCCCAGTGGAACTCGCCGAGGAACTTGGTCATCGCATCCTTCGTCAGTTCCGGCGAGAGCCGCGCCCAAAGGACGCGGCGCATCCAGTTATTGTAGGTCACCTCCCAGATCGCCGCGCCGGGGCTGTCCACCTCCGCAAAGCCATCCCACGCGCGCAGCAGTTCGAGCGCGGCGTGCTCCTCGGCGGTCCACGTCCGTGCGGCGCCATCGAGCACATCGAGCAGCGCGGGCCGGAGCGATTCAGCGTGCAGCACGTAGACATCCGCCTGCATCCGCCGCATGTCTTCCAATGTCAGCCCATCGCGCCCCTCGAGCATCTGCCGGATGCGGCGCGCGCGGAAGGGCGAGGCATGGACAGCTGGCAGCGGATACGGATAGTCATCCGCGTGCGTCTGCGTGTTTGCCGTGGCGATGAACCCCTCGGGCGGGTCCGCGAGCGCGGGCAGTTCATCGAAAGGAACGAAGCCACTCCACTCGTATTCACCTGTCCAGCCGGGGACAGGGCGGATGCCGCAGCCCGGTGGCCGGATCGGCGCACGCCCGACGAACTGATAGCCGATGTGGTTCTCCACGTCTGCAAAGACGAGGTTGAGGGCCGGAATGGCGATGCCTGCGCACGAGGCGCGAAACTCGTCCGCCGTACGCGCGCGCATCAGGTTGAGCAGGCCGGTCATCTCGTCCGCGCCCTCCTGCCCGACCCATTTGAGGGCGAGCGCGCGCGTCTCGTCCTTCGCCTCACCAAGCCCTGTGACAATCGGCCCGTGGCGCGTGATTCGCGTCTCGTGTGGCTCCGCATCGCGCTGTCCCTTGACCGGGATGACATCCACGACGCGATCCATCATCGCCCAGCCATCTTCAGTGCGATAGCGGAGCCGGTTCTCGGGGTCAATCTCCTCGACATAGAGGTCCGTTTGCACATGCATCGTCGCGGTGATACCCCATGCCATGTGGTCGTTGTGGCCGATGGCAACCCCTGGAACGCCGGGGATCGTCGCACCCGCCGCGTTGACGCCTGGTGCGGTCAGATGGCACTCGTACCAGATCGAGGGGATCGTGTAGCCGAGATGCGGGTCATTGGCGAGCAGCGGCTTGCCCGTCGCGGTATGCGCGCCGGAGACGACCCAGTTGTTGCTGCCGGGAATCGTGGCCGTGACGCCCGCGACCTGCCCCAGTGTCTCATTCACCCTGCGGAGTCGCTCGCGAAATGCCGTGTATGCATCGGACGAGACGACGGGATCACCGGCGGTGAGCGAGCGATCTTCATTGAAAAGCAGTGCCGCCCATTCCTCACCGATCGCGTCGCCGATGCGATCGCGAAGCAGGAGTTTTTCGATGAAGCCGTCGAGCGTCCACCCCATCATCTTCAGGACACCGAGGGACGCGGCGGCATCCCACACCAGCGGCGGATAGCGACCGAAGACAAACTCCGCGCCGAGGAGTGGCCCCTTGCGCGTGACATACGCATTCACGCCCGCGGCATACCGCTCCAATGCCGCCTTTGTCTCGCCGGAGAGCCGCGCTGCTTCCGCCTCCGACGCCCGCCGGATGCCGAGCGACAACATGAACTTGTCTACATCGAGTGCGTGCGTGCCGACGATCTCCGCGAGTCGCCCGAACGCCGCACGGTGCAGGATGTCGAGTTGCCAGAGCCGGTCTTCCGCTGTCGCGTAGCCCAGCCCGAACATCAGGTCGGCGATACCGTTCGCGCGGATGTGCGGAATCCCCTGCCGGTCGCGCGCGATCTCAATCGGTTCGACCGGGCCGGGCAGGGCGATCACGCGCTCGAAGTCACCGCGCTGCCGTTGCAATCGCAGGAGCGCCACGCCCCCGGCAACGAGGCCCGCGCCGACGAGGAGTTGTTTCCGGTTTGGCACGCTCTCCACCCCCCTTTCACTCGCCGCGTCGGACGATGGACTATGGCCGCCCGCCACCCGTTCGGCCGGACAAGGGTACCGTGCGTGGCCGTCGGGGGCAAGCACAACTGCTGGCACAAATTCCGTTGCAACGCCACAACAGGTATGTTACACTGCGAAGGGCGCATGCATACGTACACCGTTGCACGCACAGCGAGTTCCCCAATGTCGTCAGTCGGATCGAGGAGTTTTCCACATGGCGGATGTCAAGTGGTTGGGCAATACATGTTTTCGGATCAAGAGCCGCGAGGCGACGGTGTTGATGGACCCCGTCACGCGCGATGGTGGCATCTCCGTGCCGAAGCAGAAGGCAGATATCGTCACGCTCTCCGTGCGTGGTCGCGCCAACGCGCTCGCGAACGTCGAGGGCGAATACACGCTCGTTGATGGCCCGGGCGAATACGAAGTGCAGGATGTTTTCTTGTCCGGCATTCGCACGCGCCGCAACGGCACGGCCCAGAAGGACTTTAACACCGTCTATCTCGTCGAAATGGATGAGATGATCTTTTGCCATCTCGGCAGCCTCAACAAACCACTGACCGAGGCGCAGGTAGAGGCGATGGGTGATGTGGATGTCCTGTTCGTCCCGATTGGTGGCGAGGATAGCCTCTCCCCCGCGGGTGCGACCGAAGTGATCGGCCAGATCGAACCGCGTCTCGTCATTCCGATGCGCTACCGGATCAACGAGGAAGCGGGCAAGCGCGCCCTCGGCGAGTTCGTCGCCGCGCTCGGCCTCACGGAAGTGCCGCGCGAAGATCGCCTGACGATTCGCAAGAACGCCCTGCCGGAGACGATGGGCGTGACCGTGTTGGATGTGTAGACGAGTGGGCAGTCGGCGGCAGAGGGACAGAGATCGAGCGTGGCGGTGAGGGAGTACGCAGTGATCGGGAGTAGCGGTAGGGAGTATGCGAACGGCAGGCAGAACCTTCGATGATCGTGGTTCTGTCCTCTGCCGACTGCCGACTGCCGACCGCCGACTGAGGAGGCGGGAGTGCCGAAATTCATCTTTGTCACGGGTGGCGTGGTTTCATCGGTCGGCAAAGGGATTGCTGTCGCGTCAATCGGCCGGCTCCTCAAGAGCCGGGGCATTTCCGTCTCGATCATCAAACTCGATCCCTATCTCAATGTAGACCCCGGCACGATGTCGCCGTACCAACATGGCGAGGTCTTCGTCACCGACGACGGCGCGGAGACGGACCTCGACCTCGGCCACTACGAGCGATTCATTGACGAATCCCTCACCCGCGCCTCAAATGTGACGACCGGCCAGATTTACTCTACCGTCCTCCAGAAAGAGCGGCACGGCGACTATCTCGGTGGCACGGTGCAAGTCATCCCGCATGTGACGAACGAGATCAAGGCGCGCATGCATGCCGCCGCCGAGGCACAACTGCCGCACACGCCGGAAGTGGTGATCGCCGAGGTCGGCGGCACGGTTGGCGACATCGAAAGCCTCCCCTTTCTCGAAGCCATCCGCCAGATGCGCAAGGATGCCGGGCGCGGCAATGTTCTCTATATCCATGTGACGCTGCTCCCGAAGGTCGGCGCGACGGGCGAATTGAAGACAAAGCCGACGCAGCACTCGGTCAAGGAGCTGCGCTCCATCGGCATCAACCCGGACATCATCATCTGTCGCTCGGACTATCTCGTGCCCGATGAGGTAAAAGAGAAAGTTGCGCTCTTTGGCGATGTTGAAGAACGGGCGGTCATCCCACTGACAACGGTTGATAGCATTTATGAGGTACCGTTGGTTCTTGAAGAGGCGGGACTGGGTGAGTACATCGTTGAGGCGCTGCAATTGCCCGCGCTTCCTGTTGACCTGACGATGTGGCGGGAGCTTGTGGAGCGGAACCGTCAGCCACGGCAGACCGTTCGCATCGCCCTCGTTGGGAAATACGTTGGCTTGAAGGACTCGTATATCTCCATCGCGGAGGCATTACAACACGCGGCGCTCGCGCAAGACCTCGCCGTTGAGATTGATTGGGTCAACTCGGAGGAACTGGAGCAGCAGGACCCCGAACCATTCTTCCGCAATGTCTCCGGCATCGTCGTCGCGCCCGGTTTCGGGCCACGCGGGACGGAGGGCAAGGTCGTCGCGGCACAGTACGCGCGCGAACGCAACGTCCCCTTCTTCGGGATCTGCTACGGCATGCAGATGGCGGTGGCGGAGACGGCGCGGCACCTCGCGGGGCTGGATGGCGCGAACAGCATCGAGATTGATCCAATTACGCCGAACCCGGTCGTCCATCTGATGTCGGACCAACGCAACGTCGTGGACATGGGCGGCACGATGCGGCTTGGGCACTGGCCCTGTCATCTCGTACCTGGCACGCGGGCGGCGGAGGCATATGACGCCGCGTTCGTGATGGAGCGGCACCGCCACCGCTACGAGATCAATAACGAGTATCGGCCCATCCTCGCGGACTGCGGGTTGATCGTCTCCGGCACATCGCCGGACGAGCGACTGGTCGAAATCATGGAGCGTGTAGATCACCCGTGGTTCGTCGGCGTGCAGTTCCATCCGGAATTTCTCTCGCGCCCGACGCGGCCCCATCCGCTCTTTTTGGCGTTCGTCCACGCCGCCGCCACGACGCCGCGGGAGGGCACGCAGCAACCGCTGCCAATCGAGCGCGAACTGGTCGCCGAACCCGCGCATCACGATTGATTGGCCGCGCATTTTGCTGTTGCGCGACTCGATGCCTCCTGTTATACTACTGCCGCTTTCAGGCGGTACGCCTGGAGATTAGGATAGGGCTAGGGTGGACCAAAATCAGATTCGTCTGTTGGCGGTAGCGTCTCAACTTGGGTTCGGGATCGCGGGCCCATTGATTGTGTTCATTGTCGGCGGCATCTTTCTCGATAAGAAGGTCGGCACATCACCGCTGTTTCTCCTCATCGGCGTTGTCTTCGGAATGATTGGCGCGGGCTATGCGATATTTGACTTAGTGAAAAAGCTGCCGACTGGTCGCCCCCCCCCGACGCGGCCGGACCGGCAAGCATAAGGAGCGTCCAGGCGACCTGTCCAATGACGTACAGGGAGTGAACCGAGCAAAGGAGCACGGATGGGCACGATTTTCGCAATCAACATTCCGCGTGTCAGCCTCCCCGCGGAGGAACTCTTCAAGATCGGCCCGCTGGAGATCACCAACTCCAACCTGACAATGATGATCGTCATGGCGGCGATCCTCATTTTCTTCATGCTCGTCGTACGCAAACTTTCCATTATTCCGGGGCGGCGCCAGGCAATAGCGGAACTCGCGGTTGATGGACTGCTTGGCTTCACCGTCTCGACGGCAGGCAGCCGGTCGCTTGGCCGGAAGATCTTTCCGCTCGCGGCGACGCTCTTTATCTTCATCCTCTGTGCGAACTATTCCGGCCTCTTGCCGGGCGTCGGCAGCATCTATATCAAAAAGGATGTACCCGTCGCGGCATCTTCGGTCGCGGATCTCAAACCAGAAGAAAAGACCCGGTTCACGCAGACCAACCCGAATGGCTCCGGCGTTCTCCACAATGAGGAAGTGCCGATCTTCCGCTCGCCCAATGCGGACCTTAACATGACGCTGGCGATGGCGTTGATCGTCGTCGTGCTCGTGCAATACCTCGGTATCCGGTCGCATGGGCCAGGCGGCTATATCAAGGAGTTGTTCACCCCGGCGTTCCTCGGTCCGATTCACATCATTGGTGAACTCTCCCGCATTGTCTCGCTCGCCTTCCGGTTGTTCGGCAACATCTTTGGCGGCGAGGTTCTTGTCACGATGATGTATGCCCTGACCTTCGTCCTTATCCCGACGGTCTTCCTCGGTCTCGAACTCTTCTTCGGGCTTATTCAGGCACTCGTGTTTACCATCCTGACGATCATCTATATTCAACTTGCCGTCGCCGGTCACGGTGACTCGCACGGCGACGAAGCGGAGCATGAAGACCCGGTTCTCGCGTCGGCTGCGGATCACATGCCGTTCTGATCGGTACGCGTGGGGACAGACCGGCGGTGTTTGCCGCCGGAACCAATATATGGGATGTGCGGCAGATGGCAACGGAGCCATCGCCAGTTAGTACACCAAGGAGGGTAGGCTCGTGGCATTTGATGTAGACGCGGCAAAGCGACTCGGCGCAGGTATTTCGATCGGTGTCGGCGCGCTCGGCCCCGGTATCGGTATCGGGATCGCGGCAATGGGCGCGACCCAGGCAGTCGCCCGCAACCCGGAAGCGGTCGCGGACATCCGGACGACCTTCATCATCGGTATCGGTCTGGCGGAAGCGTGCGCGATTTACGCGTTCGTTGTCGCGCTCATCCTGCTCTTCGTCTAGCATTTCTGCTGCCGGATGGTGAGGCCGTGTGCCGTGCCATCCGGCGTTGAATAAGACGAACGACGAACGCGGAAGCGAGTACCACGCATGAGTGGATTAGGAATCCGAGTCCCTGATCTCATCTTCCAGATTATTGCCTTCATTCTGCTGGTCTGGTTACTGAACCGCTATGCCTTCAAACCGATTTTGAAGGTGCTCGACGAGCGCGCGGCACGCGTGCGTGAGAGCCTCGAAGCGGCGGAGCGCGCCCGCGCGGAAGTCGCGCAGGCCGAGCAGCGCAGCCTTGAGGAATTGCAGGCGGCGCGCGTGCAGGCGCAGGAAATCGTGGCGCGTGCCCGCGAGCAGAGTGAGCAGACGATCGCGCAATCCCGCGCCGCTGCGCGCGAAGAGGCCGAGAAGGTGAAGGTGCAGTTCGAGGCGCAGATGCATGCCGACCAGGCGCGCGCCCGCGATGAACTGCGGCATGAAGTCGCGGATCTCGCGATCCTTGCCGCCAGCCGGGTCGTGCGCCGCTCGCTCGACCCTGAGCAGCATCGCCAATTGATCGAAGAGACGCTGCGCGAGGCGGTAGACGGCCAGCAAGGTCGCGCGGCTGATTGAGCAATGAGCAATGAGCAATGCGTGATGAGTGGAGGCGCCAATCCCCTCATTGCTCATTGCTCGGCACTCATTGCTGGCAGTGACCGAAGGGAACGCGTATGCCAGCAAATGCGGCCGCACGGCGCTACGCGCAAGCGGTCTTTGACATTGGAAAAGAGCAGAACACCCTGGCGGTGTGGGATGTGGACTTGCGGATTATTCGGGAGACGCTTCAGGCGGAGCCGGCCTTGATGCGGGCATTCGAAAATCCGGAAACCTCACCGGCGGAGCAGCAGCGGCTCGTTGAGCGGCTGTTTTCTTCGTCGCTTACGCCCGCCGCCTACAAATTCGTTCGGCTGCTCCTGCGCAACCACCGGCTGATCCTGGCGCCGCAGGTGCAGGAGGCATTCGATGAGATGTACCTCGCCGAGCAGGGCATCGCCTACGCTGATGTGACGACGGCGATCCCACTGACGGCGGACGAAGAGGCCCGCGTCGCGGCGTCGCTGACACGCTTCACCGGCAAGACAATCAAATTGCGCGCGCATGTTGACCCCGAAATCATCGGCGGTATCCTCGCCCGCGTCGGCGATCAGTTGATAGATGGCACTGTGACCTCACAGCTCCGCCAACTCAAGAACCGCCTCGCCGCGGTCTAACAACAGTGGAGGTTTCTCATGGCCGTACGCTCCGCGGAAATCCGCGACATTATCAGGCAGGAGATCGAGGGCTTCGATCAGGAAGCGACGGTGACGAACGTCGGCACGGTGATTGACGTCGGCGATGGTATCGCCCGCGTCTACGGCCTCTCGGACGTGCAAGCGAGTGAACTCGTCGAGTTCACACCCTCGACCGGCGAGACAATTGTCGGCATGGCGCTCAACCTCGAAGAGGACAATGTCGGTGTCATCATCTTCGGTGATTACACGGTCATCGAGGAAGGGACGACCGTCCGCACGACGGGCCGGATCGCACAGGTGCCGGTCGGCGACGCGCTGTTCGGGCGTGTCGTGAACGCGATCGGGCAGCCGATTGACGATAAAGGCCCGATCAAGACGGACAAGTTCCGCCCGATCGAGCGCATCGCGCCCGGTGTCATCACGCGCAAGTCGGTGAGCAGCCCCGTTCAGACCGGTGTCAAGGCGATTGACGCGATCATCCCGATTGGCCGCGGCCAGCGCGAACTGATCATCGGCGACCGGCAGACGGGCAAGACGGCAGTTTGCATTGACACGATCATCAATCAGAAAGGCAAAGACCTCTGGTGCATCTATGTCGCTATCGGCCAGAAACAGTCCCAGATTGCCCAGGTCGTCGCGACGCTCGAGCGGTTCGGTGCGATGGAATACACCACGGTCGTTGCCGCCAGCGCCTCGGACCCCGCGCCGCAGTGGTACATCGCGCCGTATGCGGGCTGCGCCATCGGCGAGGAAGTGATGGAATCCGGCCGCGACGCGCTGATTATCTACGACGATCTCTCCAAGCACGCGTGGGCATATCGCCAAGTCTCGCTCCTGCTGCGCCGCCCACCGGGCCGCGAGGCGTATCCCGGCGATGTCTTCTACCTGCACTCCCGCCTGCTGGAGCGCTCCGCCCGCCTGAATGAGGAGTACGGCGGCGGGTCGTTGACCGCGCTGCCGATCATCGAGACGCAGGCGAACGACATCTCCGCATACATTCCGACCAACGTCATCTCAATCACGGACGGTCAGATCTTCCTCGAATCTGATCTCTTCAACGCCGGTATCCGGCCCGCCGTGAATGTCGGCCTCTCCGTCTCCCGCGTCGGGTCGTCGGCGCAGACGCGCGCGATGAAGCGGGTCGCTGGGCGGATGAAGTCTGAACTGGCACAGTTCCGCGAGTTGGCAGCCTTCGCGCAGTTCTCCTCCGACCTCGACCGCGCGACCCGCGCGCAGATTGACCGCGGCCAGCGCCTCACCGAACTCCTCAAGCAGCCGCAGTATGCGCCGGTCTCACTGGAAAATCAGGTCGTCTCAATTTTCGCCGGGACGAACGGCCTGATTGACGACATTCCGGTGCCCAGGGTGCGCGAGTTCGAGCGGCAATTGCTCGAGTTCATGGGGACGCAGCATCCGGAAATCCTCAAGACAATCGCCGATTCCAAGGACTTGTCGAAAGAGAGCGAGGAAGCGCTGCGCTCGGCAATTGACGAGTTCAAGCGCGGTTCGACCTTCGCGCAACCGGCTACCGGTCGCGCTGCCGCGGCAAGTTAAGGGGAGTGAGCGATGCCTAGCGAACGAGACATCCGGACGCGCATCCGCTCCGTCCGCAATGTTTCTCAAATCACCCGCGCGATGGAGATGGTCGCCGCGTCGAAGATGCGCCGCGCGCAACAGCGGGTCGGGGCGAGCCGCCCGTACAGCGAGCGCTTGCGCGCGATGCTCGCCGATGTCGCCGCGATGGCGAGCGGCGCGGACGCGCAGGAGTATCCGCTCCTGCGCCAGCGCCCGGTGCGACGGGTTGAAGTGATCCTCGTCACAGGCGAACGCGGCCTCGCGGGGAGCCTCAACTCGAACATCATCCGACGCGCGACGCGCTTCCTCGTTGATGAGATGGAATCGCAACACGTCGAGGCGCAATTGATCACGGTCGGCCGGAAAGGGCGCGATTTCATGCGCCGCTATCAGCGCGAGATCGTTGCCGAGTTCATCGCCATTGGGGACCGGCCAACGCTCGCGGATGTTACCCCGATCGCGCGGATCGCGATGGATGACTACATCAGCGAGCGCGTGGACGCGGTCTATATCGCCTATACACGCTACGTCAATACCCTGACCCAGCGACCGGAACTGGTGAAGATCCTCCCCATCGAGCCGCCGGAAGAGCGACAAAAAGGCAAATACGGCGAGTACCTGTTCGAGCCAAGCCCGGAAGCCGTCCTCGAACAGATCCTGCCACGCTTTGTGGAGATTTCGGTCTATCAGGCGATTCTCGAATCCATTGCCAGTTATTACAGCGCGCAGATGGTCGCGATGCGCAACGCGACGGACAACGCGAAGACCGTCGTCAGCGAGTTGCGTCTCGCACTGAACAAGGCGCGGCAGACGCGCATCACCAACGAAGTTGCGGAAATCAGCGCCGGTGCGAACGCGCTCGGCGAGGTTGCGGGCTAATCACACAAGGAGGCTTTCGATGGCTACCGCCGTCACAGAATCTCAGGCAACGGCACAGCGCAAGGCGACGGGACACGTCACGCAGATCCGTGGCGTCGTCGTGGATGTCGAGTTCCCGCCGGACGAACTGCCGGAGATTTACAACGCCGTCCAGACGGTCATGCCGGATGGATCAACGCTCACATTGGAAACGCAGCAACATCTCGGCAACGATACGGTGCGCGCGGTCGCGATGTCCACGACGGACGGCCTGCGGCGCGGTCAGGAGGCGTGGGACACCGGCTCGCCGATCACCGTTCCGGTCGGCCCGGAAACGCTCGGCCGCATCTTCGATGTGACTGGCAACACAATTGACAACAAGGGCCCAGTCGTGACCGAGCAGCGCTACTCCATCCACCGCCCCGCCCCGTCGTTCGAGGATCAAATGACTGAGGTACAGGTCTTCGAGACGGGGATTAAGGTCATTGACCTGATCGCGCCGTTCACGCAGGGCGGCAAGATGGGTCTCTTTGGTGGCGCGGGCACCGGCAAGACGGTCATTTTGCAGGAATTGATCCGCAACATCGCGGCGGAGCATGGTGGCTTCTCGGTCTTCGCCGGTGTGGGCGAACGCTCTCGCGAGGGGAACGACCTTTATCACGAGATGACGGACTCCGGGGTGATTGACAAGACCGTGATGGTCTTTGGCCAGATGAACGAGCCGCCAGGCGCGCGCCTCCGTGTCGGCCTCACCGGCGTGACGATGGCCGAGTATTTCCGTGATGTCGAGGGGCGCGACGTGCTCCTCTTCATTGACAACATTTTCCGCTTCGTGCAGGCGGGGTCGGAAGTCTCCGCGCTCCTCGGCCGGATGCCGAGCGCCGTGGGCTATCAGCCAACGCTCGCCTCCGAGATGGGGCAGTTGCAGGAGCGGATCACCAGCACGCGCAAAGGCTCGATCACCTCAGTGCAGGCGATCTACGTCCCCGCCGACGACTACACCGATCCCGCGCCCGCCACGACGTTCGCGCACCTTGACGGCTCGATCAACCTCGAACGAGCCCTGACCGAGCAGGGCCTCTATCCGGCGGTTGACCCGCTGGCATCGTTCTCACGCATTCTCGATCCGAATGTCGTCGGTGACGAGCATTACAACACCGCGCGCGAGGTGCAGCAAGTCCTCCAGCGGTACAAGGACTTGCAGGACATCATCGCTATCCTCGGCATCGAGGAACTCTCGGAGGATGACAAACTGACCGTGGCACGCGCGCGCAAGATGCAACGGTTCCTCACCCAACCAATGTTTGTTGCAGAAACCTTCACCGGCTTGCCCGGCCAGTATGTCTCACGCGAGGAGACGGTGCGCGGCTTCCGCGAGATTCTTGCAGGGAAGCACGATGACCTCCCTGAGCAGGCGTTCTACTACGTCGGCACGATTGAAATGGCCATCGAGAAGGCCAAAGAATTGGCGAACGCGTAACGACCTAACCCCCCAAACCCCTTCCCTAATAAGGAAGGGGGAGCGAGGGAAAGCGTAGGGGCGCATCGCGATGCGCCCGGTTCCCCCTCCTTTTCGGGAGGGGGTCAGGGGGTAGGTATGCCGACACTGACCTTTGAACTTGTCACCGCCGACCGCGTCGTCCTCCAGGAGGAGGGCGTGGATATGGTCGTTGCGCCCGGTGCGGACGGTGTGCTCGGTATCCTGCCGCGTCACGTCCCACTCATTACGACACTCCAGCCCGGAGAATTGCGAGTGAAGCGTGGCGGAGATGAAACGAGCCTGATTGTGACCGGCGGATTCATGGAAGTGACGCCGGAGAAGGTGCTCGTGCTTGCTGACGCGGCGGAACGATCCGACGAGGTTGACCTCGCACGTGCGGAAGAAGCGCGTCGCCGCGCCGAGGAGCGGCTTGCTGGCAGCCGGGAGACCGTGGATGCCGCACGGGCGGATGCAGCGCTGCGGCGGGCGATGGTGCGCATTCGCGTCGGGCAACGCCGTCGTTCATCGGGCCGGGTGCGCGACGATCGCGGCTAACCACGCGACGCCGGAAAGGGCATGACCGGATGAGCGGAGAGATGATCTCCATTCGCGGCGGAGTGCCGCTGCACGGCGATGTGACGATTGGCGGCGCGAAGAACGCCGCATTGCCGATGATGGCCGCTTGCCTCCTCACCGAGGATGTCTGCACGCTCGAGAACGTGCCGAACCTCGCGGATGTGGAGGCGATGGCAGAACTGCTCCAATACCTCGGCGCGACGGTTGAGACTGATCCGGCCAACCATCGCGTGAAGATTTGCGCGAAGACGATCCTACGCAACGACGCGCCGACCGCTCTCGTCGAGCGGATGCGGGCATCATTCCTCGTCACGAGCGCCCTGCTGGCGCGCACCGGCGAGATGGCCGCTGCCGTGCCGGGCGGATGCAAACTCGGTTCCCGCCCGGTGGATGTAGATGTGCGCGGATTCCAGCAACTCGGCGCGACGGTCGTGCAGGAGCGGGACGGCTATCGAGCCACCGCCGCGCGACTGCACGGCACAGACCTCTACCTCGATTACCCCTCCCATACCGGCACGGAAAACCTGATGATGGCCGCGACCCTCGCCGAGGGTGATACGACGATCATTAATGCCTCCAGAGAACCGGAGATCATCGCGCTCGGCGATTTCCTGAACCGAATGGGCGCGCACGTCCGTGGCATCGGGACGAGCACAATCCGTATCCAGGGCAAACGGCAACTCTTCGGCGGGCACGGCGTCGTCGTACCCGACCGGCTCGAAGCGGGCACCTTCGCGATTGCCGCCGCGATCACGCGCGGTGATGTGATCCTCCGCGCCGGCTCCATCGCGGATTTCGAGCAAGACGCCATGATGCCCGTCACGCAGAAACTACGCGAGGCGGGTATCAATATCCAGTTCCTTGATTCCCGCACGATGCGCGTCACGGCGGGAAAGTTCCTGCACGCGGTGGATATTCAGGCGCTGCACTTCCCCGGCTTCCCGACCGACCTACAGGCCGTCTTCGCCACGCTGATGACGCAGGCGCAAGGCGTCAGCACGATCTACGAACGCGTCTTCGATGATCGCCTCCGGTATGTCGGGGAGTTGCAGAAACTCGGCGCGGACATCGAGGTGCTCTCGAATACAAAGGCGCTCGTCCGTGGGCCGGTCCCCTTGCGCGGCCTGCCTGTCACTGCCCTCGATCTCCGGTGCGGCGCGGCGCTCGTCCTCGCCGGCCTCGCGGCGGACGGCACGACGACGATCCGCGCCGCGCACCATCTCCGGCGCGGCTACGAGCGGATGATCGAGAAAATGGCCGGCATCGGCGCCTATGCGACCTACGAAGTCACGGACTCCGCAGTTGCCCCTGCCGACTGAGTCGCGGCTCCGTCTACTTCAACATACATAATAATTATCGCCTGCCGCCCTTCTCTCCCGTGGTTATGTCGAGTATACTGACGGACGGCTCACGAGCATGGTCGCGAGCGTGCGGGCGACAGAGAGCGAAGGGGTATTTTTTGCCGAAGCAAATTGGCATTGACCTGGGTACGGCGAACGTCCTGGTCTATATGCGGGGTCGGGGCATCGTCATCAATGAACCGTCGGTTGTCGCCATTGGCACGCGAGATGGGCGCGTGAAGGCTGTTGGCCTCGAAGCGCGAGAAATGATTGGCAGGCACCCGGAGACGATCGAGGTCGTGCGGCCAATGCGCGATGGCGTGATTGCGGACTACGTCGTCACGCAGGAAATGCTGAAGTACTTCATCACGAAGTCCTGCGGGCGCTTCTCGCTCGTCAAACCGGAAGTGATGATCTGCATTCCGGCGGGTGTGACGGGCGTGGAGACGCGCGCGGTGCGCGACGCGGCGTTGCAGGCGGGCGCGCGCCGTGCATACCTCATTCAGGAGCCGCTTGCCGCCGCGATCGGCGCGCGTATCCCGGTCGCTGATCCATCCGGCAACATGGTGATTGACATCGGTGGCGGCACGACGGAAGTCGCGGTCATCTCATTGAATGGGATCGTTGTGGCACGCTCGATTCGCGTTGGCGGCAACAAGTTCGATGATGCGATTGCCAACTACATCAAGCGGAAGTACAACCTCGCGATCGGCGAGCGGACGGCGGAGGAGATCAAAATCCTGATGGGCAGCGCGATGCCGCTCGATGAAGATGTCGTCATGGACGTTCGCGGAAGGGATCAAGTTGCCGGTTTGCCGCGCACTATCCAGATTCACGCGAACGAAGTGACCGAGGCGATGACCGAACCGCTCGAAGCGATTATCGGCGCGGTGCGCGGTGTCCTCGAAGAGACGCCACCCGAGCTCTCGTCCGACATCATTGATAAGGGCATGATCCTGACGGGCGGCGGCGCGCTCTTGCGGAACCTGAACGAATTGCTGACGGAAGTGACCGGTGTCCCTTGCTACGTCGCGGAAGACCCGCTTTCCTGCGTTGCGGTGGGCACCGGTCTTGCCCTCGAACACCTTGACGTCCTCCGTGACAGCCTCGACACGATGTAGAGATTCTTTCATTTTCCCCGGTCTTGAGCGGCGGCGACTTCGGGGCGAATGGCGTCGGGAACGTCATCGAGCGAGGCCCAGCCGTAGTAGACGAGACAGCCCCAGCAATTGACGCGATGATAATTGCCGATTTCGACGTATATCTCGCCGGGCCGGACGGTGCGGCGGCCGCATCCGCAGGGCATCGCCGCATCCGCGCGGCGGACTTCGTGAGGCCACGGAATACGAAACGTTGGCGTGTCGTCAGGGATTGGGGATGTTGGCGGCACGAAGCAGCGCCTTCCAGTCCGTTGAACGCGGCGCTTGTGGCAGGTGTGGATCGCCGCTTCCCTGCCATGTGACGATGAAGAGCGTCTCGTCCGGTCGCGCGAGCATCAGCGTATGGCGCGCGACGAGTGTCGCGTATTGTGCGTAATGGACAGGATCATTCAAGGCCATGACCTCGGCAGTCAGCGTCTGCTGCGCGCGGCGCGCGTCGTCGAGATCATGTTGCCGCGCCGCGACTTCCGTAGAAAGCGTGCGCGCCGTCCGCTCCTGGCGAATGAAGCCGACGGATGCGTACCCCGTCGCGAGCAGCAGCCCAAGGATGATGAGGATGCGTTGCAACCGCGCGATCACGTACGCCATACGTTGTCTCACCGTTTGACGCATCGCACCAACCCCATGCAAGACCTGAGAACCGTACATGTACGTACAGTAGCCGCCTGTCCCTACCACGTCAAGCCTCAGATTTTCCGTACTCTTCGGATTGTCGCTTCATCAGAGATCGGCAAGGCGTTCCTTCCACGGGGTCGCCTGCTCATACGCATGCGCCACCCGCAGACAAATCTCCTCACCGAGAGCCGGGCCGAGGACTTGCAGCGCGATGGGCAGGTCGTCCTTGAAGCCACACGTCAATGAAATGCCGGGGATACCGGCCATGTTGGCGGGGATCGTCAGGACGTCATTCAGGTACATCGCCAGCGGGTCCTGCACCTTCTCGCCGATTTTGAAGGCGACGGTCGGCGAGGTCGCGGCAATGATCGCGTCAACATCCGTGAATGCCTCATCGAAGTCGCGTTTGATAAGCGTGCGCGTTTTCTGCGCCTTGACATAGTACGCGTCGTAGTAGCCCGACGAGAGTGCGTACGTGCCGAGCATGATGCGACGCTTCACTTCCGGGCCAAATCCTTCGCCGCGCGTCAGTTCGTACGAGTCGCGCAAGTCACCCGCCTGATGGGAGTAGCCGTACTTGACGCCATCGAACCGCGACAAGTTTGCCGAGCATTCAGCGGGCGCGATGATGTAGTAAGTCGCCAGCGCGTATTTCGTGTACGGCAAGGAGATCGGCACAATTTCCGCTCCGAGCCGTGCGAATTCGGCAATCGCGGCGCGCACGGCTGCCTCCACCTCGGGCTGCATCCCCTCGACAAAATATTCCTTCGGTACGCCGAGACGCACGCCGCGCACATCGCCCGTCAGCACGTTGCGGTACGTCGGTACCAGTATATCCAGGCTCGTGCTGTCGAGCGGGTCGTGGCCGGCAATCGCTTCGAGGATGATCGCCGCGTCCTCCACCGTACGGGCGAATGGGCCGATCTGATCGAGGCTGCTGGCGAACGCGATCAGGCCGTAGCGCGAGACGCGGCCATAGGTCGGCTTCATCCCAATCACGCCACAGAACCCGGCCGGTTGCCGGATGCTGCCACCCGTATCCGAACCGAGCGCGCCCATCGCCTCTCTCGCCGCTACCGCCGCTGCTGACCCACCGGATGAGCCACCGGGCACCCGGTCGAGATCGCCCCACGGGTTGTGCGTCGGGCCATAGGCGCTATTCTCGGTGCTGGAGCCCATCGCAAACTCGTCGGTATTCGTTTTGCCGACGAAGACCGCGCCCTGCGCCCGCATCTTCTCGACAACCGTCGCGTCATACGGAGAACGGTATCCGGCGAGGATTTTGCTTCCGGCCGTCGTCGGTGCATCGGTGGTGACGAGCACATCTTTCAGCGCGACCGGGATACCGGTCAGCGGCGCGGCCTCGCCTGCCGCGATCCGCCGGTCCGCCTCGGCCGCCTGCCCGCGTGCCACATCGTCCATCCTATGGAGGAAGGCATGCACGCGGTCATCTACCGCCGCGATCCGCGCGAGGTGCGCGTCGGTCAGTTCGGCGCTGCTCACTTCTCGGCGGTCGAGGAGCGCGCGCGCCTTCGCAATCGTCAGGTCCGTCAACGCATCGGTCACCCCGCCCACTAGGATCCCTCCAGCACAGCATCCACCTCGATGAAATTATCTTCCGTGCGCGGTGTGTTCGCGAGCGCGATCGCCGTCGGCAACGAGGGGCGCACGGTATCGTCGCGCAGCACGCTCGTCACCGCGATCACCTGCGCGGTCGGCGGGATGGCGGCAGTATCAATTTCCTGCAACTGATTGATGTGTTCGAGGATACTGTCCAACTGATCGCGCAACTCGTCCAACTCCTCGGTCGAGAAGCGGAGATAGGCGAGCGCCGCCACATGCTGTACCTCATCAAGCGTTAGTTCCGCCACGATATTCCTCCCGCAGGTATCGAAGCAATGCATCACCCAGCACGACACAGTTGGGGATTCGCGCATTTCGCGCATGACGGGCATCCCTACACTACCCGATGACAAATTTCTGATGGCGCATGAGGATACTCTGCATCAGGCCTTGCCCAACCAGCAAAGTCCAGAGTTGTGTCCCGCCGTATGAGATGAACGGCAGAGGCACACCGGTGACGGGCATCATCCGGGCATTCATGCCAATGTTGACGATCACCTGAAAGAGCAATTGAGCGGTGATGCCCATCGCGATCAACTGCCCGAACGAATCGCCCGCAGTCATCACGACTTTGGAATATCGCCAGATCAGCATCATAAAGAGCGTAATCAGCGCCAGGCAACCGAGGAAACCAAACATCGCCGCCGCATGCGCGAAGATGAAGTCCGTCGTACGAACTTTCAGGAAGCCGTAGTCGCTCTGGATACCGCCGTGAATGCCATTACCAGCCACACCACCGCCCGCAATCGAACGCCCCGCCTGAATGATGTTGTACCCCTCGGCCTGAATGTTCGTCGGCGAGCTTGGGTCGAGAAAGGCATCGAAACGGTTTTTCTGATACTCCGGCAGATGCTTCCAGAGCAGGATCGCCGCCGGAACGGCGGCGACGAGCAACGCGGCGAAGTAGATCAGGCGCGTGCGCGAAATCCCCATCATCGCGATCCAGATGGCAACGAAGACTAATGCCGTGCCGAGGTCCGGCTGCCGGTAGATGAGCAACACGGGGACGATGACGATGCCTAGTGCGAGCAGGAAATTGTACCAGCGCGCCATCGCCTCCCCACGGCTACTGATGAACGCGGCGAGCGCGATGATCACGGCGATCTTCGCCGCTTCGGATGGCTGGAAGAGCGTCAGTTTGAGGTCAAACCAGCGGCGTGCTCCGCCAATTGTCGTGCCAATCACCAGCACCGCGACGAGCAGGAAGACGCCGCCCGCATAAATAATCGGCGCGACGCCCCGGAAAATCCGGTAATCAAGGAGCGAAAAGGCGACCATCAAGCCAACGCCGACGATAAAGTAGACGAGTTGGCGGACCGGCAGACTACCCACCGTCAGCGGCCCGGCGCCGTTTGCGCTGTAAATCGTCAGGATGCCGAAGCCGGTGAGCGCGAGCGTCACTACGACGATATAGAGATCGAGATACCGCGTCCGCGCCCGGTCGAATGTCGTGCTCGCGCTCATCACTGCCACGATATGCTGGTTCCCTTTCCGTCAGTACGTGATCCACATATGCGGGCTAGAGGATCGTGTTCCCGTTGATCTCGATATGGAAGCGGCAACCGAGAAATTCGGTGGCCCGTTTCGACTGCAACATGCGCGGCAGGAAGATCTCAAAGTAGTCCATCACGGACGAAATCGCCGTATCAATCGTCAGTTCGAGCGTGATTGTCTTTTCGTCCGCATCTACTCGGAGGAAGGACGAAACGACCGCATAATTCACCCGGTCGTGCGCGTCGTAGGTGGAAGCGTCGGGATTGCGGACGCGCGAACGATGGACGTCCGATTTATCCGCGACGATGAGGGCCGCGCACACCGCATGTACCGGTTCGGCGAGGCCACCGCCATCGTCGCCGTGGCTGCCAATCGCGCCCATGACAATCGCAATATCGTCCATTGGCATACCGAGCCGCTGGAGAATCGGCATGCTCATCACCGCGCCACTATTCGGGTGCCCGCGCCGGTTCACGACGTTGCCAATGTCATGCAGGATGCCCGCGATGGCCGTTAATTCCTGCGTATGCTCGTCGTAACCGAGAATACGCACAACATTCCGCGCGATCCGTGCGACGAGCGTCACATGGCGCAAGCCATGCTCGGTGTATCCGACGACACCGAGGTTTCGGTTCGCGTGGTCAATCAATTTTCGTACGTCAGCGTCGTGCTCAACGATCTGATAGGTCACCGGCATCGCGGCGGCAGTCGTCTCCGGGGTCGTCTCTTTCGGCGTCGGTGGAACGGTCGCGGCCAGCGGTGCGAGGGGTTTCTTCTGTTCGACACTGATCGTCGTTGCGGTAATCCCTGCCGGGGTTTGCGTCGTCGCCTCGGCGACAGTCGTCTTCGTATGCATCTGTGCCATCCCACAACCCTTTCCACCATCGCACGTTGCGAATCGCGCATCGCGCTTCATGAAGCATACCACAGGCAGCGCTTGCATCGAGCAGGAACCCTCGAACATGTCCCCACACCCCACCCTGCATACCTCACCACCGCGTCATCAGATTGCAACGTGCGCGTACATCACATTGCCAACGACGGCGACGTTTAGTATATAGAAGTCGTATTTTGGCCTTTAGTTCATCGCGGAGTAGGGACGATTGGACCACATTCTGACGACGCAAACGGCAACGGAAATGGCGCACGAAACGGGCGAACGACGGTTCCGCGCGCTCGTCGAGAATATCTCGGATGCGATCGCGCTCCTCAACCGGCAGGGCAAAATTATCTATAGTGGTCCCTCCACCACGCGCATCCTGGGCTACGAGATCGGACAGAATGTGGGGCGCGATGCGTTCCTGCTCGTCCATCCCGAGGACCGACCGGCGGCGCAGGGGCGGTTCCGCACGCTTCTCCAATCACCCGGTGCATCCGCCCCAATCGAGTACCGCCTGCTCCATCGCGACGGATCGTGGCTGCATATGGAAGGGATCGCGAGGAATTTGCTCGACGACCCGGGCGTGCATGCGATCGTCGTGACGTATCGGGATGTCACCCAACGCATTGCGGCGGCGGAGGCGCTCAGAGAGAGTGAAGAGCGCTATCGCTCCGTGATCGCCGCGCTCGATGAAGGTATTATCGTGCAGAATCCGGATGGCACGATCACGGCAGCAAACGAGAGCGCGTGTCGCATCTTTGATGTGACCCACGAGCAGTTGATCGGTCAGAACCCACTGGACTGCCAGTGGCGAACCGTCCATGAAGACGGATCACCCTTTCCACCCGAAACGTATCCCGCGATGGTCGCCATCGAGACCGGGCAGCCACAATCGCGCGTCATCATGGGTGTCGAGAACGCTGCCGGAACATCTATCTGGCTCTCCATCAACGCCCAGCCTCTGTTCCGCGACAATGCCCCGGCTCCGTATGCAGCCGTCACATCATTCACCGACATCACGGAGCGGAAGCGCGTCGAGGCGCAACTTGTGCGGGCCGCCCATTACGACGCACTCACCGGCTTACCGAATCGCGGCCTCTTCATGAAGCAGCTCAAGGACGCATTCGCTCGCGCCAAACGCGGCCGACCGCACGAATTCGCG
Organism: uncultured Thermomicrobia bacterium; assembly: GCA_937968015.1. Taxonomy (GTDB): domain Bacteria; phylum Chloroflexota; class Chloroflexia; order Thermomicrobiales; family JALYUS01; genus JALYUS01. The sequence goes on from CALBSO010000135.1 coordinate 22,126, forward strand.
CTGCTCTTCCTCGATTTCGATCATTTTAAGGCCGTCAATGATAGCCTCGGCCACGCCGCCGGCGATGACGTGCTCGTGGCGATCGCCGACCGCCTCGAACGCTCGTTGCGCCCAGCGGACAGTGTCGCACGACTCGGTGGAGACGAATTCGCGGTCCTTGCAGGTCGAGTGAGCGACCCGGCTGAGGCAACCAACACCGCACTGCGTCTCCAGCATATGCTCGCGACCCCATTCGCCGCCAAGGGCCGTGAAATCTACATGACGGCAAGCATCGGCATCGCCCTCAGTGGGCACGATTACGCGGGTGCGGAGGAAATGCTGGACGATGCCGACGCCGCAATGTACCGTGCGAAAGATAAGGGACGCGGGCAGTACGCGATAGCCGACGCGGAACCACCGAACGATGGCATGGATCGTGAGCGCTCGGCTACCTCGCGCTCATGACTACTCCGCGAGCAGTGTATCGGGCGTCACGATCCCGAACAGGCGAGCCGCATTCGTCGTCGTCGCCGCCGCGACGGTTTGGACGTCAGTCTCCCTGAGCGCGGCAATCCGCTCCGCGATGAGCGCGACGTAGGCCGATTCGTTGCGCCGCCCGCGATGGGGATACGGCGCCAGATACGGGCTGTCCGTTTCGATCACCATGCGATCGAGCGGCACAGCGCGTGCGGCAGCATGGAGTTCCGTCGCGTTCTTGAACGTGACCGGCCCACCGATCCCCAGGTGCAACCCGAGGGCGAGGATTTCCGCCGCGAACCCCGGCCCTCCGTTGAAGGCATGCAATACGCCACGAATCGGCCCATACGCCGCGACCTCCGCGTATAACATCGCCAGCAGATCATCGTGGGCGTCGCGATGGTGAATGACGACCGGCTTGCGGAACGCGCGCGCCAGCGCGAGTTGTGCCGCGAATGCCGCCCGCTGCTGTTCCGGCGATGCATAATCACGATAATAGTCGAGGCCCGTTTCACCAACCGCCACCACTTTAGGGTGGGCGTGCAGGTCTGCGAGCGTCGCAATTAGGGCGTCGTCCCACGCCGCTGCATCATTTGGGTGGAATCCGATGCACGCGAAGATACCGGGATGCGCCGACGCCAGCGCGAGAGTCGTGGGCCATGTCGCCGGGTTGTATCCTACATTGATAATGGCGCGCACACCCGCGTCCGCCGCGCGTTGGAGGACCGCCGCGCGGTCTTCATCGAACTGCAGTGCGTCGAGATGCGCGTGCGAATCGCACAGCATGAAGGGCCTCGGGTCTCCTGCGTCTGATCGGGTACATGACGTGGAACGCCAATTGCATACAGCGCATAGCAGCGACGATTCGCGTGATCGTATTCGGAGGTGACACGAATGGCAACCGCAACCCGTACGCTGCCCACGCGACAGCGGACGAAAGAGAAACCAAAGGTTGATTACAAGGAAGTCACGCGCGCGACGATCAAGGAGTTCAGCCAGGACGACTGTGCGGGCCTCGCGGCGGAGTCCGCCTATCACATCCTTTTTTCCATCTTCCCGCTCGCGATCTTCAGCGCCTCGATGTCCGCGATCGTCAACCGCATTTTCGGTCTCGATCTCTTCGGAAAGATTATGGCCGCGCTTACGTCCGTCCTCCCCGCCGATGCGCGCTCCGCGATTGCCACTCCGCTGGCGAAGGTGTTGAGCAACCAGAGCGGCGGTCTGCTGTCGGTCGGCATCATCCTGGCGCTCTGGTCCGGTTCGGCTGCGGTGAGTACCTTCATCAAGGCGCTCAACCGTGCCTACGATGTCGAGGAAACGCGGCCTTTCTGGAAGCGCAAGGGGACGGAAATTCTTCTGACGCTTTTCGTCGGCTTCGTCGCCTCCAGCGCGTTCATTGTTATCGTCTTCGGTGGCAAGATTGGCGACAAGATCGCAACCAGCGTCGGTGGTGGGCATGCCTTCAACGTCTTCTGGAATATCCTCCGCTGGCCGCTGATCCTCGCCTTCATCTCGCTCGCCCTCGCCGTGCTCTACTGGATCGGGCCGAACATCAAGCAGCGGTTCCAGTGGATTTCGCCGGGCGCGATTCTGGCAACCGTCGTCTGGCTCTTGGCGATTGGCGGCTTCGGCCTCTATGTCTCCAAGTTCGGCACGTATGACAAGACCTATGGCACGCTCGGTGGCATGATCGTCCTGCTGCTCGTCTTCTACATCTCATCTCTGGTTATCATGCTCGGCGGGCAACTCAACAGCGAACTCGCCAAGCGGTATGACCCCGAGACGATTGAAGATATCGCCGCGCATCCTGAGAAGGACAAGGGCGAGACGATTTACGCCGACAAAGCGCCGAAGAAATCGCAGCCGGATCGCGAGACCGACCTGAAAGGCGCGGAAGTGCGCGGCGAGCCGATCACCAACCGTACCGCGCCGACCGCAAAGACAGAGAGTGGCAAGCAGCGCCTCGTCAATTACGCGACCGGCAAGCGCGAAGAGCCTTCACCGCACCCGGATGCACAGTACACCATGACCGCGACACCACACATGGCGAACCACCACGCCAGCAATGACCACGCGGAACCGCCGACGAAGCGCGCGGCGGTCGGTGTCGGCCTGCTCGGCCTCGGCGCGGTGGGGATAGCGGCGAAGAGGTTTTTGAAGAAGTAGGGGAAGGTTCGGGGTTCGAGGTTCGAGGTTCGCGGCCCTCGAACCCCGAACCTCGTCACTTCACGGTTACACTCTTCGCAAGATTACGCGGCTTGTCGGGATCGAAGCCGCGCAAGAGTGCGAGATGATAGCCAAGCAATTGCGCCGGGATGACATTGACGAGCGGGGAGGCATCGCCGACATCGGCGACTGGAATATGCATGTGGAACGCCTCGTCCGGCTCCGGCGAGACGCCAATGATAAAGCCGCCCCGTGCCCGCATCTCCATTGCACCGGAAAGGATATCCGCGCGCGTCTCGTCCATCGGCGCGAAGACGAGGCAGGGCGTATCCCGCTCGATCAACGCGATCACGCCGTGCTTCAATTCGCCCCCCGCGAAGCCCTCCGCGTGCATATATGAGACCTCTTTGATCTTCAGTGCAGATTCGAGCGCCGTCGGGTATGCGAGGCCACGACCAATCACGTAGAGGTGATCCTTGCCGACAATCCGCGCGGCGACCGCACGCACCGTCTCCGCGCACTCGCCATTCAACGCCTCATCAACGGCGATGGCGGCCGTACGAAGCAGCGCCTGCCCCTCTTCCAATTTGCCGGCGATCGCATATGCCGTAAGCAGGAGGACGGCGACCTTCGCGGTATATGCTTTCGTGGAAAGCACGCACTGCTCCGGGCCTGCCGTCAGTGGCACGACGACATCCGCGATGCGCGCGAGGCTCGAACCGGGCACATTGACGAGCGCGGCGATCCGTGCGCCCCGCGCCCGCGCCGTGTTGACGCCCTCGATGATGTCCGCCGTCTCGCCGCTTTGGGAGAGCGCAATGACCAGCGAGCGCGGCGTGATGAAGTGCTCGTGATACTTGAATTCCGAGCCGAGGATGAAGTTGATGTGCCGTTGCGCGATGCGTGAGAAGAGATAGGTCCCGGAGAGGGCGGCATAGGACGCCGTGCCACAGCCAAGAAGGAAGGTGCCGAATGAGAGCCGGATGCGATCCGCGAGGTCCTGGGCAAGCCCGGCATGATCCTCCGCGAGGCGCGCGATGATCGCGGACTGCTCCGCCATCTCTTTTGACATGAAGTTCGGATATGCACCGACGACCGCCTCGTCCGGCCGCCAGGTGACGAGCTCCTCACGGACCGGGAGCGGCGTGCCATCCTCCAGGCTGGAAAGAGCGACCTTGCCCGGAGTCATCGTCGCTACCTGGCGGTCATCGAGGTAGACGACGCGGTCGGTATATTCGAGGAGCGCGACGACATCCGACGCGATATAGGTCGCGTCATCGGTGATACCGACGATCAGTGGCGAGACATTCTTGACCGCGACAAGCTCCTGCCGGTCTACCTGCATGACAATCACCGCATTGAGGCCATCCAACTGGCGGAACGCGTACCGCACCGCCCATGTCAGGTCAGACTCCGGGTTGTCGCGGTGAGCGAGCGCCTCCTCCACGAGATGGACGATCACTTCAGTATCCGTGTCCGACCGGAAGGTATGCCCGCGAGCGATCAGGCCCGCCTTCAGCATGATGTAATTTTCGACGATACCGTTATGGATCAGCGCGACGCGGCGCGATTCGTCCTGATGCGGATGGGCGTTCGGCTCCGTGACGCCACCGTGCGTCGCCCAGCGGGTATGTCCGAAGCCGATCGTGCTCATCGGCAACGTCGTCTCCGCCCGCCCAATCTTGCCAACATGCTTCTCGACCTCAAGGCCAACCCCATTCCGAACGGCAATCCCCCATGAGTCATAGCCGCGATATTCGAGCCGTTTGAGCGCGGCGAGTGTCATCCCCGCTACATCAACCTTCGTCTCCGCGCGTCCCACATAGCCAAAAATTCCGCACATGAGTCGTTCCCTTTCGACACGCACGCATAAATGACCCGCACATTGGTGCGGCCACTCCGTCGCGCTCGCTCTGGAAAAAAGGGGACACATCGCACGGCCATTGTCGGCGCATTTCGTCGCCGGTTTTCTCCGTACGTGACGACCGTGTCAGCCGGGGGGCCACCCGCCGAAATCTTCGCACAGCCCCCGCCTCGTCACCCGGTCACCTCCTCGACCGGGCCTGGCGCTACGAACCAATCGTCCCTTTCTTCCGCTCACGCGTTACCGTGAGTCTACGCTTCGCGGGGCGGAGTGTCAAACCGGATCGGACCCTAAATCTGCACTTCCATCATGAGTTATAACGCAGGCAAGCGTGATTTCGTGATGACGGGCGCTTCAGGTGCGTTCCCGACATCGCGCGCCGGTTTTCACACGGAAACCGGAACTAGTCGGGCACTGCGTCGTTAATAAAAGGGGACCGACAATTGTGGGGAAACGCCGTGAACAGTGGCCGGCAACGGCATGGAAGGGGGGAGAATCACTATGAGTTCGTATCCACCGCAACCGCCAGGGGCGTATCCACCGCCGAACCCCCCTGGCTACGGCCCGCCGCCGGGTGGGCCGCCGGGGCCCGGCTCCGGCTATTCCGGTGCGCCGCCGCCGTATCCCGGCGGCGCGGTTCCGCCATATCAGCAGTACCAGGCGCCGCTGCCCGGTCAGACAGGCTATCAATGGGGCGCGGGCGTACCCGCCTATCCCTACGCGGGTTTCGGGTCGCGGTTCGGCGCGCTATTGCTCGACGGATTGATCGTATCGGCAATCGCCGCGATACCGGTCATCGTCGGTATTGTGCTGATCGGGAGCAGCGTGAGCACAAGCACCAATAGATTTACCGGCACAAGCTCTTCGAAAGTGACGAATGGCGGCACCCTCGCCTTCGGTATCCTGATCATTATCGTCGGATGGATCTTCGCCCTACTCTACGAACCGCTGATGACGGGGCGACGCGGCATCCACAATGGTCAGACGCTGGGCAGGCAGGCCGTGAATATCCGCATCACGAACCTCCAGGGTGGGCCGATCACGAAGGGTCAGGCGTGGGGCCGGTTCCTCTTCAGGACGTTCTTCTCCGGCATTGTCTTCTACCTCGGCTACCTCTGGGTGCTCTGGGACGCGAACAAACAGGGCTGGCACGACAAGGTCGCAAACACGCTCGTCCTTCGCACGTAAACGAATCGTCTTGGATCAATTAAGGAGCACGGACAATGAGCACGACACCCCCGACGCAACCACCTGGCGGCGTCCCGCCGTACACCCCGCCACCGTATTCGCCTCAGCCACCGAGCGGATCGGGCTATCAGTGGCAAGGGACCGCACCAACCACGCAATACGCGAGTATTGGCGCGCGGTTCCTGGCGGTGCTGATTGACGGCCTGATTGTCGGCATCCCGCTCATCATCATCGCCGCGGTCCTCGGCTTCGTCGGGTCGCCGCTGTCGGCGCTGCTCGATGCTGTCGTCTATTTCTTGTATGAGGGATTGCTGCTGGCATCGTGGAATGGTCAGACGATCGGCAAGAAGGTCATGAGCGTGCGTGTCGTCTCGGCGGATAGCCAACCGCTGACGACAACCAAAACGTTCACGCGCGCGGGCGTCAAGGCGATCCTTTCGGTCGTCGGCTCGATCAAGCCGCCGGCCACGTCATTCCTCGGCATCGCCTCACTGCTCGATTACCTCTGGCCGTTCTGGGATGCCAACAAGCAGACATGGCACGACAAAGCCGCCGGGACATACGTCGTCAGGGCGTGAGTTTCGTGTAGGGGCGGTTCGCGAACCGCCCTTACGGGATTGCAGGGAGCGTCATGCTCCCTGTTCGTCGTTCAGCACGATTTCCAACCGCTTGTTGCTCCTGCCTTTGGAGCGGGTACCAACGATGCGCATGCCGCCGACCTCGCTGGTCCGGGCGACGTGGGTGCCGCCATCGGCCTGCATATCCAGGCCGACGATCTCCACCGTGCGAACTTCGGTTATATCGGGCGGCAGGAGATTGATCTTCGTCCGGATTAAATCCGGGATGGCGAACGCCTCATCGCGGGGCAGGATGCGGACACGCACGGGCAGATCGGCGCGAATCGCGGCATTCGTCGCTTCCTCAATCGCCGCGACACGCTCCGCGGAGAGGTCTTCCAACTCGAAGTCCATCCGCGACCGGTCAACGTCCATCTGACCGCCCGTGACGAGCGCGCCGTAATCCCGAAAGACGACGCCACAGAGGCAGTGCATCGCCGTGTGCATCCGCATCAGCCGGTAACGGCGTTCCCACTCCACCCGCATCCGCACCATCGCGCCGATGGGTGGCAATGAGCCGTCGAGCGCATAGGCAATCTCCGCACCCTGTCTCACCGCTCGTGTGACGGTGGCCTGCTGACCATCCCATGCCAGCAGGCCCATGTCCGCGGGCTGCCCGCCACCACCGGGATAGAGTACCGTCCGCGCCACGATCACAGCGGGTGTTCCGTTCGCCTCGCCATGGCCCGTTACCGTGGTGTCGGTCTCGCGTAGGTAACTATCCGTCTGGTAAAGCAGTTCCGTCATCCGTTCCTCCCCTTGTGCAAGCCGTGTGACCGGTGAGGCGGCGCAGCACTTCTCGCCCGTTGCACACACGCCGCTATCGCACCCCTAACAATCTGGCCTATAATACTCTGTGCGTGGCGTTGTTTTCCCTTCTGGCAGGCGAATTGCTGTGTACCAGACGTGGGGTAGGAGTCCTGAGATGGGGGGCAATCCGTGGACGGCGTCGCCGCGATGATCCTGGCCGGTGGGCAGGGAGAGCGCCTGAGTATCCTCTCGCGCCAGCGTGCCAAGCCCGCGGTGCCATTCGCCGGCAAGTATCGCATCATTGATTTTACCCTCTCCAACTGCGTCAACTCGGGCATCACGCATGTCGCCGTGCTCACCCAGTATCGGCCGCACTCGCTGAACGATCACATCGGTATCGGGCAGCCGTGGGACCTCGACCGCACGCGCGGCGGCGTCCAGGTACTCCAGCCGTATCTCGGCCGCGCACGTTCGGACTGGTATCGCGGCACGGCGGACGCGATTTACCACAACCTCTGGTATGTGATGCCGAAGCAGTTCAACGATGTACTGATCTTGTCCGGCGATCATATCTACAATATGGACTATCGCCCGCTGCTCGATTTCCACCGCAGATGCCATGCCTCCGTGACGGTCTGCGTCCAGCCGGTGCCACTCGAAGAGGCGAGCCGGTTTGGCATCCTCGTTACGGACGACGACGATCGCGTGACGGCGTTCCAGGAAAAGCCGGAGTTTCCCCGCAGCACGCTCGCCTCGATGGGCATTTACGTCTTCGACCGGGATTTGCTCGTCGAGACGCTGGAGATCGGTGAGACGAGCGTCGAGCGCACGATGCTCGATTTCGGCAAGGACATCATCCCGTCGTTGATCGAGCGGGGTGATGTCTATGCCTACGCCTTCGACGGCTATTGGCAGGATGTCGGCACGTTGCAATCATATTGGGAGACGAACCTCGCCCTGTTGGACGATTTGCCGCAATTGAACCTTTACGACCCCGACTGGGTCATCCACACGCGCTCGGAGGAGCGACCGCCCGCGAAGATCATGGAGGGATCGCATGTCTCACGCTCGCTCGTCTCGAATGGCTGCATCATCATTCGTGGCACCGTCGAGCATTCCGTACTTTCGCCGGGCGTGATCGTCCGCGAGGGTGCGGTCGTGCGGGACAGCATCATCATGGGGGACACGGTGATTGCGGAAGGCGCGGTAGTCGAGCGGTGCATCATTGACAAACAGGCGTACATCGGCGCGGGCAGCCGCCTCGGTTTCGGTGATGACACCCCGAACATGCTCGATCCGCGCCGCGTCAACACCGGGATCACGCTCGTCGGCAAAAACGCGCGCGTGCCGGCGAATGTCACGATCGGTCGCAATGTCATCATTGCCCCCGAAGTACAGGAACATGAGTTCCCCGGCCACTTGATTCCCAGTGGCGAGACCGTAGATTCCCGTGTGCCATCCTGGGCGTAACGAGGACTGAGGACTGAGGACTGAGGACTCAGTGCCATGTCGAAGCATCGGAGAGAGCATGCAATCACAACGCGAACGCCCGAAGACGGCGAGTGGCTCGAATCCCTCAGTCCTCAGTCCTCAGCCCTCAGTCCTCGTGTTCGTGCTGCACGGCCATTTGCCATACGCGCGGCGGCAGGGGCAGTGGCCGCATGGCGAGGAATGGATCCACGAGGCGGCTTCAACGACGTATATCCCGCTCCTCATTGCCCTGACGGACATGGCGGAGCGCGGCGTGCCCTTCCGTCTGACCATCGGCCTGACACCGATCCTGATGGAGCAACTGTCAGATGCGGCGGTGATTGCGAATCTGGAAACATATCTGCTCGATCGCCTGCGCCGCGCGGAATCTGACCGCATCCGGTTCGCGCACGAGGGCTACACGCGGGAGGCCCGTGTCGCGGCGCTCTACGCGGATCATTTCGACCGTGCCCTGGAGGCGTTCCAGGGGCGCTTCAACCGCAATATCGTCGGTGGATTCGCGGCGCTGCAACGCTCCGGACATATCGAACTAATGGTCTCCGCCGCGACGCACGGCTATTTGCCGCTACTCGGCCGGGCATCGTCCATCGCCGCGCAGTTGCAGGCCGGGATTGATGCGTACCAGCGACATGTCGGCACAAAGCCGACATCAATTTGGCTCCCCGAATGCGCCTATCGCCCGGCGCAGGGCGGCCTGCCGGGCATCGAGACATTTCTGGAAGCGCAGGGTCTCAACCTCTTCTTTACCGAGGCGCAGAATGTGGAAGAAGCGCCGCTCGCCGGTGGCACGCGGGGCGCGACGACTACCTTCCGCCCATACCGGGTCGCCGCATCGCCGGTACAGGTCGTCGCGCGGAACCAGCGCGTCGCGGAGCAGGTCTGGTCGCGCTGGCAAGGCTACCCGGGCGACCGCGATTATCGTGAGTTCCACCGGAAGGATGCCGAGAGCGGCCTCTGGTACTGGCGGATCACCGGAGACGACGTGGATTTAGGCGAGAAGGATCTCTACGAACCCGAATGGGCGGCGGCGAAGATCGAGGCGCACGCGCGCCATTTCGTTTCCGTTGTTGAGGACGAGGCGGCGAAGTGGCGCGCCACGTCCGACGAGCCGGGATTGATCTGCGCCGCCTATGACGCGGAACTCTTCGGTCACTGGTGGTTCGAGGGCGTCCAGTGGCTCGCGCGCGTCCTGGAACTGACCGCCGGTGATAGCCACCCAACGATTACGACCGCGACCGCCGGTGGGTACGTCCGCGACTATCCCGCGACCCAGGCGATAGATTTGCCGCCATCGTCGTGGGGCCGCTACCGGACCGACTACACATGGAACAACGCGAAGACGGCATGGATGTGGCCGATTGTCCACGAGCGAGAGCGACGGATGGAAGCGCTCGTCGCGCGCTATCCTCATGCGCGCGGGCCGCTGCGAGCGACACTGGCGCAGGTGGGGCGCGAACTGCTTCTGCTCGAATCGTCGGATTGGCCCTTTCTCGTCACGACCGGACAGGCGGCGGAGTACGCGACGCGGCGATTCAACGCCCATGTCAAGCGGTTCGACCGGCTAACCGCGCTCCTTGACGCGGGCACAGCAGATTCGAGCGCCGGCAAACATCTCAGAACCCGGATCGAGCAACTGGACAACCCCTTCCCGCGCCTCGATTACCATCTCTTTCAGGACCGCGGCCCGGCGCACGGCTACCTCGGCCCGATCGGACCCGGCGATCCGGAAATCCGCTCAACGAGCGCGGCCTCCGGCCAGCCATGGGGGGAACAGCCACATGATCGGGATCGTGTCTGGGGATCGGACTATCTCTGGCATTCCAGCGCCGCGCGACGAAAAAGCGAGTAACGAGTAACGAGGAGGATGCGCTCCGTCTCGTTACTCGCTACTCGTTACTCAGGGAGAGGGTGACCGTCTGAAAATATTGATGCTGAGCGCGGAGGTCGCGCCGTATGCGAAGGTGGGCGGGCTGGCCGATGTGATAGGGTCGTTGCCATTGGCGCTTGCGGCGGCTGGGCATGAGGTCGTCGTCGCGATGCCCCGCTACGGCTCGATTGACCCGGATCGCTACGCGCTCGATCCACCGACACGCGGCTTCATGGTGACGCTTGGCTGGGGCACATCGCACGGTTTCGGCTTCTTTGAAGGTCGGATGGGTGCGGATAGCCACCCGGACAGCGCGCGGCCCCGGATCATCTTCGCGGATAATACCCTGCTCTTCGGTGCGCCGGAGGTCTACGGGCTCCCGTACGAGCACGAGCGGTTCTTCTTCTTTTGCCGCGCCGCGCTGCAATGGTGTACCGAAAACGGCTGGCAGCCGGACATCGTGCATTGCCACGACTGGCACACCGCGATCGCCATCCACTGGCTGCGCTACACGATGCAATTGGATCGGTTTTGGGGTGACACCGCGACCGTATTCACGATCCACAACCTCGCCTATCAGGGTGTCTTCGGCGGCGACTACCTTTTTGGCCTCGCGGACCTGAGCGGCACACAGATGCTGCCGATTGAGTACGCGCGGTTCGGCGGCGCGGCGAATCCATTAGCGCGCGCGATCGTCGAATCTGATTTGGTGAACACCGTCAGCCCCACGTACCACGACGAAATCCGCACGCCGGAGAGCGGCGAAGGGCTGGACACGATCCTGCGCGAGCGCGGCGACGCGTTTGTCGGCATCCTCAATGGTATTGATGAGACGGTCTGGGACCCGGCAACCGACAGCGCGATTGCCGCCCACTACGACGCGGGAAATCACGCGGCCAAGGCGGACAATACAGCCGCGCTCCAACATGATCTCGGCCTCGACAATGATCCGCGCGCGCCGGTGATCGGCGTCGTCTCGCGGCTGGTGGAGCAGAAGGGGTTCGATCTCGTCGCGCGGATCGCGGACCGGATCGTGGATCAGGGGGCACAATTCGTCATTCTCGGAACTGGCGATCCGGCGATTGAGCATGCATTTCGGCGGGTCGCTTCGGAGCGGCCGAATCGCGTTGCCGTACGCCTCGGCTTCGATGCGCATCTTGCCTCGCGCATCTATGCCGGGAGCGATCTGTTCCTGATGCCGTCGCGGTTCGAGCCGTGTGGCCTCGGTCAGATGATCGCGATGCGTTATGGTACAATCCCAATAGTACGAAGGACCGGCGGCCTCGCGGATACGGTGGCGGACTATGACCCCCTCGCGCATGCGGGGACGGGTTTTGTTTTTGACACGTACAATCCGGAGGCATGTTTCGCCGCGGTCGCGCGGGCGATCGCAACGTACCGTGATCCGATGGCATGGGATGTGCTGGTCTCGCACGCGATGATGTGTGACTTCTCATGGGCGGCATCGGCCCGCCAGTATTCGGCGCTCTATCAACGGGCGATCGCGGTGCGTCACTAATCCTGGTGTTTGCGCGTTGAAACGGTTGGCATCGGGTATTCAAACGACTTTACGCGCCTGCTATACTGTGGTGGGGGAGAAAAAGGAGAATGGGACGGGTATGAATGTAGTTGCCGTGGATCAGCGTGAAATTGTCGCGCTCGACGAGATCGTTGCCAGTTTACCGAATGAGGATCGCGAGTTATTCGACCGCCTCTTTCACTTGAGCACTACCATCGGTGCGTTGAACCCGCCACAGACGATGCACCGATGGATTGAGAAGTATTTTGGCTCGGTGGATGCCGTCCGCCGCCAGAAGGTTGTCAAGGTCACGAACCGCTGGACGTTGGAGAGCAGCCTCTTCAACGAACTGCGGGCGCATCGGCCGTTGGAGGCGCGTATTCCCTCGGCGCTGGCCGAGGAGATCGCCCGGAGTCACCCCGATCCGTTCGATGATCCCGAAGCGAATACGCCGGAGGATGTTTTCGGCCGCATCCGCACCCGCCACGCCATTACGGCATCGAATATCGCGAAGTACGACGGCTTCCATGGCGTCGTCGTCTTCGACGAGCACGATCCCCTCTCATTCACGGAGGAGACGGTGATCGGCGCGCTCGATGCGGCAACCGAGTGGTATCAGCAGGCGCACGCGACCGATCCGGACGCGATCTATCCCTTTTTTATGTGGAACTGCCTCTGGAAGAGTGGTGCGTCCATCCCCCACGGGCACGCACAGATGAGCCTGACCAAGGGCATGCATTACGGCAAGGTCGAGTTACTCCGCCGAGCGGCGCTGCAATACCACACGGTGTTCGAGCGCGACTACTTCGCCGATTATTATGCCATGCACGAGCGGCTCGGCATCGGCATGACGCACGGCGACGTCCGGATGATGTCGCATCTCGTCCCGCTGAAGGAGAAAGAAATTATCCTCTTCGGCAATCAGATGGACGACAATCTCAAGCGTGCGCTCTATTGCGCACTCGCCTGCCTGACCGGCGATCTCGGCGTGACCTCGTTCAACCTGACGATCGCGCTGCCGCCGCTCGCAGCGACGGACGAGGATTGGGCCGATTTCCCGATTGTCGTCCGCATGGTGGACCGGGGCGACCCGATGAACCGCACGGCGGACTTCGGCGCGATGGAACTCTACGCCTCCTCCGTCGTCTCCAGTGATCCCTTCCGCGTTGCCGCGCAACTGAAGGAATGCGTCCAAATCGGCGAGCGCACCGGCCGATACGACTAACACAGGCGATTTTAGCCACAGAGACACAGAGGACACGGAGGGGAATTGAGAAGGATGAGAAGACTTTCGTCATCCCCTTCCCCTCTTTTTCTGCCCTCTGTGTTCTCTGTGTCTCTGTGGTTCAACTTCCCCTTCCCCTCCGCTCACTTGCTCGCATAGAATGTGGGCGAGAGAAGGAGGGGCGATGGCGGCTTTGGAGACGGCGCGCATGGCGGCGCAACGGGCGGCTGGCGAGCACGCGGCGACCTATGTGCGGGATGGCATGATCGTCGGCCTCGGCACCGGCAGCACCGCCGCCTTCGCGATCGCGGCCCTCGCGGCGCGTGTCGCGCAAGGGTTGCGTATCCGTGCCATCTCGACCTCGAAGGCATCCGCCCTCCAAGCCCGCGCGGGCGGCATTCCCCTCACAACCCTGAACACCCACCCACAGATTGATGTGACCATTGATGGCGCGGATGAAGTTGATCCGGAGATGAACGTCATCAAGGGGCGTGGCGGCGCGTTATTGCGCGAGAAGATCGTCGCCAGCGCGACGCGGCGGCAAGTGATCATTGTGGATGAAACCAAACTGGTCCACCATCTCGGCGAGCGGATGCCCTTGCCGGTTGAGATCGTGCCGTTCGGTTGGAAGCGCACGTCCGGCGCGCTCGCCTCGCTCGGCCTCGTCCCGACGCTGCGGCGCGTCGGCGCCAGGCCATTTCGCACCGACAACGGGAACCTCATCGTGGACTGCGCGCTGCCGTCCGCGTTCGCCCTCCACGACCTCGCCGCCACGATCAAGGAGACGGTTGGCGTTGTCGAGCATGGCTTCTTCCTCGGCCTCACGCACACTGTCGTCATCGGCACACCCGCAGGCATCGAGGTGCGCGGACAACAGTAGCGCTGACCACAATCTATTTGTAAGTGTGATAGAATCAGCAGGCAATTGGAAAGGAACGAGAGATGCAGACACAACCAATCAAACTCAATCCCAATGAAGAACTGGCGAGGCGACTCAACCAGAAAGACGCGAAGCCTGTGGTCATTGAAGCCAATGGCGTACGGTATGACGTGGTGCGCCAGGCTGAGGATATCTGGGCTGGCTATGATCCAACGCGTGCGCTGAAAGCCATCGAGAAGAGTGCGGGCATCCTGAAGCGTGCGGGTGTGGACGCTGAGCAACTTGAGAAGGATGTCTATGCGGAGCGCACCCAAAACAGCACGGGTCGCCCCGCCGAATAATGCCATACCTGCTTGATACCAACGTCGTCATTCGTCATCTCAATGGCGATCTTGATGTGCAAGCATTAGTGAAGAATCTGACGTCTGACGGCATCGCCGTCAGCACGGTCACGCTGATGGAAGTCTGGCAGGCAGTCCATAGCGCGACAAATCCGCAAGCGCTCGAGGAAGAGTATCAGGAGTTCTTTGATGCTATCCTCGTGATTCCCTTTGACGTTGTGATTGCAAAACGTGGTGCACGAATGCGCCATGACCTCAAACAGCAGAGCATCCGCACACGCGATCGCGCCCTTGACCTCCAGATTGCCGCAACAGCACTGGCACATCGATTAGAACTGGTGACGTACAACGCGCAAGACTATGACGATATTACCGGGCTGACGCTGTACCAGATATGACGGCCACACACCGTCGTCGGAACGTCTTCGGGCATCGAGATACGCGGACGGCAGTAACGATGGCCTCATTCGCCGGCGTCAGATCTCCGATAAACCGGGGTAACTCAAGATGGTCAGATCACAATACCGGGAGTTGCCCGGCTTTCGTGGACAGATGATGGCGACAGGGGAACAGCACTGTACCGGGGAAGTCCTGCCGTCATCACATGCACCCAATCTACAACCCCGGAACATATGGCCGGAAGAGGTTGACAAGGAAATCCGGCACGAGATACTCGACGATCTTTTCGAAGGTCTTCTCGTTGCGTAGTAGGCGACCGGGGCGCGTGTACTCGACCCACGCCATCGCGCACCAGCCGGTTGCACGCAGATAGACGAAGGGCATGCGCGTCTCGATGCGGCCGATCACATCGCGCCCCGCGTGGTGGTCGCCCACAGCGGTCGCATAGGTGTTCACGAAGGAGGTGCGCTGCGCGTCCGAGAAGACGTAATCGCATTTCCAGAGCGTTGAGGTCGGTGTGAGGAAGTGGCAGAGATCATACGAGCCGTCATCCAGCATCGGCTTTTCCCAATCCACGAGTTTCGCCCGCCGCGCCGATGGGTCGCGCACGACGAAGTTGTGCGCCTGCACGTCGGTATGGATGATGACGCGCTCCTCGGGGCGGAAACGGTTCTGCTGCTTCGCCGCCCTCTCCTGGAGCGTCGCGAGCACGCGTGTGAAGATGCGCTTGACCGTCGGGTCGGCGTCGTCCGTGACGAAAAACACATCGAGGAAGCCCTTCGCCTCCTGCCACGAGCCGGTCAACGGGTCCGGGACAACGAGGAAGTCGGGATGACCGGCGGTCGGCACGGTATGGAGCGCGGCGATCGTGCGGGCGGCGAGCGACACCTCGGTCGCGTAATCGAGCGGACGGCCAGGGAGATATTGCTCGACAAGGAAGCCGAAGGGGATTTCCGCGCCGCTGTTGTCGAGCAGATAGGGTTCGGGCGCGATGCCCGCGGGGCGAAGAAATTCCAGCGCGCGGTACTCGTAGCCGATCTGATCGCCCGCGCCGATCTGCGTGCCCGTATTGATCCGCGCCACGACCTGCCGCGTGCCACCCGTGACGAGATAGTTCAGGTTGTACTCACCCTGCGCCAGCATCGTGATCGCGAGCGGTCCTTCAGGCCCAAAGCCGACCTGCGCCCGGCGATCTGCGCGGTCCAGATAGGCGAGCACCCGTGGCTGCAATGACGCCGCAAAATCCGTCCCCACCTGCCCCCCGCAAAATCCTCACGTGCTTTCGATGCGACAGAGGATAGCGGATGACCGACCCCCTCAGTCCTCAGTCCTCAGTCCTCAGTCCTTTAGAAAGATTCGCGGTGGATTTTGAGCCAATCGGTGGCGGGAGTAATATTCATCGCGGCCGCACCGCGCTGGAGTTTCGTGACAATCACGCGGTCGCCTTTGCTGAGCGCGGGTTCCACCGTATCTACCCACGCGGAGGGCGACTCCTCCGAATCCACGAGCCAGACGTTCGGCATCGCGCGATGGACGTTGCTTGCCCCGGCCGCCGCCCGAATCGTGTTATGGACTTGTTCGCGCGCGTCGCTCATCGCGCTCCCTGCTTCGTACGCAATCCAGAGAATCATCGCTCCCTCTATCCTTCCCGCGCATCATTTGCTGACCGTAGACATGCCGACGCAGTATAGCGCGTCCGCCCGTCACACGCGAATAATGCGTCGCCGCCGAAATCCACCGAGCGCCCATGAGATGATCGGCGCTCTGCCATAGGCTAGGATGCCGGGTGTCCTCTGGCCGGGATGAGGGCCGGGGGCTGAACGTCGTTCGTCTCGGTGAGCCCCGCTTCGTGGCGCTCTCGGACGAGATCAATGAAGGCGCGGGCAGCGGCGGGTTGATAACCGTCGCGGCGCCATAAGAGGCCGATTTGCCGCCCGTGGCCGCCGTCGGAGAGGCGGACGACGGCGATCTGGGAGCGGGAAATCGGCGAGAGCGACTGCTCCGGCACGAGCGTAATACCGAGGCCCGCCGCGACCATCGAGCAGATCGTGTCCCAGTAGGCGCACTCCAGGACCACTTTTGGCTCGAATCCCGCCTGGCGGCAGATGCGCAGGGTCAGATCGCGCACGGCGGAACCCTCACTCCAGAGGATAAACGGCTCCTCACGCAGTTCGGCGGGATTGACCGTTTCGCGCCGCGCGAGGCGATGATCGGGGGCGACCGCGAACGAGAGCAGTTCGCGTCCGAGCGGGAGCGAGCCGAGATAGCCGTGCGTCGTCGGGAGGGCGGTGAGGGCGAGGTCCACTTCCCGGTGTTCGAGTTGCCGCAGGAGGGTGATCGTCGGCGCTTCGTGCAGTTCGAGGGCGATCCCGGCGTGGCGGGCGTGGTAGGCGACGAGGAGCGGCGGCAGCATCGAGGCGCTGAGGGCCGGGAGCGCGCCGAGCCGGAGACGGCCCCGTTCAAGGTTCGCCAGTTCTGCCAGTTCGCGCTCGGCCTCGGCGGAGCGGGCGAGCAGCGCGCGCGCGTGCGGCAGCAAGTGCTGGCCCGCTTCGGTGAGCGTCACCTGCCCGCGCGTCCGCTCAAAAAGTGTATTGCCAATTTCCTCTTCCAGTTTGCGGATCTGCTGACTGAGCGACGGCTGGGCGATATGCAGCGCCTCGGCGGCGCGCGTGAAATGCTGATGATCCGCCACAGCCACGAAATACGCGAGGTGACGCAGTTCCACACCGCACCTCCGATAGCACTCGCCTATGATCGCTACTGCGAGTATACGTCGCCGCTGATCTTGTTGCTACCGGCCATGGACGGCGTGGCACGCGGGCACGAACGTTGTACACTGCGAGAGACAGGCTGCTGATGACGGATTCGGAAGGAGAAACGACGATGCTGCTCACCTATCTCGGCCAAGCGGGGTTCGCGCTGGAGGCGGACGGCACAACCGTCCTGATTGATCCGTGGGTGACGGGAAATCCCGTCGCGACGGTGAAGGCCGATGACCTCCGTGCGGACGCGATTCTGCTGTCCCACGCGCATAACGACCACGGCATTGACGACGCGCGAGCGATCAGTAAGCGAACGGGCGCGACGGTGATTGCCACCTTAGAACTTGGCGACTGGCTCGGTGCGCAGGGTGTGACGGCGATCCCCGCCAACCACGGCGGCACGGTGGCCTTCGCTGGCGGTAGCGTGAAGTTGACCCCGGCGTGGCATTCGTCCTCCTATCAGACCGGGCCGGATACCTTCGTCGCGGCGGGTGCCCCCGCCGGCCTGATGATCCGCTTCGGCGGCATGACGATCTATCACACCGGCGACACCGCGCTTTTCCGGGATATGGAACTGATCGGTGAAGCGGGTATTGACCTGATGTGTGTCTGCATTGGCGATCACTTCACGATGGGCCCGGACGACGCGGCCCGTGCGGTGCAGTTCGTCCGGCCAAAGGCGGTCATCCCGATGCACTACAACACCTTCCCGGCGATCGTGCAGGACGGCGAGGCGTTCAAACGCCGGATCGAGGCCGAGATGACGGGCGTGGTGTGCTATCCACTGAAGCCCGGTCAGCAGCACCGATTTGGGGGCTAGCGAAACTGAGCGCATCAGCACGGAAAGGACCCGCCGCGATGTTCACACTGCTCACGGGCGCGGACGTTTACGCGCCCGAACCGCTCGGAAATGTTGATCTTCTCCTCTTCGATGACCGGATCGTCGCGGTTGGGAATGCGCTCGCGGGCGGTATCCGGGCAACCGGACTCGATGTGGCAACGCTCGACATGACGGGCCAGATCCTGACGCCGGGGCTGATTGACGGTCACTTCCATCCGCTCGGCGGCGGCGACTACGAGGGGCCGCTGGCGCGCACCACCGATATCGAACTCGGTGATCTGATTCGCAACGGCATCACGACGGGTGTTGGCGTGCTCGGCTCGGACTGCGACGCGCGCAACCTCCCCGATCTCGTCATGAAGGGGCGTGAGTTGGCGATGGGCGGGTTCACGTTCTTCTTCTACACCGGCTCATTCTTCCTGCCGCCCGTGACGCTGACCGGCTCCGTCCGGCGGGATGTGATGTTCATCGAGCCGTGCGTCGGCGTCAAGTTCGCGATCTCGGAGAGCATGTCATGGGGTACGGAAGAAGAAATGGCACGGGTCGCGGTAGATGGCGCGCACGGCGCGAGCATCGCAGGCAAACCGCGCATCGTCCACCTCCATCTCGGCATGCTGCCGTCCAGCCTCGATCCGCTCTTCGCGCTGATCGAACGGACCGGCCTGCCCGCCAGCGTCTTCTACCCGACGCACATCAATCGCTACGACCCCGACCACATGAAACCTGCTGTCCGCTTCGTCGCGATGGGCGGCACGATTGATCTCACCGGCGTGATGGCGAAGCGTGGCGGCAGCAAAACGGGCCTGCGCATTCCCGACGCCTTCAAAAATCTCATCAACCTCGGCGTGCCAATCGAGAAGATTACCTATACGTCAGACGGCAATGTCTCGATGCCGATCGTTGACGAAACTGGCAAGCGGACAGGTGGGATGCGCGTCACCGGTGTGGATTTCCTCACTGATGAATGGCGCGCGGCGGTGCGGGAATGCGAGCTGCCCTTCGCGCAGATGCTCCTCCCCGTCACCGCGACACCGGCCCGCGTCCTCGGCCTCACCGGCAAAAAAGGCTGCATCGCTGTCGGCGCGGACGCCGACCTCGTCGCATGGGATCGCGACCTCCGCCCGCAGACCGTCATCGCCCGCGGCAAAACGATGATGCGCGATGGCGAACTGCTCGTGAAGGGGCCATTCGAGGCGTGAGGCGGTTCCCTTTCGGCTATGCGCGATAGACGATTTCGCCGTCCATGATCGTCAGATCAATAGCGATTTCCGCGATGTCGTCCGGATCCACGGTGCGGGCATCGGCATTGAGGACGGTGACATCGCCGAGTTTGCCGGGCGTCAGGCTGCCCTTGATCTTCTCCTCGAATGAGGCGTATGCGCCCGCCCAGGTGTATGCCCAGACCGCTTCCTCAAACGTGATCGCCTCCTCCGCGTACGCCACATCGCCCGCGAAGTCCCTGCGCGTCATCATCGTCTCGATCCCGGCGAGCGGGCTGACTGTGACGACCGGCGCATCGCTCGATGCCGCCGCGACGATGCCCTTGTCAATGAAGGTGCGCATCGCGTTCGCGTAGCGCAGCCGTTCCAAGCCGAGATTCTGGACATAGACGGGCCGGAAATCGCGCAGAAAGGTCGTGCCGGGTATCGGCACGCAGCCGAGCCGCTTGATGCGGTCGAAGACGGCAGCATCGGTGATGAACTCGCAGTGCTCGATGCGATGGCGTGCATCGGGGCGCGGATTGGCGGTCATCGCCTCCTCGTAGCAATCGAGCAGCAGATCAATCGCCGCGTCGCCGATCGCGTGCGCGCAGCACTGCCAGCCGAGATCGTGCGCGCGCTTGAACTTCGTCCTGAAGGCATTGGGCGTCTGCATCCAGAGGCCAACGTTCTCCGCCTCACCGATGTATGGATGGTGCATCCGCGCCGTGCGGCCGCCGATCGAGCCATCAATGAAGAGTTTGGCGGGCCCAATGCGCAGGCGCGCATCGCCGAAGCCGGTGCGGATGCCCGTGCCTTCGAGCGCATCGAGCATCTCATCCACCATCATCATCAGGTAGGTCCGCAGGCCGCCCGTGCCCCGGTCATGAAGCGCCTGATAGGCGGTCATTTCCTCGGGTCGGTGGATACCGGCTTCTCCCACACTTGTCACACCGACCGCATGGTAAAGCGTGGTGGCCCGGTCGAGTGCGTCCGCAATCTCGTCGGCGGATGGCTCCTGGATGATATTGGAGACAAACCGCATCGCGCTCTCGCGGAGGACGCCGGTCGGCTCGCCGTGCTCATCGCGGTCAATGACGCCACCTTCGGGATCCTGCGTCGTCGCGGTAACGCCCGCCAGTTGCAGCGCCTTCGTGTTCGCGACGGCGATATGCCCGCATGCCCGGACGACGAAGACCGGATGCTCCGGCGCGGCGAGGTCGAGGTCGGTGCGGTTCGGATGTCGGTTCTCGGCGAATCGCGCATCGTCGTAGCCACGGGCGCGAACCCACCGATCCGGCGGTTGGGACTCGGCCCGCTCGCGAATCCGAGCGACGAGTTGGGCGATGCTGTTCGTCGCTTCCGGGCGGGCATTGACCGCTGCCGCCGCGAAACCGACATACATCGGGTGGCAGTGCGCGTCGTTGAAGGCAGCGGTCGCGGTACGGCCTTGCAGGTCAATGACCTCCGTACTGGCGCGGCGCTCGGCCAATGCGTCGTCGTTCGAACCGACCACGGCGATGATGCCGTTGCGGATCGCCACCGCCTCCGCGACGGGCATCGCGGGATCAGAGGTAATCAGGTGTCCGTTCGTAAGAATCAGATCTCCGGCCACGGGTTGCTACTCCCTTCGCTATTGTCCGGCGCCACAGCCGATAGGCGATTGTACCGCACCCCGCGGATCCCGCTCTCGTGGTATACTTTTCTCCATGGAAGATGACATGAAAAACAAACCGGACGAATATTGGCGAGGCAAACTCACTGCCGAGCAATACCATGTCCTCCGTCAGAAGGGGACAGAACGACCGTTCACCGGCAAATTCTATCTCAATCACGACAGCGGGATGTATACGTGCGCCGCGTGTGGCAGCCCGCTCTTCTCATCAGACACAAAGTTCGACAGCGATTGCGGCTGGCCGAGTTTCGACCGCTCCATCGCGGGGAATGTCGAGTTCCACGAAGATAACAGTTTCGGCATGCGCCGGACCGAGGTACTCTGCGCCACCTGTGGCGGGCATCTTGGGCACGTCTTCGATGACGGTCCGCGCGAGACGACTGGGCAGCGATTCTGTATCAATTCTGCCGCGCTCAATTTTAAGCAGATGGAATAAATCCCCTTTTCGGTTCGGGTCGAACTCGACACTGCTTGCCGATCATCATCGGGAGCGGATATTTTCCTCTTGTCGCACCCTGCGAGGTGCCTGTGTATATCACATCCATCACCGACGGGTACACGTATGTTCGATGCCGTGGCAGCCGGACAGGGTGATCCTGCTCATGGGAACGGATACGGTGAATTGCGAATCCTACGTGTTGCCAAAGTGGCGATTTCCCTTCATACTCACATGATTGATTAATCGTTCGATTGATGGAGATGAGATGATGGAGAAGGCGATCAGCGCGACGGAGGCTCGGGTCCATTTCGGTGAACTCATGCGCCGTGTTGTCGAACGCGATGAATCAGTCATCGTGGAGCGGGGCGGGAAGCCGGAAGTCGTCATACTCTCTATTGCGGAATACAAGCGGCTGCGGAAACAAAATCACGATGACTGGTTGGAACGAGTTGACCGTCTGCGGGAGCAAATTAGGCAGGAACTTAGTGGCCGTACCCTGCCGCCGCCTGAGGAGATTATTCGCGAGATGCGGGAGGAGCGAGATGCGCAACTCCTCGACAATTTGCGTTGACGCCAGTTTGGTTATGCATCTTATCGCAGTCACTTCTGGTGAACGGATACGGGGACTCTGGGAGAGGTGGCAGAAAGAGGGGCAACAACTCGTCGCACCGGTATTACTCCGCTATGAAGTCACGAATGCGCTCTATCGTTATCAAAAGGCGGGCATGATAAGCGGAGACGCGACGATGGAGGCGCTAAACGCAGCGTTCGCCCTTCCAATTCAATTCTACAACGATCTGGAACTTCACAAGTCGGCGCTCGCAATGGCGGGGCATTTCGGGTTGCCTGCGGCGTACGACGCGCATTACCTCGCACTCGCTGAGCGCCTCGGTGCAATATTCATCACAACGGACCGACGGCTCGTGAATGCTGTGCAGTCCGCATTACCATGGGTGCAACTAGCGGAGACGTAGCCACTTCATCGCCGCCAAGCGCCTTGCCGTCGGAAAATTAACCCATCGTGGATGCGACGAATGTCCAGACGGAAGGGCGGAAGCCGATCGTCGCCCTCGCGTGACAGTATCACATCCTGCCCGTCGCCAATTGCTAATCTACCGGGCGCGGCACCCATTGGTCGCCGTCGCGCGCCATGACGTGCGTGATGCCGACATCGCGCAGAATCGCGGCCGCTTCGGTAAAACCGGCGGCGACATCGGCGGGCGTGTGGGTGTCTGCCGTGACGGTGATCGGGATGTCCAGATCGCGGCAGCGGGCGAGCACCCACGGGCTTGGAAACGCGGAGGCGATGGCCTTGCGCAGACCCGACGTGTTCAATTCGACGATCAGGCCACCCGCTTTGAAGGCACGCAAGGTCTCCTCAACCGCCGCGACATACCACGCGTCCGTCTCGCGGAAGTAACGATCGCCACTGTTCCACATCTTCATCTTGTCCATGTGGCCGACGATCACGACACCTGGTGTGCCGACCATCTGGCGTTGCAGCGCGAAATATTCCGTGAACGCGCTCCGCACATCGCCATGCCAGCCAACAGCCAACCCGGACGCGAATCGCTCCGCGCTATTGTCAATCTCCCACGGCATGCCCTGATCGTCCGTCCCGACGAAATGGACGGAGCCGACGAAGTAATCGAAATTGTGCGGGAAGATCTGCTCGCGGTAGAAGGCGCCCATGCCCGGCAGGTAGTCGAGTTCAAGGGCGAGGAAGATCGGCAGGCGGTCGCGATACTCGTCTCGCAAACGACGCACCTCCGCGCAGTATGCGGGGAGATCGGCGAGGCGCATCATCCACGGGTCGCACGTTCGCACGGGCACGGGTGCATGGCTCGAAACACCATACGAGTCGAGGCCCGCCGCGAGAGCGGCCTCGATATATTCGGCAATCTCACCCTCGCCGTCGCAGTAGCGGTTGTGCGTATGGTAGTTGGTGCGCAACGTCATGGGAGAATGCCCGGCGTCACGCGCCGACCGCTTCCTTGAAGCGGCGAATCGCATCAATGTGCTCCCGCGGCGAGTTCAGCCCGGCCTTCATCGTGTTGACGGTCAGATGCGTCGCCCCGATCTCCCGCCAACCCTCGACTTGCCGCGCCCACTCGTCCGGCGTCGTGCCCGCGATGCTGACGCGCGCCTCGAAGCCGATCGCCCCCGGATCGCGGCCGGCGGCTCGTGCGTACTCACGCGTCTTCTCGACCATCTCGCGCGCCGTTTCGTCCGGCGCGCGCTGCGGAAACCAGCCGTCGCCCATCTCGCCGACGCGCTTCAGCGTCGCTTCGGAACTGCCGCCGATCCAGATTGGGATCGGGCGCTGGACGGGCATTGGATTGAGGCCCGCCGCCTCGATGTGATGCCATTTGCCATGGAAGGTCACGACTTCGTCCGTGAAGAGCGCCCGGAGCACGGCGATCTGCTCCTCGCTCCGCTTGCCGCGGTTGCGAAAGTTCTCACTCAGCGCCTCGTACTCGACTTCGTTCCAGCCAACGCCAATGCCGAGCCGGAACTGTCCGCCCGTCAGCACATCCACTTCCGCCGACTGCTTGGCAACGAGCACCGTCTGCCGCTGCGGCAGGATGATGACACCCGGCACGAACTCGAGGCGCGTCGTCACCCCCGCGAGATAGCCGAAGAGGACGAACGGTTCGTGAAACAGGCTCCGATGCGTGTATGGCCCGCGCCAGTCCGGCCGGTTCGTAGTGTCCGCGCCGACGACATGATCGTAAGCGAGGAGATGCGTATAGCCCAATCCCTCCGCCGCCTGCGCGTAATCGCGCACGGCCATCGGATCCGCTGTGATCTCATTCTGTGGGAACGTCACACCGATGCGCATGCGTCTTCCTCCCTGCCTAACGCGCGGTCACACTATACGTAGAGACGAACGGCATGTGCGGTCGCTATTCCTCGTTAGTACGTCGAGAGCGGTTTGCGGGCGAGGATCACGGCCTTGTCGTCGCTGTAGGAGTAAACCGAACCATCCGGATTGTATTTGAGATCGTAGAATTCCTTCGCGGCGGGGGCGGCGTTCGCCCAGGCGTTCCGTACCTCGTCGGCGTTCGCGTTCGCGCGGCCAATCCACTGCTCCAGTTCGTGCTCCTTGCGATACAGTTCGACACTAACGACCTCGAACTCGGCGCCGGCAAGCAGCGCCAGCCATTCCGCCTCGGTCGCCGAGCGGACGTGCGAGCCGTCGCGCAGTTTCTCGATGTGATTGAGAAGGTCACCCGCTTCACCCTCCGGTACGACGCTGTCCTCGAGCAGGAACCGCCCGCCCGGTTCGAGGACGCGCGCGACTTCATGCACGTAGGTATGGGTGTCCGGGAAATGATGCGGCGCGATGCGCGTCGTGACGAGACTGAACGCGTGGTCCGCGAAGGGCAAGGCCTCAGCGTCCGCGAGCGTGTAGGTGACGTTCGCTACCCCCTTCGAGGAGATGAAATTGCGCGCCGTCAGCAGCATCTTCTGGGTGAAATCGGACGCGACGACTGCCCCCGCCGTCCTCGCCACGGCGAGCGCGGTGTGGCCGCCTCCCGTCGCGATGTCCAGTGCGATGTCGTCTGATGTTGGCGCGGCGAGTTCGACAAGGCGCGCAAGATCGTCGCCGCTCGCATGCCCTTTGCTGACGACGTAGTTCGCCGCCGTCGCCGCGAACTGCGCCTTCACCCGATCCTTGATTGCCGCGTTCTTTTGCTCGGTCATCGTTCGCTCCCCTCACTAGGCCAGTGCATGCGGAGAGCATAACACGAAGCAATGAGCAATGAGCAACGAGCAACGAGGGGGATTCGCTTCCTCATTGCTCGTTGCTCGTTGCTCGTTGGTGTTAGCCGCCCAAACGCGCCATCGCTATCTGGGCATCCTTGTAGTTCTTATCGTCCACGAGAGCCATCTGGTACTCGCGCTTGGCCGTTGCTCTATCTCCCTGCTTCTCGAAGACGATGCCGCGCTCGTAATGCATGATCGCATAGACGCCCGCTGAGCGGATATTCTCTTGCGATACCTGGAGCGCTTCATCGTTCATGCCGAGGTTAACCATCGCCGTGACGGGCCACGACTGATACCAGAGCGTCCAGGGATACTTTTGGATCAATCCCATGCCGCGCGCCTTGTGGTATGCGTCCACAGCCTTCTGGAACTCCCCGGCTTGGAAATACGCGCCGCCGAGCGCGAAAGGGAGTTCGGCGTTCGTCGGCTGCTGCTCGATGCGGTTCTGCACGTAGGAAATGTCGTGCGCGATGTTGACGGTGAGATTCATATCATCGCCCATCACCTTTTGCACATTCGGCGCGAGCCGGTCGTTCCAGACGGGGATGTAGACGTAGTTATAGACCGGCCAGAGATCATCGAACTCGGCGTACGAGATCGGTACCGCCGCGCCCTCCATTGAGTCATTGATGAGGAAGACGCCCTTCGCGTCGTCGTATCCGCGCACGACGCGCCAGTGGCCGATCCCGGCGTGGTCCGTGCGGTTCTGCCATTGGCCGGCGATCACCGGCACACCGACCGCAACGAGCCGTTTCACACGATCCACCGTGCCACCATGATACGCCTCCGCGTGCAGGCCCTGCCCGCGCAAGTACTCCACGATCCGGTTCGACTCGACATTCTTGCTACCCTTCACGCCGTTGTTCGGGCGCAGGTATGCGGTCACGGCATTCGGATCGAGTTTGATGCCGAAATACGAGACGGACATCGCGATGGACTCTTCGGCGCACTGATTCCAGCCCTGGAACCAGTGCGACATTGGTTCGAGGAAGGTAGCGGA
>CALBSO010000136.1 GCA_937968015.1 uncultured Thermomicrobia bacterium
TCATGCCAACTACTCTACCCGCTCCCACCCGCTTCGCTCAACTGCGTAAGTCCTACAAATGAACAATGATTTGACAATTCCCTGGTGCACTGTGGCGGATAGCACATGCCCGGACGGCAACCATTACGCGCTCCAAACAACAATGACGCATGAGTTGGGGCATGCACTCGGGCTGACGCATCCCGTTGTCGGACCGCTCGCTGGCGTTGTAATGGAGTGTGGGTTCGTTAAGGGTGAGAACCAACTTGTTTCGCATGATGACCACGAGGGAGCGATTTATCATTACGGCACGCGTATCAATCAGCCTGTAGCCGCTACCGTAGCTTGCAGTCCGAATGCATGACAACCCTCTAGCCCGCGATACACCCGGCATGGCGGTGTCATCCATTGAGTGATATCCGGGGAGCAACTGCTACACAAGGAGGTTTTGGCCAATGAAATCCAAGGCGCGATCCTCTCGCGGGAGGCATCTCCCCCACCCTTTACTTCCCTTGCTCCTTTGTGTGCTCCTCGTTGGCGTACTGATTACGGTGGGGCTGGCACGCCGATCCTTCGATGAGAGTGCCAAGCAGAGTACATCTATCGAGAGCACGACCCCGTCGAGTGCATCTGTCGGGAACGTAATTGAAGCGACCACTCCCGAGGGCGCTGTATCCTCAAGCGGAGGGCATACAACGGAAATTGTCTACGGTGTGGATCCCACGGTGAACGGCCTCACAATTGATCAGAAGATCGACCGAAGCCTCACGCTCCCAGGAATCAAGGGCGTCCTGCGGGGAGCCGTGACGGGGGATCCAACGACGCATACCGTGCCAAAAGGCGGTGGCAGTCGATTCACTTGGACCGTTGTTGATTTTCCATTTCGGGTAACGGCATTCCTTGGGCCTGTCGAGGCGCCCTATCCGATCGGCGTCGCTATTACCTTACGGATCGTTGATCTTTCTGAGGACGTGAACGCCGGGCAAAGCGGGCAAACGTTTGGGGTCGCAGCGGGTGACGACCTTTTCGTCTACGTGCGCAATCAGGGAGTGATTGGCGGTGGCAATACCGGCACCATCCTCGTCGCTTCTCAAGCGTATGATGTTTTCACGCTCCGCAACGGTGTCGTGTATGGCAAAGGGGAATGGGCGTCATTCGCTGAACCGCTTGCCACGTTCGAGAAGCACTTCACCCATTGAACGTTACCCCTCCTCTCGGGAGAGCGCTAAAAAGTCGGGAAGCACCTGGGGACTACTCGCTCCGATATACGTCTCATGATCCGTTACCGGCCTGCGTTGGCAAAGACAAGTTGTGCGCCGCGCATCAATGCGATCGGGGCTGAACTCAGCACGCTTCCCCGCTAGGCTTCAACGCGACTGGCATCGCTGTGGCGGACGAAGTGAAAATCCGACTGCGTGATGAAGACGTGACGCTCAATCCAGCGGCACTCTGGCGCTTGGCCGGAGTAAGAAATACTCGTGAGGCAACACGCGGTCAGTCCGGACAGTACCGCGTGCAATCCCTCTGTGCCGGCGACTGGCTGCTGCCTGCCGTCCGCTGCCCGTGCTAGAATGCGCCGACTGATGCCGCGACACAGAGGGAGGGGATAATGAACGCATCGGAAGCGCTGGTGCAGATGCTGATTGACACCGGTGTGACGCATCTATTCGGTCTGCCGGGCGACACGAGCATGACGCTGTATGACGCGCTCTATCATCGGCGTGGCGACATCCGGCACGTCATGTTCCGCGACGAGCGTTCCGCCTCATTTGCGGCGGATGCCT
The DNA here is from genome assembly GCA_937968015.1 of uncultured Thermomicrobia bacterium. Lineage (GTDB taxonomy): Bacteria > Chloroflexota > Chloroflexia > Thermomicrobiales > JALYUS01 > JALYUS01. The sequence continues at coordinate 1,764 of CALBSO010000136.1, forward strand.
ACGCGCGTTTCACGAACCGGATCGGCGTCACGGAGGGGCCGTCCGGCGGTGGGGCAACCTACATCGTGCCGGGTGTCGCGGAGGCGCACGGCTCGGCGGTGCCCCTCCTCTGCCTGACAACGGATACACCGGTCTCGGAGGAGGGGCGCGGCGTCCTGACGGAACTCGACCAGGTCATGCTTTTCACCGCCGTCACGAAGTGGACGACGAAGATCAAGACGAGTGAGGGGCTGCCGGATGCCCTGCGCCGCGCCCTCCGGCTCGCGACGAGCGGGCGGCCCGGCGCGACGCATCTTTCGCTGCCGGCCGATATATTGGCGGGCGACATTGGCGATGTTTCGACGCACACCGATCCGCTCTGGGGCAGTACACCCGCCGCACCCGTCCGGCCCGATCCCGCCGCCATTGAACGTGCCGCGCACCTGATCGAGGGGGCAGAACGCCCCATGATCGTCGCCGGTGGGGGTATTCACGCTTCTCGCGCGTGGGAGGCGCTGACGCGCTTCGCGGAGACCCTGAAGATACCTGTCGCGACGAGCATCAATGGCAAAGGGAGCATCGCGGAGACGAGCATGGTCAGCCTCGGTGTCGTCGGCGGGAACGGTGGACGCCCCTATACCCGGCGCGCCCTCATGGATGCCGATCTCGTCTTTTTCATCGGCACACGCACCGACAGCGTGACAACACTCGACTGGAGCCTGCCCGCGAAACCGGAACACGGCGGCCCGGCGGTGATCCACCTCGATGTGGAACCGTGGGAGGTCGGCAATAATTACCATGCTGCGGTGCCACTCGTCGGCGATGCGCGTCTGGCGCTCGACGATCTTCTCGCCGCGATCGCCTCGTCGTCCACAGTGGGCCAGCGTCACGCGTCGCGCATTGCTTCGCTCAATCGGGACGCCGCTGCATGGCGGGAGAGCGTTCGTGCGGACGGTGCGAGCGACATGCGGCCAATCCATCCGGCACGGTTGATTCGCCACCTGCGCGACGCCCTGCCGGACGATCCGCTGATCGTCGCGGACCCCGGCACACCGACGCCGTACCTCGCCGCGCAATTCGAAACGCGGGTCGCGGGGCGGGGCTTCGCGATCCCCCGCGCACACGGCGGCCTCGGCTATGCGATCGGTGGCGTCGTCGGCGCGGCGATGGCCGCACGGCCCGGTCAGCGCGTCGTGGCGATGATGGGCGATGGTTCGTTCGGCATGTCCTGCGGCGATCTGGAGACGATCAGCCGTATCGGTGCGCCGGTCGTCGTCATCCTCTGTAACAATGGCTCATTCGGGTGGATCAAGGAGTTGCAGCACCTCTATCACGACCGCCGCTACTACTCCGTGGACTTCTCGACAGAAACCGATTATTGCGCGATTGCCCGCGCCTTCGGCTTCAAGAGCGCGCGGGTCAGTGATCCTGCCGGCCTCGAACGCGCGATCCAGACCGCGCTTGCCGACGGTGGCCCGTATTTCCTCGATATCCTGACCGCATCCCCAATGGAGGAAACGCCCCCTGTCGCTGCCTGGGAAGCAGCCGTCGCGGCGCACGCATCGGGCGACGACTAGGGGAATGGAATCGCTACGACACCAAGAAGGATCGAGCACAGAGGAAGCAAAGAGCGCTTCTTCTCTCTGCTCTCCGGGGCCTCAGCGCCCTCTGTGCTACCGTCCGTTCCTGGTGTCTTGAGCGGTTCCATTGCTTCGACCTGTATTGAGGAGGGAATCATATGGCGATGGAGCCGATTCGGGCGATTCTGGATGTGGATACGGGTGTGGATGATGCGATGGCGATTGCCCTCGCGGTCGCCGCGCCGACGATTGATCTCGTCGCGGTGACAACGGTTGCCGGGAATGTCGAGTTGGAGCATACGACGCGCAACACGCTTCGCGTGCTCGACTACATTGGTGCGACGGATGTGCCGGTCTACCGGGGGATGAGTCGCCCGCTCGACCGGGCGCTGCACACAGCGTCGCATATCCACGGGATGGACGGCCTTGGGGGTGCGGATATCCCGCAGTCGTCACGGCGTGTCGAGGCCAGCAGCGCGCCGCAGTTCCTCATTGATGCGGCGCGGCAGTCACCCCGCGACCTGACCTTCATCTTCGTCGGGCCGCTGACCAATCTCGCCGTCGCCGTCGGCCTGGAGCCGGAGTTGCCGCGCCTCGTCAAGCGTCTCGTCATCATGGGCGGCGCATTCCGCATGCCGGGCAACACGACCGCGACCGCCGAATTCAACATCTTCGCGGACCCGCAGGCGGCGGCGCAGGTGCTGGCGGCGGGATTCGACGCGACATGGGTCGGTCTTGATGTGACGACGCGGGCGGTGTTCTCACGCGCCCAGTGGGACACGCTCGGAGACGCGACCGCGCCGAACGCGCAGATCGTTCGTAAGGCGGGTGCGCAAATGTTCGTCACATTCAACCGGCCGGTCTTCCAACTGCATGATCCGCTCGCCGTCGCGGTCGCCGCGGACCCGACACTCGTAGACGCGCCGGAAGAATCGGTGATGATCGAAACCGGTGGCGACTATTCCTTCGGGCAGACCATCATCCAGCGTCTAGGTCGCGAAGGCGGGTTCCGTACGAACGTTGCGAAGACGGTTGACGCGGAGCGTTTCGGGGCGTTTTTTACTGAGACGTTGGGGCTGCCGAAGGGGACCTAAACCCCTCGCCCCCTTCCCGATAAGGAAGGGGGCGAGGTTCTTACGACTTCCGTGCCGTCACGAAATCGGCCATCGCGGTGAGATAATCACGCGGCTCGCCGGCGGGGAGCGTTTCGAGGCGCCGCTTCGCGCTCTCAACGGCGGCTTGCGCCTCCCCGATTGCGGCGTCGAGCGCGCCGGAGGTGCGGACGCGGCCAACGAGCGCGTCAATCTCAGTATCGTCCGTCTTTGTGCCGAGGACGACCTTGCGGATCAGCGCGAGATCATCACCGTCCGCGTACCGTTCGATATAGAGCATCATTGGCAATGTCAGCGTACCTTGCCGAAGGTCGGAACCGGCAGGTTTACCGATGTCTTCCGACGTTTCGCGCAGGTCGAGCACGTCGTCCACAATCTGGAAGCCTATGCCGATCTGCGTCCCATACGCACGGAGCGCCTGCACCGCGTCGGCAGGTGCGCCGGAGAGGATGCCGCCGAACTCCGCCGCAGTCGCGAAGAGGGCGGCCGTTTTGCCGTGGATGCGGCGGTCGTATTGCTGGCGCGTCTGATCCCACTGACGGGTCTGGAAAATCTCGTCCAGTTCACCATTGCAGATGTCGCCCAAGGTCTCGGCAAAAAGCGTCATCGCCCGCAGGTTGTGTGACTTCGAGACGAGCACGGCGGATTGCGCGAAGAGATAGTCACCGAGCAGGACGACAATCGTCGTCGGCAGCACGGAATTGAGCGTCGCCGCGCCGCGCCGGAAGAGCGCCTTATCTACCGTGTCATCGTGGATGAGGCTGGCGATGTGCAGGAGTTCGATCCCGGCGGCGGCGGGCGCGAGGCGCGCAACGTCGTCGTCGAATAGCCGCGCGGCAGCAAGCAGGACGCGCGGACGGAGCATCTTGCCCTTGGCGGCGATGATGCCATTGAGCAGGTCGGTCATCACGGGATAGTTAACCGCCACGCTCTCACGAATCGCGTCCTCAACGCGCGCGAGACCGGCATTCGTGATCGGATCGCGCAGCACATCAATGTTTGTCGCGGACATCGGAAGCGTCTCTGCTTTCTATCCTGCTTCGTTGCAGGATGCGGGCGGTTCAACCGTGTGCCACCCTGGTGATAAATGTGCCGGGAACGCCCGGCCACCAGACGAAATGATACCCCCGTCACGCGCGCGCGTCCATCTATCGAGGATATACAGCCAACAACGCCACGTTGTTTGTGCAAAATCCGCAGATTCGGAACCTTCGGCATTGTGCGCTTGCGTTCCTGATAGCCAGATGGTACGGTATGCCGCGTGGGGCAGGTGTTGTGTTGCGCAATTATCTAAGTGAACGTACAGTACGAACGTGTGACAATGGGTTGCTGAAGGAAGGCGCGCGTGCGTTTACGGGTTTCTCCAACTGCCTCCTCGATTGGTGACTGTCGCGGCAGTGTATGCATCGTCGTGGATGTGGTACGAGCGAGTACGACGCTCCTAACGCTATGTGAGCGTGGCGCGGGGCCGATCCGCTTCGTGATTGGCCTCGACGAAGCGCGCCGCTGTGCGGCACAGTTCGGAAACGAACGGGCGCTCCTCATCGGCGAGCAGGGCGGGATCATTGCCCCTGGATTCGATCTCGACAACTCTCCGACTGCCGCGATGACCGCCGCCGTCGCCGGTCGGGGCATCGTGATGCGGACGAGCAACGGGACGGTCGCGCTCGCGCTCCTCTCTGCCGCGCCGCTCGTGCTCGTCGGCTGCATCCGCAACGGCGCGGCGGCTATCGAGCAGGCGATTACGGAAGCGACCGCGCGAAATCTGGATGTCCTGATCGTCTGCGCGGGGCAGGAGCACGGGACGGTCTTCGCGCTCGATGACATGCTCGCGGCGGGGTTGCTCGTGGCGTGTGCCTGGGAGAAACATGGCCCGTGGGCGTTCCCGGATCAGCAGGACGCGCCGCGCACGATTGACGAGTCCGCCCTCGCCGCCCTGACGCTCTACCGTTCATTCGTCGGGGAGCCGACAACCCCAGATACGGAAACCTTTATGCACGCGCTCCTTCAGGGCGCCGGACCGCGCTTCATCGCGACGACCGGCAGGCTTGATGACGTGCGCTATTGCGCGACAGCGAACTGTAGCGCCGTTGTGCCGCGGGTCCAGCAGACCCCGGACGGCCCGACGGTCACCAGTGGGCAACCTCTTTCGGTTCCCGCGCCCGCTGGTGCGATCCTTTCGACCGCGTAGGAGGCCGATCGCTTGGCGTTACGACAACGACACTTCGCCGTGCGCAGCCGACCATACCGCCGCCCGCCGCGCCGCCTATGGCGAATGCTGGTCGGAGCGGGCGCGATCGCCGCTGTTGGGTATGGCGCGTACACCTTCGTGGGACACATTGGGGCGCGTTACGCAGGTCAGGTAGGGATATTCATCGTCAAGGATGCGTATAGCGGCAATCCGGTCGCGGGGGCACAAGTGACCGTCATCCCGCTCACCTGCCCGGATGGCGCGTGTAAGCCGGCTGAGACGACCGCGCAGGGCGTCGTCGCGCGGAAATTCAGCGCGAACGCGCGCGGCGAGGTGCATGCCCGCCTCCTCAGCGAGCGCGTCGCGGTCGTTGCATCGCAACGCGAGTATGATGCGCGACCATTCGAACTGTCGTGGCCGCCGACCGAGCCTGCAACCCTCACCCTCCGCCCTGCCTGGGTTGCCGGGCGCATTACGTCGCTCGGTCAGCCGCTCGCCAACGTCAAAGTGCGGGCGGTCGTGCCGGGAAAAGAGCCTGAGGCATCAGCGACGACGGACGCCGACGGTCACTACCGCCTCACCGGCGTGCCGGATGGTGCAAATCTGATCGTGGACGCACCGAATATCAGCCGCAGCCCGCATCCGATTGAGCACCGCACGGTGTTGGATCTTGCGCTCCGACCGGATGTCATCACCGGCGTGGCGCGCGATCCTCAGGGGCGCCCGCTTTCCGGCCTGACGGTTGCGGCTGGGGAGATCATCACGCAAACGGATGCGAATGGCGCGTATCGTCTCGAAGGCGTCGGTGATGGCGTGCCGCTGATCGTCAAGGGCGTCGGCTATTTGCCCCAGACGATTCCATTGGGTACGAATCTGACGCAGGACGTGACGCTCCAGCCCTTTGTGGCGAAGGGAGTGTACATGCAGGCGCCCCTGGCAGCGGATCCGGCGCAACTCGATCGGGTAATGAACCTGATCGCCACAAAGGATCTGAACACGCTCGTCGTAGACCTCAAGGATAACAACGGTGTCGTTTACTACGACTCGAAGGTACCGCTCGCGCGGGAAGTCGGGGCGGTGCAACCCATCCTCAACGTCCCGCAGTTGTTGCAGACATTGCACGCGAAACATATCTACGCCATCGCCCGCATCGTCGTGATGGAAGACCCGATCGCGGCGACGAAGCGGCCCGATCTGGCGGTTAAGGATGCGCGCACGGGGAAGGTGTGGCGGACAACCGCCGGCCAGGCGTGGCTGAATCCAACGAATCCGCAGGTCTGGCAATACGTCAGCGATCTCGCCGAAGAGGCTGCCAACCTTGGCTTCGACGAGGTGCAGTTCGATTACGTCCGCTTCCCGTCCGACGGCAACCTGAACGTCGCGGAATACGGCCCGACATTCAATGGTGGGCCGCAAGAGCGGCGCGCCGCCATCACGGGATTCCTGAAGATGGCGCACGCGAAAATCGCCCCGACGCGCGCGCTGATAGGCGCCGACATCTTCGGCATCACCGCATGGCAGAAAGACGATAACGGCATCGGCCAGCAATTTGAGGACATCGCCGCACTCGTTGATGTCATCTGCACGATGGATTACCCGTCCCACTTCTCGCGCGGCTTCAATGGCTGGGATATCCCGAACAATTACCCGTACGACGTGATCAAACAGAGCCTGATCGAGCGCGAGAAGCGCGTCCCCGGTGTCGCGAAGAAGACGCGCCCGTGGTTGCAGGCATTTACCTACGGGCCGGGTGTGGAATACGGTACGGCGCAGATTGACGCGCAGATTCAGGCCTGTACCGAGATGCAGAGCAGTGGTTATCTGCTCTGGAATATCACCAGCAAATACGATCCGGCTTGGCTCCCACCGAAGCCGATACCGATGGCTGCTGGGTAGTGGGCAGGGGTTTCCACGGGAACCAGGCTGAAGCATGGCACTACAGAAGCGCCTGTCTTGATTGACGGTTTCTCCGCCAGGCCGTACGCTGACCGCATGAGCGACGCCCCCGTTACGGATACGACGCCACTTCCTCCCGTCATGACCGAACCCGCAGCGCGCGTCCGGCGGTCGCTTGGCCGTGCCTTGCTCAATGAAGCGCGCCCGAAGCACTGGATCAAGAACGGCTTCCTGTTCGCCGGGATCATCTTCGCCAAACAACTGACAAAACCAACGGCGATCTGGCATGTGGTCGCCGCCTTTGCGCTCTTTTGTGGGGCCGCCAGTGCGATCTACTTCATGAACGATCTGCGCGACCGGGCGGCGGATCGCCTGCACCCGAAGAAGCGGTTTCGGCCCATCGCGGCGGGCGAGGTCTCCGTGCCGCTCGCATGGACCGTCTCCATCGTCGGGTTGGGTGTGGTGATTCCGCTCTCCTTTCTGCTCCGTCCGATGTTCGGGGTAATTATCGTCGGATACATCGCGCTCCAGTTCGCCTATACCTATTGGCTCAAGGAGCAAGTGCTGCTCGATGTCTTCGCGCTCGCGACCAGTTTCGTCCTCCGCGCGATGGCAGGCGCGGTCGTGATTGCCGCGCCGATCTCGCCGTGGCTCTACGTCTGCACGGTGCTCCTCTCGCTCTGTCTCGGCTTCGCGAAGCGGCGGCACGAACTGATGCTGCTCGAATCGGGCGCGGGCAATCATCGCACGGTGTTGGACGAGTATTCCGCGACGCTGCTGGAAGAGATCATCGCGGTAGTGACGAGCGCGACGGTAATGGCGTACGCGCTCTATACCTTCAATGCGGAGAACCTGCCCAGGAACCACGCGATGATGTTCACGATCCCCTTCGTCCTCTATGCCGTCTTCCGTTACCTCTATCTCGTCTATCGCAAGGGCGAGGGGGGCAGCCCGGAGGAAGCGCTCTTCGCGGACCGCCCGCTGCTGGTTTGCATCCTGCTGTGGGGGATCACCAGCGTCGCGATCCTCTACATCCTCTAGCCGCCTGGTTGCGGAGGTAAGGGAGACGCGGTACACTAGCGAAGGCTGATTAGCACTCGTGCGCGGAGAGTGCTAAATTCGGAACAAAATCCTCGCCAGCGCGTTATATCCGGTGAGTGCTCCACCAGTGAGCGGGGAGAATTGCACAATGATGAGACGAATCAACTGGGGGGATTGCGATGCCAACGCGCGATCATGACCCCCATGCCACGTACCGGCTCGCGTTCGGGTATCGGATGTCCGGGCAGACCGATGCGTGGCGCCCGGCGCTCGAAGTCTATGAAACCGAGAAGGCGTTGGTCATCCGTGCCGAACTGGCCGGGATCAACGAGGACCATTTGCGGGTTGTGCTCGACGACGACATGCTGACGATTCACGGCAAGCGGTTGCCGGAAGCGCGCGGCGAGAGCGACATACCCGAGCAACGTTCGTATCACGAGATGGGCATTTCCTACGGGCCATTCCGCGCGCACGTTGCCCTCCCATTCCCGGTCGTACGCGGCGCGGTGGAAGCAAACTACGAGCACGGTGTCCTGACGATTGTCTTACCGCGAGCGCAACGCGTGCGTATACACGCGACAACGCCCGGTCAAGCAGTCGCCATTGGCGCGAGCGAAGACGATAAAGCCTCTGATGCTATGGGAAAGGATAGTGAATAAATGGCGAGAACGAAGAAGCGCACGGACGCCGACCCCATCGAGACCGACGAAATTCAGCCTCCTACGCCGATGGCGGACGCAGAGCCGGCAGGAACAGCGTCGGCATCCGAAACCGCGGAACCGATCAGGGTGAAGCGTCCCTCACGCAAGGCGCGCATCGAAATTGGAACAGCCGTGCCGGACGAGGATCAGATGCCGGAATCGGTGCCGGTTTTGCCGCTTCGCAATGCCGTCCTCACACCGATGACGGGGTTGCCGCTGGAGGCGTCGCAACCGCGCTCCTTGCGGCTGATTGATGCCGTCGTCAATGGCGACCGGCGGGTCGTCTTTGTCGCGCAGAAGGACAAGGAACTTGAGGGCGCGGGGCCGAACGATCTGTACCAGGTCGGGACGCTCGGTATCATCCAGCAGATGTTGCGGATGCCGGACGGCAATGTCCGTCTCGGTGTGCAGGGGTTGGAGCGGGTGCGTATCGGGGAGTACGTGCAAGAAGAGCCGTACCTGCTCGCGAAGGTCGAGCGCATTCCCGAGCATGTCGTGGAGAGCCTCGAAATCAAGGCGTACATGCAGAACACCGTCAAACTCTTCGGCCAGTTGGTCGAACTGGTGCCCTATTTGAACGACGATCTCGTGACGGTGGCGGTCAATCTCGACGACCCGCGCCAACTCCTCTACCTCGTCGCCGGCACACTCCGCATGGATGTTGAGCAGAAGCAGGAATTGCTCGAACTGGACGACATCGCCGCGAAATTCCGTTGGTTGAACGGCTTCATCGCGAAGGAACTCGAAGTTCTCGAACTTGGCAAGAAGTTGCAGGAGCAGGTGCAGGACGAGGTTGGCAAGAGCCAGCGCGAGTACTTCCTGCGCGAGCAGATGAAGGCGATCCAGAAGGAACTGGGCGAGGCGAACGATCAGGAAGCGGAGATCACAATGATCCGCGAGAAGATCGAATCCTCCGGCATGCCGGAGGATGCCCGCAAAGAGGCGGATCGCGAACTGGACCGCCTGGCGAAACTCCCCGCGCAGGCGGCGGAGTACGGCATCATCAAGACGTACCTCGATTGGATGACGAGCCTGCCGTGGAACGTCTCGACCGAAGAGCCGATTGACATCGCGAAGGCACGCAAGCAACTCAACGACGACCATTACGATCTGGAGAAGGTCAAGGAGCGCATCCTCGAATACCTCGCGGTGCGCAAACTGAAGCAGGAGCGCGCGGTCGAGGGGCAGAAGATCCCGAACCGCGACCCGATCCTGCTCTTCGTCGGCCCTCCGGGTGTCGGCAAGACCTCGCTCGGCCAGAGCATCGCCACGGCGCTGGGGCGAAAGTTCACGCGCATGGCGCTCGGTGGCATGCGCGATGAGGCGGAGATTCGCGGTCACCGGCGTACCTACATCGGCGCGATGCCGGGGCGGATTCTCCAGTCCATCCGGCGCGCGGGCGCGAACGACCCGGTCTTCATCCTCGATGAGGTGGATAAGATCGGCGCGGACTGGCGCGGCGACCCCTCCTCCGCGCTGCTCGAAGTGCTCGACCCGGAGCAGAACAGCACCTTCCGCGACCACTACCTCGATGTCGAGTTCGATTTGAGTAAAGTGCTCTTCATCGCAACCGCGAACATCCTGGACACAATCCCCGCGCCGCTGCGGGACCGGATGGAGATCATCGAGCTGGCAGGCTACAGCGAGGAAGATAAGGTGCATATTGCCAAGCGCCACCTCCTGCCCAAGCAGATCGAGGCGAACGGACTCACGCCGGCCGAGATGGCGCTGACGGACATCGCGATCGGTACAATCATCGCGGGGTACACTCGCGAGGCGGGCGTGCGCAACCTCGAACGCGAACTCGGCGCGGTTGCGCGCAAGGTAGCGACCGAGGTCGCGGCGGGCTCGAAACGGGGTGCGAAGAAGGTGATTGGCCCGAACCAGGTGCGGCGCTATCTTGGCCGACCCCGCTTCCAGCGTGAAGAGATCCGCGAGCGGACGAAGATTCCCGGCGTCGCGACGGGCCTCGCGGTCACGGCCGTCGGAGGTGACATCATGTTCTTCGAGGCGACCCGGATGCCGGGCAAGGGGAACCTGACCGTCACCGGGCAACTCGGCGATGTAATGAAAGAGTCCGTGCAGGCGGCGATGAGTTACGTCCGCGCGCGGGCGAAGGACCTCGACATTGACCCGAAGGTCTTCGCGGAGAGCGACATCCACGTCCACGTCCCGGCGGGCGCGGTGCCGAAAGATGGGCCATCGGCGGGCATCACGCTGGCGACCGCGCTCACCTCGCTCCTCACCGGTGTGCCGGTGCGGGATGATCTAGCGATGACCGGCGAGATCACACTGCGCGGCCAGGTGCTGCCGATCGGCGGTGTCAAGGATAAAGTGCTCGCGGCGCGGCGGGCGGGGCTGACGACCGTCATCCTGCCAAAGCGCAACGAGGGCGATCTGGACGACCTGCCGAAGGATGCCCGCAAGAGCATGCACTTTGTCCTCGTCGAGCACATTGACGAGGTACTCCGTGCGGCTCTCGAAAAGCCGCTCCCCGAAGTGCCTCTGACGGCGGACATCCTCAACACCATTGAGACCCCCGTCGCCGCGCGGCAGCAAGAGATCGCCGTCGTCGCGTAGTACGCGAGTAGAGAGATCAAAAGGCCAGTCGAAACAAACCGGCTGGCCTTTTCATATTGATCGAACTGAGATCAGTCCGCGACGGAGAACGCGCCACGGCGAACGGCGGCAGCGACGAGAGCGCGGAAGGGCGCTTCGTGCTCCGGGCGCTTGGCGAACATCGCTTCCGGGTGCCACTGCACGCCGAGCACAAACGACTTTGTCGGCATCTCCACCGCTTCCACGAGACCGTCCGACGTCGTGCCACAGGCGACGAGGCCCGCGCCGACTTCCTTGACTCCCTGATGGTGGAAGGAGTTCGTGCCGACTTCGCGCATGCCATAGGTATCCGCAAGCAAGCCGGATGCGCTGACGATATGCGCCGTCAGATGTGATCCGCCTTCGGGCTGCTTGTGCGACTCCGCACCCGGCATCTGGGTCGGGACATCCTGCCAGAGTGTGCCGCCGCAGAAGACATTGAGCACCTGAATGCCACGGCAGATGCAGAGCACCGGCAGATCAATCGCGAATGCCGCGTCAAGGAGGGCCATTTCCCACTCGTCGCGAGCGTCGTCAATGCCGTAGGTTTTCTCATGCTGCGGGCCGGTATCGCCGTACCGCGCGGGACGAATATCGCCGCCGCCGCTGAGGAGCAGGGCGTCCAGGCGGGCGACAACCTGCGCCGCCGCCATTGGATCGGTGGCGGGGAGCACGATGGGGATGCCACCGGCGGTTTCTACCGCGCTCGTATAGGTGTTCGTCATGCGATGCAGCGTGACATCACCGAACGCGGGGCTTATTTCCTTCATCGGCGATGGCGTAATCCCAATCATCGGTCGCGTGCTCTGCATGGTTTTCGTGCTCCTTCTGCGGATCGGGCGTGCCGCCCTCTCATCTGCACAGCATGCCAGAGCCAACCGCCAGCGTCAATTCGTGGGTCGCGGATTTGGTATACTGCGAACAAGTGTCCGTACGCTGGTGTGCTGGAAGGAATCCCCCGTGAGTAGCCGCCCCCGCTCGATTGCTGAACCTGTGACCCGGTTGATCGAAGAACTCGGGCGGTTGCCGGGTATCGGGCCAAAATCGGCGTCGCGGCTCGCGTATCATCTCCTGAAAGCGCCGAAGCAGCAGGCGGTTGCCCTCGCGGAGGCGGTCTTGGAGGTGAAGGAAAAGGTGCGCTTCTGTTCGGAGTGTTACAACCTCACGGAACACGACCCGTGCGATTTCTGTAGCGACCCGTCGCGGGATCGTTCGATTCTCTGCGTCGTCGAGGAACCACTCGATCTCGTCGCGTTGGAGCGGACGGGCGAGTATCGCGGCCTCTATCATGTATTGCATGGCGCGATCAACCCGATCGAGGGGATCGGCCCCGATCAACTGCGCGTGCGCGAACTCTTTACGCGCCTGCAACGGCCGGACGTGAATGAAGTGATCCTCGCTATGAATCCGAACACGAATGGCGAAGCGACCGCGATGTACCTCTTCCGCGCGATTAACCCGCTCGGCATCCGCGTGACGCGCCCCGCCAGCGGCCTCCCCGTCGGCGGCGACCTCGAATATGCCGACCAGGTGACGCTTGGTCGCGCCCTCACCGGCCGCCGCGAACTCTAATCCTCAGGATTTAGGGCAAATCCTGGACGCGCACCGCGTAAATGATCCGTTCCGTCGGTGGCGCGACGACCAGCGCGCGGAATCGGTCGCGCTGCGCCTCTCCGGCGCTGCTGCGCGTCACCCATGCCTCCGCGTCACGCGCCGTCTCCCAAAGCCCGATGACAACCACGTCGTTCGTCTCATTGGCGAGGAAGAGCGCGCCGCGATGCCCTGGCTCTCGCTTGAGGCCAGGGAGGATCTCCTCCATCCGCGCGCACGGCGTCCTCGATCTTGCCGGGAAGGAGAGTGAATCGAGTCAGTGCCGCGTACATCGTGTGCCTCCTGATCTTTCTCGATCGGCCCCGCCGTCGGGTGTGCCGCTGCATGTGAAGACGCATCGGACGGTCAGTTGGATGCATGCGTATGTGGGCAAACGGCCGATGCGACTGAAGTCCGTTCCCATCATGGATCAAAGCCAAGGAGGGTCCCGTTCCGGTGATAGGTGCAATAGATACAATAGCGGACTTGCGCGAATTCACTTGTAATTGTGCTATGTCATGCGGTACAATCACTCTCACGCGGTGCGAAGATATCCACCCGGCAGACGACAAGGGGAGTGCAGCACAAATGACGAGCACAAACGGTCACAGCGAAAAGAACGGGGTCGCGAAATCCACCTGGACGACGAAGGCCGGATTGGCGCAGATGCTCAAGGGCGGCGTCATCATGGATGTCGTCACACCCGAGCAGGCGAAGATCGCCGAGGAAGCGGGCGCGTGCGCGGTGATGGCGCTCGAGCGCGTTCCGGCGGATATTCGCGCGCAGGGTGGCGTCGCGCGGATGAGCGATCCCGATCTCATCCGGGGCATCATGGAGGCGGTTTCGATCCCCGTAATGGCGAAGGCGCGGATCGGGCATTTCGTCGAGGCGCAGGTGCTGGAAGCGCTCGGCGCGGACTATATTGATGAGAGTGAAGTCCTGACGCCCGCCGATGAGCAGTATCACATAGAGAAGCAGGCTTTCAATGTGCCCTTCGTGTGCGGCGCGCGCGATCTTGGTGAGGCGCTTCGTCGCATCGGCGAGGGCGCGGCAATGATCCGCTCGAAGGGCGAGCCGGGCACGGGGAACATCGTCGAGGCGGTCCGCCACCTCCGCGCGATCACCAGTCAGATCCGCCGCCTGAGCGTTGCGCCGCCGGAAGAACTCATGGCGATTGCCAAGGAACTCGGCGCGCCATACGAACTGGTGCGCGAGGTGGCGAAGAACGGTAAATTGCCCGTTGTCCTCTTCTGCGCGGGCGGTGTCGCGACCCCGGCCGATGCCGCACTCGTCATGCAACTCGGCGCGGAGGGCGTCTTCGTCGGCTCCGGTATCTTCAAGAGCGGCGATCCGGCGCGACGCGGCAAGGCAATTGTCGAAGCCGTCACGCACTTCCGCGACGCGGGCATCATCGCGGAGGTGTCGCGCGGTCTCGGCGAGCCGATGAGCGGACTAGAGATCGGCAAACTGCCGAAAGAGGCCCTGATGGCCGGACGTGGATGGTAGACGGCCCGCACCGCTGACCCCTCGCGAAAAGGAGGGAGAACCGGATTCGGCATCGTTCCACGGCTATTACCTTCATATATCCCTTTCTCCCTCCCCCTTCCTTTTCGCGAGGGGGGCCGGGGGTTAGGTGGGAGATTCACGATGACGACGATCGGCGTGCTGGCCTTGCAGGGAGCATTTATCGAGCATGTGCATGCGTTGGAGCGACTTGGCGTTGCGGCGCGTGAAGTGCGGCTGCCGCGCGATCTCGACGGGCTGGATGGCCTGATTATGCCCGGTGGCGAGAGCACGACGATTGGCAAGTTGATGGTGCATTATGACCTCGATGAGCCGATCCGCACCCGGGCGCAGGCCGGGTTCCCGATCTGGGGGACGTGCGCCGGGATGATCCTCTTAGCGAAGGACATCGGCGGATTGCGCCAGCCCCTGATCGGGGTGATGGACATCATTGTCGAGCGCAATGCCTTTGGGCGGCAACTCGATTCATTCGAGGCCGATCTCGACATTCCGGCAATCGGCGCGGAGCCATTCCGCACGATCTTCATCCGCGCGCCACTCATTCACGCAGTGCAGGGCGATGTCGTCGTGCTCGCGACCCTGACGGATGGGCGGATCGTAGCCGCCCGACAGGGCAACCTGCTTGCCACGTCGTTCCACCCGGAATTGACGGACGATGACCGCTTGCACCGCTATTTTGTGGATGCGTTCGTCGCACCTTTCCAGGCGAGAAATACCGCCCTCACAGCGGCGTGACGGGTGTCCGGGCTTGATCGGATGCCCAGCCCGAAGGGTATTTGTGTAAGCATTCGATGAAGATGTACGTACACCCCTAGCCGGAACGCGTGTTCTCGGGTATACTTCGGTTGCGGGCCGTTCTCCACGACCGAGGACAAGGCGGATGACGAGGACTCGTCAACGTAAGGACACACCGATTTCCCCGCCACAGCGCAGCCCCTATTCAATTCGCCCGGTGCGTTGGACCGATTTGGCCGCGATGCGCCGCCTGCGCGGTGAAACAGCCCGGCTCGACATGCCGGAAGGGATTATCGCTGGTTTGCGGCCGATCCGGACGGCCATTCGCGGTATTATCCCGTCGCTCGGCAATGTTTGGACGCTTGTACTCATCAAGGATAGCGATGTCCACGCCTTCGCGCAGGCATCTCCCCGGCGGGATAGCCACACATGGGATGTTCTCTATCTCGCGTATGGCCGGAAAGATCGTATCGGTTCGGCGGAGATGCGCGACGCGATGTGGTCCGCGCTACTGGACACGGCGACGCGTACGGCGGGCCGCAGACGGGCGACGCGGCTCTTCGCGCGGGTACCGGACAACGCTGACGCGATGATCGCACTGCGGGACGCCGGATACATCACCTACGGCCGGGAAATGCTCTACGTCGCGCCATACCATAAGACCGCGCCGAATCCGGGCGAGCAACCGACGCTTCATCGTCAGCAAGGAGGTGAAACATGGGCGATCCACCAACTGTATACCCTGACCACACCAAAAGCGATGCAGTTCGCGGAGGCACGCACCAGCACCTACTGGGACCTCCCGCGCACGGGTGCGGTTCGTGCGGCCTACTGGATCGGTGAGGCGCACGAAGTGACGGCGTACGCGCGCACCCTGAGCGGCGAGCACGCGTATCTCATTGACATTCTCTTCCGACCCGAGGCGCGCGAGCAGGTGCCGGGGTTCGTGCGGAGCGTGATGGAAACGCTCTCCGCCAGTGAGGGCGATCTCATCTACGTGCGGACGCTTGGGCATCAGGAGGACCTGGGCGGCATGCTCGAAACGCTCGGCTTTTCGGTCCTGATCCGCCAGTCATTATTAGTGAAGTACACGACAATCTCGGTTCGGGAGGCGGTACCGGCATTTGCTCCCGTTCCGAGCCTGCGGAAAGTGGTCGCCGGGCGTGTGCCGTCGTTGTCGGCACGGAGAAGTGAACCGATCCGGCTGTGGCACCGGATCCTCCGGCCGCTATGGCCGAGTCATGACGGGGATCTGTCGTAAAGTCCGCGGCAGTGTTGCCCCCTCGTTTTCACTACGACGCCCGGCGCGGGCCCGCGCCGTACCGGGAGCCCCCAGCCACTCAGCGGGTAAGAAGGTGTATCTTTGGAAAATGTTTACGTTCCCTTTGACGCATCGGAGTCCGTCGAACGCCTGTCGCAATCACCGACCCAGCGCCGACAATACGAGCACGAAGTGACCGATAATCTGGAGGATTTGCTCTCGGTTCTCCCCCCGCATATCGAGGCGGCGCTGACCGAACTCGGCAATCGCGATGCGCTACTGGAAATCGTACTCGACCTCGGACGCTGCCCGGAGGCGCGCTACGAGGGCGATGAGGTTACCCTCGGCGACGCCGAGGTGACGCGCGCTGATCTTGCGTACGTCGCGGAACGCATCGGGCAGTTCGGCGGCGATAATCGTGCAGGCATCGAGCGGACACTCCACCGCATCTCCGCGATCCGCAACCGGAAGGGCGAAATTGTCGGTCTCACCTGCCGCATCGGTCGCGCCGTCTACGGCACGATCGCCATCCTCCGCGACCTTGTCGAATCGGGCGAGAGCATCCTGATGCTCGGTAGGCCAGGCGTTGGCAAGACGACGATGCTCCGCGAGGCGGCGCGCGTGCTGGCAGACGAGTTTCGCAAGCGTGTCGTGATCGTGGATACCTCGAACGAGATCGCGGGCGACGGCGATATCCCCCATCCGTCCATTGGCCGAGCGCGCCGCATGCAGGTGCCGACACCGACCGCGCAGCACGGCGTGATGATCGAGGCGGTCGAGAATCACATGCCGGAAGTGATCGTCATTGACGAGATCGGTACGGAACTCGAAGCGGGGGCAGCGCGCACGATTGCCGAGCGTGGCGTGCAACTGATCGGCACGGCGCACGGCAATACGCTCGAAAACCTGATGCTCAACCCAACCCTCTCCGATTTGATCGGCGGTATCCAGTCCGTCACCCTGTCGGATGAAGAGGCGCGGCGGCGCGGCACGCAGAAATCCATCCTCGAACGCAAAGCGCCCCCGACCTTTTCCGTGATGGTCGAGTTGCGCGAGCGGGATCAGGTCGCGGTCTATCACGATGTCGCGGCGATGGTGGACGCGACACTCCGCAACCAGACCATCGAACCGGAGGTCCGCAAGCGGCTCGACGACGGCGGGTACGAAATCCTTTCCAGCGCGGCGCGCTTTGGCGCGATGCAGCGCCGCGAACGGGAGAACGCGAGTGGTCGCGGGCAATGGAACGAGCGACGGAGCCAGTCGCCCGTGCTGCTGCCGGAGCGGCTTTCGGGGCGCACTGCGCAGCGCGTCGTCGAGACCGTCTCGCCGATGGAGCGGCTGACGGGCATCACGCCAACCGGCGCTTTCGGTGGCCGGGCATGTGAGCAGCAAGCTGCGTATGTGGACGCAGAGCCGATCGAGCCGGAACGGCGCGCTCCGGTTGTCCATGAACTGCGCGATCCAGTGCGGCGCGGGCGTGGCACGGAGGAGAAGCCACTGCGAATTTACCCGTTCGGCGTCAGCCGAAACCGCCTCGAGGAGGCAATTCGCTCCGTGCGCGTCGCGGCGGTGATCGTCCGTACAATCAAAGAAGCGGACGCGGTGATGACACTCAAAAACTACTACCGCCGCCGCCCGCAGCCATTGGTGGAGGCGGAGGTGAATGGTACGCCGGTGTATGTGCTGCGCTCGAACACGCAGCAGCAGATGGAGAGCGTGCTTGCCAATGTCTTCGAGGTTTCCCGCACCGCGCGGGAGCCGGAGAAACCGTCCGACCCGCAGTTGCAGGCGATGGAGGAGGCCGAAGCGGCAATCAGCAGCGTGCTCGATAATGTCCAGGCGGTGGAACTGCGGCCGCAATCGTCATATATTCGCCGGTTGCAGCATCAAATGGCCGAGCGATATAACCTCGGCTCCCGCAGCCGCGGGCAGGGCGCGGAGCGCCGCGTCGAGATCTTCCGTAGCGCGGACTAGGTAGCGTCGGCGGCTGAGTATCTGAGTAGTGGAAGCAGGTTTTCCGACCTGCTCCCGCTCATTCCAACGCTCCCCGTGCATGCTGGCGCATTGCCTCTTTGCATTCTCGTGGCTCGTCGTGTAGCATCAGCACGATGTGTACGGACACTACGCGGCGGTATCAGTCGAAGCGCGAGGAACCGATGTTCATCACCTTTGAGGGCGTCGAAGGCTGCGGCAAGACGACACAGGCGCGGATGCTCGCGGCCCGGTTGGAGGAGCGAGGATCGCATGTGCTCGTCACCCGCGAGCCGGGCGGTGCGGCGATTAGCGAGCAGATCCGTGCGATCCTCCTCGATAACAAGAATGGTGGCATGGACGCGATGGCGGAGGCGCTTTTGTATGTCGCGTCGCGCGCGCAGTTCGTTGCCGAGGTAGTGCGGCCCGCACTTGCGGCGGAGATCATCGTCATTTGCGACCGATACGTGGACTCGACGCTTGCCTACCAGGGGTACGGTCGGGGTCTCGCGATTGACACCCTCCGCGCATTGAACCGTATCGCCACAGGCGGTCTTATGCCGGATCGGACATTTCTCCTCGATCTCCCGGTAGTGGAAGGGATTACGCGCAAGCGGAAAGATGGCAATCTCAACCGGCTTGACAATGCGGGGGACGCATTTCACGAACGTGTGAGAAACGGGTATCATGCGCTCGCGGAGGCAGAACCCGCGCGCTGGCGGGTGATTGACGCGGGCGCGGCGCCATCAGTAGTGGCGGACGCGATCTGGTGCGCGCTGTCGCCATTCGTCGGGCGTTCGGTGCTCACCATGGCGTACGACTGAGAAGGCGGGTCAGGATGAGACTGATTTTTGCGGTAGTCCAGGGTCGTGACGCGGACCGCCTGATCGGCGCGCTGACGCAGAATGGGTACCGCGCGACGCAGATCAACAGCGCCGGGGGGTTCTTGCGCGAATCGAATGTGACGGTGCTGATCGGCGTCGAGGAGCCCCAGGTGCCGGATGTGCTCCGCATCCTCAAGCAAAATTGCTATACGCGCACGCAATACATGAACCCGCTCATGCCCGTCATGGAACCGGGCGAGTTCTACATGCCGAACCCCATCGAAGTGCAGGTCGGTGGCGCCGCCGTCTTCAGTTTGCGCGTCGTTCGCTTCGAGCGCATTGTGGTAGACTAGCGAGAACTGCCAAAAGCGGTTGCCTCGTGCATGCGCGGATGTCTGGCGCGTGGACCGCAAGGGGGATGAGAGATGAGCAAGGTTCTTGAACTGTTCGCCTCCGGCGCGAAACTGGTTATCGCGCTCGGTTTGGCGTATTTCGCGGCGCTCTGGTTCGCGCTGATCGTCTGGACCTATCGCGATATCGAGCAGCGATCACGGAGTGTCATCACGCAGATTTTCGCGACGCTGCTCAGCGTCCTGTTCTTCGTGCCTGGCGCGCTCCTCTATCTCGTACTCCGGCCGCGCGACACGCTCGATGAAGCGTTCCAGCGCTCGCTTGAGGAAGAATACTTGCTCCAGGACCTCGAAGACCTGCCGCGCTGCCACAGTTGCCATCGCGCGATCGAGAGCGACTGGGTGATCTGCCCGGCCTGCCATACGGAGCTCAGGCACGAATGCCCGACATGCGCGCACCTCGTCCGCGTGACGTGGGATATTTGCCCGTACTGCGCGACGGAGTTGGAACCGGCTATCGCCGCCGAGGCGCAGGAAAGCAGTATCGGCCGCCTGATGGCGACGATTCGCGAGCGCCTCGGCGCCCAGCAGCCTACGGAGGGCGTGCCCGGCGAGCCAGTCTATGCCAATCCCGCGCCGCCGCAGCAACCGATGCCAGTCCCGATCCAGCACTATCAAAACGGTCATCAACAGCCACCCCCGCCAGTGGCCCCCGTGCGGCGGCCTATGCCCGTCGAGGCGGCGCGGACAGAGATGCCTCCGGCCCGCCCCGCGCCGCAATCACCGGCTGATCCGTACCAGGTTGATCTGCCCGTCGAGTTCGGTGACGAGCCGGGACGCCGCACGGATGCGAACCGTCACGGAACGAACGGCGCTCATGTCGGCAACGGCCGGAATCGGTATCCCCCAAATGGGGCAGGCTACGCGCCTGCTCCCGCCCCGCGTGATGGTACGGCTGATGAAGCGGTCGCTCAGCGCAATCGCCCCTCCTAGCGATCACGTCTTCCAGGAGTGAGCATCCACCGATGCGACTGCTCACTCCTGGAATGAATGCAGTCGAGGATTGAGCCTGCCAGATCGGCGGGCCGAATCTTGTGGCCACGCAAGAGTGGCCGGGAATCTATCCGCCTCCCGGTGCGCCAACGGCTTTCTGCTGCGTGGGGGCGAGGGTGGCAGGGGTGGTATCGTCATCGGGAAGCCGAATTGATTTCCATGCCCAGAAGATCAGGACTCCGTAGAGCACCGCATCAACGCCGAAGATCGTCCGCAAACTGTGCGTTGCGTCCGTCACCGCACCGGCGAGGAATGGCGCGCTCGCATTGCCGATCATCGCGAGGCCACCCAACGTGCCGAAGGCGGTCAGTTTCCACTGGTCGGGGAGGGCGCGGGCCGCGATCGCATACATCAGCGTCGTGTTCCCGCCGATAAAGATGTCCAGCATCGGGCGCAGGAAGAGCAGTTGCCACCATTCTTGCGCGAAGGTAATCGGGATGAGGACGAGACAACCGCCCGTCAGTGTCACGAAGAGCAAGTTGCGAGGGTTGCGGGCGCGGCTGAGGCGGCCCATCGTCGTTGCCGCGATCGCTGCCGCGACCGAGCCAATCGTGATCACCGCACCGGCGATCGTGCCGAGCAGGCGCTCGGGGGCGTGCAGGTGCTGGACGTAGAGGGGGATCAACGGGCCGAAAGTCCGCTCGATGAAACTGATCGAGACGAGCGTCACCATAATGGCGAGGAAACCGGGCAGATGCGCCAGTACGGAGAGGGAGGCGCGTTCCTTGCGCTTGGGGGAGGCAGCGCGGTCATGCGTGGCGTCAAAGAGGCAGAAGAAAACGACACAGGCGACCACGCTGAGCGCGCCGGAGACGAAAAAAGTCTGCCGAAGCCCGATGGTATCCGCGAGGGTGCCGCCGAAGATCGGGCCGAGGGCGGCAGCGATGAACTGCGTGGATTGCAAGGTACCGATCGCCTGCGAAATACGCTCCTTCGGCACGGTGACGGAAAGCACGGCGAGGGCGAAAGAACTGAAGCCGGAGAAGATGCCAAGACAGATGCGCAGGGCGAGCAGTTGCCAGATGTTCGTTACCAGACCCATCAGCATAATCAGGATGACGTAGGCGATCAGGGAACGAAGGACCATCGGCTTATTGCCGGTACGCTCGGCGACACGCACCCAGAAGGGGGTCAAAATACCGCCGAGGAGCGGACTGACGCCGACGAGCAGGCCGGACCAGAGCGCGGCACGGTTCGGGTCGTGGATGCCTAGCCGCTGGACATATTGAGGAAGAAACGGCATCACAAAGGTGAAACTGAGGAACGAAATGAGGACTGATGCGTAGATCGCCCACTGGTTGCGCTGCCACGGCTCCCAGGTTTTCGGGCTCCAGCGCGAATAGCGAGGCGGTTCGGCATCTACGGTCGAAGACACGGTAGCAGGCTCCCTGCTCAAGTCACTGGGTCGCTCACGCTATCCTAACACAGGCGCGGAAAGGATCGTGCCGAGAGGATCAGGCTGGAAGCCTGCCGCTACCATCCCTGAGCCTTGCATGAACGACTGACTTTGAGGTGCATCCTCAGGCGAAAATGGATCGCGCGATGACCTGAAAGCCGGTCAACACGCCACTCGAAACCGCATCGTTTCCGGTCGCCTCGACCCGGAGCGCGAAGACGTCACCCTCACGCGCGTAGATACTCACAGTCTGGCGGACAGGGTCAATGATCCAGTATTCCCGGACGCCGTATCGAGCATAGACCACCTTCTTCCGCTCACGATCAACACGCTCCGTTCCCTGAGACAACACTTCGATGCACAGATCGGGTGGCCCCTGGATATTCAGTTCGGTGATGATGCCGAGATTTTCCCGCCGGATAAAGAGAATATCTGGCTGCACGACGGTGATCGGATCGAGGACAACATCAGTTGGCGCAACGTAGACCACGCCGAGATTATGCGCCTCAACATGGGCATGAAGAAGCGCCATGAGTTGAACGATGATCCGTTGATGCGTCGTTCGTGGCGCGGGAGACACAATGAGTTCTCCTTCGATCACCTGATACTGCTTCCCGTCGTCCGGCAGTAAACAGTACTCATCGTAGGTCATCAGTTGTGAATCAGTCTGTCGTGCCATCGCCGCTCCAAGCATTGTTGCCATTCTGGAAGCAGTATCGCATGTCTCACGCGAGGGCGTTTTCCCACGCGGTGATCAGATTGTGCAGTGGCACGTTCATGATGCCACGCAGAGCGAACTGACGCGTCTCCGTCGTCCGGCCGAGGATGTAAACGGGCACGCCGCGGGCCGCCGCGCACTCCTCGATCCGCCCAATGGCCTCCGGCGCGACCGCGAGGATGACGCGCGACGCCGCTTCGCCGAAAAGGAGCGCGTCGAGGCGGCCGCCAGCGGCGGTCGAAAGCGCATCCGGCACATCCACTTCACAACCGACACGTCCGGCGATGCATCCCTCGGCGAGGGCGACCGCGAGACCACCATCGGCGAGGTCGTGCGCGGCACGGACGAGTCCTTGACGGATCACCCGGCGCACGCACTCCTGTACCGCTGCTTCGAGGTTGAGATCGAGCGCGGGCGGCATACCCGCTTCAATATCGCGGACAGTCGCGAGGTAGAGCGACGCACCCGTCGTCGCAGTCGCTTGGCCGAGGAGCAATAGCGTTGCGTCCGGCGGGAACGCCATGCCGACCCGCTGGTCAAGGTCGTCGAGCACACCCGCCATGCCGACGATCGGTGTTGGCAGGATCGCGCCCGCGATGCCATCGTTGTAGAGGCTCACATTGCCGCTCACGACTGGGATGAAGAGCGCCCGGCATGCATCCGCGAGGCCGCGCACCGCTTCACGGAGTTGGAAATAGATCTCCGGACGCTCCGGGTTCCCGAAGTTGAGACAGTCCGTCACGGCGACGGGTTCCGCGCCGACACAGGCGAGGTTGCGCGCCGCCTCGGCCACGGCGTGCATGCCACCGAGATACGGGTCGAGGCCGCAATAGCGCGCGGTGCAATCGGTCGTCAACGCGACACCACGCCGGGTGCCGCGCACGCGGAGCACCGCCGCGTCGCCCGCGCCGGGGCCGAGCACGGTATTCGTGCCAATCGTATGATCGTACGTCTCCCAGACAGGGCGCTTAGAGGCGATATCCGGATGACTGAGCAGTCGCGTGAGCGCGGCGACGATATCCACGGGCGCGAGATCCGATACCTGCAAGGGATCAAACGCGCGCCGCTCCACCGTCTCCGGGCTTTCGGCGGCGGGCGGCGTGTAGGTTGGGCAGCCCTCCGTAAGCAGACGCGTCGGTATATCCACGACGAGCGTGCCGCCGTCGCGGATGCGGACGTGGCCATCACCGGTGACGACACCAATCGCGTCCGCATGAAGTTCCCACCGCGCGAACCGGTCGCGGACGCGCTGCACCGCATTCGGCTTGACGATGACGAGCATCCGCTCCTGACTCTCTGAGAGCATCACTTCGTAGGCGGTCATGCCGCGCTCGCGCCGCGCGATCTTGCGCACGTCAATCTCGATGCCCGTGCCCGCTCGCCCCGCACACTCGACCGCGCTGCTCGTGATGCCTGCAGCGCCGAGGTCCTGCATGCCGACGACATCGTCCGTTTCGAGGAGTTCGAGGCACGCTTCCATCAGGAGCTTTTCGAGGAACGGATTGCCGACCTGCACGGCGGGCCGCCGCTCCATCGCCGCCTCATCGAGATCGCCGGAGGCGAAGGTCGCGCCGTGAATGCCGTCCCGGCCCGTTGCCGCGCCGACGAGCAGGAGGACGTTCCCCGGCTCGCCCGCACTCGCCCGCATGACGCGCTCGTGCGGTGCGATGCCGACACACATCGCGTTGACGAGCGGATTGCCGCGATACGACGGATGAACGTTGATCTCACCGCCGACGGTCGGGATGCCAAGCGAGTTGCCGTAGCCGCCGATGCCGGCAACCACGCCGCCGAACAGATAGCGATTGTGCGGCTCATCGAGCGGGCCGAAACGCAGCGCATCGAGGATGGCGATCGGTCGCGCGCCCATCGTAAAGATGTCCCGCACGATGCCGCCGACACCAGTCGCCGCGCCTTGGTACGGCTCAACCGCGCTCGGGTGGTTGTGCGATTCCATCTTTAGGGCGAGGGCGAGGCCGTCACCGATGTCTACAACGCCGGCATTCTCGCCCGGCCCCTGGAGGACGCGCGGCCCGGTCGTCGGGAACATTTTGAAGAGGGGGCGCGAGTGCTTGTAACCGCAGTGTTCGCTCCAGAGCGCGCCGATCATGCCGAGTTCGACGCGCGCCGGATGCCGCCCTAGCATCTTCACCGCCCGGTCATATTCCGCGCGGGAAAGGGCGACTTCGCGCAGATCGGCGTCGGTCGCGGGTGCGTTGGGTGCCGACATCCGCATACTGTTCGTCTCGGTCGTCATCGGGCCACGCCGCTGGTGACGAGCAGGCTGCGGAGGATCATCAGGCCGTCATCGCCGCCGGTCAGCGATTCCGCGCCGCGCTCCGGGTGCGGCATCAGGCCGACGACATTCCCGGCGGGATTGCAGACACCGGCGATGTGGGCCGTCGCGCCATTCGGATTGGCCTCGGGCGCCAGCGCGCCGGTCGCGGTGCAGTACCGAAAGACGATCTGCCGATCCGTCTCGATGCGGTGCAGCGTCTCCGTATCTACGACGTAGCGCCCTTCACCGTGCGCGATGGGGAGGCGAAGGACCGTGCCGCGCGGGATATCCGCTGTCCACGCGGTATCGGACCGCTCGACGCGGATATGGACCCAATGAGAGCGGAACCGCAAGCCTGCATTGCGCATCAGGACGCCGGGGAGCAGCCCCGCCTCGGTGAGTACCTGAAAGCCGTTGCAAAAGCCGGCCACAGGCCGCCCCGCCGCCGCGAACTCTGCCACCGCCTCCATGACGGGCGCGAAGCGGGCTATCGCCCCGGCGCGCAGATAGTCGCCGTACGAGAAACCACCGGGCAACACGACCGCGTCGAAGCGGCTGAGGTCGGTTTCGGTGCGCCAGACGCGCTCGGCGGGTGTGCCCAGCGCATCGCTGAGTGCGTAGACCGCATCCATATCGCCATTGCTACCGGGGAAGGAAACGACCGCGCATTTCATTGTGCCCTCACCCCCTGCCCCCTTCTCGATACTGCCCATGCTGCCCAAAGGGCGCCCGCACCCGGAAGGGGAAATTCACCACGCCTCGCTATCGAGTTCGTCATCTTCGGCATCAGTGTCGCCGTACGCTTCGTCCACGACGTAGGCGTAATCTTC
Source organism: uncultured Thermomicrobia bacterium (assembly GCA_937968015.1). GTDB lineage: Bacteria > Chloroflexota > Chloroflexia > Thermomicrobiales > JALYUS01 > JALYUS01. Next base: position 27,392 of record CALBSO010000136.1, read on the forward strand.
GATCACCGGGTTGGCGAGTAGTTTGTCGCACATCTCCTCGATCTTCGTGCGCGCGTCCGCCTCGTCTTCCGCGACGAGCGCCAGTTCGATGTACTTGCCGACGCGCACATTCGAGACGCCGCCGTAGCCGAGTTGTCGGAGGCCGCTCTCAACGGCCAGACCTTGCGGGTCATTGACGACGGGTTTGAGCATCACCGTCACACCCGCCTGCCATCGTGGCATATCTCACCCCCTGTCCCCTCTCCATTGCTCAGGCAATGGAGAGGGGAAATTGACGTCGTAGAAACGATAGAAATAGTCAATCCCGCATGTTGTCGTGAGCACCTGATAGGGAAAGCAGGATGCGAGTCCATTCACCGTCGTTTTCGTGGCGAGACACGAAAGAAACGCCTGTGCCATCTCGGCTTTCGTCTCACCGCAGTGGTCGAGAAACTGACCCCATAACGCGACAAACTGCCACACATAGCCGAGCGGTTGGATGTTCGCGACAAATTCTGGCGGGAAGAGCCGGCGATACGCGGGAAGATTATAGAGCCATGATGCGCCGCGTACACGCTCCGCCTCCGGGTGCATGTGTGCGATCTCCATGAAGAGACAGTGCAGATCGTCGTGTCGAGACAGGATTTGCCCCTGGCGTAACGCCTCACCGTTCGGCGCGTTGTTCGCAAAATGAATTCGTATCGCCCTGGTCTCCGCCTCGTAATCGTAGTTGAAGCAAGGACGATAATTCACTCGCGACGGTACGGTGATCGGTGCGGTCTGCGTATATACGTACGCCGCGGGATCCACCCCGCTATGGAGAGCGGTGAGCAAGGCTTGCCACCGCGGATGCGCAGGGTCGAAATCCCACTCGTGCGGTCGCACGACGTCAAAGTCTCGCTCCGGTTGTTGCAGTTCGTTGTAGTACGGCGTGTAGTTCAGCAGCGCTTCCTCGAACGACATGCCCGTTACCGCCGCGATACGCTCAGCGAAAGAGAGAGGTAACTGAAAGTATGACTTGGCGAGGATCATCGTCTCTCCAGCGGCGCGCCGGTAAGCCGCTCGTACGCCGTGAGATACCGGGCCCGCGTCGCGTCCACCACATCGTGCGGCAGCGTCGGTGCGGGCGGCTGCTTGTCCCAGCCGGCGGTCTCCAGCCAATCGCGGAGCGGCTGCTTGTCCATGCTCGCCTGCGCGCGGCCCGGTTCATACGTCGTCACATCCCAGAAGCGAGATGAATCGGGCGTCAGCAGTTCGTCAATCAGCACCAGTCCGCCATCTATGTAGCCGAACTCGAACTTTGTGTCCGCGAGGATGATGCCGCGCGCGGCGGCATAGGCGCTCGCCTCGGCGTAGAGCGTCAGTGTCTTCCGTTCCAGTACCCGCGCGAGGTCGGCGCCGACTTCCGCCGCCAGCCGCACGGGCGTGATGTTCTCGTCGTGCCCGGCGTCGTTCTTCAGGGCCGGCGTGAAGAGCGGGCGCGGCAATTGCGCGCTCTCGGTGAGACCGGTGGGGAGGTCGTACCCAGCGACGCTGCCCGTCTTCCGGTACTCCGTCCAACCCGAACCCGCGAGATAGCCGCGCGCGACGCACTCGATGTCAATCCGTTCGGCGCGCCGACCGATCATGATCCGCCCATCCAACATATCCCGTTGAGCGGCGAGAGAAGGTGGGAGATCGGCAACATCGGCGGAGACGAGGTGATTGGGGACGAGATCGTGCATGCGGGCGAACCAGAAGCGTGAGAGACCGGTGAGCACGTTGCCCTTGTCTGGAATCCCGTTCGGCATGACGACATCGAAGGCGGAAATACGATCCGTCGTCACAAACAGCAGCAGATCGTCGGAGAGGCGATAGGTATCGCGTACCTTGCCGCGCCGAAAGAGCGTCAAGCCGGGGAGATCAGTGGTCAGGAGCGCATCCACCGGCCTCACCCCTCTCCGATGCCGAGGCGAGTGAACGCGGTATCAATCTGCTTCAGGTGGTAGCCGTGATCGAAGAGCGTCGCCAGTTCGTCCGGCGCGAGCAGTTCGGTAACCATTACATTGCGACCGAGGATGGTCTGCAATGGCTCGCCCGTCGCCCACGACTCCATCGCGCCGCTCTGAACGATCTTATAGGCGTCCTGCCGCGCCATACCATGCTCCGTAAGCGCGAGCAGGACGCGCTGCGAGGCGACGAGACCGTGCGTGGATTCGAGGTTCTCCCGCATCCGCTCCGGGAAGACGACGAGGTCGTCCATGATCCGCGTGAAGAGGCGGAGCATGTAGTCGGTGAGGGTGAAGGACTCCGGGAAGATGATTCGCTCCGGCGCGCTATTGGAGATGTCGCGCTCGTGCCAGAGCGGGACGTTCTCCATCGCGGCAATGCTGTAGGACCGGACGATCCGCGCGAGGCCGCTGATTCGCTCGGTCTTGTGCGGGTTCCGCTTGTGCGGCATCGCGCTCGATCCTTGCTGATCTGCCGCCACACCCAAGGAAACCGGCAGGTTGTCATCTTCGAGGGGTCTCTTCGCGCCGCTACCGCCGAATGGCTCCTCAACTTCATGCACTTCGGTGCGCTGGAGGTGGCGGATTTCGACGGCGAATTTCTCCAGCGAGGTCGCAAGGAGCGCAAGCGCCATGATGACCTGTGCGTGGCGGTCACGCTGGAGGATTTGGGTGCTGACAGGCGCGGCTGACAAGCCAAGGAGCGCGCACGCGCGTTCCTCGATCTCCGGCGGCACATGGGCGTGCGTGCCGACCGCGCCACTGATCTTGCCGTAGGCCATCTGCGCGCGGGCCGCCTCGATTCGCGTTCTATGGCGGCGAATCTCGTCTACCCACATCGCGAGCACGAAACCGAAGGTCAATGGCTCGGCATGGACGCCGTGTGTGCGCCCGATCATCAACGTCATCTTGTGGGTGATGGCCTGCCGCGTGACCGCCCGCTCGAAGTCAGACAGTTGATCGAGAATGAGATCGAGTGCATCCACGGTGAGCAACGAAAGTGTCGTATCCACGACATCCGAACTGGTCAGACCCATGTGAACGTAGCGGGCAGCGTCGCCGATCGTCTCCCCCATCGCCCAGAGGAACGCCGTCGTATCGTGGTCGGTGCGTCGCTCAATGTCGCGGACCCGTTCAGGATCGGCGGACGCGGTGCGGATGGTCTCCAACGCCTCCGCCGGGATCGCACCCCGCTCGGCCCACGCCTCGCAGACGGCGATTTCGACCCGGACCATCGTGTCAATCCGGTGTCGCTCGCTCCAGATTTGCCCCATCGCCGGGTGCGTATAGCGTCCTACCACGTTACTGCACCTCCGCCACGATCGCACCGTCGAGGTATGCCGATTCTGCGCGCAGGAGCCGCGTCGGCAGCACGCGGTTATGCAAGTCGTCGTTCGTTGTCGCGAGGACGCGGAGATAATTATCGGTCAGGCCGCTCCACCGTCCGTCCGGCTCGCGATCTTCCCAGAGGACGTCCATTGTGCGCCCGACGAAGTGCTGGTGATAGGCGTGCGCGAGTTCGTTCGAGAGGGCGAGCAGGCGTGCCATTCGCTCCTTCTTCACTTCCGGCCGCACCTGATCTCTCATCCCCGCCGCTTCGGTGCCCGCGCGCTCGGAGTACGGGAACGCATGGATTTTGGTGAACGCCAGTTCGCGGCAGAGCGCGAGCGTTTCCGCGAAATCTGCCTCCGTCTCGCCAGGAAAGCCGACGATGACATCGGTCGTGATCGAGCAATCAGGGATCGCTGCGCGTACCCGTGCGACAGCGCGCCGGAACTGATCGGGGTTATAGCGGCGGCGCATTGCCCGGAGCACGCGGGCTGAGCCGGACTGGATCGGCATGTGCAGATGGCGCGCCATCCGCTTGTCTGACCAGCAGGCGAGCAAATCCGGCTTCAGTTCGGCGGGGCCGACGCTCGTGAGACGGATGCGAGGGGGCGTTGGGCCACTGAGGATACGGTCCAGCAGGTCAGGGAGTTTGAAGGCTGAAGCGGGCGGTTCGCGAACCGCCCCTACAACGGACTGCCGGCTGCCGACTGCCGACTGTCCGCTCGTCTCCCGATACATCCCAACATAGGTTCCGGTCAGCACCACCTCTTGATAGCCCATCGTCGCACTTTCCGCGACCGCGCGGCAGACGCGATCCGCAGCAACGCTCACCGAGCGGCCGCGCGCGAGCGGCACAATGCAAAATGTGCAGTTCGCGTCGCACCCTTCCTGGATCTTGATCGTGCGTCGCGTGCGATGCCCGGCGTGAGTGTGCAAGTGTGTGTCGCGCAAGCCGACCGCCGCGAGTCGGTCCGCGAACCGCTCGACGGCCTCCGCGACGACGCGCTCCTTGTCCACCGAACCGAGCACGAGGTCCACTTCCGTCATCGCCGTGGCGTCATCCGGGGCGACCGCTGTGTAGCAGCCGATAGCGGCGACCAACGCGCCCGCGCCGCCATTTGCGCGGGCCTTGCGGAGATACTGGCGGCCTTTTTTGTCCGCGATGTGTGTGACGGTGCACGTATTGACGATATAGAGGTCGGCGGGCGCATCGAACGGCGCCTCCGCGAAGCCCTGCTCGATGAGCGCGAAAGAGATCGCCTGCGCGTCAGCGGTATTCAGTTTGCAGCCGAGGGTGTGGATTGCGAAGGTCGGGCGAAAGGCGTCCCGCTGCGGTTCGTGCCGCACGGTAATCGTATCGAGGCTGATGTGGGCAATCGGGACGGGCGCATCATTGCGCTCATCATGGTCGAGATCGAGATGCTCGGCTGTCAGCGTCTCCGTCATGCGGTGGTCTGACCCTCATCGTGCCGCTCTTGGGGCATGCGCCCCAACCCGCGTCAGTATACCAGAAAGGTGTACGTATGATGCGACGCCGTGGCATCGTGCGTTGGCGTGTCGCATGGCTTTCGTATGTCGTTCCGGCGTGGTACGCTATACGAAGGTGGCGGAGAACGCGGAGCGCGATGGGGCGTATGATACGCGTCTGCCGCGACGCCATCGTCACAACGATCGGGTCGAAATCATGGGAAGGGAGCAACCGCAATGGCCCAGACATTGACGCGGCCAACCGCCACCGACGGCGACGAGGCGGGCGCGCTGACAAGCGAAACGCTGACGCACTTCGGGGATGCATTCGCCGCGAATCCCGTCTATCGGCTGGCGCAGAATGCCGTCACGCAAATCACGGTGGACGATGTCACGCTCAATCGTGGGATCGTCACGCATACCGACCACACCTTCTCGACCTTCCTCGACGACTGGAGCGTGACGAACCAGAAGCAGAGTGGCCGCTGCTGGATGTTCGCGGGTCTCAACCTGCTGCGCGTCGCCGCGATGAAGAAGATGAACACCAAGGAGTTCGAGTTCTCGCAGAACTACACGATGTTCTGGGACAAACTGGAGCGCACCAACTATTTCTTCGAGGCAATCATCGAAACGGCGGACCGCGATGTAGACGACCGGTTCGTCGCCTTTCTCCTTGAAGGCCCACTCGGCGATGGTGGGCAGTGGAACATGTTCGTCAATCTCGTTGAGAAGCACGGCCTCGTCCCGAAGGCGTTGATGCCGGAGACGGAGAGTTCATCGAGCACGCGGCGGATGAACACGATCCTCCGCAGTAAGTTGCGTGAGGGTGCGAAGGTATTACGGGAGATGCATAACGCCGGTGAGAGCCTCGAGGCATTGCGCGCGACGAAGCAGGAGTATGTACAGGTCGTCCACCGTATCCTCTGCATCCATCTCGGTACACCACCGGAGCGCTTTGTCTGGCAGTGGAAGGACAAAGAGGGCGCCTTCCATCGCACCGACGAGTTGACGCCCCCGCAGTTCGCCGCCGAGTTCGTGGATCTGCCGCTCGATGACTATGTCTGCCTCGTCCATGATCCGCGCGCAAGCAGCCCGGTCGGACGGACGTTTACGGTGCAGTACCTCGGTAACATCGTCGGCGGCGAGCGCGTGATCTATCTGAATGTGGACATTGCGCTGATGAAGGAGATCACGAAGCGGACGCTTGAAGCGGGCGATCCCGTTTGGTTCGGCTGCGATGTCGGCAAGATGATGCAGCGTACGCTCGGTATCTGGGACAAGCGGCTGTTTGATTACGAGACGCTCTACGACACCACCTTCCCGCTGGAAAAAGACGCGCGTCTGGATTATCACGAGACGCAGATGACGCACGCGATGCTCTTCACAGGCGTGGACGTTGTTGACGGCACGCCGCGCCGCTGGCGGGTCGAGAACTCCTGGGGCGCAGAGAACGGTCAGAAGGGCTTTTATACGATGAATGACTCGTGGTACGACGAGTTCATGTTCGAGATCGCCGCCCGCAAGGAATATCTCCCCGCCGCACTGCGAGACGCGCTCGATCAGGAACCGATCGTCCTCCCCGCGTGGGACCCGATGGGGGCGCTCGCCCGATAAACACGACATGGTTCGGAACGTCGGAGGCGTGGTGCATTTTCGCGCACCACGCCTCTCTTGTTGGTATTGAGGCGAAGGCATGATGGATTGCGGACACATGTCTGATGTGCTGATGGAACTCGCGAACGCGACTCGCCATGCATGACCTCGGATGCGAGGAACTGCTGTAGCGCCGCCCGATTGCTCTCGTTGCGGGAAAAGGTGATGGCGGAGATGATGCAGCCGTGAGTGATCGTCGCCACCGGGAGTAGCGATGCCAGCAACAACGCCACGGGCACGGTATCGCGAAGTTTTGCAGATTCTCGCGCGGCACGGGTTCGCCGTGCGCCCGCAGTTCTGGCCCTTCGGCGCCGCCGCCTATGACGAACCGGACTCGGTCGTGTTGCGTCGCCCTGCGGAACTGCGGCAGGCGCTCGAAGAACTCGGCACGACCTTCATCAAACTCGGGCAAATCCTTAGCACCCGCCCGGATCTCCTGCCGCCCGCATATATCGCGGAACTCCAGAAACTGCAAGATGCCGTTGCTGCCGCGCCGACCGCGCACATCACCGCACGCATTGAGGAGCACTTGGGGCGGCCGATTGACGACCTGTTCACATTCTTCGACCCCGCGCCGCTCGCCGCCGCGTCCATCGGCCAGGTGCATGCGGTCACGCTGCCCGGTGGGATTGATGCCGTTGTTAAGGTGCAACGACCCGGTGTGCGCGACCAGGTCGCGCTCGATCTTCGCATTGCCGCGCGGATTGCTCATCTGATGGAGACGCGGCTAAGGGTCGTCGAACGCACCGGTATTGACGTGCCGGCGCTCGTGGATGAGTTCGCATGGACGCTACGGAACGAACTGGATTACCTGCGTGAGGCGAAGAACGCCGAAGTCTTCCAGCGCAACTTCGCCAACAACCCGCATGTGCGCATCCCGGCGATATGCTGGGAGTACACGACGACGCAGATCATCACGATGGAGCGGATGCATGGCTCGCGCATAGATGATGTCGCCGCGCTCGACGCCGCCGGATATTCTCCCGCCCGGATTGCGGAGCAGAGCGCGCGGATCGTCCTCCAGGAGGTCTTTGAGGATGGCTTTTTCCACGCCGATCTCCACCCCGGCAACCTCTTCGTCCTCGATGGCGGGGTGATCGGCGCGATTGACTTCGGGATGGTTGGCACAATTGACGAGACGACGCGGACGAACCTGCTCTTTCTCTTACTCGCTATCGTCGGCCAGGATGCGGACCAGATCGCGCGTTACCTTTACCGCCTCGGCATCGTCGGCGGCGCGCGGACCAATCACGCGCTCTTGCTCCGTGACATCCGGCGGCTGATGGCGCAATATTACGGTGTGACGCTGGAAGAACTGGACGTGACGACGCTGCTCAATGATCTGCTCGCGCTCGTGCGGCGACATTATCTCCGCCTGCCGCCCGACCTCGCGCTCTTATTGAAGATGCTTGTGATGATCGAAGGGCTGGGGCGGCGTCTCGATCCGACCTTCAATGTGCTCGCGGTCGCGCAGCCCTTCGGGCAGGAAGCGATCGCGCGCTTGCTCGCGCCGGAGCGTCTGCTCCGGCAAGCCCGCCAGGCAGCGATCCAGTACGGCGAAATGGCGATGGAGTTTCCCGGCCGGCTCGACCGTCTGCTCACCCAGGTGGAGCGAGGCGAACTGTTGACGCAGGCGACGGAGCAGGCGACCGAACGGGCAGTACACGCCCTGCACGTCATTACGAACCGGATCGTTCATGCGATCGCGACAGCGACCGTCCTGATCGCCCTCGTGCTCATCCTCATTACGATCCGCCGCGACCGAAGCGACGATACCGTTCTCCACGCCGTCTTCTTCGGTGGGCTTGGCGTCGCGCTGGTGCTCGCAATCTGGTACGTCATCCTATACTGGCGGTCACGACGGCTTTGAGTACTCCTACAACGGAACATTCTCCGGGCTGGCTGGAAGCGTGCTACCATCTCATTTCAAACACAGAATAGGGAGCGCGATCCGCGCGCCCTATTATTTGCCGGTCGGTGATTCCTCGGCGACGGTCGGCGTCGCCTTGCCATTGACGACAATGCCGTCATTCCTGCCGGATGCGGTCTGCAAGCCCGGCAGGGACTTAATCAGATCGGCGATGTTGACGCCGCTGAGCGCCTCCACGAGGGCAGGCACTTGCGCGACCATCGTTGCGACATCATTCGTCATCTTGCTCGCGGCGGAACCATCCGCACCCGTCGAGACGATCGTCACGGAATCAATCGCCTTGACCGATTCGCCGAGGCTGCGCGCCAGTTCCGGCAGGCTCGTGAGGATCTTGTCGAGCACGGCGGCCTGGCTATACATCGCGAAGGCGTCGGCGCGCTTCTGCATCGCGTCCGCTTCCGCCTGGCCCTTCTGACGGATGATATCGGCTTCCGCTTCACCGGTGACGCGAATGGCGGCGGCGCGGCCCTCGGCTTCGAGCCGCAGGCGGTTTTGTTCAGCGCCGGCGAGTGCCTCGATCTTCTGCTTGTCAATCTCCGCGGGCCGCAGGACCGTCGCGATCAGTTCGGATTCACGCCGTTTAATCTCCGCTTGCTGCACTTCCGCCTCGCGCTGCTTGCGGACGAGTTCGACGTTCACCTGCTCAGCGACGACCTTTTGCTGCGCGATGTTCGCCTCGATGTCATACGCCTTGTCCGTCTGCGCCTGCTGAGAGCGGACACTCTGCTCGTACTCCGCTTTCTTCAAATTCAGGTCGCGGATCGCTTCGGCCTGCTTCGTCTCCGAGGCGGCGCGGGCGATGGTCGTCTCCTGATCCGCCATCGCAGTCGCGACGGCCGCTTCCCGCACGGCTTGCGCTTTCCGAATCTCGGTATCGCGCATCGCTTCGGCGGTGGCGATATCCGCCTCCCGCTTGATGCGCGCGATATCCGGGCGGCCCATGTTCGCGATGTATTCGTTGTCGTCACGTAGGTCGCGGATCGTGAACGAGATCACTTCGAGGCCCATCTTGTAGAGGTCGTCCGCGACGCCGGAACGGACCTGGGCGGCGACCATCTCCGGTTCCTTGACGATGCTCTCGACAGTGAGTAGGCCCGTGATGCCGCGTAGATGGCCTTCCATCACGAGACGAATGAGACTCTGGCGTTCCTGCGGCGGTTTGGAAAGGAACTGCTCGGCGGCGGTGAGAATGCTCTGCGGGTCGTTCTTGACCTTGATTTGCGAGACCGCCTCGACATTGAGGGCGACACCCTGCTTCGTGTATAACGCCTGCTGCGGGGCGACATCGAAGGACATCAACTCCAGCGAGAGCCGCCGGGAGGTCTGGACGAGCGGCCACACGACACGCCCGCCGCCATGCACGACTTTCGTGCCACCGAAGCCGGAGACGATCAATGCCTCATTCGGCCCTACTTTCTGGAACATGCTGGCGAGGACCGTCAACGTGACGAACAGGGCGACAACGAGCAAGACGACGATGATCACGATTGGATTCATGGCAATTTCCCTTTCCTACCCCACACGAGTAACGAGTAACGAGTAACGAGTAGCGAGGGGTTTAGTTCCTTCTCGCTACTCGTTACTCGTTACTCGTTACTTCCCCCGGGACACTACTTCCTTCACCGAGCGCGTGCTGCCAGGTATCCACATAGGCAACGCCGCGTTCATACTTGAGAACAACGACTTCCGTCCCGCGCGCAATCTCCTCGCCTTCGACGCTCCGCGCGGCGGATGTTTGGGTCGAACCGGCCAGCGTGTATGTGATTTCGCCCGCATAGCCAGGATAAATCGTGCTGGTGACGTGGGCAGCCGTGCCCGGCATATGATAGTCCGCCGCGAACACTTCCGTTTGGCCCCGTTCCAGGACGCGCGTGATAAAGAGCGCGACGATGGAACCGCCGCCGATGCCGGAAACGGTCGCGACGATCAGGCTCGCCGCACCGCCGAGGACGGTGTAATGCGAGATCAAGTAGCCGACGCCACCGAACCATGTGACGAAGGTCATCACGGTGGTGAAGTTCAGGTAGCCACTCGACACGGCTGGCGTGTCCGTCGTCGTAGCGTGTGCCGTGCCTCCATGCCCCAGAACATGGGCCGCCCCGCCATGGCCGAGATGAAGCCCGCCGAGATGACCCAGCCCGAGGACGAGCGAGAGAACCGTCATGCAAAGGCCGACGAGAAAGCAGACGAGAAACAAGGACTCCATGTCCGTCTACTCCTGACGAAATGCCGCGATACATCATGCATCTTACTCTATTATACGCCTCGGAATATCACCGGGTTCCAGCAATCATCACGAAGGATAGACGTGGCGATGAGATGCCCGACCGGGGCACTGCCGGTGCTATACTGCGAGAGCAGCAGATAGTGGCCGCGCTGATCCATCGTGCGAGGTGAGAGGAGCGGAAATCATGTCCACGCCGCAAGGACCCGCGCCGAACGGATCACCACCGCCGTATGGCCTGACCGTCGGGCGCGTGATGCTTTTCACGGCGGCGGCGCTCTTCGTCATCTTCATCGCGAACCTGCTCCTCAAGGTTACGGGCCTGCTCTTTCTCTTGCTCATTGGCATCTTGCTCGCGACCGCGATTGACCCGCTCGCGCGTCGGCTCCGACGAATGGGCTTCAATCGGCCCGCGAGCATCCTCAGCGTCTATCTGCTGATCTTCGCGGTCATTGGTGGGCTGATCGCCTTCATCATTCCTCCCATCGTGGCGCAGGGGACGGATTTTGTTACCAACCTGCCGCGTGTCGCCGACCACCTCGAACAGCGGTATGCGAACAGTGACCAGGCATGGATACGCAATGCGGCGCACAACGGCGCGACACAACTCCGCCAATTGTCGGATAACCCGCCCGACATCAGCGGCGTGCTGAAGGAACAGGCGCTCAATGTCGTGTCGAGTCTCTTTGGCACATTGCTCTCGATCGTCACGGTCATTCTCATCTCATACTACTGGCTCACTGAACGCACGCTGATTCGCCGCTCGTTGCTCGGATTCGTGCCGATGGCCCGGCGGACGCGCGTGAACGACATCTGGACGCACATCGAGACGAAACTTGGGCTCTGGTTCCGGGCGCAATTGATCCTCTGTGGCATCATCGGCGCCGCGTGTGCGATCGGGTATGGCCTCTTTGGCATCGAATATTGGCCGCTGCTCGCACTGATCGCGGGCGCGGCGGAGATTATCCCGATCCTCGGGCCGTGGATTGGTGGTGTGCCGGCGGTCCTCGTCGCGCTGACCGAAGGGCCAGTCAAAGCGATCATCGTCGCCGTCTTCATCATTGTCTTGCAGCAGATCGAGGGGAATATCCTCGTCCCGCGCATTCAAGGTGATGCGGTCGGCCTCTCACCGCTCACCGTCATTCTCGCCATCCTCGCCGGGACGACGCTCGCCGGGCCGATTGGCGGTATTCTCGCCGTGCCGATCTCCGCGATTATTCATGTGCTCGTGCAAGACCTGATCATCGCGCGTGAGACAACCGACCAGGATGACATTGACCACATCCTCGCTGCCGCCGATGCCGCACAGAAGCGTGGTGACAACCCGGCCGAAGCGGCCTTCCGCCAGTTGCGCCGTCTCCGTGCGATTCGCCGCGCTCACCGTGAGGCTGATCGGGTTGATACGCTCATTCTGGAGGCGGAATCCGATCCGACCGTGCGGATCGTTCCCGACGACGAACTCGCGGGCCGACACGACGATTGACTTCTTGAACGTACAGAACGCATGTGCGATACTCATCTCTGTCAACGATGGATAAGAGAGGAGTCGGCATGACGGTTCGGACAAGGGTTGTGGCGCCAGTAACGATTCAGCCCGAGCAAGCGCGTGCCTTCTTACTTCGCCGTCCCGGCGGACTGTACGCGGACGGTGGATTGCCAGTTCATCCGCTTGCACTTGTGCGGCACATCGGTATCCTCCAGGTTGATCCAGTCAGTGTCGTTGCTGCCAACCATCACCTGATCGCGCGGACGCGCATGCCCGGCTATCTGCCGACGCATCTCGATGACGCACTGTATCGCGACCGGACATTGGTGGAGAATTTTCACAGCATTCACGCAATATTGCCGATGGAGGATTGGCGCTTCTATGACCGGCGGCGCGGCTCGCCGACGCGCATGGAGCAGGCACACCCGGAAGTGATGCGCCAGATGACCGAGCGCGTCCTGGAGACGATCCGCGCCCGCGGCCCGCTCGCCGCCCGCGATTTCATGGACGAGGATGACCGCGCGCCGATGGAGTACGGGTGGGGCACGACCCGCCGCTCGCAAGTCGCGCTCCAGACGCTGCTGCGCCGTGGCTTCCTGATGGTGCACCATCGGGAACGGACGCAACGGTTCTATGAGTTAACCGACCGGATGCTGCCACCGAGCGTGGATGTGACGCCAGTGACGGAAGCGGAGCGCGCACTGCATTTCGCGCAACGGGACGTGACCTACGCGGGCTTGGCAATGGGTACCGGTGGCATCAAACCCGCTATCGTGGCTGGCGAGGCGGTGCCCGTCGCTGTCGAAGGTATTCGCGCAACCTTCTACATCGCGCCGAATCAGGTTGAGCATCTTCTGTCGGCGATGCCGGTCACGGACGCGGAGCGGCGCGCCATCATCCTCGCGCCGCTCGATCCATTCGTCTGGGATCGCAAACGGCTCGCTGCGATCTGGGGCTTCGACTACACATGGGAAGTCTATGTCCCGGCGGCAAAGCGGAAGTACGGCCCATACACGTTGCCCGTGCTTTGGGGCGACCGCTTCGTCGCGCGCCTCGATCCGTCACTCGATCGCAAGCGCCGTGTGCTGCGCGTCAAAGGCCTCTGGTTCGAGGGGGACGCACCGCGTGATCCGCAACTCGTTACCGATCTCGCCGCCGAAATTGCCCGCTTCGCCACCTTCCACGGCGATGTCGCCGTCGCGCTCGGCACGGTGCATCCCGCCACCCGCGACAAACGCCTCCGCACCGCCTTGTCTCGCGTCACGACCCTCGCGGCGGTTTAATCGCCTTCCGCTGGTGGCGGAAGAGGAACGGTTTCGCCCGCGCCGAACGATGTTTCGGTGAGGGCGTGCGCAACGACCACGCGGCCATAACCGACGACAGTCCAGCGGTTGTCCATCCAGACAAGCCCCGTCACGTCGTCTATGCCGAGCAGTGGCGCATTGTTTGGCGTTGTCTCCTTCAGCCGCCGGAGCCAGACTGTGGGCGTGCGATTGTAGCGGGAAAGGACGACCATGCCGCTGAGGATGCCGAGGCCGGGGAACCAGCGGAAGTATGGTTCGCCTGGCCGGGCGGGCACGTCGTCGGGTCGGGCGGGAACATCCACACAGAGCGCCGCCGCGCCCGCGCCCGCACAGATCAACATTGCGCCCCGGTGATATGCCATCGCGATTGCTGTCGCCGTCCTGGTGCCGTGGATGATGCGCACGAGCCGCCCCGGATCGCCATCGCCGAGGTAGATCACCTCTGCCGCCTCGATACCGTCGGCGTAGGCCGGGTTCTCCGCGTCGGACCGCGCGCGGATCGGGATGGTCGCGACGACGCCCATCTTGCCGAGGCGATAGGCGGCGTCTTCCGTCTCGTCATCGGGAAAACGCTCGGATGCGGTGGGCAGGAAGGCGATGGTCGGCCGATCGCCGCGCGCCGCCGCGCGAAGGAAGCGGAGATGAAAGCGGTCGAAGGGCTGTGTGAACGCCTCACCGCCAACAAGGAGAATTGGGCCAGCCACGGCGTTACGCGACGATCGGTGGTTGGGCAATCAAGCCACGCAGCCGGGCGATGTTTTCCACATCTTCGTGGCAATCCGGACTCTTCGGCGTCTCCAGTACCATCGGAAGATGCGCGAGACGCGGATCGTTGACGACGTTGCGAAAGCCCTCCAGGCCGATATGCCCCTCACCAATCGCGGTATGGCGGTCCTTGCGATCTCCGAATGGCTGGAGGGCGTCGTTGAGATGGAGCGCCTTGATCCGGTCATATCCGACGAGACGGTCGAACGTCGCCATCGTTGCTGCGTACGTTTCCGGCGTGCGGAGGTCGTAACCCGCCGCGAAGATGTGGCAGGTATCCACACAGACACCGAACGCATCCGGCTCGCTCATATGCTCGATGATGTAGGCGAGGTGTTCGAACTTCGCGCCGAGATTCGTGCCCTGCCCGGCGGTCGTTTCGAGCAGCACCGTCACCCCGTCGTACGCGCCCTCCGCGCCGAGACGATTGAGGGCCGCAACCATCCGGTCCAGGCCCTCCTGCTCGCCGGAACCGACATGCGAGCCGGGGTGCGTGTTCACGTAGGGAACGCCTAGCGCCCGCGCACGAAGCAACTCATCCCGGAACGCATTGATGGACTTTTCCCACAAGTCGTCGTTCGGAGAGGAGAGGTTGATGAGATAGGAATCGTGGATCATCACGGGCTGGACATTTGTGCGCGTGCGTGCCTCCGCGAACTTCGCGATATCATCGTCGGTCAGCGGTTTGCCGAGCCATTGCCGCTCATTCTTGGAAAAGAGTTGGACGACCTCGCAGCCCGCCTGCTGGCCCCACTCCATCGAGCGGAAACAGCCGCCCGAAATACTCATGTGCGCGCCGAACTTCGGCATGATGCTCTCCATTTCTCCCCGTACATGCATCCACTCGCGCTAGTATACCGCCCGCTGGCATCGCCGGTGCAACGATGGCAGCGGTTTTGACGTACACTGTTTGCCGGTGCGATGCGCCGCCAACCGATGAAGGGAACGACCGCCGATGTCCATTCCACCGCCCGACGCGACGCGATCCGCTGATGGATCCACAGTACCGCCTCCGAATGATGTTCGCGCGCCTGCACCCTCTTTTCTTCCCCCGCAAGGCCCGCCCGGCGCGAATCTACGGCCGCCGTATTGGGCTGTGCCGCCGCAGCCGCATGCGCCCGGATGGCCGTATGCGGGCGCCCCGCTGTACGGGAATTCACCAGTTTTCCCGCCCGGGCCGGTGCCTCCACCCATTACCGTCATTGGCCCGGATCGCGTGCCATGGGGATTCTGGGATATTGTCGTTGCGTCTTTACCGTTACTGCTCGGTTTGCTTCTGACGATTGTTGCCGCCTTTGTGCCATCGAGCACGAGCACACCCACGGCGAGCAAACCGACGAGTACGAAAGTCCTTGCCGAGAATACCGCGATTAACATCGTGATTTACGGTGTCATTCTGTTGTTGATCTGGCTCGTCACCGTACGGAAGTATCACGTTGGCTGGTCGGCACTCGGTGCGCGACGACCGCCGGGGGTCTATTTCGCGCTGGTGATTCCGATCTTGCTTGGCATGTATCTCGCGGCCGCGCTCGTCTCCGCAGTGATCGTCAAACTCTTCTATGGCGGGAAAGCAGAGAACCCGCAGGTGAAAGACCTCACCGGCGGCGGTGGTTTCTCATGGGCGCGGCTCATCCTCGCGCTGATCACGGCCTCGATTGTCGCGCCGATCATCGAGGAGTTGCTGTTTCGTGGCATGCTCTATGGCTGGCTGCGCACGCGTTGGTCAGCGGTCGGCGGTGTCGTCCTCAGCGCGGCGGTTTTCTCCGCCGCGCACGCGATCCCGCTCATTCTCGCCAGCATCTTCGTCGTCGGCCTCACCCTCGCCATTGTCTACGAGAAGACGAAGTCCACACTCGCGACCATGACACTGCACAGCCTGTTCAATACGATCGGCGTGGTGGCGGTCTTTATTGATCTGGCGCGGAAGTAAGGGACCCCTCCCTAAAAGGAAGGGGCCGGGGGTGGGTACATCTACCGCTTCTTCTTTTTCTTTTTGTTCTTGTTCGGCACAGGCCGGGGCTGTCTCTTA
>CALBSO010000137.1 GCA_937968015.1 uncultured Thermomicrobia bacterium
GGCAGCGTCAGATGTGTATAAGAGACAGGGGTACGCCCCTATGGCTCCCCCTTCCCGATACGGGAAGGGGGTTGGGGGGTTAGGAATCCCCGCCCCTTCATGATAGAGAATGTCCATCACACCCTCTTCATCGAGCGGTGTGATATAGAGGCGATCCGATGTGTCGAAATCGGTGCTGACCGTTTCGGGATTGTTGTTGAGCATGATCGAGCGAACATTCGCCGCGTGCAGGGCATGCGCCGCCTGCACGCAGGAGTAATCGAACTCAATGCCCTGACCGATGCGGATCGGGCCACTACCGATGACGACCGCCTTCGGGCCAGGCAGCGGCTCGGCCTCATTCTCGTCCTCATAGGTCGTGTAAAAGTACGGTGTCGCCGCGTCGAACTCCGCCGCGCAGGTGTCCACCATCTTGCTGACCGGCACGATGCCGACCGCCCGCCGCCGTGCTGCGATTTCGGCCTCCGGCGTTCCGGTCAACCGCCCAAGCCAGGCATCGCCGAAACCCATCCGCTTCGCTTCCCAGAGCAATTCGTCGGTCAATGGCTCGCGCTGAATGCGCCCCTCCATCTGGACGATAGCGGCGAGGCGGCGCGTGAACCACGGATCAATGCCCGTCGTGGCGGCAATCGTGTCCGCCGGCATACCGCGCCGGAGTGAGGCCATCAGCGCCCAGATGCGTTGGTCATTCGGGCGGCGTACGAGATCATCGAGAATGTCCGCGCCCTCCGGGCCGTCCCATGTCTTCTCTTCCCAATCGAGGTCGCGCTCGTCCCATTCGAGCGAACGGACCGCCTTCTGGATCGCTGCCTCGAATGAGCGGTCAATCGCCATCACCTCGCCTGTCGCCTTCATCTGCGTGCCAATCGTCCGTTCGGCACGGTGGAACTTATCGAATGGCCAGCGGGGGATTTTCAGGACGCAATAATCGAGTGCAGGCTCGAAGGCGGCAGTCGTCTTCGTCGTCACGGCGTTTGGAATGTCCCGCAGGAGTTTGCCAATCGCGATCTTCGCCGCAACGCGCGCAATGGGGTAGCCCGTCGCCTTCGAGGCGAGCGCGGAGGAGCGGCTGACACGCGGATTGACCTCGATGACGTAATACTGCGAGGAGCGCGGGTCGAGCGCGAACTGGATATTGCAGCCACCCTCGATGCCGAGGGCACGGATGATCCGCAGCGACGCCGAGCGCAGCATCTGGTAATCGCGGTCCGACAAAGTCTGCGACGGCGCGATGACGATACTATCCCCGGTGTGGACGCCGACCGGGTCGAAGTTTTCCATGTTACAGATCGTGATGCAGGTATCCGCGCTATCCCGCATCACCTCGTACTCGACTTCCTTCCAGCCAAGCAGCGAGCGTTCGAGCAGAATTTGGTGGATCGGGCTGGCGTGGAGGCCGGCGAGCACTTTCGTATCCAAATCGTCCCACGAATCCGCGATGCCTCCACCCGTGCCACCGAGCGTGTAGGCAGGCCGAACGATCAGCGGCGGCGGGACGCTGAGGGCGAACGCGCGCGCCTCTTCGAGCGAATGGCAGATCGTGCTGGCAATCGCCGGTTCGCCGAGGCTTTCCAGCGTCTCCTTGAAGAGCGCACGGTCTTCCGCCTTTCTGATCGCTTCGAGTGGCGTGCCGAGCAAACGGACATGATACTTGTCGAGCACGCCCGCTTCCGCCAACTGGACGGCGAGATTGAGCCCCGTCTGCCCACCGAGCGTCGGGAGCAACCCATCCGGCCGCTCGCGCTGAATGATCCGCCGCAGCACATCCACGGTCAGCGGTTCGATGTAGACGACATCGGCGATGTCTTCGTCCGTCATGATCGTCGCCGGGTTCGAGTTGACGAGGACGACGCGAACGCCTTCTTCGCGCAAAGCCCGGCACGCCTGCGTCCCCGCATAGTCGAATTCCGCCGCCTGGCCAATGACAATCGGGCCGGAGCCGATCACAAAGACCGTTCGGGGCGGCGCGGGGGTTATCGGGGCGGGCGTCGTCACAGGCGTTACTCTCCTTAGCCGATCAGTAGGTCGGCAATCCGGGTAAGCGGCGGGAAGCGATCGAAATCCGAGTGCGGCACGGCGGCGAGTGTCACGTAGTTCATCCGCAGCGTGCCGACTTCCAGATCGCGGTATGGTTCGAGAATTTCGGCGACCTTCGCGGTCGGATACTGCTCGCGGTAATAGCAGAGGGAGAGGTGAGGCAGGTACGGCGGCGCATTGACGGAATCGGCCCGGTCGCGCTCAGTCTCGCCGTCTGGTGTTGCCCCTTCGCCGGAGAGCGCGGACGCCCCGAAGCCCGCCAGTCCGACCTGATGGAGCACGGCCACAAGCCGGTCGCGGAGCGCGGGCAGGCCATTCTTCTCGTCGTGGATTTCGACGAATGCCGCGTTGCCGAACGAGTTGACTCCCTTCAGCGTCAGCGTCAATGGCTGGACATCGCGGAGCGCCCGGCTCGCGCGGTCCATGATCCGCGCGATGTTGCCATTTGTCGTACGGATCGCCGATTCAAAGCCGATGCCGAGCACCGTGATGTGCAAGTAGTGGGAAGGCAGTGCCTCCTCGATCCCCGCCGCCGTCAGCGCTTCTCGCACCGGCCGCGTCGCCTGCACGATGCCGTGGCTCGTGACGGGCACCAGGAAAGCGACGTAGGACGACTTCTCCTCGCGGGCACGCTGGCCGATGTCATGTGCCGCTTCATCGTCCGTCGTCGGACGGGCGCGAAACTGTTGCCAGGCTTCATCGAAGGTGGTGACGTACTGGCGTGTCGCTGTCATGGCGTAGTCGCTCCTCTGGCGCTGGTGGACGAACCCTCTTGTCCGCAGGATACCACCAACCGGACATCCATCGTTGTCATTCGCCACCTTTCGGCGGCAGCCGCGCTGTCCGATACTGCTCAACCATCGTGAGGAAGCGATCAAAGAGGTCCTGACTGTCCTGCGGGCCGGGCGCGCCTTCCGGGTGATACTGGATGCTGAAGGCGGGCATGGCGACATGCATCAGCCCCTCCACCGAACCATCGTTGAGGTTGAGGTGCGCGACCCGCCAGCCATCCGCCGTCGGGATCGAATCCGACTCGACCTTGAAGCCGTGATTCTGGCTCGTCACCCGCACCTGCCCCGTGACGAGATCGAGCACCGGATGGTTGCCGCCGCGATGCCCGAAGGGCAAGCGACTCGTCTTCGCACCAATCGCCAGCGCGAGCAACTGATGGCCGAGGCAGACGCCCGCGTACGGCGTCCCACTATCGAGCACCTGGCGGACCGTTTCGACCGCTTCTTGCGCGTTCTCCGGGTCACCAGGACCGGGCGAGCAGAGCACGCCATCGGGATTGAGCGCGCGTACCGCCGCGTACGGCATGTCATGCGGGACGACAGTGACGCGCACCCCGCGCGCGACGAGCGACCGGACGATGTTCTCCTTCAGCCCGCAATCGAGGACGACGATATGCGGCCCGTCGAGCGGCGCATCGTAGTCCCGCGATTCGAGCGCACTCACGTCACCGACCGCGTCAATCTCGGAGGTCAGCGGCGCGCGGCGGGCTTTTTCAACCAGTTCGGTATCGCTCATCCCTGTCCGATCCGGAACCAACACGCCACGTACAAGGCCATGCGCGCGGATATGTCGCGTCAGGGCGCGCGTATCTATGTCCGCGATGCCGGGAATACCGTGCTCCTTGAGGTAGGCATCCAGCGTGCCGGTCATCTGCCAATGGCTCGGTTCATCCACGTATTCGCGGACGATCAGCGCGGAAACCCACGGCTGGCGCGATTCGTCGTCACCGGGCGTGACGCCGTAGTTACCGATGATCGGATAGGTCAGGCAGACGAGTTGGCCGCGGAATGACGGATCGGTCGCGATCTCCTGATAGCCCGTCATGCAGGTCGTGAAGACGACCTCGCCGTCCGTCTCGACCGGCGCGCCGAACGTGCGGCCCGCGAAGACCCGCCCATCTTCAAGCGCGACCGCGGCGGTCCGTCCGGCGCTTTGATAGCCCATTACGCATCCCCTCCACTGAACGCCGGTTCGCGCCGGGCGTCGTAGACAACCCGGCCACCGACGAGCGTCGCGCGCACTGCCCCGGTCAGGCGCATGCCGAGCAACGGCGTGTTGGGCGATTTCGAGATGAGTGTCGCCTCGGACACGGTGAACGCGGCATTTGGGTCGAAAACCGTGACGTCTGCCGGTGCGCCGGGCCGCAGCACACCGCCTGATAGATTGAAGACGCGCGCCGCATTGACGGTGAGATGCGCGACAACGTCAGGGATCGTCAGCAAACCCGCCTTGACCATCGCCATCAGGATCGGCAGCGCGGTCTCCGAGCCGGTAAAGCCGGACGGTGCGGCGGCGAGGTCTTGCGCCTTCTCGGCCATCGTGTGCGGCGCGTGATCGGTCGCGATGCAATCCAGCGTGCCATCCTTCAGTCCCGCGAGGACCTGTCTCTTATACACATCTCCGAGCCCACGAGACAGGCAGAAATCTC
>CALBSO010000138.1 GCA_937968015.1 uncultured Thermomicrobia bacterium
GGATAGAAGGGCATCGTGGGGGCAAGGAGAGGGAACTGGATGATGAAGGCGGTGCCGCGCCCAACGGTGCTCTCGACGGCGATCGTGCCGCCGTAGCCCTGGGTGATCTCCCGCGCGATGGCGAGGCCGAGGCCCGCGCCGCCATCATCGCGCCCGCGTGCGAGCGTGCCGCCTCGGTAGAAGCGCTCGAAGAGATGCGGCAACCGTTCGGGGGGGATACCGGGGCCATCGTCCGTCACCCGCAGTTCGACCGCCGCGCGGTCCTGCCGCACAACGGCCCAGACATGACCGTCCGGGGGCGTGTACTTGATCGCGTTGTCGAGCAGGATGAGCGCCAGTTGTTTCAGACGGTCCGGGTCGCCCATCACGAGGAAGGGGCTGGTGGCCGGGGAATAGATGATGTCGTGGCCGCGCGCCAGCCCGCGCGCCGCACGCACCGCACCATCCACCGCCTCGTCGAAACGGACGGGCACGGGCCGTGGCTGCTCTCCGGTCTGCGCGCGGGCGAGGGAGAGAAGGTCGCTGATCAGGCGGCTCATCCGTTCCGCTTCGGTCGCCATGTCGTCCAGCACCTCGGCACGCTCACCGTCCTCCATCCGCTCGCCGTGCTGCCGCAGGAGATCGGCATTGCCACGGATGGCGGTCAGCGGCGTGCGGAGTTCGTGCGAGGCATCCGCGATGAAACGGCGTTGCGCCTCGAAGACGGCTTCTAATCGCCCGAGCATGCCATTGAAGGTCTGGCCGAGGTCCGCGACCTCATCCCCCGTCCGTGGCACCGCGACGCGGCGGGAAAGGTCCTGCGCCTCCTGGATGCCCGCCGCGTCGCGCGCCATCCGCCCGACGGGCCGCAGGGCCGTCTTCGCCACCGCGTAGACAATCATGGCGAGCATGAGCGTCGCGGCCAGCACACCCCCGGCGAGCAGAACTTGTGCCTTGCGAAGCGTCGCGGCAAGTGGTGCGGTTGGTTTCGCGGTGACGACTGCGCCGAAGAACTGGCCGTTACCGAGTGGGAGCGGTAAAATGTAGGCCCGCAATTGCTCTCCATTCGCTTCCGTCAGTGAACGGGATCCGCCTTGCCCTTTTTGAATCCCCTGAATATCGGCGGCTGAGAGCATCAGTGATGTCTGAAGATTGCTCGAATGGCGTTGATCCGCGCCCTTGATATCAACATATTCGATGTAGACGCCGTCGCGGGCGAAGTTGTCCAGTTGGCCTTGCTCCGGCACAAAGACCGAAGCGGATGTCCGAGAGAAAAAAAGGACGGAGATTTGCGCCCGCGCCTCTTCTGCCCGGCCGCGAACGGTTGCATCGAGGCTGTCCTGCCATTGACGCGCCAGCCCGACGTAGATGACGACCGCGAAGGCGCTCAGCGTCACAAACAAGATTGCGGTATACCAGAGGGTGAGACGGAGACGAATAGACATCGGGACGTATTCCCCCTCGCGCTAGGCGATCTCTCGCTCGCGCAGGGTATAGCCGACGCCGCGCACCGTGTGGATGAGACGGGTTTCGCCCTGCTCCTCCAGTTTGGTGCGGAGGGCGCGGACATAGACTTCAAGAACATTCGATTCGCCGTAGAAGTCGTCGCCCCAGACGCGATCCATAATCAGGTCGCGCGGCAGCACCTGCCGGGGATTGCGCAGGAAGAGAACGAGTAGATCGAACTCGCGCGCGGTCAACTCAATCGCATGGCCACCCCGCCGGACATCTCGCGTGCCGAGGTCCACGACGAGATCGGCGAACTTCAGTGTTTCGATGTGGTTCGTGCTCCCGGTTTGCGTCGTGGCACGGCGGAGCAATGCGCGCACGCGCGCGAGCAATTCCTCGAAGGCGAAGGGTTTGACGAGGTAATCGTCCGCACCGGCGTCCAGGCCACGCACGCGGTCAGCGACGCCATCGCGCGCGGTGAGCATCAGCACCGGGGCGCGCTCGCCCGCCTCGCGCAGGCGGCGTGCCACTTCCAATCCGTCAATATCCGGCAGCATTAAGTCGAGGACGACGAGTTCCGGTGGGCGGTCGCGCACGGCATCAAGCGCGGCGCGGCCACCGTCGGCCACCTCCACGGTGTAGCCCTCCAACGCCAGCCCGCGCCGCAGGACATTGGCGATGGCGCGCTCATCTTCCACAACGAGGATGCGTTCCCCGCTCATCCCCATTGCCTCCCGCCCTTTCGCAGCGTGCGCCGCACCGTTACCCTATAACAGATTGTATCGCACCCGGTGTGCGGACGCACGTTTGGGGGCAAGTGGGGGGGATGCGCCTCAGTGCAGATGGCCCGCCCGGCCCATCTCCCGGTGGCGCGGTACGGCGATTAGCAGGTGAGTTCGGGCGCGGCGGGTGCGGGGATCACGGCGTCGCTCTCAATCGCGCAATCGCCATAGAGGTCCACGAGCCGGAGGTCGAGGCGCGTGATGATACCGCTCTCGTAGACCTTCGGTGACGTAAGCACCACGTCTTCCTGAATCTCGCGCAGGCAGTCAGCACGGGCGGTATCGCGCGAGATGCGCGCCGGGGAGCGCCACAGGCGAAACATGCCTTGCATACGCTTCCTCGTGTTGTCCGCTACCGTGGACATGATGAGCGCTCCAATTATCAGGCCGCCCCATTACTCGTGGCGACTGAACACGCGATGGTCGAGCCGCGATTCCTGTCCCACCATTCCGGACGGAAAGGGCGGACTTCGAACTACTCTACATAGTTGAACGTAAGTTCATGTTAAAATGTGACGACTTCAGGGTGAGCGGGGGTTGGCGAGCGCAGGGCGCGTCATCCCGGCCGGCGCCCACAGCAGCCCGCAACCGTCGAAAAGAGGTTGTCGCGGTTCACGAACCGTCGCGCGGGCTTGGCGTTTAGTATCGGTACCCATCCGAGGCGAAGGCGAGCGCGAGCAGGATAATAAAGGCGACCGCCAGCATGAAGAGGGCGAGATGGATGTAGCCAATAATCAAGCCGGAGAGTGCCAGACCGTTGCCGCTCTTCCACCCCTGTGATCGCCGAATTTCCCGCCGCGCGATATGCCCAAAGATCACGCCGAGCACGCCGCCGATGAAGGGGACAAGGAACCAACTGGCGATACTACAGATGAGGCTCGCAATCGCGAACCCAGACGTCTGCGGAGCACTGACCGGTTGCCCGTAGGCCGGGGTATAGTAGCCATACGGCTGCGCGAGTGGCTGCTGAGGCGGCGGCTGGGCGGCGTAGCCCGGATAACCGGAGCCGGGGAAGGGGGTCGGTGGTTGATCGGGTGATTGCATGATTCACTCCGTACGTATCTGCCTGACGACAGCCATTTCTTCCCGATCATCGGGCAATCGAGGAGCCGTGGAACGCGCCGACACCATCATCTTTTCTGATCGCGCTGCTCCCAAAGTTGTTTCGTCAGTTCGGCATGGCCAAGATGCTCCGCGCAGTGATCCACAGTGCCGCCAATGTAGAAAAAGCGCTGTCGGGGTTGCCCCATCGGAATGATCTCCTCGCTGAGGTCTATCCCGTCAACCTTCGCGAGGAGATCGTCCTTCTTCGCCATCGCCGCCTGGATGATACCGAGCAGTTCTTCCTTCGTCGCCGAGTCATTGCGCAACGAATGGAGGTGACGCTGGCGCATCATTTCGCGGTCCGTCACCGGCTCTGAATCGCCGGTGACAAACCCGAGTAGCCACGGCAACCCCTCGTAGACGTGGCGGATGAGTTGGGCAATGGAGTTCGTCGTCTCATCGCCGGGCCGCCAGTTCAGCGCCTCGTCCGGCAGCGCCTCGATGACCGCCGTATACCGTTCCGCCTGCCGGGTGAGCATCCATTGCGCGTAGTTCGTGACGGGTTTCATACCTACCCCCCGCCCCCCTGCTGCTCCCACATCTGCCGCGTCAGGCAGGCGTGCCCGAAATGTTCCTGCGTGTGTTCGACCGCGTGGATGAGACACATCGCAACCGTGATGTGATCGCCATCCTGATCCACGCGATCGTCACCATAGGTCGCGGGGTCAATCGCACCGAGGAACAGCGCGACGCGCCCGCCCGCCCGCCGGATGAGCGTTTCCGCCTCCGCGGCGCGGTCGCGCTCGATCTCCGTCCCGGCGGCGCGTGCCGTCCACATCTGGGCAGATCCCCACGTATGCGCGACGAGCACGGCGATGGAGTTCGTCTCCGCGCCCGGCCGCCAATTCATCGCCTCATCGGAAAGGCCGTTGATGATGGCGAGGAAGCCCCGTTCCTGCTCGCGGAATTTCTCCAGTGCCGCGGTACAGATCGGATCCATGCACGCTCCTCTCGTTCGCCAGCATTGCCCGCGCAGGTTAGCAGGTATGTTCGTGTGTGTACACGGCTTGAAAGTTCGCAATCGTCCGTTTCTCTGCTGTCCGCGGTGATCCGTTGGTAGCGTATCAGTCTCCGCATCGTATACGTATATAGGGGTGTAGAGGATTCGCCAATGGTCATCCAATGTGGTGATGGGCGCGTAGAATCTTATGAGAGGTGCGGAAATGTTTGCTGGCACGTTTGGTGCGGGTGGGAAGGATTCGGCGGCATTGCGCGTTGTATAGACTAACGGTAGCAATGGCGCTGCCCGCCTGCATCTTCTCAAGGGACCGGAGGTTTTTCACATGGTTTATGCCAATCTGCGCCGCAACGACGCGGTCTATGGGGAAATAACGCCAATATCGTCACATCGTGCGACGGATCGCCCCGTGCTATCCAGCATCGCGGAACGGCGCCAGGCTCGAGGTGATGCGGCCTTGCATATTCTGCCGGACGTGACGCCATACGATAGCGACTCGCTCCGGGCATACCTGCGCGAAATCAGCACGCAGCCGCTCCTCAATCACGAGCAGGAGATCGCGCTCGCCAAGCGGATCGAAGCGGGAGACGAACTCGCGCTGCAACAGATGGTGCGGCACAACCTGCGGCTCGTCGTCAGTGTCGCGAAGCGGTATGTCGGGCGGGGCCTGACCCTCCTCGATCTCGTGCAAGAGGGCAACATCGGCTTGATGCGCGCCGCGCATAAGTACGACTGGCAGACCGGCTTCCGGTTCTCCACCTACGCGACGTGGTGGATCCGGCAGGCGATCACGCGCGCCATCGCCGACCAGGGGCGGACGATCCGCTTGCCCGTCCATATGGGCGAGGCGGTCTCGCGCCTCCATCGCACGGTGCAGACGCTCAGCCAGAAACTGGGCCGCCGCCCAACGATCGAGGAGATCGCCAGGGAAGCGGAATTGCCGGAGGAGCGCGTCGAGGTGATGCTGCGGATGTCGCAGCAGACGCTCTCGCTCGATGTGCCGATCAGCAGCGACGAGGATGTCACCCTCGGCGACGTGATCGGGAACAAGGTTGAAGGTGAGAACCCGGAAATCGAAGTCTCGGCGGGGCTACTCCGCGAGGAAGTCGCGGAGGCGCTGGAGGCGCTGGCGCCGCGCGAGCGGTTGGTCGTTGATTTGCGCTTCGGCATCACGAAACCGCGTCAGTACACGCTGGCGGAAGTCGGCAACCAGTTAGGCATCAGCCGCGAACGCGTCCGGCAGATCGAGCGCACGGCGCTCCGCAAACTTCGCAGCGGCGAGAGCGGCGCGAAACTCGTCGCGTACGATCACCAGTAAGTGACGAGCAATGAGTGGCGATCACCACCACTCATTGCTCACTGCTCACTGCTCACTGCTCCGCATGCAGTCCTCAGTCCTTTCCCCTCGGGAAGGGCATCGCCATTGCGGCTGTCGTGCCGCCATCCACATAGAGGACCTGCCCGGTCACGAACCGCGCTTCGTCCGAACAGAGAAAGGCCGCGACATCGCCCACATCGTCCGGATGGCCGACGCGCCCAATTGGCACGCGCGTGCCACCCTGTTCACTCGTGTAGTTCGGATCATCGAAGTAGCGCGGCACTTCGATCAGCCCCGGCCCGATCGCGTTCACGCGGATCTGCAGCGGCGCGAGTTCAATCGAGAGTTGCCGCGTGAACCCGATGATCGCGCCCTTCGTCGCGGCGTAGGCGCTATGCCTGGGCATTCCGGCGAAGCCGTGGACGCTCGTGATATTGAGAATGCACGGCCCCGTGCCGCGTTCGAGATGCCGCACCGCCTGTTGGGAGGCGAAGAACATCGCGCGGATGTTCAGGTCGAACTCCTCAGCGTAGGTCTCCTCCGTCGTCTCAAGGAAGGGGACGGCGCGCGTCACGCCCGCGTTGTTGACGAGGATGTCGAGCCGCCCGAACGCCGCGACCGTCTCATCCACCGCGCGGCGGGCATTGGCAATCTGGGTCAGATCGCCCTGCAAGGCAATCGCTGTACCGCCCTGCCGCGTGATCTCTCCCGCTGCCTCCCGCGCGCCATCTATCGAGTGCGACGCGTGAAACGCCACCGTCGCGCCACGGGCGGCGAGCGCTTCACCGATCCCCCGCCCGATCCCCATCCCCGCGCCCGTCACGAGCGCCACTCGCCCCGCCAGCGAACCAATTGATATTGCCATGCATGCCTCCCGAGCAGGTAGCAGCCAGCATGACTCCGGTCACTGTCCGCTGACCGCTGTCGGCTGCTTCCTACGTTACCCGCAAGCGTGTTCGTATTTCCGCCGAGCCACCGGTGTTATCGTAAACGCGCAATGTCACAACCCACGTCCCTGCTTGCCGTCGCGAGCCGTCAAGCGGTAACGCGCAGGTCGGCACGTTCGTGTCACAGAGCGTGGACGGTGGCTCATTCGGCGGATTGACGAGGAAGACGTACCGCGTCGGTATGTAGCCTGCCTCGATGCGCGTGCCCGTCGCGCGGAGGGTGACCGTCAGCGGCTTGCCGTTTGTCTGCACGCGGGAGGGGGTGTCCTGAAAGGCTGGGAAGACGTGCGCGATGGGTGTCGGGATCCCTGCGGCAGGAATGCCCGCCGGCGCGAGACGGGTGACGACGCCGTCGAGGATGATAAGTCCCACGAACGCGGCGATCAGCAAGACAAGGATCGCCCGCGTCAATTCGTCGGCCGCGAGGGCACGGAAGGACGGCGGCAGCGTCCGTGCGGGCGGCGGGCGATTCCAGGAGGCATCGGGTCCACGTTGCGGCGGCGTCACATTCCCTCGTTTCTCAGTGGCGGGCTTTCGCCTACCCGTTCAACGTCAAACGCAGGATACCCGGCCCGTCGCTTGCCGTGAGCGACCAGGCGACGGACGGACGCGCCGCCACGACGACGAGCGCGAAAATCGTATCATCCCGCACAGGCAGCGCGTAATACCCCCGTAGTGGCGCGACCGCAAGCGGCACTGCCTCGCTCGGCCGGAGCACGAGG
This sequence comes from uncultured Thermomicrobia bacterium, assembly GCA_937968015.1. Lineage (GTDB taxonomy): Bacteria > Chloroflexota > Chloroflexia > Thermomicrobiales > JALYUS01 > JALYUS01. The sequence goes on from CALBSO010000138.1 coordinate 7,260, forward strand.
TTTGATCCTCGCACGCCGCGTACCGCGATGGTGTACGTGCTGTCGTCCTGCTCGAACCACGCATCGGCTTGCGGGCCTCCTGCCTGCCCCGGTAGCGGCTCGAATCGGAGCGTCAGCGAGACGCGACCGCCACTCTCGGTCGCCTCGATCGTATCGAGGACCCAGCCATCGCTCGGTGCGCCGGTCGTCATCTCCGGGGTGCGCGTTGGCAGCGCCGTACGATTGGCGACGAGCGGCGCCGAGGATGGTGTGCTCGGTACGGCGGTCACGGCGGGCGTCGCCGAACCGGGAAGAACACCAGTCGGAGTGCGAGAGGGAGCAGGGGTATTCGTAGGAGGCATTGTCGGCGTGGGTGTGGTCGTGCCGCATGCGGCGAGCACGAAGGCAATGAGGACCACTATCATGATGCCGCGTCGCTTCGGTCGTGTCATGCGCTCTCCATCCAGCCCCGCGCGTTGCGCATCCGAATCAGCGAGAAGTGTAGCGTGGTTTGGATGATCGCGCGCCCGAGCGGCACGAGCGACGGGGTGACTCGCAGTTCCACCCCCGCATCCGCCAGCGCGGCGAGCAGATCGCCCACCGGCTCGACGCCGAGCGGCACGACCGGCTCCTGGCTGACATGGACGCCGTGGTCATGAATGTCCGTGAATGTCTCCTCTGGCATCCGGTAGCGAGAGAGTGCGGTCGTGCGCAGCCGTTCCAGCCACGTACTCTCGATAGCAATCACCATTCGGCCCGGCACAGTGGCAAACCAGCGGTCGTAATCATCGGGTGTGGTCGTCGGTAACGGCCAGAAGCAGACGCGCGGGCAATCGCGTGGGACGAAGTAGATCGGCGCGTGCCAGTCGTCAATCGCCCAGACGAGTGGTTCGACCTCCGGCCGTGCCAGCGGCGACCGGGGCATGAATCGCTCGATCGTCGGGTCTTCGCTGAAGTGATAGAGCGGCATTAGACTCCCACCAGTCGGCATACGCGCACAGATATGGGTTTGCTTACGTCCCTCGTCGGTACGGCAACAGCCGCCGTTCAATCTCGTCCATGAGAAAGTTGAGGAGGACGCCGAGGAGGGCAGCGGCGATCAGGCCCGCATACATCTGCTCGATGTCGAGGATTTGCCACGAGAGCCAGATGCGCGTGCCGATTCCATGGCCGCCGGGGATGACGAACTCGCTGCCGACCGCGACGATCAGCGAGAAGCCGAGCGCGAGACGCGCACCGGTCAGGACGAGGGGCAGCGCACCGGGCAGGGCGACGGTGCGGATCACCTGCCACCGGCTTGCGCCGAAGGCGTGCGCGACATCGAGGTGCAGCCGGTCAATCGCCAGCACGCCCGCCATCGCATTCAAGAGGACGAAGAAGAAACTGCTCGCGACGATCATTGCCACCTTGCTCTGCTCACCTAAGCCGAAGATGACGAGGAAGAGCGGCAAAATGGCGATCTTCGGGATCGCGTAGATCAGCGACGTGATTGGCAGCAGCACAGCCCGAAGCGTCCCGGACAGCCCCATCAGGAGGCCGACGGCAGCGGCGGGGATGAAGCCGAGCACGAAGCCGACCACAACGCGGCGCGTCGTCGCCAGCATATCGAGCGGCAACTCGCCGGAAAGCGTGAGCCGTTTCAACGCGCCGAGGATCGCTGTCGGCGGCGGGAAAAAGATCGCATTGAGCAGCCCGGACCGCGCCGCGATCTCCCATAACAGGAGCAGAAACAACGGCGACAGGAATGCGAGCCATCGCTCGCGACGAGGACTAAGGGGTAAGGATTGAGGACGAAGACGGATCCCTTGTCGAATCTCGCGCTCCGTTGACTCCGCTGCGATCATAGTCCGGTCTTTCATCCTTCGTCCTCAGTCCTCAGTCCTCAGTCCTTAGTCCTTGTTCCAGCACGTTCCAGATGCGGGTCGCGGTGGCACGGAAGGCGATGCCCTCGCGATCGGCGTAGCGGGTGCGCGGTCGCGGGAGATCAATCGGCAGGTCGAGGATGATCCGGCCCGGCCGCGCGCTCATCACGCAGACGCGGTCGCCCATCGCCACCGCCTCATCCACGCTATGCGTGACGAAGAGGACGGTTGTGTCGCTCCCCTGCCAGAGCGCGACGAGCTGCTCCTGCATGAGGATGCGCGTTTGCTCATCCAAACTGCCGAATGGCTCGTCCATCAGCAGCACATCGGGATTCACGGCGAGGGCACGGGCGATGTTGACGCGCTGCTGCATGCCACCGGAGAGGGTGTGTGGGTAGGCGCGAGCGAACCGCTCCAGCCCAACGCGGCGCAATTGCTCAATCGCGATCTCCCGCCGCCGCGCTGTCGGCATGCCCGCCAGTTGCAGCCCGTATGCCACATTGTCCACCGCCGTCAGCCAGGGAAAGAGCGACTGCCCCTGAAAGACCGTCGCCACCCGCCCGGCGAGATACGCCGTTCCGCCCGTTGGCCGCGCCAGCCCCGCGAGGATGCGCAGGAGCGACGTTTTCCCGCACCCACTCGGCCCGACGAGGCAGACAAACTCCCCCGGCCGCACCGCAAGATTGACAGACGCCAGCGCGGGCACGGCGCCGAATTGTTGGGAGCAATGAGCGATGAGCAATGAGCAATGAGGATCGTGTCCAGAGCGTAAAGGAGGCGAGGGCGGTTCGTGAACCACCTCTACGGATGCTGGTTCCACCCACTCATTGCTCATCGCTTGTACGTGCCCAACTTCTTCACGGCGGCGGCGGCGAAGGAGGTGTCAATCTCTTTACTCATGTCGAGTGGGTCTTTGTAGGTTAGGCCGCCGCGCGCGAAGTAGAACTGCTGCATCGTCTGGAGGTCGTCTATTTTGAACTGGCCGTTCGGGTCAAAGGTCGGGGCATTGGAGCGTTTGGCGACCTCGGCAGGCACTTTCGTGTATTTCTCGACGATCGTCGCGATCTCATCGGTTTTGAAGGCATTGCCTTGTAAGTCGCGGCACGCTTTGATGTAGGCATTCATAAAGCCCTGCGCCGCGCCTTTCTTCTGCGCGGCGAACTTCGTATTGTAGAGCACAATCGTCGGGAAGAAGCCGCTGATGAAGTCATCCGAGAGCACCTGAATTTGCCCCTTATCCTTCGCTTGCGTGACGAGCGGCTCGCCAAGCATCGCGGCGCTGATCGCGCCATTTTCCAGAGCGGCGGGGACATCCGGGAAGGCGACGGTCTCCACCTGCACATCGGTCAGTTTCAGGCCGCCCTTGTCGAGGGCGCGCGCCAGCCAGTACTCGGTCGCGGAACCGGCGGCGTTAATCGCGACTTTCTTGCCCTTGAGGTCCGCGACGTTCTTGATCTGGCCGCTGTCGTACGCCTTCTTGCTCACAACCAGCGGCGTCGTTACCGGCGGCGTCTCGCTATGCAACGGGGCGACGACGGTGATGCCGATCTTCTTCGCCAGCGCGTTGAACGTGGCGACTCCCAACCCGCCAAGCCCAACATCGAAGTTACCCGTCGCGGTCTGCGTGATGACGTCCGTCCCGCCGGCCAGCGGGGCGAGAGTGAGGTCGAGATTCTCCGCCTTGAAATATCCCTTCTCGATGCCGACATAAAGGGGGGCGTCAATCATGACGGGGATATAGCCGACGGTCAGTTTCGTCGGTGTATCGGCAGATTTGCTGCCGCCGCACGCCGTGAGAACCAGCGTGACCGCCAGTATGCTGACAAGGAAACCCGGCATCCGACGCATCTTCCATCACTCCTGCTACACTGCATAGGGAAGCCTCGTTGCTTCCTCATCCTAAGTATACTCCCCCGCCGCGAAATTCAGATGGTTTCCCGGCGTGCAGAGACAAAGACGTACTACGTTGGGCGTTCCCGCCCTTCACGATGGCAACGGCAATGGAAAGCGGACGGAGGAGCGGCAGGTTGGTCCCACCGTGTCACGACAGTGATGACATGAGGCGTAGGTACGAGGGAGAGGCGGAGCGGCGCTGGAGCGAGTCGGCCATCCGGTCTTCGGCCGGTTGCTTCACTTTGCTCCAGCGCATCGGGATCCGTTAGTTGTGGACGACGACGCGTGTGCCGAGCGGCGCCCAATCGAAGAGCATCTTTGCGCCGTCAATCGAGACGTTCACGCAGCCGTGGCTCATCACATGACCAAAGTTGCTGTGCCAGTATGTTCCATGGATCGCATAGCCGCCATCGAGGAAGTACATGACCGAGGGTACGTCCGGCAGGTTGTAGTAATCTGCGTCCCCCGCCTTGCCCCCCGTCATATCGTCTTTCACGAGTTTCGTGTAGATGCGGTACTCTCCCGGCGGTGTCGGGTCCGCCGGTATCCCGGTGCTGACGAGCGTCGTGAAGACAGTGCTATTGCCGATATGCGCGTAGAGCGTCTGCTGCGAGAGGTTCACTTCGATCCACTTCTGGAAGATATTCGGCGTCCACTCGACGAGATTGCCCTGATCGCGCGCATTCATGTTCGCCTTGATTGCCTGCGCGCTCGCCTTGCCCATCAGGCCGATCAGCACGCTGCCGTCCTTGACTTCCGGGTGCCACTCGAAGCGCGCGCGCTCGAAATACTGCACCGTGTAGGTGTTGCCGTCGTCGGCATTGCGCTCCGTGAACTCCTGCGAGAGAGGATAGCCGTAGATCGGCAGACCGCCGTTCGCCTGCCAGTAGAGGCGGAATCCGTTGGCAAGTGTGTGCTGGGTCTCCGGGAAGTAGAGCGCACCGTTATCGTTCAATTCCTTCTTCGTACTCTCGGAAACACCCTGGAAGGGATGGTCGGTGCGGTTCCCCGCCAACTCGCGCCCGAGTTGGCCGAGCAGCACTTCATATTGCGTCCCGGCGTTCTCCGGGTGGTATTCCATCCGCACCCGCTCGAAGTATTGCACGGTGATCTGCTTGCCTGTGTTGTCCCGAATAGATGTCTCTTCCGTGACGGGGAAGCCAAAGCGCGTCAGCCCGCCGTTGCTCGTCCAATACTTCAAGAACGCCCCGCCGACCGCGTGATGCGTCTGCGGATAATAGAGAACCGTCGGCGCGTCAGGCGCGACATTCGGGATCGCATCAGCGGCGGCGACACTCGCCCCCGTGCTGCCGACAAATGCAAACAGGCTGATGGCGACTGCCAGCAGCGTAACGTGACGCATGTACCGCATGGACTCGTACCCCTTCTGCATGACCCTGGGACCCGAAACCGCACCTACCGAGAGCCCATGATGCGCAACGATCGAAAACCCACGTCTCCGCATTCAATCCGTCATCGTAGCAGACGCCGCAACCGCCAGTGCTACAATGCCATCGGTTTCTCGCTCCACCCGAATAATCGGGCGCGACAACCGCATACCAGTAGGACGATCAACCCCTTCAATGGTTCCATATCCGCGCCTGAGCGTTCCACCCGGACGGAGGAAACACCCGTGTCTACACACCTTCATCGCACCAATGATGCCATCCCGACCCTTCGTGCCGCGTTGCAGGCCGTCGGGCGCTCCGCCTTCGCGCGCGGCATGGTCTGGGGAACGAGCGGCAATATCAGCGGCAAACTGCCGGACGGTTCCCTGCTCGTATCGAAAGCCGGGACAGACCTCGCGACCCTCGCGGACGATGATTTCATCGTCGCCCCGCCCGGCTTCGATGATGCCGTGCCGACCGAAGCGACGAGCGAAATCCGCATGCATCGTGCCGCTCACGCCGCCGGAGACGATGTCCGATGCGTGCTGCATCTCTCCCCGACCTGGGTGACGCTCGCCGCCACAACCGGTATCGCCGTCCCGATCACGACAACCGCCGAAGCGCATCTGATGCTCGCTGGCCTGACGCGCGTCCCGTGGGCATGCCCCGGCACGCCCGATCTCGGCCACGCGGTCGCCACAGGGCTGGCGAACGGCGCCCGCGCCCTCATTCTCGAAGGCCATGGCGCGCTCACCCTCGGCCGCACCCCGCGCGAAGCCTTGTTGCGGATGGAAACCCTCGAGTTCGTCGCCCGCCTCGCCATCCTCGCCCGCCAGTCCGGTCTCCCCTTGATCGCCATGACCCCCGCCCAGCGCGCCCAGGTCGCCCAGCGGTACGGGAGAGGCTAACCACAGAGACACAGGAGAAGGAAGATGATGATATTTTTCTCGTTCTCTGCGTTTTCTCTGTGTCTTCTGTGCCTTTGTGGTTCAACCGCCTTCAAGACGTGCCGTGCAGCGAGCGGACGTAGTGAATGAGTGCCCAGATGTCCTGGTCGCTAAGGGTGCCGGTGAAGGAGGGCATGCCGGTGCCGGCAATGCCGTGGCTAATCCACCAATACAGGTCGCCGTCGGTGTGGGTCGTCAGGTGACTGCCGGTGAGGTCCACCGGGCGGGGCTTGAGGTTCTGGCCGAGCGGCCCGTCACCTTTGCCGACCGCGCCATGGCAGATCGCGCAGTTCTGGGCAAAGAGTTGCTGACCGCGCGCGAGCGTCGCGGTGTCGTTCGGGAGCGGGTTCGCGATGCCCGTTGTCGGCGTCCGGTCGGTCGAGTTGTAGCCGAAGACGATCACGCCGAGAAACAACGCGCCGACACTCCACATGCGATAGGCCGTGCGCGTCCGTCCCCGCAGCGTGTTCCGGAAACGAGATGGATAGGTGAGGCCAAAGAGCGCCGCGCCAACGAGCGCGAGCATGAGGCCGAACCAGGCATTGGGCAGCAGGCGGGGCCAGAGGAAGCCGGTCTGTGCGCTCGTCACCGACGACGCGGGCGTTTCCGTCGTCTGGAAGCGCGCCGGGTCCGAGGTGAAGGAGAAGTTGAGACGCGTGTCCTCCGCGATGTTTTCCCGGCGGATGACGAGTTGGACGTTCCAGACGCCCTTGATCGGGAAGAAGATGCCCGTGGCGCGATAATGGCCGCTCGTGTCGCGCGTGAGCGGCACGCTCGTCTGGCCGAGGTCCGCGCCGGAGAAGGTGATCAGCGCCGTCACGCGTTGCACATCCGCGAGCGGCTGCACCGTCTCGGGACCAACGATGTTCGCGTCGAGCGCGCTGCCGTCCTTCCCCGTCGTCGTCAGAAGCAAGACAGTCATGCCCGCCGCATCCTGCATCTCGGCGGATTGCGGCCCGCTACTGAGGTCCACTTCCTGCCCTGCCGCCGGAGGTGCGACGGCAACGGCATTATTGAGGAGCGGATCGGCGAGTGCGGCATTCGCGCCGGTGAGCAGGTGCGCGGGCGGCAGTTGCGTAAGCGTCGCCGTGACCAGCAGCACCGCGATGCCGAGCGCCGCCTCGACGCCCAAGAGACGCGGCAGCCAATAGCGCGCCTGCCCCGCACCGTTGAGGCGCGGCTTGATAACGCGCAGGTTGAGCGCGGCGGTGGCGATCAGCGGCAGGATGAGCGCGTGCTTGATGAGCAACGTCTGGCCGTAGGAGGTATTGAGAATCGTCGCGCGCGTCGTATGCAGCGTCATCGCGTAGAGACCCGTCACGATCAGGCAGGCGACGGAGACGAGCGCGAGGTTCGAGAAGCGCCCGACGATCACCGTGAGATATGCCGTCTGTGCCTCGCCGTCGAGCAGGCGGAACGAGCGGCGCAGCGTGGCGAGCAGGATGACCAAGCCACCGAACCAGAGCCCCATCGCGCAGAGATGCGCCGCGTCCGCGAGGATGGCGAGGACAGGCTGATGCTGGCTCTCGGTTGCGTGGCTACTCCATGTCAGTGCCATCGCGAGCACGAGCGCGACGCCCAATCCCAGCCGCCACGGCCAGTCGGCAAGGGATGATGAGTCGGGCAGGCTCGCCGCCCGCCCTGACCCGCGGGCCGTGGCGATCACGCCCAGCGTCGGCGGTTGCCCCCGCCAGAATGGCAGGAGCGTCATGAGCATGCCGCCGAGCAGGAGCAGCGCGACGACGGCGATCACTCGCCAGACGGCCCCATATGTCGTGTCGAAGGCGAGGCGACGCAGTGTGTCGCCCCGCACCTGGAAGACCGAAATGTCGGCCACCGTCGCGGCCTGCACGACGAGCGTCGCGAGATGCGCCAGGACGAAGGAGACGCTGCCACCGAGCGCCCACGGCCGGAGCATGCGCGCCGCGCGCCGCCATGCCAGATCGCCATCACCGAACGTCGCCGTCACCGGGCGGAGGACGATCACGGCAAGCCCGAACGTGCCGATCAGGATGCCGAGCGCGAGATAGCGCCACCAGCGCACGATCACCGCGATCACGGACGGGTTGCCACTGCCGGAGAGTGTAGACGCATTCACCGTGCCGCCGGTCGTCGGCGCGCCGATTGGCTGCGGTTCAGGAGGCGGCGCGGGGCCGAGGCCGCCGGAGAACGTGAAAGAGTAATTCCCCTTCGTTAAATGGCCATCGTTGGCGAGCGCCTGCCACGCGACGGTGTACAGCCCCGGCACGAGTTTCGCATTCACTGTCACTTGCCCGACGCTCGGATCGCCCGGTTCCGCGGTCGCGGCGCCACCGGCGATGCTCTTGCCGCTCGTGTCGAGCAGGGTGATTTCGTTGAATTTCGGGTCCGGGACTTGATCGAAACGGATGCGGATCATCTTCGGCGGCTGGCCGATCGTGCTCCCCGGCACCGGCGTCGCGGCGACGAGCGCGACATGCGCGGAAATCGTCGCCGGAACGAACATTAGCCCCGTCAGCGCGACGATGAGCACGATGACGAATGAGCCGATGCGCGTGTGGGAACGTCGGAGCACGGGCATGCGGATTCTCCCTCACGCCGCCTGGGAAACCGCTCGGAGCAGGCGACATCGCACCGGATTATCCCGCCGGAGCCTTCAACCGTCCACCATCCAGACCCTCTCACCTTCGCGCGAATTCTTCATCAACCCACGGCCAATCATCACATTTTGCCCATTGCCACGTTTTAGGTTGTGGTCAACCTATTCTGCTGCCCGCTTTGAGGAGGAAGCGTATGATGCGCCGTCGCACGTTCATGAAATTTTCGGGGGCCGCGCTCGGTTCCGCGCTGATACCGCTTGTGGAAGAAAAAATCGCGGCGGCATCCCGCCCCAGACTCGTAGGGCCCATCGCCCTCGGCGCGTACATCCCCGGCGCACCGGGTGATCCGGCACAGATTGATCAGTTCACGGTCCTCGTCGGCGCCGTGCCCGCCGTCGTGATGTGGTATCAGGATTGGGCGCATACCGGTATCCGCGAGTTCAACCCAGTACAGATGAATGCCGTGGTAGCGCGGGGCGCGATGCCGATGGTCACATGGGAGCCGTGGGATTACACGGCGGGCATCTCTCAGCCCGCGTACAGCCTTGCACGGATCGTCGCGGGCGCGTACGACCTGTACATCCGTCAATGGGCACAGAATGCCGCCGCGTGGGCGCGGCCGATGTATCTCCGCTTCGCGCACGAGATGAACGGCAACTGGTATCCGTGGTGCTTCGGCGTGAATGGAAACACCGCCGCGCAGTACGTCGCCGCCTGGCGACATATCTACGCCATCTTCCGGCAAGAGGGTGCGACAAATGTGCGCTGGGTCTGGTCCCCGAATGTCAGCAGCACGATAAATGGGCGACGACGTGGCGTTGCGACCCCACAAGTCGCCGCACTGTATCCCGGCGACGCGTACGTCAACTGGATCGCACTGGACGGTTACAACTGGGGGACGACTCAGTCGTGGTCGCATTGGGCCGGCCTCGCGACCGTCTTCGGCACGTCCTACACGAGCCTCACCAAACTGACGAGCAAGCCGATGATGCTCGCCGAAACGGCCTCCACGGAACTGGGCGGGAACAAAGCGACATGGATCACGCAAGGATTCCTCACCGACATCCCGGCGCGCTTCCCCCGCGTGCGTGCCGTCATCTGGTTCAACGAGAACAAGGAGACGGACTGGCGCGTCAACTCCTCGTCCGCCGCGCTCGCGGCATATCGCGGCGTGGCGAAATCCGCCATCTATCAAGGGCGACTCACCTAACGCGGGATGTGTCTATCCCCTGAACCCGACGCGGGAGGGGGCAGGGGCGATCACCCTCCGGGGCGCTCGGATTCCGCGATTGCGGGGGCGGCATCGTGGGACCCGTCGAGTTTTGCTTTCAGGGCATGGAGATGGGCCAGGATGTCGGCTTTCGTATCGTCCACCTTCTCGTGGAGATGGGCGATTTCCAGTTCCGCCTTCAAGTTGACATCGTACTCGATGTCCGAGCGGACGCGATCCTTGGCAGCCTGGCGGTTCTGGCTGATCAGCACGAAGATTGAGAGGAAAATCGCTTCCAGCGAGACGGCCATCGTCAGCAGCCCGAAAGGAAAGGGATCGAAGACGCGCACGCCCGGTACCAGGTTCGTGTTGACGACGATCCAGACGAGGAAAATACCGGCGTTGAGGAGGAGGAACGGGATGCTGCCGCTGAACGTCGCGATCCAGTCCGCGACCCGCTGGGCGGGCGAGCGGGTGTCCGCCATCTGGTCGTTGACATTGCGCGAGGCTGTGTGGCGCAGCCGGGTATTGGTGTCGCGCAGACGCGCACCGACAATTGCCAGGATATCCAGCGCCATATCGGGATGGTAGCGCAAGCAGCGTTCGAGGTCCTCATGGTCCACACGCAGCGCTTCCATGTTCCGCGTGACGAGAGCCGTGCCCGTGCGCGGGCCGGGATGGAGCAGCGAAATTTCCCCGAAGAAATCGCCGGGGCCGTCCACCTCGAGCACGATGCGCGTGCCGGTGTCGTCCTTGATAAAGATCTCGACGATGCCGGAACGGATGACGTAGAGCGCGTCGCCGGGATCGCCGAGTTCGAAGACGGTCTGGCCGGCCGGGACGCGTACCTCCTCCAATACCTGCGCGATCGCCGCGCGTTCCGCATCGTCGAGTGGCTTGAAGAAGGGAATCGTCGCGAGGAGGTCCATATCGGTCGGCATGATCGTCTCCCATGCTCGATACGTCGCGGGAATCGTGGTGGGGGCTTCAGCCTGCCGCCACGATGTCGTATCCCACGACGTTTCCATCCGTCCAGATGTCATTACGCATTCCGGCGCACCGTCTCCGCGATCAGTGAGGCGACGAGGGCAATGCGATCGGGAAGGCTCGTCAGGTCGAGATACTCCTCCGGCGAGTGCGCGCCGCCACCCATCGGGCCGAGGGCATCGAGCGTCGGCGTGCCGATAGCGGCGGTGAAGTTGCCGTCCGAGCCGCCACCCGTGCCGATCGGTTCGACGGGAATGTCCCAGCCGCCGAGGATATCCCCAGCGATGGCGAGCAGGCGATCCTGCGCGTCCGTCCGCTCCATCGGCGGGCGGTTGATGCTGCCGGTGAGTTCGCCGGTCGTATCAGGCACCGTCGCATGCGCCGCAATGTGCCGCATCGCCGCTTCCACCTCTGCCACAGCCGCCGCTGTTGGTACGCGGACATCAATCTCCGCGTACGCCTCCGCCGCGACGACATTGCGCCGCGAGCCGCCGCGCACAACGCCAACATTGACGCTGACTCCCTCGGTGTTCCCGGCGCGCAAGCCCGGACTGCTGAGGGCGTGGAGGGCGATGGTCTTGTGTGCCATTTCCAGCGTCGCACTTCGCCCGCGCCACGGTTCGCCGCCCGCGTGCGCCGCCTTGCCGGTGACGCGTAGGTTGTAGAGGCCGATCCCCTTGCGCGTTGTGACGACGCAGCCCGGCCCGACCGCGCGCCCCGGTTCGAGGATGTACGCGGCATCCGCGCCCTTCGCCGTCCCCTCAATCAGCGCGCGTGAGGTCTGCGAGCCGACTTCCTCGTCCGTATTGATGACGTAGCGCACGGTGGGCAGCGGCACATCGAGATCGCGCAAGATGCGTAGCGCGTAGATACCCGCGAGGATGCCCGACTTCATATCAGAGACGCCGCAGCCGGTGATCCGGTTGCCGGTGATCGTGAAAGGGCGATTCGCGACCGTGCCCGCTGGGTAAACCGTGTCAATATGCCCGACGAGCACGACCGTCGGGCCGCCCGCCGCGCCTTGCCACGTCGCGCGCAGATGATCGCCGCGCTCTTCCTGCGGGAAGGATTCGACTGTGCTTCCATTCGCTTCCAGCCACCCGCGCACGACGCGCCCGACGACATCCACAGCCGCCTTGTCGTCCGTCGGGCTGTCCATATCCACAATCCGCTGCAAGTCGCGCAGATACTCTTCCCTGAGCGCCCGCGCCCGCTCTCGTATTGCCCCCCGCATCTCCGGTGCATTCATGCCAAAACCTCCTGTATCGTGATGAGTTCAAATCATCACACTCCGTCGAGGTGGTTGCGGTCGTTGAGGCGAGTGAGGATCGGGTGGCGGGGGTTGCCGTCCGCGTCGGGCAGAAGCAGGGTGCTGACCGAGCCATGCTGCGGGCGGAGACGGAGCGAGTAGCGCAAGTCCAGCCCGATTGCCTCGCCGATGATCGCTTGCAAAGTCAGGCCATGCGAGACGATCAGAATGTGCGTTTCGCCGGCGCCCGCATGCATGGCGGCGATCTCCCGCACCGACGCTGATGCGCGCGCCAGCGTTTGCCGGAGCGATTCGCCGCCCGGCACGACGACATCCGCCGGGTCCGCCTCCCACGCCGCGAAGAAATCGGCGTAGCGCGGTCGTATCTCCTTGCCGGTGAATCCCTCCAACTCGCCTTGATGCATCTCACGCAGTCGCGGGTCGGTCCGGATCGGCAATCCGTGCGCCTTCGCGATAGGCGCGGCGGTCGCCGCTGCCCGCTGGAGGTCGCTCGCGTAGATCGCGGTCAGCGGGATGCGCGCAAACGCTCGGACGAGCATTGCCGCCTGCGCCTGCCCCTCCTCGGTCAGCGGCAGGTCGGTGCAGCCGAGGAAACGTCCCTCAACATTCCACGCGGTCTGGCAATGGCGCACGAGATGGAGATGGATCACCATGCCGCTATTGTCGCATAGAAACCTCACCCCCGGCCCCCGCGCAATCCTCGCGCGTCTCTTCTTACGCACCTGTTAAGGTATGCGGACAGTCCAGTATTTCGCGCGGGCTACGTATAGAGGTCTTGATAGATGAGAAGGAGATCGTTGTTCTGTTGAGCGATGATCTGCTCTAAGAGAATCAATGATTGGAACAGCACCGCCTGGCGTTGCGCGTCGGTCGTCGCCCCCGCATAGGCATCCTGGACTTTCTGAGTGAGTTGATTGAGGGCGGTCTGCGCCTTTGTGATGGTGTCCTTGACCTCGGCCGCCGTCTCCTTCGTCAACGGCTGCTTCTGCACTTGCACCTGCTGGATACCCGTTGGCGGCGCGGCTTTCGGATGGAAGGTATTGATGCCCTGAAAGATCGTGAGCGCGAGAAGCAACGCCGCAATGATGCCAAGCAGCGCCGTCGTCATCGGGTTGCCGCGCCGCGCGTCCGTTGGGGGCGCCTGTGGTGTGATCGTCGTGTTTGCCGGTGCCCAATCCCGGCCGGGAACGGCCGGGCCGGCAGGCGGGATGGGAGGCGGCGGGACATAGCGCCCGCCCTCGTAGGGGCGCGGCGGCTCCACCATGCCGCCGGGCGGGGCGGGTTGCGGCACGGGGATGCGCGGCGGATAGGAGGGCTGCGCCGTCGGCGGCTGAGGTGCGGGGTGGGGCGCGGGTTGTGGGGATGGCTCCGGCG
>CALBSO010000139.1 GCA_937968015.1 uncultured Thermomicrobia bacterium
ACCCCCGACTTTCCCTCGAAAATCCCTCCCCTCAGGCCGGGATCGGCTCCGCGTCTGCCAAGGGCGTCAGTGTCACCGTGTAGCCCAGCGCCGTCAGTCGCTTGATGTGGTAGCGTTCCGCACGGCTGCTGTCGATCTGCGCGAAATAGTCGCCCCCCAGTTCGTGATACGCTTCGCCACGGTGCAGGACGTGGTAGATGATCACCAGTAGACTGTGCGCCACTGCAACGACCGCTTTGTGGACACCGCGCCGTCGGGCCAGCCGCTTGAACTGCGCCGCCAGATACGTCTCCTTCGTGCGCGCCGCCGCCCACGCGCACTCCGAGAGCACCCCCTTCAGCCAGACATTGCCGCTCGTTGTCTGCTCCTTCAGCCGCTTCCCGCCGCTCTGCTTGTTCCCCGGACAGAGCCCCGCCCATGAGGCGAGGTGCTTCGCACTCGGGAAGCGATTCATGTCTACGCCGATCTCGGCGATGAGCGCTGCGGCTGCCGTCGCACTGACACCGGGAATCGTTTGCAGCAACGCCACCGCTTCCTGCATCGGGGCGAGCCGGTCAGCAATCGCATCGGCCAACTGTTTCACTTGTTCGCTGAGAAAGTCAATCTGCGTCAGCAGTTGGGCGAGCAGCAACCGCTGGTGCGCCGCGAGCCGCCCATTGAGTGCCTGCCGCAGTGCCGTCCGCTTCTTGCGCAACTGGCCGCGTGCGAGGTCGGCGAGAAGATCGAGATCGGTCTCGCCAGCGAGCAGGGCATCGAGCATCGCGCGCCCACTCATGCCGAGGATGTTACTGGCGACCGAGGCGAGCTTGATGTTCGCCCCCTCCAACAGCTTGTGCACGCGGTTCACCGCGTCGGCCCGTTGCTGCACCAACGTCTTGCGCGCCCGCGTCAACTCACGCAACTCCCGAATCGGCGCGGGCGGGATGAAGCTCGCCTTCACCAGTTCGTGACGCAGGAGGTCGGCGAGCCATTCGCTATCCTTGACATCCGTCTTATGCCTCGGCACCGCCTTGAGATGCTGGGCGTTGACGAGGGTGAGGGTGCGCTCCTCGTTCTCGAGGATGTTGAACACGGGACGCCAGTAGACTCCCGTTGATTCCATCGCGATCTGGGTGACACCGTGCTCGGTCAACCAATCATCGAGCGCCAGCAAATCGGCGGTCATCGTGCCGAAGGTGCGCACCTGCCGCCGCACGCTCCCGTCCGGCTCAGTCACCAGGACACAGGCGACGACACTCTTCTTATGGACATCGAGACCACAACAGCGGGCATGCACGACCTGCATACGTCCTCCTCCTCAACGGGTGACTGAACGGCACGGTCGTGCGGGATGCGCAGAACGACAAGTTTCCCTCCCGTGCTCACCGCGCGCGCGATGGCAACAATCGTGGTTGCTGGGAGCATCCCCCGGTCAGCTTTTAGACGGGCTCGTGGCACCGATAAGTCGACGACCTCAGACACGACCGTGCGCTGAGTATCGCGCCCCCGATTTTCATTGTCGTGGTTGTCCCTCCGGGACATCGCGCTTTTAGTGCTCTCCTGGATGAGGCAAATGCGAGGCCTTGACAGACCGGAGGGCGCATCCTATTGTATTTTCGCACTCTGTGTAAGTCATGATCTGTTGCGTTGCACGGATGGTCAGTCAGTAGGCGCTCCCTATCGTCGTCACGCCATTGACGGTCTTCCGCACGCGTCGGTTCGTGGGGGAATCGGATAAGACATAGAAACACAGACAAGCCGAGGAATATACGAGCGACGGGGTGAATGATCAGTCCATCGCTGTGCGCTGCCAGTTCCTTTCATTCTCTGTGATCTCTGTGTCTCTGTCGTAAAAAAGTTGTCAAGGAGGAAGCGAGATGGCGCTGGACGATCGTGTTGTCGCGATATTTGATGCGTTCCAGTCTGGGCGGCTGACCCGGCGACAGTTCGCGAAACGGCTGGCCGCCGCAGGTTTCGCCAGTAGCGCTGTCGCGGCCTTCCTCGCGGCGTGCGGAAGTTCCTCGAACCCGACCACCACGCCCGTGAAGGGGGCTTCTTCCGCGCCTGCGGCGATTCCAGCCACTTCCGCGCCAAACCCGACACCGGCCCCCGCGCCGACGCCCGCGCCCGCCCCGACGGCGGCTTCGGCGTCCACGACCTCGGCGGCCTCCCCGGCGACGGACGCCGGTATCCTCAAATCGCCGGATCCGAACCCAAAGCGTGGTGGCACTCTGCGGCTCGCCTTCGGCGTGACAACCTCGAACTACGATATGCAACAGGGCGCCAATGCCGCTGTCCTTTGCCATCTCTACAGTCAACTCGTGCGCCTCAACCTCGTGGATGGCCTCAAGACGATCGTGCCAGACGTGGCGGAGAAGTGGGAAGTTGCCCCGGATGGCCTCGCCTACACCTTCAAACTCCGTAGCGGGGTGACCTTCCACGACGGCACGCCCCTCACCTCGGCGGATGTGGTCGCGACCTACAATCGGATGATCTCCCCGCCGCAGGGCGTTGTCAGCCTCCTCAAAGACCGGTACTCGACGGTCGCGAAGGTGGAGGCGGTAGACCCGCTGACGGTGAAGTTCACGATGAAGGAGCCGTCCGCGATCTTTCTTCTCTTGCTGACGGACACGACGCAGGCGATCTACGCCAAGAAGACGCTGGACGCGAACACTAACGATCTCCGCAAGGTGCAAGTCCCGCCGGGAACGGGGGCCTTCATGTTCAAGGAGTACAAAGAGGCGGAGAAGTGGACGCTCGTCAAGAACCCGAACTACTGGAACAAGGACCTGCCGTACCTCGATGCGGTCGAATTGATCCATGTCCCCGCGTGGTCCGACCGTGGCACGGCGATTCTCACCGGACAGGCGGATCTCTCGTGGAACGTCTCAAAGGAGACGTGGGATGAGGGCGCAAAGAAGACCGACACAATCAAGACGAACCGCGTGACCTCCTTCTCGGCGTATCAGGTGATTATCAATGCGAAACAGAAGCCGTTTGATGATCCCCGCGTGCGCCGCGCGATCAACCTCGCGCTCAACAAGCAGGGACTCATTCAGGCGTATATCACGCAGGAGCAAATTGACCTCACGCGCTGGGTGCCGCACGGCGGTGAGTTCGCGACGCCGCGTGACAAGATCGCGACCCTCCCCGGTTACCGCCCGGATAAGACGCAGGACGTCGCGGACGCCAAGAAACTGCTGGCGGACGCGGGCTTCCCCAATGGGATTCAGGGCGTCGAACTGCTCTCCGCCTCGGTGCCACCGCACGCAGAGATCATGTCCCCCGCGATTCAGGACCAACTGAAGCGCGCCCTCAATATCGATATCAAAATCCGTGTGGCGGAGCGTTCGCTCTTGGTCGAAGACGAGAAAGCAGGGCGGTTCACCCTCGTGCTCGACACGCCCGGTGGCCCGATCTCGGACTTCTCGCCGATCGGCAACACGTACTTCAAGACGGGCGGCTCGCAGAATTTCGGCGGCTACAGCAACCCAAAGTTTGACGACCTCCTGAAGCAGTCGGACCGGGAACTCGACTCGGCAAAACGGCGCGCCCTCCTCGATCAGATGCAGGATCTGCTCGACCAGGACCCGCCGTGGCTCTTTATCGGATATACCGATCACCTGCTGATGTGGCGCGCCTACGTCAAGGGTCTCGCGCTCGACAAGCGCGTTCAACTCGAATGGGGGCGCGTGGACACGGCATGGTTAGATAAGTAACACGGAAAGAGACGCAGGGCTGTGCAGCGTTACTTAATGCGCCGGTTATTGACGGCGATTCCGACGATCTTTGGCATTACCGTTTTGATCTTCGTCGCGATGCGGATCCTGCCCGGTGACCCGGTCGCCAGCATCGCGAACGAGGGGGGCGGCGGCCAGTATGTCCTGAGCAAGGCGGACCTCGCCGCCGCGCGCGTCAGCCTCGGCCTCGATAAGCCACTGCCGCAACAGTACATCAGTTGGATTGCGGATGTCGCGCATGGCAATCTCGGCCACTCGTTCTGGAACAAGGAACCGATCAGCGCCGTGGTGCTGCGGCGGGGGACAATCTCGCTGGAGATCGCGCTGCTCGCCGTGCTCTTTTCGTGGCTTGTCGGCGTGCCGCTCGGCATCCTCTCGGCGACGCGCCGCAACTCGTGGCTGGATAACATCGTCCGGCTCTTCATGACGATGTTCCTCGCCATCCCGAGTTTCTGGATCGGCCTCTCAGCTATCCTCGTCCTCGTCCTCGTCTTCACATGGCGGCCACCGCTGACGATCGTGCAAGTCTGGCAGGACCCGGTCAGAAACATGCAAATGGTGATCGGTCCGGCGCTCGCGCTCGGTCTCGGGCTGGCGGCAACGCTCGCCCGCATGACGCGCTCCTCCGTGCTCGAATCGCTCGGGGAGGACTATGTGCGTACCGCCCGTGCGAAGGGCGTGCGTGAGATGCTGGTGATCTCGCGGCACGTCTTCCGCAATGCGCTCCTGCCGGTTGTCACGACCTCTGGCGTGGCGCTGGGTGGGTTGATCGGCGGCGCGGTGGCAACGGAGACGGCATTCGGCGTGCCGGGTCTCGGTACCTACCTCGTGCAGGCGTTGAGCAGTCGGGACTGGATGGTGATCCAGAACCTCGTGCTGCTGTACGCGGTGGTCTTCGTCGTCATCAACCTGATCGTGGACCTCAGTTACGGTTGGATCGACCCGCGTATTCGGTATCAATGATGGACACATGAAGTTTGGGAGTGTTATTCCCCTCTCTATCCTCATGGAGAGAGGAACCGGGGATGAGGGCGGAAGATGGCACAGGCTCCTTCGATTCCTGCGGCGGGAGATCGCGCTGTCGTCGCGCCGCCCAACGCAGGGCGTGCGTTCTTTGGCGCCATGCGGCGTTTCATGCGGTCGTCGCCGCTCGGGATGGCGGCGGTGGTCTTCCTCGTGATGATTGTGTGTATCGCGATCTTTGCCAGACAGGTCGCGCCCTTCGACCCATTGAAGGCAGACTATCTAATGACGCGGAAGCCGCCGTCGGCGCACCACCTCCTCGGTACCGACAATCTTGGTCGGGATGTTCTTTCGCGGATCATCTATGGATTGCGGGTGAGCCTCGTGGTGAGTATTCTTTCCGTCGCGCTCGGCACGTCCATCGGAACGGCCTGGGGCGTGACGAGTGGCTATATCGGCGGCGCGTACGATATTGTCAGCCAGCGGCTGATCGAAGTATTGAGTTCTTTCCCGACATTGATCCTCGCGCTGCTTCTCTCCGTCAGCCTGGGACCGGGCCTCCGGACGGTGGTCATCGCCATTGGCATTACCCAGATCCCGTTGGGTACGCGGATTACGCGCTCCGTGGTATTGGCGACGAAGGAGACGGCGTTCGTGGAGGCAGCGCAGTGCATTGGCGCATCACCCGCACGGATCATGCTGCGACAGGTTGCGCCCCAGACGATTGCGCCGATGCTGGTGATCGCATCGATCAACCTTGGGGGAGCGATTTTCACGGAGGCGGCCTTGAGCTTCCTCGGGGTGGGCGTCCCCCCGCCAACCGCGAGCCTCGGCAACATGCTCGGCGGCGTGTTGGCGCAGTCCTTTAAGCCACCCTGGTGGCTCGTTATCTTCCCCGGTACGGCGATCGCCCTCACCGTACTTGCCGCCAATCTTTTCGGCGATACGCTACGGGATTTCCTCGACCCCAAATTGAATAAGCGCTTGGGCTAGGGGTGGGAATCGCCAGCGCGGCCTCGGTCAAGCACATGCGTCGCCACGCGCCGCAGCAACGTGGTGCGCGGGTACGGCCCTGTTCATGAGGACGCTTTGCGTATCACCCGGCTCATGCGACTGCAAGGAGGTCTCTATGCTCCTGTCACGGCAGGAGAAAGGTCATTCCAGGCATGTTCCATCGCCTGTAACTGCTTGTACGTCGTATAAATCGAGCGCCACATCGCGTCAATTGCGGCTTTTGCGGTGGCGGTATCGCCGACCGCTATCGCTTCCTGCAGATCGGTCGCGGCAGCGTCCTGCGCGGCCACATTCGCACCTGCGGCATCCGCGAGCGCACGGGAAGCAGCAAGATGGCGAGCGAGAAGCGTCTCGGTCGGTTCTGGCGCATCGGTGCGCGCGAGGCGTTCATAACGTGTCGACGCGCCGTAGCGATACGGGAGTTTGGTACCGCCCTCGTGATCCCACTGCGTATGTGTCGGCTCCAAATGCGGCGTAACGGAAAGGTACATCGTCATTGGCTTGTCGCCGATACAGCGCACCTCGTGCCATTGATCCGCCCGCGCGAAGCATAACTGACCGGGACCGAGAATCGCGGACTCGCCATCAATCGTGAACTCGGCCTGCCCTTCCAGGACCAGGAAGGCCTCGTGTCCCAGATCGTGTGTGTGGCCGGGACTGACGGTGCCCGGCTCCATGCGCATGATGCGGGAACGCATCTCCGGCATGATAAAGACATTCTTTACATCCGTGCGGTAATCGAAGACTTCGAGCGGCATGGTCCCAATCCTCCCATTCTGCTCTTCTCACCGAGGCAAGGGAGAGCGCATCTCTTCGTCCGTCGCGTTAGCGCCCGAGATACGTTCGCACGATATCACCGACGAGTTGGACATCAGCAATGGCATCGCGGCCCGTCGTGATCGGCTGCTTGCCGGCACGGATGCAGTCGCCGAAGTGCATCAATTCAAGTTTGAACGGGTTATCGTGCCATGTGTATTCCTTCCGCCACGGTGTACGGTCCGCTTCCATCCCATGCAGCCAGACATAGGAGGGCAGCCCACGCGCGAAGCCGGTCGGGAACGAGACGAGCACGCGCTCGCGGGAACCGTAGACCTCCAGCGTCTCCTTGAACTCCCACAACTCCGGCAAGTCCACCCAGGAGCAGACGGCGCGTTTGCCGTCGTTGTATTCCAGCACGGTACTGACCGCGCGGCCATCCGCCCAGATCTCCGCACTCAGCACGCGCTGGGGCGGGCCGAACATGCCATGCAAGTTGCCGATGTCATGGATCATACTCCCGAGGATCAGGTTGTACGCGCTTTTGATATTCTGGGGGAGACGCGCACCATTCGGGTAGCCGAGCGCTTCCGCGACGAGACGTTCCTGCTCGGCGGCGGAAGATTCGCGAAAGCCTGCGGGGAGATCGTTGAAGCGGTGGACCTTGAACTCCGCAGTATGGAGATCGTTATCCGGGTGCAGGTGGTTGACCTGGATGAAGCGCACATCGGACATCTCGCGCACATGCGCCTGGGCAAACTGGTACGCTGGCTCATGGCGCTTCATGTACGCCACCAGCAGGATGACGCCCGCCTTGTCCGCCGCTGCGACCATCGCTTCCGCTTCGCCGACCGTCGTGCACATTGGCTTCTCCACCAAAATGTGTTTGCCTGCTTCGGCGGCGGCGATGCTCGGCGCGGCGTGCGATCCCGAGGGGCAGACAATCACGCCATCAATATCACTGCGGACCATCTCACGGTAATCGAGGAAACGCCGGGCCGACGGCACGCCGTATTCCTCGCCGACGACTTCGAGGAGTTTCGGCGAGAGATCCGCGAGGCCACCGATTTCGAACTGGTCGTCAAGTTCTCGTAGGTGCGGCAGGTGTTGAATCTGCGCGATCGCGCCACATCCGATGATGCCTATTTTCAACCGTGCCATAGTGCGTACTCCTACTTTGCCCATCATGACAGATTCGCTTATTCCGGGCCTACTCAACGTCGCCTATATTACCAGACAGAGTGACATTATTGGTGAGCCAAGAACCTGGTCATAATGCCATCTCTCGTGAGGCAATTCGGACTTGACAGAGGAGCGTCGGTAGACACTCGTTGCCCGTTTGCGCCCGCGCTATTGTTATGGTATTGTCTCGCCATCAAAGATTCGTCCACTATATCATCAGCCGTTGCATCATGACATGTGCATCGCCTAAAAACTTCTATATTATGAGCTTACATACTTCCTTTAGGCATCACTGTTGTATCATCCGTGCAGGCCGTATTGATCGTGTGCTTCGGTTCGTGTGCGAGCTGGGGTCACGCGAACGGTGGGGGAGGATGTTGGTGCGTGTGTCGTATCTCCTCAAACGGATCGGCCTCTTCTTTCTCGTGCTCTGGGGCGCGGCCACCTTGAACTTCATCATCCCGCGCCTTTCATCTGCGGACCCAATCCGCGAGCGACTGAGTGCGATGGCGGTGCAGAGCGGGTACGTGCAGACGGGCGTCGAGGATATGGTGCGGGCGTATCAGCAGAAGTTCGGCCTGGATCAACCGCTTTATATGCAGTACTTCCGCTACCTGCGCGATATCTTCACCTTCAACTTCGGCTACTCCCTCTCGCTCTACCCTGCGAAGGTGCTCGACCTCATCCTCAACGCACTCCCATGGACGATCGGCCTCCTCACGGTTTCCACCCTGATCGCATTCACGCTTGGGACGCTTTTCGGCGCGTTGATGGCCTGGCCAAAAGCGCCGAAACTGGTCAAGTCGCTCGCCTCGCCGTTTCTGACACTCTCCGCGATCCCGCATTATTTGCTCGGTCTCATCCTCCTCTATATCTTCGCCTTCACACTGAAGAAACTGCCGCTCTATGGCGGCTACCCGGCTGGCATGGTGCCGAATCTCTCCCTCTCCTTTATCGGGACGATCCTCCAGCATTCCATCCTGCCCGCCTGCTCGATTGTGTTTGTGGAGATGGGGTTCTGGGCGCTCGGGATGCGCTCGATGATGGTGACGACCGAAGGCGAGGATTACATGCTCTTCGCGGAAGCGCGCGGTCTGAGGAGCAATTTCATCTTCCGCAACTATGCGCTGCGCAACGCGATGCTGCCCCAGTACACCTCGCTCGCCCTCTCAATCGGGCGGGTAGTTTCGGGCTCGCTGATCGTGGAGATTATCTTCACCTACCCCGGCATCGGCTCGCTCCTGTACACGGCGATCAAGGGATCGGACTACTTCGTCATCTATGGGGTCGTCTTCATGGTCATCCTGACGCTCGGGCTGGCAACGCTGGTGCTCGATCTCGTCTATCCCCTCTTGGACCCGCGCATTCGCTATCATCAGGGAGCATAAGACCTTGGGAACGATTGCCGTCACCCCATCTGCGGAATCGGTGCAAATGCGCGGCGTCGGGATGGAACGGGCCCGTACCTTCCGCGCCTACCTGCGTCGCAATCCGACGCTCATTATCGGTTTCATCCTGCTCCTCGCGCTGATCGGTATCGGTGTCATCGGCCCCTTCTTCGTGGACACCGCACAGGCGCAACCTGCGACCGTCCCACCGGACCAGCATCCGTCACGCGCCTACCCGATCGGCACTGATGATCAGGGCCGCAACCTGCTCGCGGTCGTGGTCGTCGGCCTACCGCTGACGATGCGGATGGGCTTCATCGCGGGGACGGTCGGTGTCGGTATCGGGATCATCCTTGGCTTCACGGCAGGGTATCTTGGCGGCATCGTCGATAACGTGATCCGCACCACCGCCGATATCCTCCTCACGGTGCCGGGCCTCGTTGTCCTCATCATCATCGCCTCAACGATCAAGGGGAGCATCACCGTCGAGCAGATGGCGCTCGTCGTCGCGTCGCTCGCCTGGATGTGGCCGACGCGCACGATCCGCGCGCAGGTACTCAGTCTGCGGGAACGCGCCTACGTGCAGATGGCGAAGATGTCCGGCATGAAGACGCCGGAGATCATCTTCGCCGAACTGATGCCGAATCTGCTGCCCTACCTGGCGGCCAGTTTCGTCGGCTCCGTCGGGTCGGCGATCCTCGCGTCCGTCGGGCTCGAGGCGCTCGGGCTAGGTCCGCAAAACGCGCCGACGATGGGCATGACCATCTACTGGTTCCTCTCCTTCAACGCCCTCATCCGCGGCCTCTGGTGGTGGTGGATCACCCCGATTGTCCTCCTCGCGCTCATCTTCATCAGCCTGACGCTGATCAGCGTCGGCCTCGATGAGATCGCCAACCCCCGCGTGCGGAGGGCAGCCCGATGAGCGCTGTTGCGGCGGTCGGCACCGATGTGCTACGGGTCGAGGATCTGCGCGTCTACTACCGGACGGACCGCGGCCCCGTGAAGGCGGTGGACGGCATTTCGTTCTCGCTTCGGCAGGGCGAGCGGTTCGGGCTGGCGGGCGAGTCCGGCAGCGGCAAGTCCACGACCGCGCTCGCCATCATGCGGCTGATCCAGCCGCCCGGCCGCATCGAGGGGGGCTCGATCCACCTCGGCGAGCGCGATCTGACACAGCTCTCGGAGGAGCAGTTCCGGCAGGTGCGCCTCGCGGATATCGCCCTGATCCCGCAGGGCGCGATGAACTCCCTCAACCCCGTGCGACGCGTGCGCGACCATTTCTTCGACAGCATCCGCGCCCATGAGCGCGGGACGACGGACCTCGCGATCCGCGAGCGGATCAACGAACTCCTCCGCATGGTCGGGCTGCGGGAAGAGACGGCAAATCTCTACCCGCACGAACTCTCCGGTGGGATGAAGCAGCGCGTCTGCATCGCGCTTGGCATCGCGCTGCAGCCGAAGGTGATCATCGCGGACGAGCCGACGAGCGCCCTCGACGTCGTCGTGCAGCGGCACGTCATGCAGACGCTCAGCGCGGTGCAGCATCGGTTGGAAGCGTCGGTAATTCTCGTCGGCCATGACATGGGGCTGCTCGCGCAGTTCGTGGACCGCCTCGGCGTGATGTACGCGGGGAAACTGGTGGAGGTCGGGCCGGTGCGGGAAATCTTTCGGGAACCGCTGCACCCGTACACCCAACTCCTGATCGCCAGCCTGCCCTCGCTCCAGGAGAAAGGGATCTTCCGGGGGGTGCCCGGTCTCCCGCCCTCGCTGCTCGACCCGCCGACCGGCTGCCTCTTCCATCCGCGCTGCCCGCACGCCATGGACCGCTGCACAACCGAGATCCCCGAACTCCAAGAAGTGCGCCCGGACCACTGGGTCGCCTGTCATCTGTACTGACGGAGCGGGCGCAGGCAGAAGGGAGAGATACATGAAAGGGGAAGCATTGTCCGAACGATCGAGTCCATGAACGAGGTGCGGGAAAAGGGCGCTCTTTGCTGCCCGCTGCCTGCTGCCCGCTATCAGGGAGACGCGATGTCTGCATTCGTTGAGCTACAAAACGTCACGCAGGTCTTCGGCAATCCGAAGAAGGAGCATACCGTCGCCCTGGACGATTTCTCGTTCTCGATCAGCGAGACCGTCCCGTCGTTCACGGCGGTCGTCGGCGAGAGCGGCAGCGGCAAGACGACGCTCGCGCGCATCCTCCTCGGCTTCCAGTTCCCGACGATCGGCACGGTGCGCTATCGCGGCACGGACATCCACAAGTTTTCCGCGCGGGAGCGGCAGACCTTCCGCCGGGAGATCCAGGCGGTCTTCCAGGACCCCTTCGAGGTCTATAACCCGTTCTACAAGGTCGATCACCTCCTCACTGTGCCGATCGCGCGCTTCCATCTCGCCAAATCGCGGACCGAGGCGCGCGCGCTGATGGAGACCGCGCTGCGCACCGTCGGGCTGCGACCGGAGGAGACGCTGGGCCGCTATCCGCATCAGTTGAGCGGCGGGCAGCGGCAACGGGTCACCGTCGCGCGCGCGCTGCTGCTCAAGCCGCGGTTGATTGTCGCGGATGAGCCGGTCTCGATGGTCGATGCGTCGCTGCGGGCGACGATCCTGGAGAGTCTTGACACGCTGCGCCGGGATTTCGGCATCTCCTTCCTCTACATCACGCACGACCTGACGACGGCGTATCAGGTGAGCGACAACATCATCGTGCTCTATCGCGGGTCGGTCGCCGAGACCGGCGACGTGGAGCAGGTCATCAAAGACCCGCAGCATCCCTACACGCAACTCCTCGTCTCCTCCATCCCCTTGCCGGACCCGGATCGGCGGTGGGGCGAGGATGTTGTCGCGGCAGGGCAGTCTGAGGCCACCGCGGGAGAGCAGAAAGGCTGCAAGTTCGCGAACCGCTGCCCGTATGTCATGCCGATGTGCCGGGAGAGCGCGCCGCCGCTCTACCGCACCAGCGCGCATCGGGCCGTCGCCTGCTATCTCTACCGGGATGCGGGCGAGGCCCTCGATGGCGATATCGCCCAGACATTTCGCATGAGCGTAGCGGCAACGACGGGAGGTGCATAGCGGCACACAGGGGAACCGGGACGTGTTGGACGGCCGGAAGGGGTTCTACAAACGAGGAGGCATTTCATGGCACACGCGCATAACATCTCACGGCGCAAATTCCTCGCCGGCGTGGCCGGGGCGAGTATGGCGGCGCTTCTCGCGGCGTGCGGTGGCGGGAGCAAGAGCAGCAACGCGGATGCAACCCTCCAGGCGGTCGCCGGCAAGACCCCCACCGCAGCGCCGGCTGCGGCGGGTGGGGCATCGCCGACCGCCGCAAGCGCCGCGACGACGGGGAGCGCGGTCGCAGGGGGTGCCACCCCCACCGCAGCGGGGGCCACGCCTGCGGCTGCGACGGGCGGTGCGCTGAAGCAGGTAGCGCGCAACAAGACGCTCATCTTCGGCATCACGGGCACCCAACTGACGGACTTCAACGTCATCAACCCGTTCTTCCTCACGGGCGTTGCCACGTCCAGCGGCTTCCCCTATGCCTTCGAGGCGCCGTACTACTACAACTCCTACAACACGGACACGGTGTGCGGCCCTCCCGGGATGCAGTGCAAAGACGGCTTCATCCCCTGGCAACTGGAAAGCTATGAGAACAACGCGGACTTCACCGAATATACCGTGCACGTCCGCAAGGGCGTGACGTGGAGCGACGGCCAGCCCTTCACGTCGAAGGACATCGCCTATACCCTCACCATGCTCAAGACCAACGCGGACAAGCTGCTCTGGGGCATCGACATGAAGACCTGGGTGAAGGATATCGCGACGCCGGACGACCTGACGGCGAAGATCACCCTGAACTCTCCGAACCCGCGATTCTTCTTCAAGTACTTCGCCTTCCATCAGGACATCGGTGTGCCGATTGTGCCGGAGCATATCTGGAAGGACCAGGACGCGAGTTCGTTCAACAATCTCGATATCGCCAAGGGCTGGCCGGTGACGACGGGGCCGTGGAAGCTCGTCCTCTCCTCGCCGCAGCAGCGCATCTACGATCGGCGGGACGATTGGTGGGCGGCGAAGACCGGCTTCCATCCGCTGCCCGCGCCGGAGCGGATCATCGTCCTCCCCGGCACCGACGAGACGAAGATGGTGCAACTGGCGATCAACAACGAGATCGATATGACGATCGACCTGCGGCCGGACAATATCGTCGCGGTGACAAAGGCGAACCCGAAACTGACGACCTGGTCCGGCACGAAGCCACCGTATGGCTACCGTGACTGGTGGCCCGTCAGCCTCGGCTTCAACGACACGAAGCCGCCGTTCAACGACCCCGAAATCCGCTGGGCGATCTCGTACTCGATCAACCGGGACCAGCTTGTCTCGCTCGGCTATAAGGGCGCGGGCGAGATCACGCTCCTGCCGTTCCCGAGATTCCCCGCCCTGGAGAAGTTCCTCAAGACGGTCGACGACCTGGCCGCGCCGATCAAAACGTTTGATGTGAACAAGACCGCCGAGATCATGCAGCGCAAGGGGTACACGAAGAACGGCGACAAACTCTGGACGAAGGACGGCCAGACGATCTCGCTCGTCATCAGCTGCCCGGGCAATCTCTTCCAGGACATCGCGCCGATCGTCAGCCAGCAACTGCGGGTCGGCGGCTTCGACGCCTCGTTCAAGCTCATCCAGGGGCCGTCCTACGGGCAGGCTGTCGGCACCGGGAACATCGACGCCTTCATGCAGGGGCACGGCGGCAGCGTGCGCGACCCGTACGACACCCTCAATCTCTACCACAGCCGCTACTTTAAGCCGACGGGCGAGCAGGCGACGTACCCGTACCGCTGGAAGAACGACCAGTACGACAAGCTCGTGGATCAGATCGGCGCGCTCAGTGGCGACGATCCGAAGGTGCTGCCCCTCTTCCGGCAGGCGATGGAGATCTGGATCAAGGAACTGCCGGACGTTGGTCTCGTGCAATGGTTCCATCGCATCCCGACAAATACCACCTACTGGACCGGCTGGCCAGCGGAGGGGAATCCCTACATCAACTCCTGCTACTGGCACCGCACGTCCCCACTCTGGATCAACACGCTCAAAGCGGCGCAATAGTGAGTAATGGGTAGGGTTCAGTACTAAGTAGGTAGACAATCATCGTTAGACAGAGATACGCTGATGGCCTCAAAGG
>CALBSO010000140.1 GCA_937968015.1 uncultured Thermomicrobia bacterium
ACTTGCATACGTCAGGCTTGCAATCGTCTAAGTTCGATTGGCTGCCTACTTAGGTGCCTACGACTCTTGCGGCCATCAATGCGATGCTTCAATGCCCAGAGGCGTCGAAATCAGGATTGTGCAATCGCGGCAGGACACTTAGATGACCATATGCATACCTGATTTGATGAACATTGATGCGCATATGCTCGTGCAGGTCGCGTATCTCGTCTATGCGGTTCTCTGGGAAATGGGCTCCCAAGCATACTGCGCGGATGCAATCGCCAATCGGCACATTTATCGGATCATTGTTGGCATCATCGGAGCCGTCCAACCATACGAACCGATATTCGTGTTCCTGAAGCCAGTCGCTGTCCTTCGTCAGATACAAGCGCCGAGCAAATCTCTCGCGATGCTTCTTCGCAACTGCTGTGATGCCATGCGCTTCAATATCAGCGATAGGAATCGCGCTGGGTCGGTCATAAGTATCGTATCGGTGAAAGTACTCGACCGGCCCATGAATCATCTGTGCCTCTTCGCAATGAGCGTATTCTTCCATCGTCCGTATGAGCCGCGCTTTATCGAAGAAGACGCATATACCTGTATGATAGTCGGCATATTGCGCCCACATCCGGTCATGGTCGTACCCTTGTCGGAGCGTATGAACACGCACGTCAAGATCGCCGAGCCCCGGCGTTTGGTCCGGTTCATCCTGTGAGAAGCAACCGACGCGACACCCCCACTTCAAGACACGATCTACGTCTCTCTGCCATTCGAGAAACTTCCTGCTGAACGCTTCCGGATCGCTGATAAGTAGTGGATCATCACCCGACATACCAAAGAACCAAGGATCGGTCTCACGGGGATCATTCGTGCCGACGAGAGAGCCGAGCCTGATCGTGCCACCATGAAGGATGTGTTTGATGGCAGTATCGGCTGACCGATATTGAAACAATATCTCACGCGTGTAGGTATGTGTCAGCATCCACTTCTCACGTTTCTTTCGTCGGCCACCGCCCCGTATCCATCCATAACGTTGTGCTATCAGCATGTCAGGAGCCCGCACTTATGCAGGTGTTCTCGGTCGCTGGTGGCCTTCGATTTCAACCAAGGCCGCATCAATGCTGTCGAATATTTCCGTTATCGCTTGGCGAAAGTCGTCGCGTATACGTCCATCCTCGTCAAGCAGGCCATCAATGGGTGATGTCTCCTTCCTCAGTGGCTTTGTGCGAACGTCATCGGCGGGAATTACAAAGAAGTGGAAACTGGGATACCCGCGCTGCAAGTTCTCCTTACGATCTTCCTTGTTCTTGTCGAGGATACCTACCACTCGCTCGAAGCCGAGTTCTGAAAGCAATCGAGCAATGATCGGCATCTTGTCCGCACCGCCGACTCCCCATCCGTAGAAACTTCCGCCGATGACGCGATTCAACTGTTCGGCGATCCTGCGATAGAAAACGACATCTTCTTGCCCCTCCACGAGAATGATGCCATCTTCGAGGAAAAATACTTCGCGCGCGTCAAGACCGAGTATATGCGGGTTATTCTGGTCACGCAGAAGCCCGCGAATGCCATCCATAGTCGTTGAGGACGGTGAAAAAAGCCTGATGCTATCATCTTGTTTCGTTACCCGTACTACCTTGCCCCCATTAAGCAAAGCATCCCAACTTACGAAATATGGTGAGTGAGTCGCATATACAACCTGGCGCGTGGCAGCATATTCCGCCAAGAGAGCAACGAGCTTTTTCTGTAGGGAAGGATGCAGGGATAATTCTGGCTCATCAATCACGATCACATCATTCTCGGTAGAGTCATACAGGGCATCTACGATAAACAGGACGCTTATAAGTCCCTCGCCCAATCCTTCGCTACTATGATACGAATCGCGATAGCGCAGCTTCACGTAATATTGTCCCGAGTCAGATTGGTCAATGTTCCACTCCGGAGTCGGGTCGAGTACCCTGCGCAGAACGTCATCGAATGTCTTCCTGTTACGTTCGTCTTTCTGGATATTGAACAGTCGTGTGTGGAAATAATCATTCGCTGGTGAGCGCCTCTCTTGATACGGAAAATTCGTCAGATACTCACCTCGCGTTGCTGTTGCCTTGCCGAAATATGGATTGAAGGTGCGTCTCGATGGAAGCACAAAGATGCTTGGCATCTTCATAGAAGCGTTGGCGAACGAAGTCTCACTGCCGCCACCGGTGAGCGTTCTGAGCTCATTATTTTCGCCTTCACTGTTGTATACACGAATGCTTACACGGTCACTTGCCAGCTTGTTGCGTTTTCCTTCGGTGAAGCTCGGCGGTGCCGTCCTAGAGATTGCCGTAAAACCTTCTACAATGGTGGACTTTCCCGCATTGTTCGGTCCAACTATCATTGTGAGGCCGCTGCCACTTTTCCCATTCGGCATCGCCAGCTCAAGAGCACCGGTGTCTGCAAAACCACGGAGTCCTTCGATCTCAATTCGACTAATGTTCACCCACTCACCCCACGATCAGCGAAAAATAAACCTGTACCGAGTGTGTACGATACGATCATACCTTTTCTTCATTGGCGTCAAGTAGCAAGTGCCAATGCCGCGCATGGGGTGTGCTCTGTCCTTGCCGTATCCGCGAACACTGCCGCTTCGACAGCCCGGTCGCCTCCATCAGCATACTTAGCGGGACGCTCTGAATTCTTGGCAGTACCTCGCGCACAAACACACCGGGAGCGCACTTCTCTGGGTGTTCCCGTTCCCATTCCTTGGCCGCCCGCCTCCGCTCGCTCATCTGCTCACTCTGCTGTCGTAAGGCCTCGTTCGTCTTTGTCGGGTCTTGCCCCGCCGCGCGCATCCGTGCCAGCGCATCAGGGCCGCTCGTTATCAAAGACGCTAGTTTCTCGGCGTCGTGTTCCGGTAGGCAGGCGTCGCAGTACCGGCGATTCCTGTCCGCGAGCGGTATGCCACACATCCAGCACGTTGCCGGGAGTGCGGGGCCATCCGCTACCACCGTCCGCTTCGGGTCGCGTCGCACCCCATCCCGCCCGGCACTGCGGTTCGCCTGTGTCAACAAGGTGGGCAAGGGCGCGCGTTCGTGCGACCGTCCCGTGCTCTTCCCGCGCACCGTGACACGGCTGTGCAAAGGCTTCGCGGTCGCATCGCCTGTAAACAGTGCATACGCAACCCGTTCGGCAATCGGTGCAATCGCCGCTGTCCATAGTGGCGCGGTTTCCGCAAGCACCTTCGTGAGTGGAGGCAGGATGCGGCAGACACCTTGCCGGTTCTCGAAAAAGTCGCGGGCGCGCAAGGTGCGGGTAGTGAGCATGTCGAGCACGAACGCATCCACTTGGGGGCGTACTGCTTCCATCAGGTCGCAGGCGAGCGAGTCCCGTCCGCGCTGATCGGCGTGCATCACCCCGATGCCGGGGTCCAAGCCGACTGCGAGGGCGGCGATGCGCGCTTCGGCTTCCACGATGGCATAGAGATAGTTGAGCATGGCGTTTGCGGGATTCGTCGCGTTACGCGGGCCGTTGGATACGAGCGAACTGCGTGGCCCGAAAGTATGCCAATGATCGGGCAGGCGCTCGCGATCTTGGCGGGCAAAGCGTAGCGGCGTCGGTTCCCACGCTCGCCAGTATGCCCGTGCCGCGTCCGCTTCCACGACACGCAGGGTATCCGGGGTGTCGGCCCACGAAAGCGCATCGCTTGCTCGCTGAATCACGAATCGCGCATCTTCCGTATCGGGCAGGCTTGCCAACACCGCTGCTTGCCCAGTCAGTTTCTCCCAGATAAGGCCACGGGCAAGAGCGACGCCTGTTCCATTGAACGCCGCCATTGCTTGTGCGCGTCGCAGTCGGGCGTCGTCAAGACCGATGGTGCCGGACGCAACGATAACGTTACCATCGGCGTCAATCTGCACGAACGCCGCGCCAATGTCATGCAGCCAACGCAAGGCGTCAAAGGAGATAGTGCCGGTATGCCCGATGACGACAAGGCGTTTGACATCGCGCACAACGCGCGAGAAGCGACCGCTTCGCCGCTCCCTCCCGATGCCATCTTCGGCTACCAGATGGCCGCGCTCGACTGCGACGCGGATACCGTAGCCGCTAAGTACCACGACGCCGTTCCGGGCTGTTATGGTGGCGGCGAGGGGTGTAGACTCGTCTCGCATGGGGAAGCCTCTTTTCCTTGTGTCTTGCCATGCGACGGTTGCCGCCGTCGCATGGCCTTTTTCATAGCCGCGTCGTGATCCGTAGAGATTGTCTCAAGTGTCAGACGCAACGACCCCAACTGCGAGAGTGCGCCCATCACTTGCTGATACCCCGTAGCGAAGCCCCGCATTTGCCGAAGTCCGAGCCAGTGCAGGACGAAGCCAGGCTGTACGTCCTCTCCCACGTTCTCACTGCTGGGAAGGAACGCGTGCATAAACTTGTTCTTTCCGACGAAGCGTTCGATGACGTATAGAACGTTATCTATCACCGCGAGAGTGACGCGCAATTCCTCGCGAGCAGTTACCAAGCCTTCGTCCGTTGTAGTTTCGAGCACACGCCGCAACTGTCGGACATTGAGCAGACATGCCATCTCCTGAACGGTCTCGGTGACGCTCCCCTGCAAGAGTTCTTTCAGACCGCTGATCTTCGATTCGTATGCCTCATCAATGCGCAAGCCGCGCTCAATGAGGTCTTCGTCGTCCCCCTGCCACCCCGTGAAGGTGCCATCATAGACAGAGAGAATGATGCGCAGCACGCGACGAAAGCCTGTTCGTCTGATCCTCTGGCGTATCGTGCCAATGAGCGGCGTAGTCGAGCGCTTCGTCAGACTGTCAATCAGTTCGTCGGAGAGCCCGTCGTACCTATGGGCGAATTCCACGAACCTCTCAATCTCAGTGAGTGCTCGTTCCACCGGATCGCGTGCGAACGCGGGCGCGACTTCGTATCCGTGCCACCACAACTGCCAGCCCGCTCGTGGCAGGCTGCGCTTTTCTGCCAATGCCCGGCAGAGCGCGACGGCTTGTTCGCCGGTTCCGAGTGGATAGATCGTCTCGCTCCCACGCCCATCGCGTCCGGGGAAGAGACGAGGAATCTCTTTACCGATGGGTGGGAGCAAGCCCGCGCGATGCCACCGCACGAGTTGTGTCTCGCTGACGGTGAACCCTTGCGCCCGCGCTGTCTCGATCACGTCTTCGACTCGTTCGCCCACTAGGGTATCGCGCATGTACCCATGATATATCCCTACGCGAGATAGTGCAACTATGGGGTTCACATTGCGTTCTCGCGGGCGGATGATGGCTGTGTAAGGCGGTGAGGGTTCATCGCCTGAACAGTCGTTAGAAGGGAGTTCGCAGAAGGGAGTTCGCAGAATGGAGATGTTCCTGAGTGTTGCTGATGCGTCGCGCATCTTAGGAGTGACGACGCAGACAGTACGGCTAATGATCCGACGCGGTGATCTGCTGGTGACGGCGCGGACGGAAGGCGGCATCCACCTCTTCCGCCGTGCCGATGTGGAAGGGCTGGCGTCACAGCGCGCCCTGCACGGGGAACGTCGCGACGCCCTCACAGAACAGCGGGCACGGACGCTGGAAGGGGCAGGTGTTGCATGAGTACGCAGACGGCGATTCCCCTTGCGGATATTCAGGTAGATGGGTCTCTGCAACCGCGTCTCATCGGTCTCGACGCGGACCATGTGCGGAGATTGCAGGAGACACCGGATGACTGGCCGCCGCTCATTGTCGTGCGGCGCGACGGGCAGTATGTACTCCTTGACGGCTTCCATCGCGTGGCTGCCGCGCAAAACCTCGGCATGGAAGCAGTGCATGCGACGGTTGCGCCCTTCCCGCAGGATGGCGACCTTGCGCGACTCGCTTTCGCGGCTAACCTCGCCCACGGGTTGCCCCTCACTCTCTCGGATAAGCGGACGCGCGCCGAACGCCTGCTGACTGAACAGCCCGATGTCTCCAATATGGAGATCGCTCGGCAAGTCGCGCTTTCGCCCACGACGATCGCGACTATCCGGCAACGGCTGGAAGAGGCCGCAACGATTGCGCCCGTCGAACAGCGCGTCGGGCGCGGGGGCTATACCTTCACTGCCAGCAATCCCGAACGCACGCCCGGCACGCTGCCTGAAGTGGGTGTGACCGAGCAGATCGCCGATACATTGGGGAAACTCTTCATCCCTGCGGAGCGTACGCAGCAGCGGCGGATCGTCCAATACTTGCAGCGGCTCGCGGTGGCATTAGACGACCAGTACGATTTGGACGGCTGGGAGAGCGCCGAAGATGCCGCTGAAGCGTGCCGTTTGGCAACGGGCGAGGAGCGCGCTGCGGCGCTCGCCGAACGGCTCGGCCCGACCAGCGGGTACATCTATGACGTGGCGTTGGCACTCGGCTACACCGAGGAATCCGCGCCATGATACCCAGTCCATCAGCCCCCACCGTGCGCGGGTCGTTCAATCAGCAGGATGCCGCAGATTCCACTGCGGCGATGGCGGTGCAAGCCCGACCCCCGCGCTCCCTCCTCAAGTCGCTCGTCGTGCGTCCGGTACTACCGAATGTCGTGCGCCCGCTCATTGCGGAGCGGCATTACCTCCATTCCATGCCCGCCGCACCCCGCCGCTGCTACGGCGTCTATCTCGGTGACGACCTGCACGGCGCGGTGGTCTTCACCAGCGGTCCCCGGCAGGGCTTCCTCTTGCTGGCAGCGGCACGACCGCAAGAGGTGTCCGAGTTGGCCCGCCTCTGGCTCAGTGATGCGTTGCCGCCGAACAGCGAGAGTCGCGTTTTGGGCATCATCCTGCGTACCCTGCGGCAAACCACGCCTTGGAAACTGCTGCTGTCGTACGCCGACCCCGCCGCCGGGCATGTCGGCACTATCTACCAGGCGACCGGCTGGGTGTACCTCGGGCAGACGGAACCGAACACCTATGTCCGGCTTGCGGACGGTGAGGTGCATCACCCCCGCAGCATCTATACCCGGTTCGGCAGCAACAATGTCGGGCATCTGCGTGCCACGGGTGTTTCCGCTACGCGAGTGCCGGTGGCGGGCAAGCATCGCTACGCCTACTTCCTCGATCCGTCCTGGCGCTGGCGGCTGCGTGGACACGCACAGCCCTATCCGCACGCATCGTGTCGCGGGCCACCATGAGCGCGATTTGAAGCGGCAATAAAGGAGTCTGCGGCGAGGGACAAACTCACCGCAGACTGTACCAGATTGAGATGTCAACGATGGAGATTATACCAGATGAGGTGCGCTGATGGCCCGCGCACCGATCACCCGCAGCAATCCCTACACCCCGCACTCCGGCCAGTTTGCAGGGCAGACGTTCCACTCGGAGCGGCAATACCGCAACGCGCTCGCCCGCCAGAAGGGGTTCGCGTCGTGGTATCAGCAGCAACGCTCTCCCAAGCCCGTGCGCACACCCGCCGCCGCTGCACGGCTCACCCCCGCCGAGCGGGAAGCGCGGCAGGACGCCCTCCACGCGCTGAGTCTGATGCGGCGGGGCACGTCACTATCGCGGGCGGCGAAGGACGCCCATACGACGCCCAACGCCGTCCAACGCTATGCGGGCAGTGCGCTCATCAAGGATACCAGTGGCCGGTACGTCGCGAAGTCGCGCGACAAACTGTACCGCCCGATGCGCTTCCTCACCCCGAACGGCTCCATCACCCTCGACGTGCGCGACAACCGCACCGCTACCCGGATCGCCCGCTACATGAACGCGGTGCGCTGGTACGTCCGCACCGGCGATGATCGCGCCCTCACCGCCTTCAAAGGGAAGTCCATTCAGGTCGGCGGGCAGCACTATGACTTTGTGACCGATCTCGATGCGCTCGACCGACTCGGCGACGCGGGCGAACTGCGCTTCGAGGACTTGTACGACCATTCGGCATGAGAAAGGAATCACTGCGATGGAAGAGGAATTCGACACCGGCAATGCAAGTACGCGACGCGGACGCATGCTCGGCCCCGATGCCCGTTGCCGTTCCTGCGGTTTCGCGGATGGGGCGGCACTGCAACGGGACGCGGAAGGGATTATCTGCTACGAGTGTGCGAGCGCCGCCGCCGGGCACTCCACGATGGAAGCGCATCACCCACTGGGGCGTGCGAACGACCCTGACATCACCATCGGCGCGCCCGGCAATCTGCATCGCCTGCTGGACGCGCAGAAAGCGGCATGGCCGGAAGCGGTGCGGAAGAACATGAGTCGCGACCCGCTGTTGATGGTCGTCGCCGTCGCGCTCGCAGTACGCGACTTCGCCCGCGTGATGATGGGGTACGCGCAGGGTATCGCGGACTGGCTGATGCAGTTGCATCGGACACTCTGCGACCGCGACGGGGAAGCATGGTGGCTGGCCTCCAATCTTCCGCCGTTGTGGGGGGTGGCATGATGGACTCAAAGCGATCCGACACCACCGCACCCGCCCGTGCGGATTCATACCTGCCGATAGCAGTACGCGCCTACACAGAGAATAGCGTAGACGCGCGCGATGATGACAAACCTGCCAAGAAGGGGAAGAAACGCACGTCTTCCCCGCAATGGCCGCGATACATCCTGATTATTGACACGGAAACGACCGCCGACGCCGTGCAGCGTCTCAACTTCGGCTGCTACCGGCTCTGCACATGGGCGAAGGATGGGCGGCTCATCTGCGTGGAAGAAGGACTCTTTTACGCGGATGACCTGCCGGGACGATACCCGGACGGTTTGACGCATCTCAAGGAGTACGCCAGGACACATTGGGGCAATGTCGCACCGGGGCACAGCGCGATCATCTCCCTCTACAGCCGCCGCGAGTTTGTGGACAAGGTGTTCTGGAAGTGGGCATACAAAGAGCGGGCCCTTGTCGTCGGATTCAACCTGCCGTTCGATCTCTCCCGTCTGGCGATTGGTTTGGGGAATGCGCACAATCGCTTCAACGGGGGCTTTTCGTTCACCGTCTGGGAATATCGGGACGAAGCAACCGGCGCATGGCGAGAACATCCCTATCGTCCGCGCGTCTGTATCAAGCATATTGACAGCAAGCGCGCCCTCAAAGGATTTACCCGCCCCGCGAAGGTAGACATGATAGACCAGATTCCCGAAGGGGCGATGGATGGGAAGCCCGATGCGTCGTATACCTTCCGGGGGCATTTCCTCGATTTGCGCACGCTCATCTTCGCCCTGACTGACAAGGGGCACTCGCTCGCATCGGCGTGCGAAGCGTTCGGTGTCGAGCACGGCAAAGAAAGTGCCGAAACGCACGGCGTCATCACGCCGGATTACATCGGCTATTGCCGCCGCGATGTGCTGGCGACGCAGGAGCTCTTGGAGAAGGTGCGCGCGGAGTACGACAAACACCCGATCAACCTGCAACCGACAAAAGCCTACTCACCCGCCTCGATTGCCAAAGCGTATCTGCGGGCGATGGGTGTGCAGCCAATCATGGAGCGGCAACCCGACTTCCCCCCCGACGTGCTCGGCCACGCGATGACGGCGTACTACGGCGGGCGGGCGGAATGCCGGATACGCCATACCCCGGTGCCCGTCGTCTACTGCGACTTTCTCAGTATGTACCCTACGGTGAACGCCCTCATGGGGCTGTGGCGATTCATCACCGCCGAACACATAGACGTAGTGGACGCCACGGAAGAGATACAGCGATTCTTGGCGAACGTGACACTTCCTGACTGCGCCCGCCCGGCAACATGGCCGGATTTCCTCTTCTTCGCGGAGATTGAACCGGACGGTGATGTGCTGCCCGCGCGAGCGGGATATAGCGGCAAGTTGGGCGAGTACAATATCGGCATCAACCCGCTCCATCCCGGCCTGGACGCGCTGTCACTCTGGTACGCGGGACCCGATCTGGTGGCGTCCACATTATTGACCGGCAAGCCGCCCCGTATCCGGCGCGCATTCCGTCTCGCGCCCGTCGGCACGCAACCGGGTTTACGCACCGTCATGTTGCGGGGCGCGATCCCGATAGACCCGGCAACCGATGATTTCTTCCGCATGGTGATCGAAGAGCGCAAGCGATTGGAGGCGGAAAACCGGCTCAACAAATTCCTCAAGGTGCTCGCAAACAGCGGCTGTTACGGCATCTTCGCCCAGATTGACCGCAAGGAGTTGCCCGTCGGGGAGAAGGAATGCGTCACTATCTACGGCGTAGACGCTACATCGTTCGCGACCAAGACGAGCGCGCCCGAAGTGGCGGGAGCGTATTGCTTCCCGCCGCTCGCGGCGCTCATCACCGCTGCCGCCCGGTTGATGCTCGCCATGCTCGAACGGTGCATCACCGATATGGGCGGGACGTACGCGCTGTGCGATACCGATTCGATGGCCCCGGTCGCGACGGAACACGGCGGACTCGTGCCGTGTGAGGGCGGGACGGAACGATTGCCGGACGGCACACCCGCCATCCGCGCGCTCTCCTGGGCTGACGTAGATGCGATGGTCGCGCGCTTTGATGCCCTCAAACCCTACGATGCCGACGCGGTGCCCGGCCCTGTGCTCGAAGTGGAGAAAGAGAACTTTGATCCGGCGAGCGGCGAGCGGCGGCAACTCTGGTGCTATGGAATCAGCGCCAAACGGTACGCGCTCTACAATCGGGATAGCGAACGGCAACTCGTCCTCCGCAAATGGTCCGAGCATGGCTTGGGGCACCTGCTCAATCCCACGAACCCCGATAGCGATGATCGCAATTGGATGCGCGCTATGTGGGAAGGGATCGTCCGCGAAGCGCACGGACTGGCCTACCAATGGCCGGAATGGTTGTCCCGCCCGGCATTGACGCAGATCACGACCAGCAGTCCCGCACTCATGCGCCCGTTCAGATCAATGAACGCGGGCAAGCCCTCCGACGATCAGATCAAACCTTTCAACTTCATCCTTTCCGCGCACGTCGCCGCCTTCGGATACCCGGACGGCGCAGACCCGGCGCGCTTCCATCTCATCGCGCCCTTCACAGCCGATGCGCGGCAATGGAGGAAGATGAAATGGACGGATAGGTATTCCGGCAAGCCGTACCGCATCACGACGGAAGATACCGGCGCTTCCAGCAGGGTGCGCGTGAAGTCGTACGCCGATGTGCTGATCGAATACCGCTATCACCCGGAATGGAAGAGTCTCGCGCCCGAAGGGCAACGCAACGCGAAGCAGGCGCGGGGGGTGCTGCAACGCCGTCCCGTGCATGCGGCGCGCCTCATCTACATTGGCAAGGAGTCGAACAAGTTGGAAGAAGTAGAGGCCGGGATGCACCATGCATGGGATGAAGTGCGAAACGAGTATCATGACCCCCAACATGATCCGTGGCAGAAACTCGTGAGGCCCGTTCTGGAGGAGATAGACGCTTCTGTGCTCGCTCAAGCGACGGGGATCACCGATCGGCAGATACGGAACATCCAAACGGGTAAGGCACTCCCCCGTTCCGATAACCGGATTGCACTGGTTCGCGCCACCGCGTCACGCGCACGGGAGCGGCTACCACAGCGAGCGCCGCGCGATGACTTCGCGGCGCTCGCGGCCTATCTCGATAGACGCACTGGGAATAAGCCGATCATGCGGACATGCCCGGCCTGTCAAAAACCTTTCGCTCCAACTTCACCACAGCAGCGCTACTGCTCGCAACGGTGCAAGAAACGTGCTGCCCGTTCGCGCGCAATCACCGTATTTGCTGAGTCACCGAATCAAGCGTAGCCGCTACGATTCATTCGACTGTTTCCGGGGGCGACCGGGTTTCCCCTTATGCTCACGGGCGTAGCGATCTATCTCTTCAACCGTCACAAGCCATTGCATACCAACAAGCACGGCGCGTAAAGCGCCCTTCTGTGCCTGCTTTTGCAGCGTGACATGGCTGACCCCGATGCGCTCTTCCGCTTCTCTGAGTGTCAGGACTGGCACGCCACCGATCTTCATGTGGCGGAGTATATTTGCGCTACGCTCTTGAATATATGATGAGATTGCGTTATATTTATCGCGCCGTCTTCGCGTCCGCTTTCGTACGTTGAGGCCGTAACAGAATCGGATGTGCGCACGTTGAAACATACGGGACACACAGGGCAAGGGGTTCATGCGCAGAAAGCACTATCTGACTCAACCATTTCTGGCGATCACGCTCTTTGTCATCATGCTGACGGTGGCCTGTCAAAGCGGCGGGGCGATTTCCAGTGCGGTGGGGAATGCCGCTGCCACAGCCACGGCAGCGTCCGCACGACCGATCACGACGGCAGCAAGCACACTGATCCCGACGCTTGCCACTGCGACTGCAACGCCCGACGTTGCGGTGAGTAACGCCGCTCGCGGCTTGCAGGGCTACGTCGCTGCCGATGACAGCGGCGCGGTATTCATCACATGGACGGAATCGGGGGGCACGCTCTCCGGGACGATGCAGGTTGCGCAACCTGATCTGAAGAGTCAAAGCGGTGTGCAGGCGACCAGCGCCAGTTTCACGGGTACGCGATCCGGCAATCACGTCACGCTCACCATCCCGCAAGGCTTGGGGATTGCGA
Source organism: uncultured Thermomicrobia bacterium (assembly GCA_937968015.1). Taxonomy (GTDB): domain Bacteria; phylum Chloroflexota; class Chloroflexia; order Thermomicrobiales; family JALYUS01; genus JALYUS01. The sequence continues at coordinate 12,439 of CALBSO010000140.1, forward strand.
GCACAATTGCAGGCGAGTTCAACGGCCCGCTGCTCACCCTATACTTCCCACAGAAGAGCGGCACGATCACGCCCGTGGTGTTCCATTCCGGCACGGCCGCCGACTACAACCAAGCTGTGATCGCGCTGCAACAGCAGGTGAAGCAGCAAGTGGCGCAAACGCAGGCGGCGCAAGCAACCACCACTTCCTATGCGAAGCAGGGGACTGCCACGGCGAATGTATTTGTTACGCAACAGGAAAATGTCAGGAAAGCCAACGCGCAAGTGGCGAATACACTCCGACAGTTGACGAGTGCGGTAAATGATCTCGCGCAGGACAGCACATTCGATTTCCCCATCGAGGAGAGTGACCAGCAGCACCTGCAAGCAGCCGATCAGCAGTTGCGCAAGGATGCCGCTAAGCAGCTCGTAGACTGCACACAGATACAGTTCGATCTCGACAACGTTGAGTTATATGCCAGCCCGGTGAGCGACGCGCACTCCTCCCTGCAAGCGCAGGTAGACCGGATTCAGCGAGAGAGTGCGAAGGTACGCGCACTCATCGAGACGCTGCAACAGGCATACGGCGAACTTGGCATGGTAGCGGCGGCTAACACGACGGGTGCCCCGGCACCGCAGTTCACACAGGAAGACATTACTAAGGCGGTGAACGCAGCCCAACAGCAGATTGATCGTTCGACGCAGGCGATACATGATGCGCAGCAGCGGCTGACTGGCTATGAGCAGCAAGGGGCGCAAACTCTCAAAGACGCGAAGAGTTTCGTCGCCGGGTTAAAGTGTTCATAGTGGGGGCACAGGGCGTGGCTACAGATTGTACACGGAGAATGGGGGGGCAATGACAGACGAACGACCATTCATCTTGAGCAAGTACTGGGAGGAATCCTTTCGTCCCTCGCAGGAGCAACCGGTCGCGGCGCTTGACGAAGCGATTGCCGGATACGTGACGGCGGGTTGGATGTTCGTCAGCAGAGTCGGCGTCTGTGCAGAGTTAGCCTCTCCACACGGCCCTGAACGTCTATCTCTCGAAGTGCTGCCCGATGGCAGGCTCCATACGCACAGCGGGTTCATGGCAAGCGGCCCGGCGAATACTTCCTCACCAGCCCTCGTCCCGATCAGCGGGTATCCCCATGTTCCTTATCCTCCATCTGCCTACGCTCCGGTAGCGTACTGGTATCCGGGGCGGCAAGACACGGGATCAGAAAGTATTGGCGGAATCGCGCTGGGGATCGGTATCGTCACCTTCATCCTCGCGTGGATTCCTTTGCTCGGTATCCTGATCGGCCTTATCGGGGGACTCGTGACGGTCGTGTTAGGGGGCATTGGATTAGGGAGTCGCCAGCGAACAAGCGCGGGCGTCGCGCTCTTCCTCGGCATTCTGACGCTGATCTTAAAGTTGATTCCCGGCATCAATCTCTTATGAGAATACGCGAATGAGCCAGTGGCTGACTACGACCGGAGGGCCGCACATCTGTTCAAGGACGCACGGAATGTCGTCGCGAGACCGAAGTGCTCAAAGTGAGGGCGGGCAAATGAGACGGATGATAGGTATGCAATGGTTCCTCGCGAGTGCGCTTATTCCTCTTGTCCTTTCTCCCCTAATGACGGTACGAGCCGCAGCAACGTTCGCTACCCCCGCCTTCCAGCAACAATGGCAGTCGGGTGAAGCAGCCATCCCGAACTTCTGGGGGCCGCTGCCTACCGCACACGACGGGCAGAGGGAACCCTACAAAGAAGCCCCCAGCGGTCAGCGCCTCGTGCAGTATTTCGACAAGACCCGGATGGAACTGACGAATGGTAGCAGTGGTATCGTCACGAACGGATTGCTCACAGTCGAACTCAAGACCGGACGTGTGCAACTGGGTGATGACACATTTGACCAGCGCACTCCTGCCCGCGTCAATATCGCAGGTGATCCCGGTGATAATGGACCGACATATGCCGACCTAAGCAAGATGCCGGAAAAAGTGCCCCAGTTTCCGAATCGAGAGGTTTCACCGCTCCGGTACGAAAACGGCGACTTCCGCGCGATTGCGCTCAGTGAGTCGCTGCCCGTTAACAATCTGCCCCTCAATGATTTCTACACGTACTTGGAAGACCCAACAGGGCGATACGGTCAATTCGTTTTCACGCCATTTGCCCGTTTCATTCAATCCTTGCCGCTTCCAATCAGCCAGACAACCGGCTATCCGATGTCACCACTCTTCTTTGCACCGGTGAAGATCGGAGGGAAAGCAACGTATGTGCTCATGCAGGCATTTGAGCGCCGCGTCTTGACCTTCAACGGGGACAACCCGACCGCTTTCCGTGTCGAGTTCGGCAACATCGGCCAGCACTACTACACATGGCGCTACGGTAACGCGCCGCCCCCGGCGATGGGCGCGGCGAACCCTTATACCGACTTCACGCCGTTCGCCCAACGATGGGGGCGTCATGGCTATCAACTCATCGCCAACGCCGATGGCAGCGGGAGAGCGGACTGGCACACGTATGTGGATTGCAAAGACAAGAATACCGACGGCGTGCCCTGCGAAGACCCATACACCTCCTACGCAGGCCACGCGACTTTGCAATTCATCTCCGTGGAGAGCAGCACGGCCACCGGCAGGGTGCTGACGAGCAACGACCTGCGTACGCAGCCCGCGAATGTAGCGTGACGCTGACGCTAAAGCCGTACGATATGGCAGAACTGAAACAGTCCACAGGCGCGGTATTCACGCTGTGTGGGCCAGATTTCAGCAAACAAGCGCCGCCCGAAACCATTCAAGCGTCGCCGTGCGGGGCCATAAGCAGTGCGGCGGTCCAGTCCCCGGCAGCCCCGCATTCGGCGCGAATGCGCTGGGGATGCGACACTGGATCGCCGCTTCATCAGTCACTCGTCACGACCGTCATGCCGCCCACCGCGACCCGTCTGCGCCCACGCCGAATGCCATACCGACGCGAAGTAGTTAGCCAATGGCTACGGATGGGTACGGGTGCGGAAGTTTCGTCGGGCTTTATCTCCTATCCCATCTGCGCGTTGACGCTCTCCGCCCCGCGCGGTAGCATTGAGAGGCCGTGCTGATCGAACACGCACATTGACCGACCCGAGAGTGACCGCTGCCGACCACCGACGGTTGGACGCATCCGGTCATCGTTCGCACAGATGGGAGCACAACGGAATGGCAACGGCGCCACAACCCACGACACTCGGAGCGCTGCGCGCGAGCGGCTACCAGGTTCTGCCTGTCAAGGAAGAGATGCGCAAGAACCTCATAGACAAGATGCGCAAGGGCGAAGAGTACTTTCCCGGTATCCTCGGCTATGAAGATACGATCCTGCCACAGATCGAGAATGCCGTCCTCTCCGGGCAGGACATCGTCCTCCTCGGCGAGCGCGGCCAGGCGAAGACACGGCTCGCCCGCTCGCTGATCAATCTGCTCGATCCCGAAGTCCCCTACGTCGCCGGGACGGAACTGAACGACAACCCCTATGCGCCGGAGTCCGCGCAGGGCCGGGCGATTGTTGCGGAGATGGGCGATGACACGCCAATCGAGTGGCTGCCGCGCGACCGCCGCTACGGCGAAAAACTCGCCACGCCGGACACGACAATCGCCGACCTGATCGGCGAGGTGGACCCGATCAAGGTTGCCGAGGGGCGCTACCTCGCGGACGAACTGACGATCCACTACGGCATGGTGCCGCGCACGAACCGGGGCATCTTCTGCATCAACGAGTTGCCGGACCTCGCCGAGCGTATCCAGGTCGGCCTCCTCAACATCATGGAGGAGCGCGATGTGCAGATTCGTGGCTACAAGGTGCGCCTCGATCTCGATATGTACATCGTCGTCTCGGCCAACCCGGAGGATTACACGAACCGCGGCCGGATCATCACGCCGCTCAAGGATCGCTTCGGCTCGGAAATCCGCACCCACTACCCGAAGACGATCGAATACGAAATGGACATCATGGAGCGCGAGCGGAACCACTTCGTGGACGACGGTATCGCCGTGGACACGCCGCAATACATGAAGGAGATCGTCGCCGAACTGACGCACCTCGCCCGTAAGTCGCCGCAGATCTCGCAGAAGTCGGGCGTCTCCGTGCGCGTCTCGATTGCGAACTACGAGAACCTTGTCTCCAGCGCCCTGCGCCGCGCGATCATTCTCGGCGAAGAGACCGCCGTGCCCCGCATCAGCGACCTGCCCGCCGTCGTCGCCTCGACCGCCGGGAAGATTGAACTGGAGAGTATGGGCGAGATTGACGAGCAGCGCGTCGTCGAGCGACTCGTCCAGCAGGCGGTCTCGACGACCTTCGAGCGCCACTTCCGCCTCTCCGAGTTGGAGGGCGTTATCCGCTCCTTCGAAAAGGGGATGAGCCTCGATGTCTCGGACGGCATGCCCGCGCGGGATTACCTGCGCCACATGCAGTCTCTCGCCGGGATGGATGCCGCTACCGCGAAACTGGACACCCCGGACGAACCGGCACACGTTGCCGCCGCCATCGAATTCATCCTCGAAGGCTTGCATCTCAACCGCCGCCTCAACAAGAACCAGGACGGCGCGCGGTATCGGTATCGCGCGTAGCGCGACGGGAGGACTGAGGACTGAGGAGGAAAAACCGCGAAGCGTTCCGCTTCCGCCCTCAGTCCTCATCGCTCAGTCCTCAGTCCTGGAAGGACGAAGTCCGCATGGTTATTCGCTACAGCAACTGGGACGGCACGCAGAACGTCAATCCATTCGATGCCGACGATCTTCTGGAGGCGATCTCCGACGACGTGATTAAGGATGGCGACCTGCGCCGCGCCCTCGAACGGATCATGAAGCGTGGCGCGGACCTCAAAAGTGGCCGCATGCCCGGCATGCGCGACATGATGGAACGCCTCAAGCAGATGCGCCAGCAGGAACTCTCCCGCTACGACATGGGTTCCGTCCTCGACGACATCCAGCAGAAACTGGACGACATCGTGGATCAGGAGCGCAGCGGCATCCAGAAGCGCCTTGATGACGCGCTGGAGAAACAGGCAGCCGAGCATGGCGAGCCGCCGGACGATAGCATGCGCCGGATGTTCGAGAATATCGCCAACCGCAAGAACCGCTATCTGGATGATCTGCCGAAGGATCCCGGTGGGAAGATCAAGGGTTTGCAGGACTATGAGTTCATGGACCCCGAGGCGCGGCAGATGTTCCAGGACCTGATGAGCGAGTTGCAGCAGCGGATGCTCGGCAACACCTTCCAGGGGATGATGGACTCGCTCAAGAACATGACGCCGGAGGATATGGCCGCACTGCGCGAGATGGTGCGCGATCTCAACGAGATGCTGGAACGCCACCAGCGCGGCGAAGACCCGCAGTTCGAGCAGTTCATGCAGAAGCATGGGCACTATTTCCCGCCCGGCCTCAACTCGATTGACGACCTGATCGAACACCTCGCCAAGCAGATGGCGCGGATGCAAAATCTACTCAACTCCATGACGCCGGAGCAGCGCGCCCAGTTGCAGGGCGTGATGGACGCGCTGCTGCGCGACGACCGCCTGAAGATTGACCTCGCGCGGCTCGGCGGCAATTTGCAGCAACTCTTCCCGATGGACATGGACGGCTACGGCTTCGGCGGCGACGAATCGGTCGGCATGGGCGAGGCGCTCGATATTATGGGCCGCATGCAGGGGATGGACGACTTGGAGGCGGACCTCCGCGCCGCCCAGAACCTGGGCGACCTCAACAAGATTGACAGGGAGCAACTGCGCGACCTACTCGGCGACGACGCGGCGCAGTCGCTCGAACAGTTGCAGCAACTCGTCAAGACATTGGAGGACGCAGGCTATCTCGAACGCAAGGGAAGCAAACTCGAACTGACGCCGCGAGGGCTCAGGAAGATCGGCCAAAAAGCCCTGCAGGACATTTTCCAGCAGATGAAGCAGGACCGCTTCGGCAAGCACGACACCGAGCGGCGCGGCGCGGGCGGCGAGCGGACGGACGAGACGAAACTGTACGAGTTCGGCGACCCCTTCCTCCTCGATCTGCGCGAGACGATGATGAATGCCATCGAGCGAAACGGTATCGGCTCCCCGGTACGTATCCAGCCGCAGGATTTCGAGGTTTACCGCACGGAGTTGCAGACGCAATCCAGCACCGTCCTGATGATTGACATGAGCCGTTCGATGCTTCTGCGCGGCTGCTGGGCGGCGGCGAAGAAGGTTGCGATGGCGCTCGACAGCCTGATTCGCGGCCAGTTCCCGCGCGACCAGTTGCACATCGTCGGCTTCTCCTATCTCGCGCACGAACTGAAGCCGCGCGAACTCGCCGAGATGGATTGGAGCGAGTACGAGTACGGCACGAACCTCCAACACGGCCTGATGCTCGCGCGGCAACTGCTCGCGCGGCAGCGGGGCGGCAACAAGCAGATCATCGTCATCACGGACGGCGAACCAACCGCGCACATAGAGGACGGTGAACCCTACTTCTCCTACCCGCCGACCTTCCGCACCATCCAGGAGACGCTGCGCGAGGTCGTCCGCTGCACGAAGGACGGCATCGTCATCAACACCTTCATGTTGGAGCGGGGCCGGAGTCTGATGGAGTTCGTCAACCAGATGACGCAAATCAACAAGGGGCGCGCCTTCTTCGCCACCCCGGAGCGGCTCGGCGAGTACGTCCTCGTGGACTACCTCTCCGGCAAGACGAAGCGGGTCGCCTAGCGTCGGCCAGGGACCTTGCTCGTCGCGATACCGACTGCGTCTATTCCCTCGAAGGGCGGCGGGCGGTGATCGTGCCGGAGGGTGCATCGCCGTCTGTCGGCGCATTGCGCCACGACTGCCGGGAACGACTGGCTGGTTCAAATTGCCGCGTCGCTTCGAGTGCCATGATGCACTGCCCCCCTCGCCCCTCGGCAACGTCCTTCGGCATCTCCTTTGATATGCGACAATCGGGCAACACGTACGCCGCCAGACGAACGACGGATGAACAAGTGAGAGACCGAAATGTTGCCCGAATGCAACGAGAGGAGCCAACCATGCAGATCGAAGTCTTTCCGACCGGGCCGCTGCCGACGAATGCCTACCTCGTCGCGGATGAAGAGACGAACGAGGCGTGGATCATTGACGCGCCGCCCGATTCCGCCGCAGTCGTTCTGGCCGAAGTGACGGCGCGGGGCTACACCGTCTCCCTGCTCATCAACACGCACGGTCACTGGGATCATGTCGCGGATAACGCCGCGATGCAGGCCGGGACAAACGCGCCGCTCCTCATCCATGAGGCGGACGAACCGATGATCCGCGAGCCGGGCCGGATGGGGAATTTCATGCCGCACATCACGCCGACCAAAGCGGATCGCTACCTGAGCGACGGCGACATGCTCCACCTCGGCCAGTACATCTTCACCGTCTGGCACACGCCGGGCCATTCGCCGGGTGGCGTTGTGCTGTACGAGCCGACGACGAACACCCTGATCGGCGGCGATACGCTCTTCCCGAACGGGCATGGTCGCATTGACATCCCCGGCGCGGACCGCGAGGCGATGCATCGCTCCCTCGCCCGCCTCGCCACCCTGCCGCCGGAAACGACCGTCTACACCGGCCACGGTGACCCGACGACCATCGGCGCGGAACTGCGATGGCTCTCGCAGATGGCGGATCGCGCATCGTAGGGGCGATGTGTGAATCGCCCCAGAGGAACAAGGCCTTCACCTTCTCACCTTCCTGAATCCCCTTCGGCGGCACAGGACATGCATCAGCGCCCTGTATCGGCGGGCGATATGCGTGTGCCCGCATCGGTGAGATGTAGGCATCATGCGGCAGGATACAACGCACGCATACCGCGCCCCACTCGTTGCTCATCGCTCATTGCTCATCGCCGCGCGTGAGGCGGCGCTCTGTGTCGCCGGATACGTTGGCTACAGTCTGTTGCGGAGCGTTGTGGCGGGCGATCAGGGAACTGCCAGCGCGCACGCGCGGCAGATCATTCATCTGGAACGGGTACTGCATCTCTTCCAGGAACCGGCATTGCAGCGCTGGGCGCTCGGCGTGCCGGGGATGGCACGCTTCTGGAATGGCGTTTACCTCTGGATGCACACGCCGCTCGTCATCTTCACGCTCGTCTACCTCTACATGCGGCGCCGCCCGACGTATGTCGTCATCCGCAACGTCTTTTTCATCTCCGCCGCCATCGGGCTGCTCTTCTACACCTTTTACCCGACCGCCCCGCCGCGCCTGATGCCCGAATACGGGTTTGTGGACACGATCGCCACCGTCGCACGCAACTCCCCGGATGTCCGGCCCGGCGCGTTCGAGAATGCGTACGCTGCCGTGCCGAGCCTCCATGTCGGCTGGGCCTTGATGATCGCCCTCGCCTTCTGGTGGACAACCCGGCATTGGATCGTGCGCGCGCTTGCCGTGATTGAGGTGGTCGGCATGATCGCCGCCGTCACGTTCACCGCGAACCACTTCTTCTTCGATGGAGCGTTCGGCATCGCCGTCGTCCTTACCGCTCTCGCGATTGTCCGGGCGGCACAGCGATGGGCAACGAAGCACGGATACACGAAAGGGGCGGCGCCCGCTTCCCCCACCACGGTCCGTCAGCCGCCGTCTTCCGGTTGATCTACCCCACGACGACGCGCCGGTACCGCTTCTTCCCGGCGCGGAGGAGTAGGCCGTTCGCCGGGATGTCCGCCGCCGTCACGGTGCGGTCCATGTCGTCAACGCGCTCGCCACTCAGGGACGCACCACCTTGCGCTGCCAGCCGCCGCGCATCACCCCGGCTCGTCGCCAGTCCTGCCCGCGTGAAGAGATCGGCCACAATGAGACCCGCCGCGAAGTCCGTTGCCGGGATGACGGTCGTCGGGGCGGTTTCCAGCGCGCCCTCGCCGGAGAAGAGCGCGCGGGAGGCTGCCTGCGCCTCGCGCGCCGCTTCCTCGCCGTGGGTCAGCGTGGTCGCCTCGAAGGCGAGCGTCTCCTTCGCCTGCCGCAGTTCCGCGCCCTCGCGATTCGTCAGCCGCCACACCTCGTCCATCGGCAGGAAAGTGAAGAAGCCGAGGAACTGCCCGACCAGCGCGTCTTCCACGTTGATCCAGAACTGGTAGTAGTCGTACGGGCTCATGTAGGCGGGGTTGAGTGAGAGAGCGTTGCCCGTAGATTTGCCCATCTTCTGCCCGACGGCGTCCGTAATGAGCGGCGTCGTCAGCACGAACGCAGTGCCGCCGTCGGCCTTGCGAATGAGATCCATCCCACCGAGGCAATTACTCCACTGATCGCCGCCGCCGATCTGCAAGATGCAGCCATCTTCCCGGTACATATGGAGGAAGTCGTACGACTGCAAGAGCAGGTAGTTGAATTCGAGGAACGACAACCCCGTCTCCAGCCGCGTCTTGTAGGTTTCCATCGCCAGCATCTGGTTGACGGAGAAATGCCGCCCGATGTCCCGCAGGAAGTCAATGTAGTTGAGTTTCGTCAACCATGCCGCGTTGTCGAGCATGATCGCCTTGCCGTCGGAGAAATCGAGGTAGTGGCTCAGTTGCTCCTTGATCTTCGCGGCGTTGGCGGCGATCTCCTTCTTCGTCATGATCGTCCGGCCCGTCGCCCGCCCGGTCGGGTCGCCGATCATCGTGGTGCCCTCGCCAACGAGCGCGATCGGGCGATGCCCGTGCCGCTGGAAGTGCGCCAGCGCCATCACCTGCACGAGATGGCCGATGTGCAGGCTGTCGGAGGTCGGGTCGAAACCGCAATAGAGTGTAATCGGCTTCTCCGTCGCCCGCCGCAGCCCCTCCATATCCGACACCTGATTGACAAACCCCCGCTCGGAGAGCGTATCCAACACATTCGTCTTCGTCACTACCGCAGTCATCGCATTGCCTCCTGCCTACCCCCTGCCCCCTCCCGAAAAGGAAGGGGTCGGGGGTAGGTTTCTCGCACAAACAAAAACGCCGCCCCGAGAAGGGCGACGAATCGTCGCGGTACCACCTTCGTGCGCGGGCGCGTCACCACGCTCGCCTCAGCGCCTGCCAACATAGGCGCGGCCCGGTACCGGGGGCAACCGACCGACGATTCTCCAGCGTATCGCTGGACCGGAGAGGTAATTCACGAAGGCCACATCCGCAGGCTCACACCGACCGCCTGCTCGCTGATTCGGACGGGAGGCCCCGCTACTGCGTTCCCCGGCGTCGTTCACACCAGATTATGCACGATCGCGGCGCATGGCGCAAGAGCGGCTACCGGAGAAATCAAGCCCCGCCCGGCAGCGGCAGGCGAAACCCGCGCTAAGTAGGTGCTGGTAAGTTCGCACGCTTGGTGTACGCCTTGCGCGGACGGC
>CALBSO010000141.1 GCA_937968015.1 uncultured Thermomicrobia bacterium
GCGAAAGCCTGTCTCCGAGTCTCTGCTGCCTCTCTCCCTTCCCCTCTGCTGGTAAGGTGCGCTGGCTGCTCTCATGGGCAGCAAAGGGGATACTACCGCGCCGACTATGCCGTGTCAAGGGTTTCTCGAAAACCCGTATTTCTCGGTGGCTCTCCCTTGCTGGGTTGACGTTTCGCGGCGATGGGTGCTACATTTCGCGTGCATAATTGATCGCGTGCCGACGTAGCTCAGTGGCAGAGCGGGGGACTCATAAGCCCTATGTCGCAGGTTCGAATCCCGCCGTCGGCACCATCCCCCTCTCGTCAAAGACCGGCCAAATGACCGACCATGTACAATCCGCGAACCGGCTGATCGAGCGCATTCATGCGGTCGTGCGATCCAGTCTGGAGCGAGCGGGATTATCCCATGTCATCGTCGCCTGCTCCGGTGGCGCGGACAGCATCTGTCTCCTGCATGCGGTCGCGACCGTCGCAGGCCAGACCGGGCAACGCGTCACGGTCGGTCATGTGCGCCACGGCGTTCGCGTGGATGACGTACGGGATGCTGATCTCGTCCAATCGGCTGCCAACCACCTTGCCGTGGAATCCCGTGTCATTTCTCTGCACCGTCTGCGTGCGGATTACCGCCAGTCTCCCTCGGAAGCCGAGATGCGGGATGCGCGGTATCGTGCGTTGGCTGCGTTGGCCGATGAAGTCAACGCCGATGCCGTCCTGACGGGGCACACACTTGATGACCAGGCGGAAACCGTTCTACTCCACCTCGTACGAGGCACTGGCGTGGACGGTCTCGGCGGCATGGCCGAGGAGACGCTGCTCCCGATTGCGCGCGATGCGCGGGACGAACGAGAACATCAGCTCCTCCGTGTTATCCGCCCGCTGCTCTCCGTGCGGCGCGGTGAAACGGTGGCCTATTGCGGGGCACACGATCTCACTGTGGTCAGTGATCCGACGAACGACGACGTTCGCTATACCCGCAACTGGATGCGCCACACCGTCCTGCCCATGCTTCGAGAGCGCAATCCCGATGTCGCTGCAACGCTTTGCCGGGCGGCGTCCACCCTCCGCGACGATGCCGCGTTTCTTTCGGAACAGACGGCCCTCGCACTGGCGCGTTGTGGCTGTCAGACGGAAAAATCGTCTGTGCATATGAGCCGTTCCGCCTTTCGGTCGGAACATGTCGCGCTACAGCGACGCATCCTTCGGGAAAGCGTACAACGCATCACTGGCAGAACGCCGCGTGCCGACGACGTTGATGCCGCTCGGCATCACATGGTCACGAGCCGTTCGAGCACAATTCGTCATTTCGGAGGCGTTGCCTGTTGCCTCGCCTTCGACCAGGTCGTCCTCGGCTGCGACGATGCGATCATCGGATGGATGCGGGAAGTCGCGTCGCGCCGCTTTCCGCTCTCGCGGGGAGTCCAGGTCGTTCGAGACGATACGAAAGTTCATCTCGCGCTGTCTGACCCTTCGATCGCGGCCTACGATTTCCAGATCGTTCCGGCATTTCTGCGAGGGCCGGAAAACATCGGGAACGACATCGTTGCAACGCCGTTGCGATTGCCGGACAGCCACACGGCGGTCATTCGGAACCGCTTGCCAACGGATCGTTTCTGGCCGAAGAGCAGCAAACGGCCGACGCTTCTGCGAGACTACTTGAGCGCACGCGGCGTCCCCGCACCGGTGCGCGACTTTTTGCCGCTCTTCGTTGTCAACGGTACGATTGCCTGGGTGATCGGCCACGACGTCGGCACGGAATTCACCGCCACAGACGCGACAGCAACGCATTTCGGCATTTTGAGGCGACTGGCAAGGTAAGGAAAGAAAGGATCGTGGGCACGGATGGGAGAGAGGAAACCGCCGATACCGGGAACGGCAAGTATGCCAATGACGGTACTGCTCACGGAAGAAACGATCCAGGCGAAGGTCGCCGAACTAGCGCGTGCGATCGATCGGGACTATGAGGGGCGCGTCCCGGTACTGGTCGGTGTCCTGACCGGCGCGACGATTTTCATGGCAGACTTGATCCGTAAGATACAGATTCCGGTCGAGATGGAATTCATGGCGGTCTCCTCGTACGGAGCGGGAACCGAATCGACCGGCGTTGTCCGCATTCTTAAGGATTTGAATAGTGAGGTAACAGGTCGGGATCTCATTATCATTGAGGATATCGTGGATAGCGGGCTGACGCTCGCCTACTTACAGAACGTGCTTCGTGCCCGTGAACCGGCCTCCCTCCGAACGTGCGTCCTGCTTGATAAGAAGGAACGACGCGAGAGCGACGTGATGCTTGACTATGTCGGCTTCACAATCCCGAACGCCTTTGTGATCGGCTACGGACTCGATTATGCGGGCCTGTACCGGCAGTTGCCATTCGTCGGTGTCCTCGATCCGTCCGCGATTTGAGCGCGCGGCCCTGTGTGCGTGGCGACTGCGCCCCGCGTCGTTACATTTCCGCGCACCTACTCGTATGATAGAATGAACCGTCGCGTGACCACAGGCTTGAGCGCTTGAGTGGCGTGCGATTCACTGGGATCCCCTGTCCACGCAGCGCCGCGGCGCCGGAGGCTTGTTGATGAGTGAAAACAAGTGGCTGAAAAACAGCCTCGTATACTTGATTATCATTGTCGCGGTGATCGCGCTCTGGTTTACGGTTGTGCAAAGCCCTGGCGGGAACAAGTCGGAAGACATTGGCCAAGTGATCACCGACGTACGGGGAGGCCGCGTCGCAAAGATCACGACGACGAATGGCAGTAGCAACGCTGAAGTCGATTACCGAGACAATACGAAGAAAAATGTCCGGCTACCCGACAATAGTTCGATTTACGAGATTCTGAAAGATAATGGCATCGCACCGGACCAATTTCCGACCATCGCGGCGAAAGGCGCAAGCCAGTGGGGGAGTTGGCTCGGCACGCTGGGGTTCCTTCTGCCGACGCTGTTTCTGGTCGGTATTCTCGTCTTTATGATGCGACAGGCGCAGGGCTCGAATAATCAGGCAATGTCGTTTGGCAAGAGCCGGGCGCGCATGTTCACCGGCAACCGACCAAGTGTGACGTTCACCGATGTCGCGGGAGTCGAGGAGGCGAAACAGGAACTTGCGGAAGTCGTGGAGTTCCTCAAATACCCGGATAAATTCGCCGCACTCGGCGCGCGCATCCCGCGCGGCGTGTTGCTCGTCGGCCCCCCCGGTACCGGCAAGACGCTGCTTTCCCGTGCGGTGGCGGGGGAGGCGGGCGTGCCTTTCTTCTCGATCTCCGGCTCCGAGTTCGTTGAAATGTTCGTCGGTGTTGGCGCCTCGCGCGTGCGCGATCTTTTCGATCAGGCAAAGCGCAACGCACCGTGCATTATCTTCGTTGATGAGATTGACGCAGTCGGGCGGCAACGTGGCGCGGGCCTCGGTGGGAGCCACGACGAGCGCGAGCAAACATTGAACCAGATCCTTGTCGAGATGGACGGCTTCGACAGCAGCACGAACATCATTGTGATCGCCGCAACAAACCGGCCGGACGTGCTCGATCCCGCGTTACTGCGTCCGGGGCGGTTTGACCGGCAGGTGATCCTCGACAACCCGGACATTCGGGGCCGACAGGCAATTCTCGAAGTGCATACGCGCGGCAAGCCGATGGACGAGCCAGTGACGCTCGAAGAGATCGCGCGCCAGACGCCGGGCTTCTCCGGTGCGGACCTGGAAAATCTCGTCAATGAGGCGGCGATCCTCGCGGCCCGCCGCAACCTGAAAGTGATTGGCCGTGACGAGGTAGCAGAGGCGATTGACCGGGTGATCGCCGGCCCGCAGCGTAAAAGCCGGCTGATCAGCGAGCGCGAGCGGATTATGACCGCGTATCACGAGGCGGGCCATGCCCTCGTCGCGCGAGTCCTCGCGAACTCTGATCCGGTACACAAAATCAGTATCGTGGCGCGCGGCATGATGGGCGGCTATACGCGTATCCTGCCGGACGAGGATCGGTTCTTCTGGACAAAGGCGCAGTTCAAAGACCGGCTCGCCTACGCACTCGGCGGCCACGTCACGGAGGAATTGGTTTTTCAGGAAGTGAGTACCGGCGCATCGAACGACATCGAGCAGGTGACGAATCTCGCGCGGAAGATGGTCACGGAGTACGGCATGAGCAAGGAACTCGGCCCAATCCAGTACGGGAAGCGTGAGGAGATGGTCTTTCTTGGCCGCGATCTCGGCGAGCATCGCAACTACTCAGACGATGTCGCATTCCAGATTGACAAAGAAGTGCGCAAACTCGTCGAGGAAGGGTATGAGCGGGCACGGCAAGTGCTGACCACCTACATGGAGCAGTTGCACCAGATTTCCGCGCTGCTGCTGGAAAAGGAGACCGTTGACGGTGACGAGATCGAGGAGTTCTTCCACGAGCCGAAGCCCGCGCCGAATTACGTGATTCCGCAGCGCGCGAAAGACGCCGTTGCCGCCGCGATCCTCGCTGCCGAGCAGAAAGCGCAAACGCAGCAGCCGAGCCCGACCACACCGCGGTCGCCCAGCAACGGACAAGCCCCGCCACCGCGGTTCCGCAACGCGCCGGGCGTCGCGTAGCGCTTCAAAACGATCGTTGTGGGGCCGGAGCAGCCCGGCCCCGCGTTTCTGTTCGGCTGGAAACGATGGACAATGCGATGATGCAGGAAACGGTCGCGGTTGGCGCGACAATCACGCTCCGTGCCGATTCGATGGCAAATGGGGGCGCGGCCGTCGGACGGCACGGGTCATTCGTCGTGTTCATCCAAGGCGCCGCGCCCGGCGAAATGGTTGCCGCCCGCATTGTCGAAGTCCGAAAGAGATTCGCACGCGCGATCGTGGTTGATATTCTTGAATCCTCTCCCAATCGTGTCTCGCCGCCGTGCCCCTATTTCGGCGCGTGCGGCGGCTGCCAGTGGCAGTTCCTTGAGTATGCCGCGCAGGTAACGCTCAAGGTCGAGATCGTCCGCGAGCAGTTTCGCCGGGGTCTCCGTCTCGACGATGAAGAGATTGGCGCGATCATCCGCCCGCCGGTCGGGATGCTCGACCCGTGGCGCTATCGCAATGTCGTCACGGTTGAGCCGACAGCGGATCACAAACCCGCGTTCCACCGCCTCCACAGCGCGGCCCTGATCGCGATTGATCATTGCCCGATCAGCCAGCCGGCGATCAGCTCGGAACTCGCGCGACTCAGTGCGGACGGCATGACAGATGAAACGACGATTCGCACGAATGACGCGGAATCGGCAGTAGCATTCAAGGCCCAGGAACCGCGCACCGTCTATCAGACGCTCCTCGGTCGGCGGTTCCGGGTTTCCGGGGGCGCATTTTTTCAGGTAAACACGCGGCGTGAAGCACGGTCGGGCCAACCCGATCTCAGCATGGCAGATGTGCTTGCACAATACGTTCTTGACGGGCTGGCCCTCACGGGCAATGAAACGGTGCTCGATCTCTACGCCGGCGTAGGTGTCTTTGCGATCCTCGCGGCGCCCCATGCGCGCCGCGTCATCGCAGTCGAAGAAATAGCCGCCGCCGGGACGGACGCACGATTCAATGCGAGCGCCGCCGACCTCGAAAATGTCAGCGTCCATGTCCACAAGGCGGAACGGTTCATGGCGACATTTGCGGAGCGTCTGGATGCCGTCGTGCTCGACCCGCCCCGTTCCGGGTGCGAACAGGGTGTCCTTGATGGCCTCCTGCGCCTGCGACCCGCACGCGTCGTCTATGTCTCGTGCGATATCGCGACGCTTGTCCGCGATCTGCGCGTCCTGCATGGCGCGTATCGTATCGAGAGCGTCAGGATGGTTGATATGTTTCCGCAGACCTCACATATCGAGGCCGTGACCCTACTGACCAGACGGGAGGCGAACTGATGAGCGAGCGTCCTTTTGATGTGCAACGCGCGCGCGCCGAAGTCTTTGCATTGGTGCGCGCTTGCCCTGTCGGTCGTGTCACGACCTATGGATGGCTGGCGGCGGGGATCGGCATGCCGGGGCACGCGCGGCTCGTCGGCTGGATCATGAACGGCATTCCGGCGGAAGCGAGAGTGCCCGCGCATCGTGTGGTGAACCGCGCTGGCGTTCTGACCGGGGCATGGGCGTTCGGGCATCCCGAGACGATGGCCGGTCTGCTCCGCGCGGAGGGCGTCGCCTTCGACGAGAAAGGCCGCGTCGTGATGAAACACCATGCGTGGGATCCGCTCGCGGATCTCGATCCCGGCGAACTGACGCGGATTCTCTCGGATGCGTTGAATGATGTCGCCGATCTGCCAGCGCCTGCGGACGACCTACCAGCGGCGCTCCGACGCGATTTAAGCGGCCCGTTCCGTCTCCGTCCCAGTTCGTGATCCAGCCGATGAGCCGCGCGAATGGAATCAGGCGGTAGCGTTCGGTATGTCAGCATCTATCGCCGCACGGTAGACGACCAGGTGGCGGTCCGTCACCTCCGCAAGCCCGAACAGGCGCGCGGCGCGCTCCCGCGACGCGCCGGACATGCGCGCACGCAGATCGTCGTTGGCAGCGAGATCATGGAGGCGTGCGACCATCGTTTCTCTATCGTCCACTGCCGCGAGATACCCCGTCACGCCATCCGCGACGACTTCACGCGTGCCGCCGGTATCGGTCGCGACGATCGGACAACCGGCGGCGAGCGCCTCGAGATGTGTTCGGCTGAGCGGCTCAGCCCAGCGTGCCGGTGTGATGAGCGCGATCGCGCGCTGCATCAAGGCGATTACCTCCTCATTCGGCACACGACCGAGCACATGAAGACGCTCCGGAGCCGTGGGAGATCGAAGAGATTCCTCCAAGGGGCCGTCGCCAACGACGAGGATTGGCGGCGCGTCCGACCCGAGTCGCCCCGCGATCTCCGCCAGCAGATCGGCCCCCTTGTGCGCGGACAATTTGCCGACATAGAGGAAGAATCGCTCGGGCACGCCAAGCGAAAACGTGCGATCGCCGGGCGAAAAAAGTGAGAGATCAACGGCGTTGGGAATAGTGTGCAGGCGCGACGGCAACACGACCGATCGCAACTCACGGTGCATCGCGTCGCTCGCCGCGATCACGCGGTCGGCGCGGGCCAACAGTCGCTGTCGTTGCCCCAGCATTCCCCGCATGACTTCCCGCTTGAGGAGAGACATCAGTCTCGAAGCGTTTTCAGAACCGCGTTGCGGATTGCAGGGGGAGCGCGTACCGACGAGACAGCCTGGGCATTGCGCTGCCGCGAGTGCGGTGCCATAGAAGCACACGGGCCAATGATCGCGCACCGTAACGACCAGCGGCACAGACCGGGCAGCACGACTTGCGACAAACATTGCGTTGATATGCTGCGCGTGGACGATGTCCGGCGACCACGAACGGACGAGTTGCCGCACAACACGACCGGGGCCAAGTCCGCTGAGCGCGAGGAGCGCCGGGTTAAACGTCTGAGCGCCTGGCTGTGCCCGCCAAACAGGGAAGCCGTCATAGTCCATTGCTATGACTCGCCGCGTGGGTTGCGCGACGACGACGCGGACGTCGTGCCCTCGCGCTCGTAGACCCCGCGCGAGATGGTAGGTACTCCAACCGCTGCCATACGAATGGGGTGGGAACGCGTCCGTGACGAAGAGGATGCGGAGCGCGCGATTCATCGGTGCGATACCAATTGCGTCATCACCGCATCCAGATGGCGGCAATGCGCCTCCCACGACCACTCGTCAATGACCTGTGCGCGCCCGACTGCACCCATCTCAGCGCGCTTTTGTCTATCGTGCAACAAATCCACGATGGCGGACGCGAGCGCGTCAACGTCCCGCTCAGGAACGGTAATACCCGCCCCGCGCACGATGTGGATCAATGGCTCGACCGCCGTTGTGACAACCGGGACACCCATCGCCATCGCCTCGAACACTTTGAGCGGCGACCAATAGAAGCCGAAATACTTGAGTGGCGCGTGCAGCGACGGCACAAAGGGGGCGACCGCGATGTCGCTGAGTGCCAGATGCAGTGGAACATCCCGATAGGGAACCGCCCCGGTGAAGATAATGCCCGACGATGGTTCATTCCGGGAAGATGTTTCCAGTGCGTGACGCTCCGGGCCGTCACCGACGAGGAGCAGATACGCATGCGGAATTTGGACGCGTACGCGGCGAAATGCGCGCATGGCGATGTCTGCGCCATGCCACGCGCGAAAACTGCTGACGAAGCCGATAACCGGGGCATCCGACGGAATACCATACCGACGCCGTAGGTCGCGGGCCTCGGGACCGCTCCGTGGAGAGCGCGAGGGATCGAATAGCCGCACATTTGCGCCCCACTGAAGCGGTGTCACCTTATCGCGAAACTCGATTGGCACCGTTGTCGCGAGGGGAGTGACGATCGAATCAGCCCAACGACATTGCCGCGTTGCCCATCGTCGCATGGCGTGTCCTGTGAACCCGTCAACCCGATCCTTCGGCGTGCCGGGTGGGTCAATGACCGGCGCGTTGACTTCGAGGATCGCGGGAATGTTGCGTTGGTCAGCGGCAAGCATACCGCCACCAGCAAAGGTATAGAAGCGTTCGATGACAATGTCCGGCCGCCAGGCCGCGGCAATCTTCCGCACGCGCGGCGTGACCATCCATGCGAGCATTGGTGGTACTGCGACGAGCGAGAGGCGTGCGTTCAATCGCTCGCTGTCGCGCGCGGCACGACGACCGCGCGCGACCAGCCACACGTCGTGACCGAGCGCGGCGAGGCCGTTCGTGACTTCCCGAACATGCGTCGCGCCACCATGGCTCATTGAAGAGTCAATCGCCAGCGCGCAGTAGAGGACTCTCATCGGCGTGACGACGGCCGAGCGACGATGAAAAATGGGCCGGTGCGGACATCACGGAAGAACGCGACATCCGCCATCAGGAGCGCGGTCGCGACACGCAGGAGAAACCGAACAACGGGTTGTTGCGCGGCTCGGTCGCGTACTCCACGTGTAGAGGGATTCGGTACCGAGGACGGCTCTCGATCCGTGCGGCGTTTTCGGTGTGTGAGCAACTGCTCGACAATCGCCAAGCTAAGCGTTTCGACATAGGTAGCGATCACCGGATTGAGGAACCAGATGTGCGCGAGTCGGAAGCCACCCGACTCGAGTTCACATTCGAGCGCAGCGGCGGTTTTGACGGCCTTAACGTGATCACCCTTCCGGAGGTGATCGCGCGAGCGATCAATAACGCCGATGCGATGAAGGGATTCCGCGGCGCGACGACCGGGATCAATCAGATGGTTGAGCCAGGATCGCTCGCGTGTATTCGAGAAGCAAAAGTACGCGCCGGTCGGGGATAGCACGCGTCGCGTCTCCCGCAGATGGGCGCGAACGCCGGACAGATCGAGGTGCTCGAAGACATCAATCGAATATGCCCCGCTGAACGATCCGCGCGCAAAAGGCAGCGCACGGGCGTCACCCTGCACGAGGTCAATTGTCGCCAGCGCATCAGGCGCGAACCGTGCGGCGGGATCGAGACCGACGATATGCGCGGCCGATTGCCGGTTCCAATAGGCGAACTTCCCATTGCCGCACCCGATGTCGAGAAGTGTGTCTGTCTGGCGTGGTCGCAGCATGAGACGGAGCACTCGCTGGCGAACGCCAGCCGAGAGTACCGGATCGCGGATTACCGGATCGTCGAGGTTCACCGACGAGTCGTTGTACACCGTCTCCTTTCCACCAAGTTCGGTGGACGATCGCATATCCACATATCCCTGAAGGATCGCATAGTTCGTCGAGCAGGAAGCGCAGACAAGACGGTCGCCAACGCGCATCAACTGCCCCGCGTCTCCGTCTGGTTCGGTTCGCACGCAGGTCGGGCAGCGGAGGATCGAGAGCATCCAGGGCGAGATCATTGTCTCTCCTCGCGCCAGCCGAATGCGACAATGCCGTTCCCGATGAGCGGCGGATAGGGTACGGCAATACGCAATGCGAGGCGATTGCCACCGCGTCGCAGCATTGGTTTGAAGCCGGTGCGGACGCGGACATGTACGAAACCGACGCGTTCGAGTACCGCGCGCATTTCAGGCGGCGAGTAGAGATGCGTATGTGTTGGATCGGCGTCGCCGCTCCAAACGCGTCGGGTCGCGGCGAAAACCGGACGGCGCGCGTCCCAGCGGTTCGGCGTGGTGAGCGCGACAACGCCGCCCGGTCGCAACGTGCGCAGGCAGGCGACGAGGGTTGTCGTGCCGTCGCGGAGATGCTCGATCGCCTCGCGGAGGATTATCAAATCGAATGATTCGGCGCCAAATGGCAACGCGCAATCGAGATCCGCCTGGACGAGACGAGCGTGGGGCAACATGTGCCGGGCCGCTCGGAGCGCGGCGGAGGCGACATCGAGGCCAATCACATGATCGGCTCGACCGTCGAAGAACCGTAATCCGGGCGCGGCGCCACACGCGGCATCAAGGATGCACGCATTGGCGGGAAGGCGAATTCCCCCCATCGCGAGGAGACGTGTATATTCCCAGTGTACCTTTTCCGCGGACTTTGCTTGCTGCGCGCTGAAGTACGTCTCATCGTAGACGGGACGCTCGATGAGCGTTATTTCCTCGTTCCTCACGCCGCACCGCCCTGGTAAAACGAGCCGGGATCACGCACCATTCGCCAAAGATCACCGAGCGCGTGCCGCGGGACAACCGTGAACTGGTTGGTCAATACGAGCGGCCAGTCGAGGTGCTGGCGATCCATGTCATGTCGGACGAACTGAAGAATCAACCCGCCATTCCAGAGGATCGCGACGATCGCCACGATTGGGACCCAAAGCCGCACCGCCGGTCGGCCTCCGGCAGTGCGATCGCCGAATCGGTGAAAAACTTCCGCGAGGCCGACGGCGAAGATCGGGCTACAGACAATGAAACGCCGCGCGCCGAATGCGCCCGCCGTCGTCCATGTCTGAAAAGCGCCGTTGAGATACCACGTCATGATGAAGCCAGTGGCGAGCGCGATACCGAGGCGCGGTTCCCGCTGCATCAGCAGACCGAGACCGACAACCGCCAGAAGAAGAATCGGCGTCCAGAAGAATACTCCATGGCCCGGATCAAATAGCACGCGCAGCGCGTACGGGGCGTTCCAATGCAGTTTATCCGAAACCTCGGACGACGGACGAAACTTCCCGTTCAGGATACGATAGACCAATAACTGCGGAGTGAACGCGAGCACCGCGCAACACCCCATGACGAGACCGCCCACGACAGTATGGAGAACGTCGCGTTTCCAATGCGCGTCGGGGTGGCGAATACCACGGGCGAGCCGGAGCGCTTCGTCCACCATCGGGACGAGCAGAAAGACCGCATCCTGCTCGCGCACCATCGCGACCAGGCCGCCAAGCGCGCCAAGCGCGACCCATGCCAGCCATGTGCGCCTCTCGCGCGTGCGAAACCAGACGGTCAAGAAGGTAGCGGCAGCAAACCATGATGTCGCGTGGGCGTACGTCGGCGCGAGGTGACTGTAAAAAAGCGCGGGCGTACCGAGCCAGATGACGAGCGATGCCCAAAGTGCCGCAGCCCGACCAGTGATTGCGCGAGCGAGGTGATACGTCAGCAGAAGGGCAATGCCGGCATACAGCGCGGAACCGAGGGACACCGCCCAGATATATGGCTTACTGTATCCATCCGCCGTGGAGGAGGCGCCAATCGCGTGCGACACGCGCGCGACAGCGTCGCCGAAAAGAAAGAACGGCGCCCAGAGGAACGCGGAACCGATTGGGCCATTATTGATCGCGTTTCCGGCAGGGTTACGCTTGTCAATGAACCCCGCTTTGAAGTTCGCCAGGCCTTGCGGGTTGCGGTCATAGAATCCTTGATAGTCGTTGATAAAGTTTAGGTCGTGATCGAAGTAGAGCGAGCGGTCATAGACATAATATTCGATCGCGTCGGAGGCGGTCATCCGGTGTGCGACGAATGGCAGCGAGCAAAGGTAAAGAATCGCGAGTATGAGGAATCCACGGTCGAGCAGCCGAAACCGAGCGCGCAGACGGGCGCGCTCTGGGGCGTTCGAGGGCATCTCGCTCGTGAGTGATTCGAGCGTCAGCCTATGCATGCGCGCACTCGCACAGAGATTGGCAGAACGCGACGATCGCCGCCGCACGATTCCGGTAGGTATAGCGCTGCACTGCCTCGCGCGCCCGATCCGCCATGGCGTCTGCCTCGACGGGATGCGTCGCTACCCACATGATCCCGGCTGCGGCGGCTGCCGGATCGCCCGGTGCGACATAGCGCGCCGCGTTCGCCGGGAGGATTTCACGGAGGGCAGGAAGGTCCGTGGCAACGATCGGTCGCGCCATCGCCGCGTACTCAAAGAGCTTCAGCGGGGACGCACTTGCCTTCGTCACCGTGTCAGGTATGACAAGCACATTTGCCGCCGCGAGGTAGACCGGGATTTCGCGAACGGGTTGTGGCGGCACAATACGCACAGAATCGGCGACGCCACGGCGGGCGGCATGGTCCGCGATTGTCGTTCGTTCCCCATCACGGCCGCCGACGAGTACGAGTGTCGTGGAGGGCAACGCCTCTCTGACGATTGCGAATGCGTCCACGAGCAAATCAACGCCGTGATACGCGAACGTCAGCCCGGTATAGGCGATCACAAACGCCTGCGGCGCAATCCCAATCTCGCCGCGCGCACGCTCCCGCTCTCCTGGGCGATAGACACGGTCATCATACGCGTCCGGGATCACGCGGATCGGGCGATGCTCGCTCATCCCGCTGATCCCATGCAGTTCGGGGACGAATGCGTCCGTCAGGGACACAATGCCGCTCGCATTGCGCACCGCGAATCTATCAATGTGTCGGGCGACCCAGCGCGTGACCACGCCGGAATTCGCGGATGGGTTGGTTGCCTCGCGGTCGTGCATCTCGAAGATGACCGGGATACGCAGCAGTCTCGGCAAAAGGAAGGAGAGCCACATCGCGCAGACAATATCCCGCACATAGACGATCTCAGGGCGCCGTAGCCGAGGCTGCGCGACGATATGCCAGAAGACCCGAAAGGAGAACCATGTACGCTCCAGGTAGGACCAGAGAAAGGACCGTACGAGATGTCGCCCCGCGTTGAATGGCAGTCGCAGCAGATGCGTCGCACCGAGATCTGAGAAAAGACTCGGGCGGAAGGCAAACCGTGGAACAAGCGCCTCGAAGTCCGGGACAGATGACCGGAGCGCTTCAACGGTCGCGTAGGTTTGAACGGCGTTCGCGGACCGGAGCATCAGACTCGATGGATACGCGACGTACGTGATACGCGGGATCGGCGCGGCGATGCTCGTCGCGGCATCGGTCCTGTCCATGCCTCTTTCTCTGGTTCCAACCACCCGCTCGCGCCTCCGTCATACCCAGTCATCGGGTGCCGAGTATAGCACAGACCCTGTGGCGTATTATCCGGCGAGGATACGGTTGTAGAGGCGGAGAACACCGTCAGCGGTGCGATCGAGCGAGAAGGACTCGGCCATCCTGCTGGCATTGCGTGACGCCCGTTCCCACGCGCCGGAATCGTCGAGCAAATGGACAATCGCGACCGCCAGCGCCGCGTGATCGCGCGGTGGCACGACCACACCGCCACCAAACTCGCGGACATAGTCGGCGAGACCGGCGGTCGCACTGACAATCGAGGGTGTTCCGACAGCTGCCGCCTCGATACCGGTCTTGTTGAGACCGTCGAGGAGCGATGGGATGAGTGCGAGATCTGCCGCGGCGAAGTAGCGCGGCACATCTTCAAACGGTATCTGGCTCATAATCCGCAGATGGTCCTGTTGGCCGAGCGACGTAGCGAGATTCCGAAGTGACGCGACATACGCGGCGGCCGCTCTATCGCGGGCGGGGCCAGCGAGCAGCACGGTGGTTTCCGGGTGTGCGGTGCGAATCGTCGGGAGCGCTCGAATGACGTCGTCGTAGGCCTTGATGGCGACCATGCGGCCGATCCCGACGAGCAAACGACCCGGTGGGATCGCCCCCGACTGCTCCAATTCCTCACGACAGCGCGTTCGCCAGGCGGCCGCTTCGTTGGGGCTGAGCGGCGAATGTGGTGACTGGGGTGGCTGGATGGCGATTCGCTCGCGAGGGCAACCATATGCTTCTACGACCGCGGCGGAGCGGGGCGAATTTGCCTGGACGAGGCTCGCCCATCGGAGGGTGCGACGGATCGCGGCGCGTGTGACCGGCGATCGGCCATACCCGTATCCTGTCTCGCTGTCGGTAAGAATGTCTCCGCCGGTGATTGTGACAAGCGTTGGCGGTGCGCGACGATTGCGCAGCGCGTGCCGGAATGCCGTCGCGTATGGGTAGGCCATACCGACATGAATGATGTCATAGTTCGCAAGTCGCTCCGGCGTCAGAAACGCCCGCAACGCCCGCACAAGGCCTCCGAATGGCGCGAACGCCCATGCTCGCGCATAGTATGCGCGTGTGAGCCGCCCGGCTCGCGACCGCGGAATGCGGAGGGACGAGACCGTGATGCCATATTGATCGGTGTACGTTTCCATGGCGCCTGCCTGCGACGCACGAATCGTCCCAATCTCAATCTCCACACCGCGAGCGCGAAGCGCCGCGACGAGTTCGCCGTGCGTATGACTGACCATCGAGTCCGGGCGATATGCGCCGGTGAAGTAGAAGACACGCATCACGCGCGCTCCGCGATCAGCGACGCGTACAGCGCTTCAAATTGCTGCGCGACGACGCGCGCCGCATACCGCTGCGCGACATCACCTGCCGCCTCCCGCGTGAGCCGGAGGCGAAGCGCGGTATCATTAAGCAAGCGGATCAGCGCGGCGGCGAGGGCCGCGGGATCGTCCGGCTTGACGACGATACCCGTCTCGTCATCGCGGACAATCTCATTGCACGCGGGCACGTCCGTTGTCACCACCGGCGTGCCGACCATCATCGCCTCAACGAGCGGGATGCCGAATCCCTCATAGCGTGCGGGCAATGTCAGCACCCAGGACGATCGCAGGAGCCGGATCTTCTCGGCCTCGGAGACCCGTCCGGGCGTTTCGATTCTGTCCGAGACGCCGAGATCGCGCACGAGCGCGTCGAAATCGGTTCGGTCACGGCCTGTATGCCCCGCGAAGATGAAGCGCACAGAGGGAATCGCCTGAACGACATCGGGGATCGCACGAACGAGAATGTCCCATCCCTTACGGTATTTCATTTGCCCAAGGAAGAGCACGGTCGGTAACGCGGAGCGCGCAATCGGCTCACCACACTCCAGAAGGGTTGCGTCTATGCCAACCGGGATAAAATGTATGCGCGCTTCAGGCACACCGAGTGCCGCGAGCACCCGCTTCTCGTGGAGTGACATCGCATGCACGGCGTCGGCGGCGAAGAGCGACCGATGCAACACCCAGATGCTTGCTCCGTGCTTCACGCCGGTCGCCTTGGCCGTGCGGACGAGCGAGGCTTGTACACGGTTGGCATGCACGGGCGTCGCGAGGGGGCGGTCGGTGTCGTCTACGAGGACGGGATCGTGCAGGATTCCATAGGGAGAGAAGACGACCGGAACGCCACGCGCATGGTACGCCGGAAGCGCGAGCGCGGAGAGACGGTTGCTCAAGTGGTGGAGATGCGCGATATCCGGTTTCTCCCGGGCGATCCAACCGAGAAGACCGGGCGTGAACACTCCCTTGCGCCGGATACGATGAATGACCGTGTCATCTATGATCTCATGACGCGTATTAATCATGGAGGATGACTTCGCGAAGTAGGTGAGAGCGCGTACGCGGTGCCCATCCGCGACGAATTGGCGCGCGAGCGTCGCTTCGGGGAACGATGGGAAACCCCGGACGATCCCGACCGTTGTCACGAAATCAATCTTCACCAAGAACCTCGCGATAGAGCGCCATGACACGTTCGGTGACGACCGGCCAGGCGAAATTGGCAACCACATGCGCGCGCCCGGCAGTGCCCATTGCCTGCGCGCGCTGGCGATCATGCAACAATGCGCGCATTGCGTCAGCGAGCGCGCGCGGATCGCGCGGCGGCACGAGCAAGCCGGTGTCGCCGTCCCGCACAACCTCCGGGAAACCGCCGAACCGGGTCGCGACGACCGGTCGCGCACACGCCGACGCTTCAGCCAGTGCCATCCCGAAGGTTTCATTCGCGAAGCTCGTTCCGATCACGAGGTCAGCGGAGGCATAGAGGCACGGTAATTCCGCATGATCGCGTGCGCCGAGGAGATGGACGCGCTCTGCAATACCGAGCGAGTGCGCAGCGTCTCGTAAACGCGACAATTCAGGGCCTGCGCCGGCAATCACGAGATGCGCGGGGCAGCCGAGCAGCGCGACGGCGCGAAGCCCATCAATCGTCCCTTTCCAGCGTTCCAAACGGCCGACCCAGAGGATGACCGGCGCGCTTCCTCCGGTCACACTTGCGCGCCAGGACTGATCGGGTGGCCGGGGCGAGAACCGATCGGTGTCAATGCCGTTATAAATCACCCGCGCGGCTCTCCCATATCGCTCGCGCACATCCATGGCATTGTAGGCGCTACATGCCGTGAATAGATCTACCGCGTTGGTGAATCGCCGGTCGCCGGGGAAAAAGTCGCGACCATGCGAACTGTAGATGATGCGCGCGCCCGTCCGGCGACGAATCCGCTGTGCGAGCGGAAAATCGAACGGTTTGTGAATATGGATGATGTCATACCCACCGTGCTCAAGTGTCGCACCTGCCCGCACACCAAACGAGAGTCGCTCGAGGAGTTTGGTCAGTCCGTACTGCCGCCCAAGCACGGGAATACGCCGGATGTGCGCTCGATCAACGTACGGCACAGTGACAATCTGGACGCCGGGCGACACAGTCCGCACGGGAGACGATCGCGCGGCGCCGCCGACAACCGTGACCGCGATGCCGTGACGCGTGAGATGACCGGCGAGTTCCCAGACGAAGGTTTCGACGCCTCCGATCTTTGTCGTCGTCGTCAGATTGACGAGGGCAACCCGCGTCACGTCCGTGTTCCAATCAAGAGCCAGAGAATGAGGCCACGGGCAGGGAGTCGCAACGCGTGCAGGCGCTCAACATCGCTCTGCTCGACGCCTCCGACACGCCTGAAGACCATGAGATAGACCGCGCCACCGAGCGCCGCGATTGCCCCCGTTACGGCGAGCCAAAAGACGCGGTGCAGCCCGCCACCCGCTTCGGCGGGGACGCGCCCGATGGTGAGGGCCAGCCCGCCGACGACGATTGCCATGCAGCCTGCCGCCGCTCCGACGCGCCCGATGAAACCAAGCGGATAGCGGATCGGCAGTAAGAGGTTCGCGGCGATCGTGCCGACCAAAGCCGCAAGGAACGCGAATCCGCCCGATGTCAGCGCCGCACCCATCGCGCCGTACCAGCGTGCGGTGAGAAACATAATCGGGAAGGCGAGCAGCGCGATGGCCCGCGCCGCGATCACTGGCTTGTACCGTTCGAAGGTGAGGAGTACCGTCGTGCCTGTACTGAGACATGACTCCGAGAAGAGGAAGACAATCAGCACGATGCAAACACCCGTAAACGACACATACTTCGGATAGAGGATGCGAAAGAGATTCGGAATGAGCAGGGCGAGGCCGATGCCGCCGGGCACCAGGACGAGGGCAAGAAACCGGGCGACCAGTGCGTAGGCAATATCGAGTTGCCGGGTATCTCGGGCGGTGAAAATGCGGGTAAAGATCGGTACCTGGATGCCGATAATCGGCGCGGTGAGTGCGCTGAGAATCTCGCGGACTGACCCGGACGCGACGCGATAGCCCGCGATCTCCTCAGCGTTGGTCAGGATGAGCGCGGCGAACGCGTAGGATGTGAAGAAACTCGTCACCTGAAGCGCATATTGCAGCGCCGAGTAGGAGGCGAACCGCCGCAGGGGTAACGGTCGGTCGTGCTCGTCGGCGGTTACGTACTGCCGCTCTTCACCAGTGGACTGTCGCACCGCGAAAATCGCAAAACTCCCCGCGAGGAACATCGCGGCGAGCGCCACGAACACCCGCCCGACAAGCACGACCGCGATATTGCCGCCCGTCAGGACGATCACCGTGACGACGAGCGGATCGAGCAGTGTGACAAGGATCGTAATGATATTCCAGCTCTTGTTCTTAAAGGTGGCGACGAGGCTCTGCATCGCGACATCGTAGAATGCCCCGACGAGGACGAGCGACGCGACAGCGAAGAAGATTGTCCAGTGCTCGCCTCTGACAATGCGTGAGACATCCTGCTGATCCGTTGGCACGCGGCCATCGAGATAGCGAAAGAAGGTCGCATGGAGCAGTGTTGCAAGAACCAGAATAGGCGCGAGGACCACTAGTTTGAAGCCGAATACCCACGAGAGCAATGTGCGGACGCCGCGCCGCCCTTGCCTGCCCGCGACTTCCGGTAGGAATTTGACAACGCTGCGCTCAGTGCCGAGGTCCACGAGTGAGCCGGAGGTGACGCCAACCGATAAGGCAAGGACATAGACGCCAAATTCGGCCTTCGGCAGCGCGTTCGCAAGGACGAGTTGGGCGAGCAGGTGTGCCCCGAGTTTCGCGGGCAACAAGACCGTATTCCAAAATGCGGCTTTCGTCGCGTGGGCGCCAAGCGCCGTACGGTCATCCCGACGGTTGGCGGGTGGAACCGCGGCGACAGGTACACTCATTGCGAATCGCCCGCGCGCCGCAACGTGAGATCGAATGTGCTCGCCACGGCAAATCGGTAGAGGCGATAGACAGGTCGTACCAGCCTCAATCGCGAAAGCACGCGCACGATGGGCGCATACTTTCCCGACGGCGCCGAGGGCTGCTCTGTCAGGGTTGCCTCTCTCGTGTCGGCAACGATGAAGCCGAGGGAGCGCGCACGCCGACGGAAACCCGCGAAGGTGTCGTAATACATCTCGCCGAGCCGCTGGTTGTCGCTGAAGCGTGCATCGCGCTTGGATCGCCCAACACGCTCGACGATTCGCTCGCCGATGCACCGCGGCAGCCAGTTTATGGCGAAGAGATGGTAGTGTGGATCGCGCCACGCTAGCCGATTGATGACCGTCACGAGCGCCACACCATTCGGCGCGAGGACGCGCCTGATCTCACGCATCGTTGCATCGGGATCGTGGACATGCTCAAGGATGTCCTGCGCGAGCACGACATCGAATGACACGTCGGGGCACGGCAATCTTTCACCGACGCCCCGAATGACCGAGGGAGACATGCCGTACCGCATTCCGCGCAGCCGCGTGATCCGGCAGTAATCCACGCTCGGTTCGACACCGATCGCGTGCATTCCACTCAGCCTTGCCGCGACAAGGAAACCGCCCATGCCGGAACCGATGTCCAGCACCCGCGTCCCGGTCATTCTCTTCGTGTGGCGCGCGATGGTCCGGAGCCGCGCGTACTGGTTGTCTTCTTGCCACAGACGGTCTTCACGCCAGCGATCATAGTTCTTCCGCCAGCGCATATGCGCGGTCCAGCGGTCAACCAAATCTATGAGTTCGGTTTCCGTTTGTGCCGCCATGTCGTCCTGATCTCGCACCCTGCGACCACTGTCGGGCATGGTGAACGTACGTATCGCTGTTGGAGCCATCCTATCATAGGACATCAGCGGAGTGCGTGGACAGGCCGGCCATGTACGATGCCGAGCGCCGCTTCATGAATCGCCTCGGGCAGTGTCGGATGAGCATGGATCGTCCGTGCGACATCCGCGGCGGTCGCGCCCAGTTGCAGACCGAGCGCCAGTTCCGCGATTAAGTCGCTCGCGCGCGGACCGATGATATGCGCGCCGAGCAGTTTCTCGGACGCGCCACAGATTAGTTTCACGACGCCGGCCGTTTCACCGAGGATCTGCGCGCGACCAATCGCCGCGAATGGAAAGACGCTGGTATGCACGGCGTCCCCGAATTGCTCGCGCGCTTGCTCTTCGGTGAGACCAACACCGGCGATTTCCGGCAATGTGAACACACAGTTCGGTACGACGGAGGCGTCGTACTCCGTCTCGTGCCCCTTGATGTTTTCTACCACGATCTCGCCCTGCATCGAGGCGGTATGCGCCAGTTGGGGCATGAGCGCGACATCGCCAATCGCATAGACGCCCGGCAGATTCGTGCGGAGCCGGGTATCTACGCGTATCGCGCGCCGGTCTTTCTCCAGCGGCACGTCAGCCGCCCACGCACCCTCCGTGAAGGGCGCACGCCCGACCGCGACGAGCACCGCGTCGGCTTCAATAACCTTTTTCCCTTCCGCCGTGGAGTAATGCACGGCGAGGTCATCGTCGTCGCCCCACGTCACTTCCTCCACCGCTGCATCCACCGTGATCGCAAGCCCCAACTTGCGATACATCGGCAACGCGCGACGAATCATCTCCGGCTCGACGCCGGTGAGGATGTGCGGCAACCGCTCGACGACGCTGACGGTTGAGCCGAGCGCGGCGAAGATCGTCGCGAACTCCATGCCAATAATGCCGCCACCGATCACGGCGAGCCGTTTCGGCTGCGTCGTCAGTGAGAGAATTCCGTCTGACGTAACCACGCCCGGCAGATCGAGACCCGGAATCGGGATCATACTCGGTACCGAACCCGTGGCGATAATGACACTGCTTGCGGTAATCTCGCGTGAGCCACCGTCAATATCCTGCACGGCAACGCGATGCGGAGGCGCGGCGGTGAGCAAGCAACCCGTCCCGCGGAACACGGCTATTTTGTTGCCTTGCATGAGGCTGTCTATGCCGCGAATCATGTGGCGAACGACATCGTCCTTGTGCGCCATCACGGTCGTGAAGTCGAGCGTCGCCTCACCAACGTGGACGCCGTATGCCCCTGCCTCATGGACAGTACGCCACACCTCGGCGGTGTGATGGAGCGCCTTCGTCGGGATACATCCCCAGTTGAGGCAGGTGCCACCCAGTGGTCCTCGATCAATCAGGGCGACGGCAAGCCCCTCCTGCGCGGCGCGGATCGCCGCGACATAGCCGCCGGGGCCGCCGCCGATAATCGCGACATCGAACGTGGATTCCGGGCTTATGCTCATTGATCTCTTGCTCCTCGTCTCGTCGCTTGCCGGACCGAAACACCGGCTCACTGTATGGAACAGTGGCGTATTCCGGTTCCCGGCAGAGCGTACGCTGGCGACAGGCGGAGGTCAAGGTGGCGCGACCCAGAGTTCCACGCCGCTCTCCTTTCCGTGCGCGACGACTTGCGCCGCTCCGGCGGGCAACGGCGCGAGCGTGACATGCACGGTGCCATCCGGCAGGGCCGTCGTGTCGCGTAGCGCGATCGTCTTGCCGTCCTTGATCGTCACCCACATGGCGACGCTCTCACCCGGCGTGTACAGTGGCGGACTCGTGACTTCCGTGCCATTAAGGACGAGGTGGGGCAATGTTGTCAGGCCGATCACGGTAACGGTGAAGAGAGGCTGATTCTCCAGGAGTGGTACGTTCGTCGAATGGAGATCTATTGTGTAGGCCCCCGGTGTCCGTGGGAGTTCAATGGAGATCGGTACGGTGATCGCCCCTTTCGACACAATCGGGGGCAAGTCGATCGCAATGGACTGCGACGAAACGTGCTTGTGAGCCGCGTCGCGGATTTCGGCAGAGAAGTTGAAGCGCCCATGGGTATAGAGCATGCGCGCGCCGGTGCCGGGATTCGTGACGGTCACTTCACCGGGGAGTTTGTCGAGATTTCCGATGGGATCAATCCGAAACGAGACACTTGCGGTAAGCGGCGGCGCAGCCGGGTCCAGTTGGAGGTGGTAGATATCACAGTCGCCGATGCTCCCGAGGAAGGTGGTGCTGGCAGGACTTTGTCGGATTTTACGGGTAATGAAGTCGAGTTGATCAGGCTGGTATGCCGATCGGTGAATGACGAGTGTCTTCACACCGATATCGGCGAGGGCATCGAAATCATCCGGACCGGGAAAGTCGTCGCGCCCGACGAAACGACCGCGCAGTTGATAGGTCGGCAATGGGATGAACCCTGAATGGCCCCAGACGACGTCGTGCCAGTGATAGGTGGAGTAAAACGCGGTCTGGAGTTCGTTTGTCGCAACGGGAAACTCGGCGACGATGCCGGTGTCACGTTGGGACGCAAGCCAACGATACGGCGCGAGGGTCGTGGCGGAGCGGTCAATCGAAACGGTCGGCAGCAGTCGCGTCGCGCAATCCGCGATCGTCAGGGCGCTGATGAGACAGGCGACCAACGTGGCGAATCGCGCGATCCGGGGATCACGCCAGCCCGCCGCATGCCACAGCCACGTCGCGCCGAGCGATGCGAACGGACAGAGCGCGAGCAGAACGACCGCCGCAAACCGATCCGGTCCGCGGATGCCCTGATATCCGACGACGTGTTGGTAGAGGACGCGGTAGGGCAGCGGCGTACCGGATACCTTATCCCCCCATGTTGGGCCGAATGAGAGGACGAGACTGACAATGCCGAGTGCGGCGAGACCGCCCATCCACGGACGGCGCACAAAACGGAACCCGACCGCCGCGAGTATCAGTACGATGATCCCGGGAAAGAGCGCGGCATGCTCAGGCCCTGAGGTGGGCAAGACGTGATGCCACAAGAAATTTCCCGGTGTGACGGTTATATATGATGCTTTGTGCGCCGCGTCATCGTATGCCTCGTCGAGGGTGCGAACGATATTGTGCTCGCGCCGCATCGTCAGGTACGGTAGATCAATTGCCGCCACAAATGCCGCGCCAAGCGCGAGCGCCGCGAGCAATCCTGCCGCGTGACGTGCGATGAAACGTCGCCGTTGTCGGGCTGTTTCGACGATGATGAACACGATCAATGCCGTGCCGAACATCACCGTGTAATAGACGGAGGACAATGCGGAGAGCGTAACCATTGCCGCGACGGCGGTGAATCTCCCGCGCGTGGGCCGCTGCATGTAGCGGATGATTGCCAGAATCGCCAGCGGCATCCATTGCATGGATAGCACCTGGAGATGCGCGTTATTGTCCATGCGGAAGGGAGCGAATGCGAAGGCAAGCCCTGCGATGAACGCCGCGCCTCGTACCGCACCGATGCCACGACAGAGACCGTACATGGCGATGCCACAGAGGGGATAGGTTGCCAATAGCGTGACATTATAGGCAAGCAAGGCATCGTGGGAGGCGAGCCAGACCGGCCACGCTATAATCGCCTGGGGGAGAAGCAGTTCAGAGAAGGCGAGACTGCGGAGATTCGGCGCGAACATGTTGCCGTCGTAAAGGTGTGTTGGGTGCGTGATGAGCGCATGCTGCACCCATCGCAACGTCCACGCGTTGAGCAATGGGTCGCCTGGTGTGTCCGCGACAGCGGAGCGAATATGAGCGACAAGTGGCCAGAGAAGGATCAGAGTAACCGCGATGTAGAGGGCGGGAATGATCAAGTGCCAACGGAAGCGTTCCGGAACGGCGCGTATCTGCGTTCGCTTTGTTGACTGTCGGCGCGTAGTCAGCGCGGTGGCGAGTCCCATGCGGGAGGATTCCTCCGGCATTACGAGGAGAGACAAGAAGATGGTCGGGGAGAGAGGATTTGAACCTCCGGCCTCACGGTCCCGATCCGTGCGCTCTGCCAGGCTGAGCTACTCCCCGAAACCTGGCGCAGCATAGCACACGATGTGGCTACTGCCTAGCCCCCTAGATGCGAGATCGCGCGTGGTGTCGGAATGCCTTGCGCGCATTGACGATTCGGACGCGACGATGCTACAATACTCTGCCGCCCACTTTGTGGTCGGTTTCGGTAGATTGTCACCCGCGCGTGTCGGGGTAGGAGGATCGGGATTAGCAGACCGCTTCGCACCAACGATCGTATTCGCGTCCGTGAAGTGCGTGTTATTGATGAAGAAGGCAATCAACTGGGCGTCATGCTCACCCGGGACGCGCTGGAACGCGCACGCGAGCATGGTCTCGACCTTGTTGAGGTCGCGCCGAACGCGACGCCGCCAGTCTGCCGGTTGATGGATTTCGGTCGCTACAAGTATGATCAGAGCCGTCGCGAGCGTGAAGCGCGCAAGAACCAGAAGACGCAGGATATCAAGGAAGTGCGCGTCACCGGCATCTTGATTGACCAGCATGACCTCGAGACGAAGGCGCGCGATGTCAAGCGGCTGCTGAAAGAGGGCAACAAGGTCCGCGTCTCAGTCATTTACCGGGGCGCGCGTCAGATGTCGCACCCTGAGATTGGCGACGAACTGATGCGCAAACTCGTCGCAATGCTCGAAAGTGACGCGGTGATCGAGTCTCCGGCGCGGCAAGAGGGCCGCATCTTGAGTATGTTGGTCAGTCCGCGCGTCGCGCCGGCTGCAAAGACACCGAAGGAATCGGCCGAGCCGGTTCCAACGGAGTAGGGGAGAGCGGGGAGGCATGGCCAAACTGAAGTTGAAGACGAACAAGCAGGCCGCGAAGCGATTCAAGATCACGGGCACGGGCAAGATCATGCGCACGAAGGGCATGAAGAGCCATTTTCGGCGGCGTAAGTCGGCTCGTGTCAAGCGCGCCTTCGACAAGATGCTGCCCCTGAGCAGCGCGAATGCGAAGAGTGTGCGACGTAGCCTGCCCTACGGCGTGAACTAGGAGGAAGAGGAATGCCTCGCTCGACCAATAACGTCGCCGCGCACGCCCGCACGAAGAAGGTGCTCGCGGCAACGAAGGGACACAAGGGCGCGCGCTCGCGCTGGAAACGGGTAGCGATCGAATCGCGCATGAAGGCGATGCTCTATGCAACGCGGGATCGCAAGAACCGCAAGCGGGAGTTCCGCGCACTGTGGATCGCGCGCATTAACGCGGCGGCACGCGAGCACGATATGCCCTATAATCGCTTCATCAGTGGTTTGCAGGCAGCCGGCGTGACGATTGACCGGAAGATGCTGGCGGACCTCGCGGTGCGCGATGCTGCCGCGTTCGGTGAGTTGGTCACGATCGCGAAGAACGCCGGGGCAGCCGCCTAACGCCCGGAGGTCCGCACGGACGCGTGTATCACGAGCGTACAGAACCGGACAATTGTCGCGATTCGCTCCCTGCACCGCCGGAAAGCCCGGCGAGAGCAGGGAGCGTTTCTCGTTGAGGGGGTGCGCCTCGTGCGCGACGCCATGGGCGCGCACGCACCGATCCGGCACGTCATTCTTTGTCCGGAGTTTCTGGGTGAGACGGAAAGCGCGCTTCGGGCGGAAATCGGAAATTGGCTCGGTGCGTCTCGTATTTTGAGCGTCACACCGGCAGTGATGCGGACACTGACGGAGACCGAAACACCGCAAGGAGCCATCGCGGTCGCCCATTTCCCCGACACACCGATGCCGGCGTTCGACGCACAGAACGGGTTTGTCCTTGTCCTCGATGGCCTGCGCGACCCAGGAAATGTTGGCACATTGCTGCGCGCCGCCGCCGCCGCGGGCTGCGACGCCGTTGTCACGATCACCGGGACGGCGGACGCGTTCGCGCCGAAAGTCGTGCGGTCGGCGATGGGCGCGCATTTTCGCCTGCCGGTTGTCGCGGATATTGAATGGGACACGCTTGGCCCCGCGCTCTCCGGATTGCCAGTCGTGTCGGGCACGGAGCGTGGATCGGCGCGCATGTACGACGCGGTAGACTGGACGCATGGTTGCGCGATCATCATCGGCAACGAGGATCGCGGATTGAGTGCCGACGCCCGAAGATGGAGCACCGGCATGGTCGGGATCCCGATGGCGCGCGGTGTTGAATCGCTCAATGCGGCGCTGTCGGGCGCGATCATCCTCTTTGAGGCAGTCCGCCAGCGTCGGCACGAGCAACCGTCTTGACAACGGGTGATCTTCCGCGTATGACTATACGGTGAAAACGCGATGACGGAGCGCGTCGCGGTGGCATTGGCCTCAGAACCTATCCGGTATGACAGGGATGCGCGGGCAAGACTGAAACCCGCCGAATTCCGGATCGCCACCCGATCTTCACTCCTGAGCGGGGCGGTGAACGCGAGTAGCCGCGCACGGTCGTTCCCCGTTACCGGAACGTCGCCATTGGCGCCCAGGCGCCTGTGGCTGACGGTGAGATGCGCCGTATCGGCGTAATCAGGGTGGTACCGCGGAAGCCATGCTTTCGCCCCTGTCGGGGTAGCATGGTTTTTTTGCGCGCGAGGAGGTCGTATTGTGGCGAAAGCGGAGCCGACAATCATCGAACTGCGGGAGGCCGCGTTGTCGCGCCTCCGTGCGGCAACCGACTTGGAAACGACACGCGCGTGGTACCGGGAGTATCTCGGCGACCACGGCGCCGTGACCGCGCTGACGAGACGGGTCGCCAGCCTGCCGCCGGAGCAACGCCGTGCCTTTGGCATTGCCGTTAATGC
The DNA here is from genome assembly GCA_937968015.1 of uncultured Thermomicrobia bacterium. Classification (GTDB taxonomy): domain Bacteria; phylum Chloroflexota; class Chloroflexia; order Thermomicrobiales; family JALYUS01; genus JALYUS01. The sequence goes on from CALBSO010000141.1 coordinate 26,191, forward strand.
GCTGAAGAGTGAACTCGGCGCCGCCCTGGCGGAGCGTCAAGCGCGCCTCGAAGCATCTGCCCTCGAAACGCGCATCGAAACGGAAGCGCTTGATGTCACGTTGCCGGGCCGCCCGGTCCAGCGAGGTTTCCTGCATCCGACGACACGGATCATTCGCGAAATTTGCGACATCTTCGGCAAGATGGGCTTCCAGACGGTCGAGGGACCGGAGGTCGAATACGCGAAATACAATTTCGATATGCTCAATATCCCCGCGGACCATCCGGCGCGCGATGTCTGGGATACCTTCCATGTCGAGTCGGGCGAGGCAGAGATCGTCCTCCGCACGCACACATCGCCGATGCAGGTGCGGACGATGCTTGCGCAACAACCGCCTGTCCGCGTCGTCGTCCCTGGGCGCTGCTACCGCTATGAGGCGACCGACGCGACGCATCTCGCGATGTTCTTGCAAGTCGAGGGCCTCGCAGTGGATGAGGGCATCACGCTGGCCGACCTGAAAGGGACGTTGACCGAATTCGCACGCCAGATGTTTGGCCCGGATCGGAAGACCCGCTTTCGGTGCGATTTCTTCCCGTTTGTCGAGCCGGGAGTGGATTTCGCGATTGACTGCCCGCAGTGCAATGGCAAAGGGTGCCGACTCTGCAAGCAGTCCGGCTGGATTGAACTGCTCGGTGCGGGCATGGTGCATCCGCGCGTGCTCGAAATGGTCGGCTACGACACCAGCAAGCAGACCGGGTTTGCCTTCGGCATGGGGCCGGAGCGGCTGATGCTCCTGAAATATGGCCTCGATGACATCCGGGACTTTTATAAGAACGACATCCGCTGGTTGCGCCAGATGGATCGGGCGTGGCTCTGATCGGCAATGAGCGATGAGCAATGAGCAATGAGGGATCGGGAATTGCTGATACTCATTGCATCGGTGAGAGGTGAGAGCGATGAAGGTTTCCTGGCAATGGCTCAAGGAATACGTTGACCTCGACATCACACCGCGCGAACTCGCCCGGCGCCTGACAATGGCGGGTCTCGAAGCAGAAAAGATCGAAGAGATCGGCGCGGCGTGGGATCGCGATCTCGTCCGCGTCGCGCGGGTGAAGGAAGTGCTCCCAATCGGGGGCGCTGACCGGGTCGTTCAGGTGATTCTGGAGTTGCCGGAACGCGACGTCATGGTCGTCACGGGCGCAACGAACATCCGTGCGGGGCAGAAAATCGCGCTCGGGCTGATCGGAGCGCGGCTCTACGACGGCCACCGTGACGACACCATCCTTCGGACGCTGAAGCCGCGCGCGATTATGGGGGTCACTGGCGAAGGGATGGTCTGCTCAGAGAAGGAATTGGGCATTTCCGACGAGCACGAAGGAATTCTGGTCCTGCCCGACGATGCACCGATCGGTGCGCCGCTGGTGGATTATCTCGGGGACACGATCATCGAGTTTGAGATCACCCCGAATCTCGTCCACGACTTCTCGATTGTCGGCGTCGCGCGGGAGGCCGCCGCAGTCACCGGCGCGCCCTTCCGCGACCCGTTTCAGCGATGGGCGACTGAGCCGCTTGATGCGCCGGAAATACCCGGCATCGTCACGGTGGAAGATACGAACCTCTGCCCGCGGTATACGGCCCTCGTGATGGAAGGCATTCGCATCGGTCCATCACCGGATTGGATGCAGCGACGCTTGCTCGCGGTTGGCGTGCGTCCGGTAAACAACATCGTTGACGTCTCCAACTATGTCATGGTCGAGTACGGCCAGCCGAATCATGTCTTCGACCTTGACCGGCTGGTCGGGCGGCGGTTGATCGTCCGTCACGCGCGCCCCGGTGAGATGCTGGAATTGATCAATCACGAGACAAAATCGCTCACGCCCGATATGGCCGCCGTTTGCGACGAGGCGGGCGTGACGGATCTCGGCGGGATCATTGGTGGCACGCGCTCCGAGATTGTGGAGACGACGAAGAACATTTTGATCGAGGCGGCGAACTGGGAGATGCGCAATATTCGCCACACACGGCAGGCTTTGAATATTCGCACGGACGCTTCCGCGCGGTACGAGCGCGGTTTGGAGCCGGAACTCACGATGCCGGGTGCGCGGCGTGTCGCTGAGTTAATTACACAACTCTGCCCGGAGGCGCACCTTGTTGGGTACACAGACCTGTTCCCCAACCCGCCGCGACCACGCGCGCTGACGATGCGCTTCAGCAAGATCGCGGCAGTCCTCGGCACCGCATATCCGCTCGATGCGGTTTGCGATGTGCTGAAACGTCTCCAGTTCGGTGTCGAGATCTCGGGCGATGCCGACCCAGTGCTGACGATCGCTATTCCTTCTCACCGCGCGGATGTCTCCCACCCGGAAGATATCGTCGAGGAAGTGGCCCGGATCATTGGCTACGAGACCGTCCCTGCAACGATGATCGCGGGCACGACGCCGCATGTCATCCGATCCGACCGCTGGATCGCGCGGGAGGCGGCGCGTGACGCGGTCGCCAGCGCGGGCCTGATCGAGGTCAGTACCTATTCATTCACGAGCGCCGACGCTCTCGACCGTTTGGCCGTGGTCGGGGGGCCGGGCGCGGCTGCCGTTCCCATCGTCCGGCTCGTGAACGCAATGGGCGAGTGGGAGGGAATGCGTCCGACGCTGCGGGCCAGTCTGCTCGCCACGGCGTCTGACAACGTGAAGTTCACGAGCGGCGTCGCCATCGGTGAGGTCGCCAATGTCTATCTCCCACGCGAATCGGGCGAACTACCCGACGAACGGCTGACGTTGGGCATCGTGCTTGCGGGCACGGACACCGAGCGGTCGCTGGGCATCGCCCCACGCGCGTATGATTTTTTCGACCTGAAGGGGATCGTCGAGGCAATCTTGCCGGCGTTGGGTGTCGGGTCGCTCGCTTTCGTATCCGCTGATGACCTGGTCTTCCAGCCAGGCCGCGTCGCGCGCGTGTCGGCAGGCGGTCAGGCGCTTGGGGTGATCGGCGAGGTGCATCCACGCGTCGCGGAGGCATTTGGGTTGCCCGGGCGTGTGATGCTGGCAGAACTCGATTTGGAACCGATCGTCGCGTCGGTCGCGGCCCGCCGAGGCGAACTACGCCGATTGCCCGGCACGTCCCGGTATCCGGCGACGGAGAACGACTTCTCGGTGATTGTTGATGAGTCGGTCGCGGCGGCTGATGTCGCGCAGGCGCTCGCACAAGCGGTGGGGACTCTTGGCCAGCGCGTGCAGTTGTTTGATATCTACCGGGGCGACCAAGTGCCGGCAGGGAAGAAGAGCCTGACCTTCGCGGTGACGATGCAAGCACCCGACCGCGCGCTCTCAGAGGCGGAGATTGCGAAGGTGCGCGACCGCGTCCGCCAGGCGCTCGCGAAGCGCCTCAAGGCGACCTTGCGATCATAGCGTCACGGTCGTCAGAACCGGCGGGCATGGTAAGATATGGCCCGATGTATGGCGTCGGGGGGGAGCGTTTGGTGGCAATGCGGCAGGTAGCGAATATGACGGTGGAGCGCGTGCGCGGGATGAGCGACATCCCGCCCGCGCTCCAGGCCGCGCACGCGACGCTGGCCGCGCAAATCCTGAAGGAATGTGCCCGCGTTGGCTATATGTTGATGGATTTTCCGGTCGTCGAATCAACCGAACTCTTCCTTCGTAAGGCCGGCGAGGAACGCGTGCAGCAGATGTATGCATTCCGCTATCGGAACCGGGACTTGTGCCTGCGCCCGGAATTTACCGCGTCGGTCGTGCGCAGTACGATCGCGACAATGCAGAGCGCGCCGCTGCCGATACGCGTCGCGTACCACGGCCCGGTCTTCCGCTACGAGCGGCCGGGGCAGGCGCGCTACCGCCAGTTCACCGAGGTTGGCATCGAATTGCTCGGAGCGGCGACAGACGCCGCCGATGCCGAGGTGATCGGCGCTGCGGCATCCGCGTTGCGCGCTGTCGGCATCCCGAAGGTACGGATCGTTCTCGGCCATGTGGGCATCGTGCGCGGCTTCCTCGCCGGCCTGGCATTAGATGAGCGGGTGCGCGAATGGCTCGTCTGGAGTATGGAGCGGCTCCGGCCGGACGATCCGCGCGGCGAGCGAATCCATCCTGCCCTTGCCGCCATGCTGGAAGAGGAAATCCACCTCGCACCGCCGACAAGCATCCAGCCGCCCGACCGCGACGCGTTCCTCTCGCTTCTGCGCGAGGCGGGTATCTCCCTCGATGGCAATCGCCGGACCCCGGAGGAGATTGCCGAGGGACTTATCCGAAAGATGGCACGGCGGGCGGAGGGGAACGACGTGCGGCGCGCGATTGATTTTCTCCGCCGTCTGGTGATGTTGCGGGGCGCTCCCGATGATGTTTTTCCGCAACTGGAAGCATTGATGACCGCCGAGCACATGGGGATGGACGCAGTGATGCGTTTGAGATCAGTGATCGCGCTCCTTGAAGCATACGGCGTCGGAGCGGACCAAATCATCCTCGATCTCGGCCTCGGCCGCGGCCTCCACTACTACACCGGCGTCCTGTTCGAGTTATACGCTGACGGCTCACAGCAACTGGGCGGCGGCGGTCGGTATGACGATCTGGCGACAATTCTCGGTGCGCGTCAGCCGCTCCCCGCGGTAGGGTTTTCGCTCGGTATTGAAAGAATTGCTGACGCGTTGCCGCCGTTCGATCGCGCCCTCGCGTCACGCCCGACCGTCGTTGTCGGACACGGTGAGGGAGGAGAGACGCTGCACGCCGCCGCTCTGGCGCACGCATTACGTGCGATTGGTTGGACGGCGCTGCTCGATGTGCGGAACCGTACGACGAACGCCGCGATCAAGCATGCGCGCTCCGTCCGTGCCGACGTGTACGCAGAGCCTGCGTCGAATGGACGTTCGATACGCTGGCTGCCCCTGAATGGCGAGCCTGAGCGACAGATCAATCGAGAGGGCGAATCGCTTCCGGCGCCTGCCGGACCGAATGGTGCAACGGATGAGTAACGACACGTTGCGGATCGCGCTGCCGAGCAAGGGGCGCATCGAGGAGGGCACGCGCCTGTTCTTCGAGCACGTCGGGTTTCCGGTCCGGCGACCGAACGCGCGTCAATACGTCGGATCGCTACGCGGGGTTCCGCAGGTCTCCGTGCTCTTTCAGCGCGCGTCGGACATTGTGACGAAGGTTGAATCGGGTTTGGCCGATGTGGGGATTACGGGGCTTGATTTCGTCGCCGAGCATCAGGGTGAGAGCGGTGCGGTGATCGTGCTGATGCCGGACCTCGGCTTCAGCCGTTGTCGCTTCGTCATCGAGGTGCCGGAAGCGTGGGTGGACATCACGACGATCGCCGACCTCGCCGATCTCGCGGCAGATTTTCGCGCGCGTGGCCGCACGCTCCGGGTAATCACGGATTCTCCGAACCTCGTCAAGGACTTCCTCTACGCACACGGCGTGACCTATTTTGTCGTCATCGAGGGAGAAGGGGGATTGGAGGCTGCCCCAGCGATTGATACGGCGGATATCGTCGCCGACCGTACGGAAACCGGGACGACGCTCCGCGATAACCGCCTCAAGGAAGTGGAGGGCGGCACGATCATGGAGACGCAAGCCTGCTTGATCGGCAATCGCGACGAACTGCGGGAGTCTCCCGCGAAGCGGGAGCAACTGCGCCATATCATGGAGTTCGCGGAGGCACACTTGCGGAGCCGTCGGTTCCGCACCCTGACTGCGAATGTGCGGGGCGAAAGCGCCGCCGATGTGGCTGCGCACGTCATTCAGCGGGTGGAGACGGCAGGCACGCTCGGCCCGACCGTCGCGCCGGTCTTTCCAAAGACTCCGAGCGCACGCACCGCCCCGGTGATCACCGCGTTGGAAACCGGCTGGTACGCGGTGAGTATCGTCGTGGAGGAGCACTTGTTGCTCCCGGCGATTGACCATTTGCGGCGTGCGGGGAGTGGCGGCATCACCGTCGGCGCACCGGAGTATGTCTTCGAACCGGCATCACGAGCCTACGTCGCGATGCTCGAAGCGCTCGGCCTCCCGAATGAGGCGGCACAGTGATGCAGATCTTCACGGACATCGAGGAAGCGCGGCGAACGATCCTCCAACGCGTTCCCGCAAACGAACCTGCGTTGCCTCCACACGTCCAATCCGGTATCCGGCGCATCTTCGGCCGCGACCTCACGGCAGCAGGCGTGGCCGCAGAGATCTGCATGGCAGTCGCGGCGCACGGTGATGCGGCAGTCCGGGACTTCACCACGCGCATAGATGGCGTCGAACTCACGGGGAGTGAAGTCCCGCGCGCCGAGATGGAAGCGGCGCGGGAACGCATCGCTCCAGAACTCCGGCAGGCGCTCGAACATGCGGCGACACGGATTCGCGACTTTCATCAGCACGAACGATATGAGGGATGGCAGTGGATCACGCCGGACGGCGCGCTTGGCCAGATCGTGCGCCCACTGGCGCGGGTCGGCATCTATGTGCCCGGCGGTACCGCGGCGTACCCGTCCACGCTCCTGATGTCCGCGATCCCCGCGCGCGTCGCGGGCGTTCAGGAAATCATCGTGACGACCCCTCCGCATCCGGCGGGCGTCGCTGACGTGATTCTCGCCGCTGCCGCAATCGCGGGCGTGGACCGCGTGTTCATGATCGGTGGCGCGCAGGCGATTGCGGCACTGGCGTATGGCACGGAAACCGTCCCACGGGTGGATAAAATCGTTGGGCCGGGAAATCCGTTTGTGAGCGCGGCGAAGCGCTACGTTTTTGGCGCGGTGGCGATTGATCAAATTGCCGGCCCTACCGAGACCGTGGTGATCGCCGACGACAGCGCCGACCCCACCTGCGCGGCGGCGGATTTGATCGCGCAAGCGGAACATGGTGAGACATCGTCCGCGATCTTACTGGCGACCGATGAGCGGATCGCTCGCGCCGTCGTCGCAGAGGTGACGCGCCAATTGGCATGCCTGCCACGCGCCGAGGTCGTCAGTGCTGCGCTGAACGCGAACGGCGGCGCGGTCGTTGTACCGACGATTGAACGGGCGATCGAACTGGCGAATGCATATGCACCGGAGCACTTGTGCCTGCTGGTGCGGGAGCCGTGGCACTATATCGGGCTGATCGCCAACGCGGGTGGTGTTTTCCTCGGCGAAGCAAGCCCGGAAGTGCTCGGCGACTACATTGCCGGGCCGAGTCATGTCATGCCGACCGGCGGCTCGGCGCGTTTTTCGTCCGCGATGCATGTCGGCGATTTTGTGCGGAGAATGAGTGTCGTCGGCCTCACGCCACGTGCCGCGTCCACGCTGGCCGGGGATGCGGCGACGATCGCGGCAGCGGAAGGTCTCGAAGGCCATGCGCGCGCCGCACGACTGCGCGTTCGCATTGATGCGGCGGGGACGAGCCAGTGACAGAGAAATCCACACCGCGCGACTTGCTGCGGTGGAGTCTTGAGCGGGTCGAACAGTATCGCACCATCGAGCCAATCGAGGCCGCCGCCGCTCGTCGTGGCCTCTCGCCGGACCGCATCCTGCGGCTCAATGCGAACGAAAACCCGTACGGGACACCGCTCCGCGTGCAGGAGGCGCTGGCGTCATTCGATCAGTATCATCTCTATCCCGATCCGGAGAGCCGGGAGATTCGCGCGCTGTTGGCGAACTACACCGGCATAGACAGCGGGCGAATTCTCGTCGGCAATGGGTCGGACGAGATCATTGATCTCTTATTCTGGCTCTTCGTCGAGCCGGGTGAGTCAGTGATGATCCCGACCCCGACGTTCGGGATGTATCAAGCGCGGGCGGAGGTCTTTGGCGCCGACGTACGCGCCGTGCCGCGACGGCCGGACTTTACCCTCGACATCGAGGCGATGGAAGCGGCGCTGACGCCCGACGTGAAGCTCGTTTTTCTCGCTTCGCCGAACAATCCGAGCGGAAACCTTTGCCGGGAGCGGGATGTCGTGCGGCTGCTGCTGCGGGGTGTGATCGTCATCGTGGACGAGGCGTACTTCGAGTTCAGCGGGCGCACCGTCGCGCCGCTGGTCGGCGAATTCGACAACCTCGTTGTCCTGCGGACATTTTCCAAGTGGGCGGGGTTGGCGGGGTTGCGTGTTGGGTACGGCCTGATGCCACGGTGGATTGCTGATGAGGCGTGGCGAATCAAGCAGCCGTACAACGTCAATGTCGCGGCGCAGATCGCCGTGCGCGCAGTCTTCGATGAAATGGTGTACTTTCGCTCGACGATCCGTCGCATTCGACTTGAGCGCCTGAGGATGTACCGGGCATTGCGGAAATTGAATTTCGTCAGACCACTCGAAAGCAAGGCGAACTACCTCCTCGTCCGCGTGTTACATGGGGGTAGCGCCGCGCTCCAGGAGTGGCTGGAGGAAGACGGCATCTTTGTGCGACGCTACTCCTCACCGGAACTCGCCGACTATATCCGCATCTCAGTCGGCAGACCGGAAGATACGGATCGCCTGATGCGCCGGATGACGATGTTGGCGCAGCGATATGCACGGGAGATGGTATGAATACACAGGCATCGCGGATCGGAACAGTCGAGCGGGAGACCACTGAAACCCACGTCGTTGTCAGCGTGACGATAGATGGTACGGGAAAGACCGATATCGCAACCGGCGTCGGCGCGCTCGACCATTTCTTGACCCTCTGGGCGCGGCACGGCCTGTTCGATCTCGAGGTGGCCGCGAACGGCGACCTGGAAGTGGACGGCCATCACACCGTGGAGGATGTCGGGCTGTGCCTTGGCCGCGCGATCGGACAGGCGCTCGGCGACCGGCGTGGCATCCGACGCGCCGCGCAGATGGTTATGCCGATGGACGAAGCGCTGGCGACGGCGGTGGTGGACCTCGGCGGGCGTGGGTATTTCGTCCTCCAGGGAGCATTTTCCGCGACGCACGTTGGCACGCTGGAAACCGACCTCGTGCGCCATTTTCTGCTCACGCTGGCGATGGAGGCACGGATGAATCTCCATCTGCTCTTGCATTACGGCTCGAACGCGCATCACGAGGTCGAGGCGATCTTCAAGGGGTTCGGGCGTGCGCTTGACGCGGCGACGCAAATTGACCCGAGGCTTGGCGACACCGTACCGTCATCGAAGGGCATGATCGAATCCGGGGAGTAACGAGTAACGAGGCGTCGTTGCCCCATCCCTCGTTACTCGTTACTCAATGCATGCTGCTGGATTGTGAAGAGTTCGGCGATGCCCTTCTGAGCCAGTACGAGCATCTGATTCAGGGCGTTGCTATCGAATGTGTCATGCTCGGCGGTCATCTGAATTTCGACAAAGGCGCCCGCGCCAGTCATCACGACGTTCGCATCTACGTCCGCCGTGCTGTCCTCGCGGTATTCAAGATCGAGGCGTGGCTCGCCGCCGACGACGCCGACGCTGACGGCGGCGACCGGAGTACGCACGGGTGGGCGCAATCGCGTCCGTCCGTCCACCAATGTGCGCAATGCGAGGACGAGCGCGACGTAACCGCCGGTGATCGCCGCCGTTCGCGTCCCGCCATCCGCTTGTAAGACGTCACAGTCCACGGTGATGGTGCGTTCTCCCAATGCGGACAAGTCCACGACGGCACGGAGCGAGCGCCCGATCAACCGCTGAATTTCATGTGTGCGCCCGCCGATTTTCCCGGTCACGGACTCGCGCGGCGAGCGGGTGAAGGTCGCGCGCGGCAGCATCGCGTACTCCGCCGTTATCCACCCTTGCCCCTTGCCGGTGAGAAAGGGCGGTACACGGTTCTCGATGCTCGCGGTGCAGCGTACTTCTGTCTTGCCAAAGGCGATTAGCGCGGATCCCTCCGCGAAGGCTGCGACGCCCGTCTCGATTCTTACCGCACGCATCGCGTCATTTGCCCGGTCAGATCGAGACGCAGTCACGTCGGCTCTCCTTCGGTTGGGTGGCGGAGCGCCGCGATCCGCTCGCGCCGCTCGGCGAGGCGCTGGCTGATGCGGGCTTCGACGCCACGCTCTGTCGGTTCATAGTACTGGCGGTCGCGCAGGTTCGCGGGGAGGTGCTCCTGCGCGACCGTCGCATCGGCAGCATCGTGGGCGTATTGGTAGCCCTTGCCGTAACCGAGTCCCTGCATCAGGCGCGTCGGTGCGTTCCGCAGATGGAGGGGAACGGGATCGTTGCGTGTCTCGGCGACATCCGCCTGCACCGCCTTGTATGCCCGGTACAGCGCGTTGCTTTTCGGCGCGATCGCGAGATAGACCGCTGCCTCGGCGAGCGCGAGGGCGCCCTCCGGCATGCCGATGAAATGAACCGCCTGCTGCGCTGCCATCGCGACGACGAGCGCCTGCGGGTCAGCCAAGCCGACATCTTCTGACGCGGCGCGCACGAGTCGCCGGGCGACGAAGAGCGGGTCTTCGCCCGATTCCAGCATCCGCCCCATCCAGTAGAGGGTCGCGTCCGGATCAGAGTCACGCAGCGACTTATGGAGTGCGGAGATCGTGTCGTAATGCGCGTCACCGCCCTGATCGTAGACGGCGGCACGGCGTTGCGCCGCCTCCATCACTGTCTCGTCAGTGATCATCCGTGCGTCTGGATTTTTGGCGGTGTCGGCGGCGACCGCAGCGATTTCCAATGTGTTGAGTGCGAAGCGTGCATCGCCGTTCGCAAGGTTGACAAGCGTTGCGCGGCCTTCATCGGTCAGTCGCACTGGCTGTTCGCCGAGTCCACGCACCGGATCGGCGAGGGCATGGCTCACGATGGCGGCGATGTCGTCGTCGGTAAGAGCGTGCAGAACGAAGACACGCGCCCGCGAGAGGAGCGGCGCATTGACCTCGAAGGACGGGTTCTCGGTCGTCGCGCCAATGAATATGACCGTGCCGTCCTCGACATAGGGTAGGATGGCATCTTGTTGTGACTTATTGAAACGGTGGATTTCGTCTACGAAGAGCAATGTGCGCTCGCCACCCGTAGCGCGGCGCTGCTGTGCCTCGCTGACGACGCGCCGGAGGTCCGCGACGCCCGCTGAGACCGCGCTGAGCGGCGCGAAGTGCGCGTTCGATTCGGCAGCGATAATGCGCGCGAGAGTCGTCTTCCCTGTGCCCGGTGGCCCCCAGAGGATGCATGAGCGGACGGCATCCTGCTCGATGGCGCGGCGCAAGAGTCGCCCCGGCCCAAGCAGATGCTCCTGGCCGACGTACTCATCAAGGTTCCGCGGCCGCATCCGGGAGGCGAGTGGCTCGCTCGACACGGAGTACGGAGCACTGAGTGCAGAATGCTGAGTCTTGGGCATCGCAGCTCGTTGAGCGCGGTCATCCATAGGCACTTGCTCACCCCATGACACTCAGTACTCAGTACTCGCTACTCGCTACTCGTCCTGTTCGTCCAAACGGGCATAAATCGTTGCGATGAGCGCTTCGGCCTCGTCGCGCGTGCCAATCGCTAGATCATCCATGTCTTCGATAAGTGACTCCAGACGATCCAGCAAGTCCAGCAAGTCATATTCAGCCGTGGGGAGGGGGCGCGGTATCATCGCAATCGCCTCATGCCTGGAACCAGACCGCCGCGGAGACGATCGCAATGGCGACGAGCGCGACACCGCCGAACTCGATCACATCAAAGACCTGGATACGGTCTCGGAGTTGCGCCCCGCTCATCCCCGCAACAAGATAGAAGATGGCCAGCAGGAACGCGCCGCCGGTCCATCCCGTCGCGGACCAGTAGTTGATCACCCAAGTGACCTGTCCGACGATCAGCGCGCCAACAACGGCGTAGACAGCCCGACGTAAGAGGGAAGCATGTTCGCCGTCGGTCATCTCCAGCAAGAGGAAAAAGGCGATAATGACGACTGCTGAGGCAGAGAAGACGGAGCGGTATTTGTTGATGTAGACCATCGCGAGCGCGATAAAGCCGATGACGTATGTGACGACGGTGAGGGACGTGCGTGCGACATCCCGCGTAAAGCCGTCCGGCATCGTCAGCAGGGCGCGCGAAATTGTCCCGATCAGGATGGCAAGCCAGACGACAATCGGCGCCACGAACCACCATCGCCGGTCGTGATAGACGGCGATCACGAGCAACCCCGTGACGAGCGTGACTGCGGGAAAGATGCCAACGGTGATGCTCGGCAATTCTGGTCGTTCGTCTCGCCGCGCGAGGGCGGTGATGATCGCGCCGACGAGTATGGCCAGTAGCAGGCCGGGCAACCAGTATTTCCAACCATTTGGGGCGCGCAGGGTAAAGGCCACGCTCCCTTGCGCCTCGAAGTGTCGGGCGAGGTAGCCAAGCGCGAAGAGCAGGCCGGCTCCCAATGTGCCGATGACGCTCAACGCGATGATAAGATTGCGCGTCGCGGCGGGCAGGGGGGTATCATGTGCCATTAGGTCGGCATCGGGGGCCGTCGAGCGCGTCGGGTAACTCTGCATCAGCCGCTCGTCTGTGATGTTCGGAGGATGTGCCGACTCTTCCATTTCTCCTCGCGGTACGTACACCCGGACAACGGGAGTGTATCAGAAACGACGCACGCGTGTCGTATAGGTGACAAGCCTCACCCCGACCCCGCTCCATTGCGAAGAGATCGCGGAGCGTGTCAGCTCCATGCGGCGATGGAGAGAGGGGCCGATCCATTTATCCGAGCGCGGCCTTGATCCGCTCCGCCACGTCACGAGTCATGCCCGGTGCGGTCGCCAGTTCATCTACCGTCGCCTGTTTAATCTGCTTTACCGAGCCGAAGTGCGTGAGCAGTTGCTTCTTCCGTTTCGGGCCGATGCCGCGGACATCGTCGAGGCTCGAATGCAGCGATGCCACCGCCCGCTTCTGCCGGTGGTAGGTGAGCGCGAAGCGATGCGCCTCGTCGCGGACGCGCTGGACGAGGTAGAGCGCCTGCGCGTCCCGTGGCAGGATCACCGGGTCTGCCCGGCCCGGAAGGTAGAGTTCCTCATTTTGCTTGGCGAGGCCGACGATCGGCAGATTATCGAGGTTCAGCGCGCGAAGGGCATCGAGCGCCGCGCCCAACTGACCCTTGCCGCCGTCAATGATAATGAGGTCCGGCCACGCCGACCAGCCCGCCGCGCCGGTCGCTTCCGGTGACTGGATACGTTTGAAGCGACGGTCAATTACTTCATTCATGGAGGCGAAGTCATTTGCTCCCTCGACCGTCTTGATAGCGAATTTGCGGTAGTCGCTCTTTTTCGGACGGGCATCCTCAAAGACCACCATACTCGCGACGCTATTCGTGCCCTGGGTGTTGGAAATATCGTAGCATTCGATGCGGCGCGGCCATCCGGTCAGGCTGAGTGCGTCCTGCAATTCGCTGAGGGCGGCGGTCATCTTCTGCTCGTCAGTGAGCCAGCGTAGGCGATCCTGGGCGAGGTTCTCCGCCGCGCTTTCGGCGGTCATCGAGACGAGTTGCATCCGCTCGCCACGCTGGGGGACGACGAGTTCGACTTTGCCACCCCGCCGTGCACGCAGGAAATCCAGGAGCGCTCCCTGTTCGTCCGCAAGAAGCGACTTCTGGAGGATGAGGAGAGGCGGCACTTCCCGTTGCGTCCCGTAGTATTGCTCGACAAATGACGAGAGAAGCGCGGCGTCGCTGTCATCAATTCGCGCGCCGAGTAGCCGCAGGTGCTCCGTGCCGTGAATCTTGTGGCTGCGGACGTTCAAGACCTGCACCGCCGCGTCGCCCCCTTCGCCGCGCGCAAGGGCGATCACGTCGGCATCAGCATCGCGGCGCGAGACGATCTTCTGCCGTTGGAGGACATGCTCCAGGGCACGGATATCCTCCTGATACCGCTGGGCGCGCTCGAATTGCAGTTCCTCGCTGGCAGCATCCCGCTTGGCGACAAGATCGGCCTTGATCGTCTCGTCTTTGCCCAGGAGGAGTAATCCGGCCCGCTTCAACTCCATCTCATATGCGTCGGGCGTCGTTTTGCTGGCGCATGGAGCGAGGCAGCGATGCAGGTGATAATAGAGGCAGGGGCGCTGATTGCCCTTAATCGTCATCGTGCATTTGCGGAACTGGAAGAGCCGTTCCAGGAGATCCAATGTCCGCTGGGGCGAGCCGCCCGTGGTGATCGGCCCGAAATATCGCCCGCCATCATTCGCGACGCGCCGCGTGATGACGACCCGTGGCCACTCCTCATTGGTGATTTTCAAGAAGGGGTACGTCTTGTCATCCTTGAGGAGGACATTGTAGTGTGGCTGATACCGCTTGATCAGTTCGTTTTCCAGGATGAGCGCCTCACGCGGCGTGTCGGTGCGAAAGACGTCGAAGTCCGCGATGTGGCGCACCAACTCACGCGTCTTGCCGGTCATCGAACGCGGCGAGCCAAAGTAGGAGCGCACCCGATCGCGTAGCGACTGTGCCTTGCCGACGTAGATAACCGTTCCCTTCGCGTCCTTCATCAGGTAGACGCCGGGCGCGGTCGCGAGGGCCGCGAGACGATCAGCAAAGTGATGCCGTTCACCGGAACGCCGGACGCGTGGCGCGCGCCCCGACGCATCATCGAGTGTGACCTGCGTGGCTTCCGTCACCGGCGCGTCGGCGGTCGGATCGGTCTCAGGAAGGATCGGTGAAGCCAAGTCCGTATTCATGGTACGATTGTACCAAAGGGTCCGGCTGTCGGCATGTGGAACGCACATACGGACGCGAGTATCTATGGCGGCGGGCTTTCGCCTGCCGCCACCGGGAATTGGGAAGATTAATGGAAACTCCTGAGAGGTGTGGTAGGGGCGGTTGGCCAACCGCCCCTCTGGCCCCTATTCCCCACGCGTAATTGCCCTGCGGCACTGCAGGATATACCCGTGCCTGCTCATCCCATCAATGTACGGACAGTACGTACGAGCGATTTCGTTGACAGTTCGGCTCGCCGTCGCCTACAATGCGACGAGCGGTCCGTCATAAGGAGCGATGTCCGATGAACCCGATGGACAGCGAGACAATCCGCCAAACGTTTGTGGATTACTTTCTTCGGCACGGTCATTCGCAGTTGCCGAGCGCGTCGCTCATCCCGCCGAGCGATACAGGATCACTGCTGACGATCGCGGGAATGCAGCAGATTACACCGTATTTCCTCGGGCTGGAGCCGCCGCCCAGCCCGCGCCTCGTCACGGTCCAGAAGTGTTTTCGCACCGGTGACATTGAGGAAGTGGGCGACGTAAGTCACGGCACGTTCCTCGAAATGCTCGGTAACTTCTCGGTGGGGGACTATTTCAAGCAGGACGCGATTCGCTTCGCGTTCGAATTGCTCACGACGGGATACGGTATTGATCCCGACAGACTCTACCCATCAATCCACCCTGAAGATGAGGAAGCCCGCGCGTGCTGGCGTGCTATCGGGTTCGCGCCGGAGCGCATCGTGCCGCTGGAGGAGAACTGGTGGTCGCCCGGCCCGGTCGGCCCGAACGGCCCGGACTCGGAGATTTATGTTGATCGGGGCCGCCAGTATGGCAAGGATTTTCCGGCAGGCGGCCCCGATCGGGACGACCGCTACCTGGAGACGTGGAACCTCGTGTTTATGCAATATGCCCGCAGCGCGGACGGCGAGAATGCGAGGCTGTCCAGCCCGAATATTGACACCGGTATGGGATTGGAGCGCCTCGCACTGATCATGCAAGACGCGCCGACGGTCTATGAGACTGACCTGCATGTGCCCATCCTGGCGAAGGCGGCGCAGGTCGCGGGTGTGATCTATGGGCGTGACCCGAAGATTGACCGCGCCCTGCGGATCATCTCAGACCACAGCCGGGGCGTGGTGTTCCTGATTGGTGATGGCGTTCTGCCGAGCAATGAGGGGCGCGGTTATGTCCTACGGCGCGTCCTGCGGCGGCTGATCCGCCAGGGGAGGCTGCTTGGTATCGAGCGACCGTTCGTGACTCAGACGGTCGGCGCGGTTATCGAGAAGATGGCGCGCAGTTACCCCGAATTGCGGGCGCGGGAGGCGCACATCCTCCGCGTTGTCGAGCGCGAGGAAGAGGTCTTCGGGCGGACGTTGCAGGCCGGCCTCGGTCGGTTCGCGACGATGACGCAGGAATTGCAACGGCAGGGGACGACCGAGATTCCCGGCGACCAGGCCTTCCGCCTCTACGATACTTTCGGGTTCCCGCCCGATCTGACGCGCGAATTGGCAGCCGAACAGGGTTTCTCGATTGACGAATCGGGCTTCGAGCACGCGATGCATGCTCAACGCGCGCAGAGTCGTACGCACGCGGCCTTCGATACGGCGGCGATGGCGAACATGCAGACGATCGGCGGCCTCGGCCTCGCGGCGACCGAATTCCTGGGCTACGAGACGACGGAAGCCGATGCGACAATCATCGCAATCATCGGCGACGATGGCGCACAGGACGGCGCGGAGGTGGGGGAGACGGTCATCGTCTTCCTCGACCGTACGCCATTCTACGCGGAGTCCGGTGGGCAGGTGGGCGACACGGGCCTGCTGACCGCGCAGACGGGTATCTTCGCGGTTGTGGACACCAAGCGGCCGAACGCCGCGCTCGTCGCCCATCGCGGCCATGTGATGGAGGGATCGCTCCGCGTCGGAGACCGCGTGCGCGCGGCGGTAGATTTCGCGCGGCGTACCGCGATCCGCCGGAATCACACCGCGACCCATCTGCTGCATCGTGCGCTGCATATCGTATTGGGCGAGCACGCGAAGCAGGCCGGTTCGCTCGTCGCGCCCGACCGGCTCCGATTCGACTTCTCGCATTCCGGCGCGATGAGCGGCGACGAACTGCGGCGCGTCGCGGAAATTGCCAACGATCAGGTGCTCGCGGATACGCCCGTGGAGACGACAACGATGGCGTACGACGCGGCGGTGGCGGGCGGCGCGACCGCGCTCTTCGGCGAGAAGTATGGCGATACGGTGCGCGTCGTCCGCGTCGGTGACTACTCCCAGGAACTCTGTGGCGGCACGCATGTCCGGCGGACAGGTGAGATCGGGCCAGTCGTCATCATCGCTGAGGAGAGTTCGGCGGCGGGTGTGCGCCGGATCGAGGCGCTGACAGGCGTGTCGGCCATCGAATATATCGGCACGCTGCAAGCGATGGTCGGCCAACTGGCAGCGGAGTTCCGCGGCAAGCCGGAAGAGTTGCCTGAACGCATTCATGCCCAGCGAGAGCAACTGCGCGCGAAGGACCGCGAGATCGAGGGATTGCGTACTCAGGTTGCCCGTGCCGCAGTCGGTAGCCTCCTCGATCAGGCAGCGACGATGAACGGCGCGCGAGTACTCGTGGCCCGTGTGGAAACGGACGACCTCGGCACACTCGGTGATCACATACGCGATCACCTCGGGCCATCTGTCGTTGTTCTCGGCAGCGTGGATGATGGCAAAGCGAAACTGCTCGCGCTTGTCTCGGACGAACTGATCGCCAAAGGCGTCTCGGCCGGCATGATTCTCCGTGAAGTCGCACCGCTCGTCGGCGGTCGTGGCGGCGGTCGTGACGGTCGCGCGCAAGGCGGCGGCCCTAACGGTGATAGGCTCGATGGTGCTCTCGATAGCGCGCGGAGGCACATCGCGGCGCGGCTGGGGCAGTAATGAGTAACGAGTAACGAGTACTGAATGCTGAGAAATGAGAGCCGCGATGTTGTCCGAACAGCGAAAAACCACATCTGATCAACCAGGACGAAACGATAGCGTCGTCGGCCCTCAGCCCTCCCGTGTCATCCGGGTCACGCGACATGTCACATTGGAGTACGTGCTCGACCAACTCCGCGATGGTCCTGCCACAAGCGCGACGCTGCTACTCGATCCGCTCTCGGTGCTGTTCTCCACGCCGGACCACTTTCGCGCGCTTGACGCCGTGCGGTTCGCCCGGCGGTTGTCGGTCACCATCGAAGTGACGGACGCGCATCGCACGGGGTTGGCGCTCGCGTTCGGCTATCGCGTGCGGCAGCCGGGGAGCTATGCCGGGATAGACACCGCGCCTGTCCCTGATCTCCAATACGGGCCACCCAATCGTACGGGCGCGCTCCGCGCGGCCGCGCCCTCTGCCAAGCCGCCTGTCGCACAGCCTCCGCAGGATGAAGCCGCCCCCCGTGTGAGGAGACGTCACGCTACGCGGCGTGGCGTGCGCGTCGCGCTCTTGGGTGGCTGCGTCGTGGTGTGCGGCCTGATCGGTGCGATGATCGTCACGTTGCGGGTTCATACGGCGGATGTGACCGTGCGGCCAGCGGAGCTGTCGTTCTCGCGGGTCGTGCAATTCGCCGTTTCCGTGGCGCCAACCAACGACCCCAATACACTCCAGACGACACTGTTTGAGACGACGATTGCGCGCGAGGGGGATGCGAGCGCAACGGGAACGGCAACCGTGCCGGACGGCACGGCGGCGGGCGTTGTGACGTTGCGAAGCCGCGCCGACGGTGCGACATCGCTGAAAGCGGGCACGGCGCTCAAAGGGCCACGTGATGTGTCGTATCTCGTGCAGAGCGATGTCGTCGTGCCGGGACTGGATTTCGTGCGCGGCCAACTCGGTGAGGCGACCGCGCAGGTGCGCGCCTCGCAACCGGGGCCCTCGGGGAATCTCGGCGCCGGCTTTTCGGCGCGCTACACCGACAATATCACCTACATCACCGGGGAAATCACCGGTGGCACTGAAAAGCAAGTGGCGGTCGTGACGGATGCGGATGTCGCGGCCGTCCGCGCGCGGCTGGAGAACGAACTGCGATTACGCGCCCTCACGGAAGTGAACGCGGCACTGCCTCCGGGCACAACGGCGCTCAACGATTATCTGACGCTCCGGCCGCCGACCGTGACGGTGCAGCCGCCCGCCGGAACACAGACCGACACCGTCCATGTCCGCGTCGCGATCACCGGGCAGATTCCCGTCTATCAAAACGCCGATTTTGAAGCGCTGACTGACCGACGCTTGACCGACGCAGTGCGCGATCCAGGCGTCAGCGACGGCGGCGCCCGGCAGGTGCTTCCCGAAACGGTCGTGAAAGGGAAGCCGGTCTTTATGGATGTGCAAGGCCCGCTCGTGCGCTACCTTGCCACCGTGACCGGCAAGACGCGGGCGGTCCTCAGCGATGCCGATCTCGCCCGGTTCCGTGCCGGGCTCGTCGGACGGGACGCGAGGAGCGCCGAGCAGTTCCTGTCGGGCGAGCCATCGCTTGGCGGGCATGACGTCCGCTACGGCCCAGCGTGGCTGCCAAAGATACTCCGCGAGAGAATGCCGCGCACGGCGTCGCACATTCGTTTGCATGTCGGTACGTAAGCGTGAGTGCTTCTCAGCCCCCAACGGAGCGCGTGATTGGCCTCGATGTCGGGACGCATCGCATCGGGGTCGCGGTGAGCGACGAGATGCAGATCATCGCTTCGCCGGAGGGGACGATACACATATCCCAAAAGCACGAAGGAATAGACACAGCAATCGGTGAGATCGCCGCACTCGTCACTCGGTACACCGCGCGTCGCATCGTCATTGGCTTGCCCCGGAATATGAAAGGCGAGCGCGGTGTTCAAGCGCTATGGACGGAACAGTTTGTTGCGCGGTTGTGCGCCGTCCTCGCACCGCAGCATGTGTACATATCCCTAATAGATGAGCGACTCACAACCCTACAGGCCGCCCGCACGTTCTCCGAGCCTCAGGGGCGCTCCCGTCGCAAGCGACCAGCCCGCGAGGGGAGAAGTAGCCTTGACGCCCGGGCGGCCGCGTTAATTTTGCAGGGGTATCTCGACCGGCGGCGCGACCGACGCGCAAACCTTGACGTATCGGACGACGAACCGTAGGATCACAATGTCCGCAGTGGATTCACCGCGAACATGTCGGGGCAGAAATGCCTCGGAAGGAGCATGACATGAGAGACCAGGTGCTGACCGCACTCAACAAAGTCCGCCCGGCATTGCAGGCCGATGGGGGGGACCTTGAATTAGTGGAAGTGACCGATGATGGTGTCGTGATGGTTCGCCTGCACGGCGCGTGTGGCGGCTGCCCGATGTCCACGATGACGCTGACATACGGCATCGAGCGGTTCCTCCGCCAGCAAGTCCCCGGCGTAACGCAACTCGTCCCGGTGGAGTAATGAAAGGCTGAGTGCGCAACCCCCCGGAAGCAAAACTCAGTTACAAATAAGAACGCCAGCGGCTTAGGCTGGCGTTCTCAATCGTCCGGTACTCAGCACGCGTTACTGGATTTCTTCCCGCTCCATGCGGCTGTAGGCATCGTCAGCCCGGGGCAGGATCTGATCGTGCGATACGTGTGACGCATCCTCATGGAGTTGGTCAACATCCTGCCGGAAAACGAACGTCCGCCCACTCATCTCGTCACGTACATAGTTGAGCGTGTGATCGTCCATCCAGCGATAGATCGTGGGTCGGGTCACACCGAGCCGCTGCGCGGCATTGCCGATGCTCATGAGTTCGCTGGCGTCCACCGCACGCAACTTCGCCTGTGAGAGCATCTTGCCGAGCGGTTCTTCCCAGAAGGAGCGTGGCACCTGGTATTGGTCTTCACCGGCAGGCCAGAAGAGCAGTTCGAGCACCGAGTTCACGGCCCGGAAGACGTCTTCCTGGTTCGCTTGCTCCTCGCCACGCGCCAATCGCCCGAGATGATAGAGATCCTGACCAAGTGGCCCCTCGCGTAGTCCCTCGACGGATACCGCGTCCGGCCCCTTGCCGAACAACTTCAGGTGATACCGATGCATCTGGCTGTAGACGAGACGAAGCGTCTTGTCTATCGTCTCTTGAAACGGTGACGTGTCGGCCATCATACGTTCCTCCCCAAATCCTGCACGGCGATTAAGCGCTGTGGAACGCTTGTACGGACGAAGCATACGTCACACATTGTACGTGCGGTTACGACATTCTGTCAACTAGGTGACGGTCATGTGAGGATATTGCGCCATCCCAACGGTTGATGGGCGTGAGGGGAACGATGCTCTCTCGCCTCTCGGTCAATTGTCGCTTAACTTGGCTTATGCGACATATGGCAACACTGAGCATTCAGCGTTGGGTGCCGGAAGATTCGGCGTACGATTGCCTCCGGCTTGGCGTTGCTTCGTACTCGGTACTTCCGGGCTCAGCACGCGTTACTCGACTTCGACCGGCCGGGCGGGGCTGTCGAGCGTGGCGTACCCATCCCGCACGGATGCCGCGATGTATCCGAACGTCTGCCGGAAATACGCGGGGTACTTCTCCCATTCGTCGGCCATCCCCGGCGTGAACTTCATCCCCGTCGCCTTCGCATCGTTATCCTCAATGGTAACTTCCTCCAGCAGTCCCAATCGCGCGAGCGTCACGCGATCGGCGAGGCGCATGATCTGGATCAACAAGTCCTTGAAGTCTTCCACACTGATCCTCATTTCAACATCGCATCCACCTGTCTTCGTTGCTCATGGTACGCGACCCTTTCAGTCCACGCAATGCGGCGTCCCGCGTGTGCTATACTCCGCGCGAGGCGCCGCATTGCGGCAATGCAGGAGGAACACGGTTGGCTCAAGCGCTCGACCCGCCCATTGTCGCGTCGCAAAACGTGGCGACTTCAGCGGTTGACTGGTATCTGCGGGTCGTCGTCTTCGTCAGTGGTGGCGTGAGCATCGGCATCGAGCTGGCCGCCTCACGGCTGCTCGCACCCTTCTTCGGCACCTCGCTCTTCATCTGGGCGAACCTGATTGGCCTGACGCTTATCTATCTCTCGATCGGCTACGCCGTCGGCGGGCGGATCGCGGACCGCTGGCCCCACGTCTCGTTACTCTATGCGATCACCGCCGCCGCTGCGTTCGTCACCGGCCTCATTCCGCTCCTGGCGCAGCCCATCCTTGCCCACAGCCTCACCGCATTCGCGGCACTCTCCCTCGGCGGCTTCTATAGCTCGCTTGTAGGAACGCTGGTCCTCTTTGCGATCCCTGTCACGCTGCTCGGCTGTGTCTCGCCGTTCGCCATCCGCCTGGCGCTTGCCTCCATTGCGGGCGCAGGCAACACATCAGGCTCGTTGTATGCCCTGAGTACCGTCGGCAGTATCGTCGGTACATTCGTGCCCACGTTCCTGCTCATTCCGCGCATTGGTACGTTCAGAACCTTTTATCTTTTTGCCATCGTCCTCCTGGTGGCATCGCTCATTGGTCTCGCTCGCGTTCCGCGCACCCACGAGCGTACCCGCTTGCTGATCGTGGTAGCCGTGCTTCTCGCGATCATGGCAGGAATCGCCGGCTTCGGACATCGGGGCTTCGTCCGTCCTGTCGAAGGTGGTCGCGAGATTATCTGGCAGGGCGAGTCCGCCTATAATTTCATCCAGGTCGGGCGCAATCCCGCGAATGGTGCGAACGAACTCTATCTCAACGAGGGGCACGCGATTCACTCACTCTACTTCCCCGGTGTAGCGAATCAGCCACTCAGTAATGGCCCGTGGGATTATTTCGCGGTCGCCCCGTTCTTTGTGGCGAATCAGCGACCCGACGCGATCAACGATGTCTGCATTATCGGTCTCGCCGGTGGCACAGTCGCGCAGCGAATGACGCAGGTCTATGGATCGCAGGTGCAGATAGATGGCGTGGAGATTGACCCAAAGATCGTGGATGTCGCGCGTCAGTTCTTCAATCTCAATGCACCGAATATCCATGTCATTGTGCAGGATGGCCGCTACTATATGCGGACGACCGAGAAGAAATATGACGTCATCGCTGCCGACGCCTACCATCAGCCCTATATCCCCTTCCAACTGACAACACGGGAGTTTTTTCAGGAAGCGTCCGACCATCTCAACGCCAACGGGACGTTCATCGTCAACGCAGGGCGGACGAATACGGATTATCGCCTGGTAAACGTCATTAGTGATACGATGCGCTCCGTCTTCCCGAATGTCTATCTCATTGACACGCCATCGTTCACCAACACGATGGTGATTGGTACAAAGAGTCCGAGCACACCCGCGAATTTCAGCGCGAATATCAACGCCGTCCGGCAGGCCGATCCTCACTCCACACTCGTCACGATCGGCGACGCGGCGATCCAGGATGGGCGCCTCCGCGAGGCAGCACCCGGCCCACGCATCTTCACGGACGATCTCGCGCCTGTGGAAGATCTGATAGACCGCATCCTTCTGGACTATGCCCGCAAGGGCGGAACGTAACGTAATGCCAGCACTCACCCCATGCACTTTACCTGTCCTGATGGCGATCCCGTGGCTGCGACACACGATAACAACGCGGAACGATTCCCTCCCGCTCGGCGGCGATATGAGTCTCACGACGGGGGCGGCGTATCCGGACGGCGTGATCGCCAACCGCCGGCAATGGCTGGCGACGATTGGTCGCGCTGCGGAAAATGCCGTGATGAGTGGCCTTGTCCATGGTACCAATATTCGGTCGGTGACATGGCAGGATGGAGGTCGAGGTATTACCTCCTCCTCGACGGTCGTCCCACAGACGGATGGAATGATCACGAACGAACCGGGCATCGCATTGATGATGTGCTTTGCCGACTGCGTGCCATTGATCGTGGTAGACACGGAAAAGCACGTTATCGGCCTGGCGCACGCCGGGTGGCGTGGCTCCCTCGCAGGCATGGCGGACCGCCTGATTGCCGAGATGCGCGGGGGTTTCAATTGTCGTCCCGAGGCACTCGTCGCGAGCATCGGACCGAGTATCGGCCCGCGCATCTATGAGGTCGGACCTGAAGTCATCCACGCATTCTCAAAGAGATATCCTAACGATTTAATTCTCTCTCCTAATGGATCACCCTCGCGACTCGATCTCTGGGAGGCAAATGCCGCTCAGTTCAGACGTGCAGGTTTAGGGAGCGAGAACATTCATCTCAGTGGGATATGCACGTTCGAGCAAGGCGATCACTTCTTCTCGCATCGCTATGCGCAACGCCATAACCAACGCGAGGGCCGGTTCGCGGTACTTGTGTCCATCGAGGAGTGACGGGCTATGTCCGATGCTGCCATCACTGCCATTGTCCAGCAAAACGTCGCGCGCGTCCGTTCGCAGATTGCTGAGGCATGTTACCGAGTCGAGCGAGATGCCGAGGAAGTAATGCTGATTGGCGTGACCAAGAGCGTAGATCGTTCGATTGCCGACGTGCTGATTGCCGCAGGGGTTCACGATATCGCGGAAAACAGAGTCCAGGATGCCATCATGAAGTTCGGTAGACGGAGTGCCTCCCCTCCCCTGCCTGCTGATGTCCGGCTGCACATGATCGGCAACCTGCAGACGAACAAGGCTCGCGACGTTGTTGGCCTGTTCAATACGGTCCATTCCGTGAATCGCCCGGAAGTTGCGGACGCGTTACAGCGTGAGGCAATGCGGCAGGGGGTTGAGCGCGATATTCTGCTCGAAGTGAATGCGGCAAATGATACCGCGAAACATGGAGCAGGTCTTGGGGTCGTTGAGAGTCTCTATGGATATGTCGTCAATCATTGCGAGAATTTGCGCCTCCTCGGGCTAATGACAATCGCCGCTCAAGTTGCGCATCCCGAAGATACGCGCGCGACATTCCGCACGCTACGAATGCTGCGTGATACGCTGGTTCATACCGACCCATCGCATCCACTCCCGATCCTCTCGATGGGTATGTCGAACGATTTTTCCGTTGCGATCGAAGAAGGCGCGACTCATGTGCGTGTCGGTCGCGCCCTCTTCGTCGGTCTCGCCTCCCCCACCTAAGGAAAGCGCCAGACGATCGTCTCCTAAGTAGGCAGCCAATCGAACTTAGACGATTGCAAGCCTGACGTATGCAAGTT
>CALBSO010000142.1 GCA_937968015.1 uncultured Thermomicrobia bacterium
ACGCGTAAGATCGTCGGCAGCGTCAGATGTGTATAAGAGACAGTGCCTGCACCGATCAGCGCATCCACGACATGTGACCCGATGAACCCGCCCGCCCCCGTAACCAGAACGTATTGCAACTCACCTACCCCCTGACCCCTTCCCGAAACGGGAAGGAGAACGTGATCCGAAGGTTGTGCCTTCAACAACAAATCTCATCCCGACACCTTCCCGAAACGGGAGGGTGTCGGGGGATTAAGCCGTCGTCACCTTTTGCTCGCTCAAGACCGCTGCGAGCGCCTTGAGAACATGCCGAGCCTGGTCATCCGTCATCGTGGCGGAGATTGGCAGGCAGAGTTGCCGGGTGCAGGTATCTTCCGCGTGCGGGAGCGATCCGGTCTTCCATTCGGCGAAGATGGGCTGCTCGTGGCAGGGAACGTCGTAGACCTCGCCTGAGCAGGCGACTTCCCACTCCTCGCGCAGACGCTGCTTGAACACCGCGCGATCCAGACCGGCGGGAAGCAGGACGGGGTACTTGTAGTCGCACGAGACGCCGTTGTCAGGCGGGCGGATCGGCGTCAGATCGGGCAAACCGGGCAGGCCCTCGTCGTAGAGGTCCGCGATGTGGTTACGGTGGGCGATGAATTCATCCAGCCGCGCCAGTTGCGAGAGGCCGATCACGGCGTGGACTTCGGACATCCGCCAGTTGTTACCGAGGCGGGTATGGAAGTTCGTCAGGAAACCGGCCTTGCCCTGATCGCGGTAAATACGCGCTTCCTCGGCGATCCGGTCGTCGTTCGTGACGATCATGCCGCCCTCGCCGGAGGTCATCACCTTCGTCGGGTAGAACGAGAACGAGGCGGCGTTGCCCCACGTTCCGGCGCTCCGGCCATCGAGCGTGCTGCCCTGCGCGTGCGCGGCGTCCTCGAAGAGCCAGCAGCCGTGCGCGTCGCAGAGGGCGCGAATCTCGTCCATATGCGGCGTGATGATGCCACCAATATGGACGACGATCACGCCCGCCGTCTCCGGCCCGATCAAACTCCGTAGGTGATCCACATCCACGGACAATGTCGCGGGGTCCGTATCAATGAACCGCACCCGCCCGCCCGCATGGAGGACGGCGGCGGGGGTGGCGAAGAAGGTGTTCGTCGGGACGAGCACTTCCTTGCCCCCGACACCGAAGATGCGTAGCGGAATTTCGATGGCGCTCGTACCGCTCGAAACGGCGATCGCATGCTTCGCGCCGATCTTCGCCGCGAACTGCTCTTCGAACTGCCGCCCGTACTTGCCGAGTGTCAGTTGGCCGGTCTGGAGGATTTCGTCAATCTGGCTGAGAATCGCCGCGCGGTCCTCCGGCGGGAAATAAATACTCGCCGCGGGTACTTTCATACGCGTCTTTGCACCCTTTCTTTTCTCTCTTCCCACCGCGCGGGCCCTATCCTTCCTCCCGCGCTTGCGTGCGATCATGGCACACGCACCATGAATGGGAGATGAAATCCGTCGGTACAATCCGTACATTCATCGTGGTGTCATCTTCTCTGGCATACAGTAGACTGCCACGGAGCGGGAACGACGGAGCGGTGAATGGGAGCGTGCGATGGGCAGCGTCAGTGAGATGGCTGAACGGCTCTGGTCCGGCGAGGTGACGGCGATTACCCCGAGCGGTATCCGGGTAATCGAAACGGAATTGACGCTGGAGGAGTACGCGCCGGGAGTTGCGTTCGTCCCCGGTTACGCCAATGTCGTGGCCTTCGACACGGTCGAGGGGCTTGTTCTCATTGATAGCGGAATCGCGCAGCAGGCCGCCGCGATTCATCAGCGGATCCGCGCGTGGTCAACGAAGCCGCTGCATACCGTTGTCTTTACGCACGGGCATGTGGATCATGTCTTTGGCGTCACCCCCTTCGAGGAGGAAGCGCGGCGCGAAGGATGGTCGCCACCACGGGTCGTCGCGCACGCCAATGTGCCCGCCCGTTTCGACCGCTATCTCCTCACGAATGGGCTGAACGCCCAGATCAATGCGCGCCAGTTCCGTACCCCGCATCCGACATGGCCCACTGCGTACCGCTACCCGGATCGCACATTCCACGAGGCGTTGACATTGACGATCGGTGATGAGCGCATCGAACTCCGTCACGGCCGCGGCGAGACAGACGACCATTGCTGGGCATGGGTCCCGGCCCGTCGCATGCTCTGCACGGGCGACTTCTTTATCTGGGTCGCGCCAAACTGCGGTAACCCGCACAAAGTCCAGCGCTATGCCCGCGAGTGGGCGCTGACGCTACGAACGATGGCCGCACTGGGCGCGGAGACGCTTTTCCCCGGTCATGGATTGCCGATTCAGGGCGCGGACCGCATCCGGCAGGCGCTCGAAGAGACGGCGGAGTTTCTCGAAGTGATCCACAATCAAACACTGACGATGATGAACGCGGGCGCGCCGCTCGATGCGATCCTCCAGGCGGTTCGTGCCCCCGCGCATCTCATGGCGCGCCCCTATCTTCGTCCCGTCTATGATGAACCGGAGTTCATCGTGCGCAACATCTGGCGGCTCTATGCCGGGTGGTATGACGGCAACCCGGCGCATCTGAAACCAGGCCCGGAGCGGCGGCTGGCGGAGGAGATCGCCGCGCTCGCCGGGGGCGCGACGCGTCTCGCCGAGCGGGCCATGACGCTGGCGGACGCGGGGGAATTAGCGCTTGCCTGCCATCTGGCGGAATACGCCGCGCGGGCGGCGCCGGAGGATGTGGCGATCCGCGATATGCGGGCATCCGTCTACCGGCGGCGCGCGGAGGCCGAGACAAGCCTGATGGCGAAGAGCCTCTACCGCGTGGCGGCGGACGATCCGGCCCCGGGTGGGTAGCCGGACGCCGGAGACTCGGCGGAATGTGTGGATGAGAAGGGAAGCGATGTTCGCGCGACATACCCGCCGCAATGAAGACGACTTGCGGATTCACGGTGTATGGGAACTCCCACGAACAATTGCGGTGCCGCCCGGCCCCGATGTTTCGAACCATGCGGTCGAGCGGCGGCTGATCGCCGTCGTGCCCGCGTACAACGAAGCGCCGACCGTCGAGGGTGTCCTGACGCGGCTCTATCCGATGGTGGACGGTCTGATCGTCGTGGACGACGGCAGCCGTGACGAGACGCGCGCCATCATCATGCGGTGGATCGCCGACAAGCCGCACGCCTCGTTGATCGCCTTCGATGAAAACCGGGGGCTTTCGGCGGGGTACGGCGCGGCTTTCCGCTTTGTCCGCGCGGAAGTCGCGGCGGGGCGGCTCGACGCGAGCGACCTGATCTTGACGGTGGACGCGGACGGCCAGCACGACCCGGAGGACGTCACTGCCCTCGTTGAGGCGTTGGAGCGGGACGGACTGGACGGCCTGATGGCCCGGCGGGACTTCTCGCTCTACCCCGCCTACAAGAGAGTTGGTAACTGGCTGATGTCCGCGTGGGCAACGCTCTGGAGCGGGCAGCGGTTCTACGATGTCGAGTCCGGCTACCGCGTCTTCCGCGCCGGGCCGCTCGGGGAGGCGACGCGCTACTACGAGGGATACCGCTACAGCGAGACAGTCGAGTTGGCGATGATCCTGCCGCGTCTCGGCTACAAACTCGGCAATAATCATCTCGTCCCCGTGCCGGTCTACCGCTCCAATACGCGGATGAAAGACGTGATCATTGACCTGATTGCCATGCCACTTGCGTGGTGGCGGGTGATGACGCAGCGCGCCCGCCCGGCGGGGATCACGGAGCGGTGGGCGCCGTGGCTGCCCGGCTTTTTCTTCGCGTTGCTGCTCATTGTGCTCCTCCTCGTGGCGGTCAAGCGCATGTTTTTAGGCGATGACTCCGCGAGTGTCTACGCGCATGTCTGGTTCATCCAGGACCAACTGTGGCACGGCCACAGCATCCCGCGCCATATCCCGGCGCTCGATGGCGGGCGGGCGGTGACGTTCCCGTACGGGCTTGTGCCATGGCTGCTCGGCGCCCTCATCTGGCCGCTATTCCACGAGTGGGGCGTCACGCTGCTGATGGTGATCGCCGCTGTCGGGACGCCGATCGCGGCCGGCGTCGCGCGGCCCATAATGCGCGATCCGTGGGTGCTGCTGCTTTTCCTGCTCAACCCGTTCTATATTGATGGCGTGCTCGCCTTTCAATTTCCCTTTCTCTGGTCCGCATTTTTCTTCTTCCTGTTCGTGATCGCGCTCGACCGCAAGTGGGATGTCGCGGCGGGCGTTTTGCTCTGGCTCTGTATCACGACGCACCCGTTGGCGGGCGGGATCGGCGCGCTCTGCTATCTCGCGGCGCACTTTTTCAGCGAGCCGGAGCGGCGGATACGATTCATCGTTCTCGGAATTGTTGCGGGGCTTGCAAGCCTGCCCGCGCTCCTCCTCGCGCGGGGAACGCCCGCGCTCGCGGAGAATTCGGCGCGCGTGATTGTCTCATCCATCGCGGACGGCTTCGTGCGCCGCGCGACGGTGCTCGCCTTTCCCTTCCTCGCGACCTACCTCGTTGTCTACGCGCGCCGCTGGTACCGGCCGATCTTCGCTATCTGGATCGCCGGGTTGACCTTCACGCTTTTCATCGTCAATGGCGCATTCGGCTACGCGCAGGGCGGCTACGACGGGCTGTTCACGCAGTCGCACGATATCTACGCGCCCTATTTTGCCTCCGCGCTGTTCGACCCGCAGGCGACCTATCGCGTCATGGAACCGAACCAGTTCGAGGACGGGCAGTACTATTTCCTGCAGTACGGCGCGCGCCTCGCCAACGAGTTCTTCTCCGAGAGCATGTTCCGCCGCTCGTGGACGGAGGGCGAGTACCGCGATTTCCTGACGACAAAACAGATTGACTACGTCTCCATTGAGCGTGGCTACCTCGCGCAGTACCACACGAACGAGCAGCAACTGCTCGATGGCCTGACACAGCGCGATCTCGCCCGCGCCGTCTACCGCGACCCGGGGCAGCGCTATGTGATCTATGATGTGCGGGCGGTTCGGATGGCGGGGGGTGAGGACCAATGCCGCGCCACATGACCGTGCGGACGCAGCCGCGCCGCGCGCCGTCGCATGGGCTGTTGACGCCAAAGGCGCGGCTCGGGTGGGTGATGGCGCTCGTCGTGCTCGCGCCGCTCGGCTATGGGATGTACGCGGCGCGGACACCGTCGTCGCAGTTGTTCGGCGACATTTATACGCACGGGCCGCGTACGGAGAAGGTCGTCGCCCTGACCTTCGATGACGGGCCGAACGACCCGTACACCGGGCAAATTCTCGATGTGCTGAAGCAGGCCGGGGTGCATGCGACCTTCTTCTGCGTCGGCATGAACGCGGAGCGCGAGCCGGAGACGGTGCGCCGCATCGCCGCTGAGGGAAACGAGGTCGGTAATCACTCGTACGCACATCGGAAGCGGGACGCGCTCTTGGATCTGCGGTACGGCGATGCGGCGCGGACGAATGACATTTTGCGCGGCATCACAGGCACGATGCCCCGCCTCTATCGCGCGCCGAATGGTTTTCACACGCCGTGGTCACTCCGCGCGGTGGCGGCACACGGGTTGCGTGCGGTCGGATGGGATGTCGAATCGAACGATTGGGACGCGCCCGGCGTTAACACTATTGTCATGCGGACGGTGGATCGCGTTCAGCCAGGCTCCATCATCCTCCTGCATGATGGCGACAATACCCGGTTGGGGACGGATCGCAGCCAGCAGGCAGCGGCGGTGCGGACGATCATCGAAATGCTCAAAGCGCGCGGCTATCGGTTTGTGACGATCAGCGAAATGCTCGGCCTCCCGCCGACGAAGGGAAATTAAGCGATGCAAACCGGCAATGGTCGAAAGGTTTTAGTCACGGGTGGCGCCGGCTTTATCGGCAGCCACATCGTCGAGACGCTGATGCAGGACGGTTGGCGCGTCACTGTTGTGGATGACCTCTCCGGCGGCGACCGCGCGAACCTGCCGGGCGAGGTGCCATTCGTCGCCCGCGACATCGCCGATCCCGCGCTCATGCATGTCTTCGCGGATGGCGCGTTCGACGCGGTGATTCACTGCGCCGCGCAGACCTCGGTGCCGCGATCGGTGGCGGACCCGGCGTTTGACCGGCAGGTGAATCTCGGCGGCACGGAGAATGTCGTCCGCTGCGCGAAGGAGACGGGCGTGGGCCGCTTCGTCTTCTTCTCCTCCGGCGGCGCGGTCTATGGCGATACGGCAGTCCGCGCTGACGAAAAGACGCTGCCCGCTCCCCTCAGTCCGTACGGCGTACACAAACTCGCCGCCGAGGGATACGTTGCACTCAGCGGCCTCTCCTATGCCATCCTCCGGCCTGCCAATGTCTACGGCCCCCGCCAGCGGGTCGGCACGGACGGCGGCGTGATCGCCACCTTCGTGGACGGCCTCGCGCGCGGCGAGACGCTGCGGGTCAACGGCGATGGCGAGCAGGTGCGCGATTTCGTTTACGTCGCGGATGTCGCGGCGGCGGTGCGCTCCGCCCTCTCATGGAACTGCTCGGGTATCTGGAATGTGGCGAGCGGCAGGGAAACGACGGTCAACGACCTCGCGCGGCACGTCGGGCAGGCGCTCGGTGTCACTCCGAGCGTCGTGTACGGCCCGGCCCGCGCGGGCGATGTCCGCATCTCGCGCCTCTCGAATGAGCGAATCATCCGGCAGGGTCTCTGGCGACCCGAATACACCCTCGGGCAGGGCCTCGCTGCCATGATCGCCGCCCGGACGGCAGGCATCTCGACGTAAGGCCATCCTCGGGGCTCGACGCGAGCGATATTCGACTGCGCGACGCTCACACAACAGACCTAAGTAGGTAGACAATCATCGTTAGACAGAGATACGCTGATGGCCTCAAAGGA
>CALBSO010000143.1 GCA_937968015.1 uncultured Thermomicrobia bacterium
AGGGGGGGCGGACGGTCGGTGCCGGGGTCGTCACCTCCGTCAAGTAGATTGTAGAAGGTAACCCAACGAGAGGAGCCAGGGATGGCGGAGGAACGACGCAATCGAAGTGGTGGGGCAGCGGCGACAGCCGCGGCTCCTCGCCCTGCACCGGCAGCTGCCCGCCCGAAGGCAGGCGGGCAGCGCATCCGCATCCGGCTGAAGGCATATGATCACAAACTGCTTGATCAGTCGGCGTCCAAAATCGTCGAGACGGCGGAGAGCACGGGCGCGAAGGTCGCGGGGCCGGTGCCGCTGCCGACACGGATCGAGCGGTACACCGTCATGCGGTCACCGTTCGTGGACAAGGACTCGCAGGAGCACTTCGAGATCCGCACGCACAAGCGGCTCATTGACGTTCTGGAGCCGAGCCAGAAGACGATCAGCGCGCTGATGCGCCTCAATCTTCCGGCGGGCGTTGACATCGAGATCAAGCTCTAGGAGACGGAACGGATGTTGGAAGGATTGTTGGGCAAAAAGCTCGGAATGACGCAGGTGTTCGACCCGACCGGTCGCGCCCTCGCGGTGACGGTGATCGAGACCGGACCGTGCGTGGTGACGCAACTCAGGACGCAGGAATCGGACGGCTACAACGGTGTGCAGTTGGGCTTCGGCACGGCGAAGCGGCTGAACCGGCCGGAAGCGGGCCATCTCCGGGCGAGTGGTGCGAACTCACGCCATATCCGCGAGATCCGCACCGAAGGTAATGGTGAACTGACCGTCGGCCAAACAGTGACGGCGGATGCCATCTTCAAGGCGGGCGACGCAGTAGATGTGACGGGTCAGTCGAAGGGAAAAGGCTTCGCGGGTGTCGTCAAGCGGCACCACTTCGCTGGCGGCCCGAAGACGCACGGTCAGTCTGACCGCCATCGCGCCGGGGGGTCAGTCGGCGCGGGCACGACGCCTGGGCGTGTGTTCAAAGGTCTGAAAATGGCCGGGCACATGGGCAATGAGCGCGTCACCATACAGAACCTCCGGGTCGTGGACGTGGATGTCGAGCGCAACCTCGTGCTGGTCGCGGGGGCGGTGCCGGGCGCGAACGGTGGGCTTGTGACGATCCGTCAGAGCATTAAGAACCGCCGGAGCGCGCGGTCATAAAGGGAGAGGATTGGCTGATGGAGGCTTCGGTCTACAACGCCACAGGCGAAACAATCGGGACAGTGGCGCTGGACGACGCGCTCTTCGGCATCACGCCGAACGTGGCCGTGATGCATCAGGCGCTCGTGCGCCAGCAGGCGAACGCACGCCACGGGACGCACGCCACGAAGACGCGCGGCGAGGTACACGGCGGTGGCCGAAAGCCGTATCGCCAGAAGGGGACGGGGAGGGCGCGCCAGGGCAGCACGCGCGCGCCCCAATGGAAGGGCGGCGGCACCGTATGGGGCCCGCACCCACGCAAGTACACGCAGTCCATGCCGCGCAAGATGCGCCAATTGGCGATCCGCTCCGCGCTCTCCGCGAAGGCTGCGAATGTCGCGGTGCTCCGTGGCCTCGATAGCCTCGAAGGTCGGACACGGGCGATGCTGGCGCTGCTTGGCGGTCTCGATAATCCGCGCTCGACGCTCGTTATCGTACCGGAGCATACCGACAACCTCCATCGCGCGGCGGGCAACATCGGCAGTGTGAAGGTGCTCCACGCCGGGTATCTCAACATGGCCGACCTGATGAAGTACGAGCGGTTGCTCTTCACGGTCGAGGCGCTCGATCATGTCTCTCGCCTGTGGGGAGACGCCGAGTACGCGGCTGAGGTGAAGGAAGCAAAGGCGGCGCCAGCGAAGCGGACGACGCGTAAGGCGGCAGCCGTCACGACACCGAAAGTCGCCGCGGATAGCGAAGAGATTGAAGCGCCCGCCGTGGCGACTGAGAAGACGGATGAGACGACGGAGGCGAAAGCATGAACGTCTGGGATGTCCTGCGGCGCCCCGTCATCACAGAAAAGAACACACGCCTCGGTGAAGTCGGGCAATACATGTTCGTGGTGGACAGGCGGGCGAACAAGACGCAGGTAAAGGAAGCCGTCGAGACCGCGTTCAATGTCAAGGTGCGTGCGGTCAACACGATGAATGTGCCGGCGAAGGTTCGCCGCCGTGGTCGGGTGATGGGCGAGCGGCCGGGCTACAAGAAGGCAATTGTCACGCTGGAGCCTGGGAACTCGATCGAGTTCTTCGAGGGTATCTAGCCCGAGACCTGGAGAGGATAGCGTCAATGGCGATCAAGAAATACAAGCCAACATCTCCCGGTCGGCGTGGCATGACCGTCTCGGCCTTCGAGGAGATCACGACGAATGAGCCATACAAGCCGCTCACCGAAGTGCTGAAGAAGCATAGTGGCCGCAACGTGCATGGTCACGTCACGACCCGGCACCGGGGTGGTGGTAGCCGTCGGCTGTACCGGATCATTGACTTCAAGCGGAACAAGTTCGGTATCCCCGGCACGGTCGCGACGATCGAGTACGATCCGAACCGCTCCGCCCGTATCGCGCTCGTCGCCTACGCGGACGGTGAGAAGCGGTACATCCTCGCACCGAACGGCCTCAAAGTCGGCCAGGTCGTGCAGGCGGGTTCCGGTTCGCCGATTCGCGTCGGCAACAGCCTGCCGCTCCGTGAAATGCCGCCGGGGACGAATATTCACAATATCGAGATGAAGCCGGGTCGTGGCGGGCAACTCGTTCGGTCGGCGGGCGTGGCGGCGCAGGTCGTCGCGAAATCCGAGACGCACGCGCAGGTGCGCATGCCCTCCGGCGAGACACGGCTGATTCCGCTCGACTGCATCGCGACGCTCGGCCAGGTCGGGAACATTGACCACGAGAATGTCGTGATCGGTAAGGCAGGCCGGAACCGGCTCAAGGGCAAGCGGCCGACGGTGCGCGGCTCGGTGATGAACCCGCGCGACCACCCACACGGCGGCGGTGAGGGCAAGGCGCCGGTTGGCGGCCAGCCGCAGACCCCGTGGGGAAAGCCCGCGCTCGGCTACCGCACGCGCCATAACAAGCGCACCGATTCGATGATCGTTCGGCGGCGCACAAAGCGGCGATAGTCGCGGATGAAGGAGTGAGGATCGGTGTCGAGGTCGTCAAAAAAAGGCCCATTCATTGAGGCCAAACTGTTGAAGAAAGTGGAAATGCTCAACACGACCGGAGAGCGGCGGGCGATCCGCACATGGTCGCGGGCGTCCACGATCTTCCCACAGATGATTGGACATACGATTGCGGTGCATGATGGCCGCCGTCATGTGCCGATCTTTGTCACGGAGAACATGGTCGGCCATAAATTGGGGGAGTTCGCGCCGACGCGCTTCTTCCGCGGCCACGGGAAGGACGCCGACAAGGCGTCGCGACGGCGCTAGAGGAGAGGGAGACGCGGCAATGGCAACGGTACAGCCAACAACGCGCGTGCGAGCGGTGGCAAAGGATGTCCACATCTCCCCGCAGAAGGTGCGACTGGTCATTGACCAGGTGCGCGGCAAGCGGGTCAATGAGGCGCTGGCAATCCTCCGCTTCCTGCCGCAGGGCGCGGCGGATGAGGTGGCGCGGGTCGTCCGCTCCGCTGCCGCGAACGCGGAGCACAACAACGACATGGACCCGGAAGACTTGGTCATCGCGCTCGCGTACGCGGATGAAGGGATGAAGTTGAAGCGCTTCACCGCGCGCTCGCGTGGGCGGCCGGGGCCGATCTTGAAGCGGTTCAGCCACATCACGATCGTCGTCGAGGAGCGACCGCGACCGGTGCGCGGCGCGCGCGCGGCAGCCCCTGCGGCACGCCGTGGTGCGAACCCGACGGGCCGGGGCCGGAGCCAGACACCTGCCGTCTCGCGCGCCCGAGTACCGGCGCGGGCGGAAGCGCCGGGTAAGATCGAGACGCTGCAGCCGAAGCCAGCACCCGAGGAGACGGTCGAGACACCGTCGGCGGAGGCAGAGATTGAGGCCGCCTCGACTGCTGAGAACGTTGAATCCACGCCGCCACCCATCGAGGCCGCGCAGGCCGAGACACAGGCGACGGAAATCGCCGATTCGGGCCTCGCACAGCCGCGCGATGAGGGCGGCGAGCGGCGGGACAAGAAATAAGGGAGGTATCCATGGGACGAAAAGTCAATCCCATCGGCTTCCGGCTGGGAATCGTCACTGATTGGGACTCCCGCTGGTTCGCCGAGCGCAACTACACGCAACTGCTGCACGAGGACATCGCTCTCAGGCGGCTCGTCATGCGGGAACTGCCGAACGCGGGCATCGCGCGCATCCATATCGAGCGCGCGGCGAACAAAGTGGACGTGACGGTCTACACGTCGAAGCCGGGTATCGTGATTGGCAAGCAGGGCGGCAACGTCGAGAAACTGCGGAACACGATCAAGGCGGCGATGAAGCGCGATGTCCACCTGAAGATCGAGGAGATCAAGACGCCGGAACTCGAAGCGCGGCTCGTCGCGGAGAACATCGCCGACCAGTTGACCCGTCGGGTCGCGTACCGCCGCGCGATGAAGCACGCGGTTTCGCAATCTATGCGACGCGGCGCGAAGGGCGTCAAGGTGCGCCTCGGTGGCCGCCTCGGTGGCGCGGAAATGTCCCGCACGATCTCCGAGAAAGATGGCCGCGTGCCGCTGCACACGCTCCGCGCGAACATTGATTACGCGATCGTCCACGCGCACACGACATTCGGCCGGATCGGTGTCAAGGTCTGGATTTACAAGGGTGATGTGATCCCGGAGCGACAGCCCGCGCAGCAGCGTGGCGCTGAGCTCGCGGCGGACTAACGGAGAGGGTTCGTAGCATGTTATTGCAACCGAAACGAACAAAGTTCCGCCGTGTGCATCGCGGTCGCCGTACGGGCGAAGCGCATCGTGGCACGACGGTCGCATTCGGCGAGTTCGGATTGATCGCCACCGAAAACGCATGGGTGTCGAGCAATCAGATCGAGTCGGCACGCCGCGTTGTTACCCGCTACACTCGCCGCGGTGGGAAGTACTGGATCCGCGTCTTTCCGGACAAGTCCGTGACGAAGAAGCCCGCCGAAACCCGCATGGGTTCCGGCAAGGGCGCACCGGATCACTGGGTCGCGGTCGTCCTGCGGGGCCGGATGCTGCTGGAGATCGGCGGCATTCGCGAGGATCAGGCGAAGGAAGCCTTGACGATCGCGGGGCACAAGTTCCCGATGGGCACGAAGATCGTCACACGGGTCTTTGCTGAGGGCGAGACGATTGAACTGGGCAAGAAGGCCGAAATGCGCGCCCAGATGGCCGCCGAGGGTACGCTTGAGCCGGACGAGACGGAGCAGGGGCCGGCAATTGAAGGCGGCGCGGAGAACGCGGCTGACGTGCCGACGACCGAGGAAGGCGCGGATGCCGGGGCGCACAGGCACCGCCGCGATGAGGGATGATGAAAGATGCGAGTTGATGAAGTCCGCGCGCTGTCTGACGACAATTTGGTCGAACGGCGCCATGCCCTGAAGGAAGAGACGATGCGCATGCGGTTCGCGCTGGCGACCAATCAGCAAACGAACCACGCGCAAATACGCTCGATCAAGCGAGACATCGCGCGGATCAACACGATCCTGCGCGAGCGGGAAATAGCGGAATCATTCCAGCAGGCGCTGGGGGCGGAGTGAAAGTAACGAGTAACGAGTAGCAAGGAGCAAGCGACGAGATGCGTCGTCTTCGTACTTTCTACTTTTGACTTGCTACTTGCTACTGAGGGAGAAGCCGATGGTGGCGGAACAGAATGACGAGGCGGCCAGCCAATCAGGGCGATCGGCGCGGTTGACGAAAGTTGGCCGGGTCGTTTCGGACAAGATGGACAAGACCGTCGTGGTGGCGGTGGACTTTACGGTGCGGCATCGCATCTATCAGAAGGCGATGCGGCGCACGCACAAGTTCAAGGCGCACGACGAGCAGAATACCTGCAAGACCGGCGACCGTGTCCGCATCGAGGAGACGCGCC
This sequence comes from uncultured Thermomicrobia bacterium, assembly GCA_937968015.1. Lineage (GTDB taxonomy): Bacteria > Chloroflexota > Chloroflexia > Thermomicrobiales > JALYUS01 > JALYUS01. The sequence continues at coordinate 5,966 of CALBSO010000143.1, forward strand.
CGCTCAGCAAAGAGAAGCGCTGGATCGTTCGCGAGATCCTGCACGCAGCGTCGCAGGACTGACGGAGGAGACGACGATGATTCAGCCAGAAACGCGATTGCGTGTGGCGGACAACACGGGGGCGCGCGAGATTCTCTGTATTCGCGTCCTCGGTGGGTCGCACGTCAAGTACGGCGGCGTCGGTGACGTGATCATCGGCGCGGTCAAGCAAGCCCAGCCCGGTGCGGGCGTCAAGAAGGGCGATGTCGTCCGTGCGGTGATCGTGCGCACGGCGAAGGAGTACAACCGGCCGGACGGTTCGTCCATCCGGTTCGATGACAACGCGGCGGTGCTGATTAACCCGCAAGGGAACCCACGCGGCACGCGCGTCTTCGGCCCTGTCGCACGCGAGATTCGTGAAGCGGGTTATCTGCGCATTGCGTCGCTTGCGCCGGAAGTGCTGTAGGAGGAAGCGATGCGGAAGATACGTCGTGGCGATGAGGTCATCGTCATTTCCGGTAGGAACAAGGGGCAGCGTGGCCGGGTGCGTGTCGCGATCCCCGATAAGGACCGCGTGATCATCGAGGGCGTCAATATCGTCAAGCGCCACCGCGCACGCGGCCGGGCGCGGCAGGCGGGCATTATCGAGATGGAAGCGCCGCTGCATGTGTCCAACGTGATGTTCTGGTCGCCACAGGCGAACAAGGGTGTCCGGATCCACGTTAAGCAGGACGACAACGGCAAGAACGTCCGGTACTACGTCCATGAAGAGACGGACAAAGACGGTAAGGTGACGAAGCGCGAAGAGATCGTGATTGAATCTGTTGCGGTCGAGCGGTAGGGGAGACAGAGGAATGGCTGCAGAAACACACACCGAACGCGCGGAGCCGCGCCCCGTCCCACGCCTTCGCAAGCAGTTTGACGAGGTTGCCGCGCCCGCGCTCACCGAGCAGTTCGGATACACGAACCTCATGCAGGTGCCGAAGGTTCAGAAGATCGTCATCAACATCGGCATGGGCGAGGCGGTCGGCAACGCGAAGGCGCTCGATAACGCTGTTAATGATCTCCAGATCATCACCGGCCAGAAGCCGGTGGTGACACGGGCAAAGCGTTCGATCGCGCAGTTCAAGATCCGGCAGGGAATGCCGATCGGCGTGATGGTGACGTTGCGTGGCGCGCGAATGTACGAGTTCATTGACCGGCTCTTCAACATCGCGCTGCCCCGCGTCCGCGACTTCCGTGGGCTGTCGCCGGACGCGTTCGACGGGCATGGTAACTACACACTCGGTCTCAAGGAGCAACTGATTTTCCCGGAGATCGAGTACGACAAGATTGACCGCGTGCGCGGGATGGAAATCTCGTTCGTCACGTCGGCGCGCAACGATGCCGAAGGGCGCCGTCTGCTCGAAATGCTGGGGATGCCATACGCCCGCCCGCAGGGGCAAGCCAGCGGCATCCAGCGCAACGCCTGATAAGGAGCACGAATGGCGAAGAAGTCTCTCATCAACAAGGCGAATGCCACACCGAAGTACCGGGTGCGGGGCTATAGCCGGTGCAAACTCTGTGGCCGCTCCCGTGCGTATATGCGGAAGTTCGGTATGTGCCGCATCTGTTTTCGTGAGATGGCGTCCAGTGGCAAACTGCCGGGCGTCACGAAGTCATCGTGGTAGGAGAGGGAACGCATGAGCGTCAATGACCCAATCAGCGACATGCTGACCCGCATCCGCAACGCCGGCATGATGCGGCACGCGGAAGTCGCGATGCCTTCGACGAAGGTCCTCGTGGAGATTGCCCGCATCCTGCGGGAAGAGGGCTTTATCGAGGGGTATCGCGTCATGGAGCAGAAGCCGCAGAATCAACTGACAATCCGGCTGAAGTACGACGATTCGAAGAGGCACGTCATCCAGGAGATCAAGCGGATCTCCAAGCCTGGCTTGCGCATCTACCGGCAGCGCGGCGCCATCGAGCGCGTGCGCAATGGTCTCGGTGTCGCCATTGTCACGACCTCGCAGGGTGTGATGACGGGCCGCGACGCGTACCGGCGCGGCGTTGGTGGCGAACTGCTCTGCACGGTTTCCTAGGAGGAGTTGCGATGTCCCGTATCGGTATTCGACCGATTCCGATCCCGAACGGCGTGACCCTCGATCACGAGGGTGGCGCGATTACAGTCAAGGGGCCGCGCGGCGAACTTTCCCGCACGATCCCTGCTTCGATGATCCTCGAACGTGAGGACGGCGTGCTGCATGTGAAGCGGCCGAGCGAGGCGCGTATCCAACGCGAGTTGCATGGCCTGACACGCACGCTCGTCGCGAATATGGTTGAGGGCGTAACGACCGGATTCCGCAAGGAACTGGAAATCAATGGCGTCGGCTATCGCGCCGCGATGGACGGTAAGGACCTCGTCCTGACGGTCGGATACTCACATCCCGTGCGATTCAGCCCGCCGGAGGGAATTACCTTTGTCGTGGACACGCCCTTGCGTGTTGCCGTGACTGGCAATAACAAGGAAGATGTCGGCGAGTGGGCGGCGCGCATCCGCAAGGTTCGCCCACGGGAGCCGTACAAGGATAAGGGCATCAAGTATCTCGGCGAGTGGACGCGCCGCAAGGCCGGCAAGACTGGCAAGGCGGCCAAAAAGTAACGAGTAACGAGCATTGAGGGGGGATCGGTTTGATCTCGTTACTCGTTACTGTTCCCGCACCGGCCCGCGATGTCGGGCGCGGAATGAAGGAGGGGCAACACCATGCCCATGCAACGACTGAAAGTACGCAAGGCGCTGACGCTGCGCGAAAAGCGGCATCGGCGCGTGCGAGCGAAGGTGTCCGGAACACCACAGCGGCCACGATTGAACGTGTTTCGTTCGAGCCAGCACATCTACGCGCAAGTGATTGATGACGAACGCGGTCATACGCTCGTCGCCGCAGGTTCAACCGACCCGGAATTGCGGGCGCTGAAGAAGGCGTCCGAGGGTATGACGAAGACCGAGCGCGCGCAATGGGTTGGCCGGATGGTCGCGCAGAAGGCGAAGGCAGCGGGCATCACGCAGGTCGTCTTCGACCGCGGCGGATTCCTCTACCACGGTCGGGTCCAAGCGCTCGCGGATGCCGCTCGCGAGGGCGGGCTTGATTTCTAGTGAGTCACGAGTAGCGAGTAACGAGTAGACGAATGCACGAAGCGCCTCCGCTTCCGACCGACTACTGATTACTGGCGACTGAAGGAGCGAAGCGACGAATGGCACGGATTGATCCGGCAACATTGGGGGACCTTGAAGAGCGCGTCGTGCAGATTAACCGCGTCGCGAAGGTGCAACGGGGCGGGCGGCGCTTCAACTTCTCCGCGGTCGTCGTCGTCGGCGACGGCAAGGGCCATGTCGGCGCGGGGATGGGCAAGGCCGGTGAAGTGCCGGAATCCATTCGCAAGGGCGTTGAGGATGCGAAGAAGCGCATCATCAAGGTGAGCCTGGAAGGGACAACGATCCCGCACGAGATCGAGGTGACGTACGGTGCGTCGCGCGTCCTGTTACGCCCGGCACGCCCCGGTACAGGCGTTATCGCGGGCGGTGGCGTGCGGGCCGTCATGGAGGCGGCGGGTATCCATGACGTGCTGACGAAGACGATCGGGAGCACGAACCCGGTCAACGTCGTCCGTGCCGCTCTCAAGGCGCTTGAAGACTTAGAGTCGGTCGAGAGCGTCGCACAACGGCGCGGCAAGCCGGTCTCGTATTTTGGCCGCCGCCGCAACAAGGAACTGGCCGACGAAGCGGCGAACACCGCCGCGACGGCATAGGAGCGTAGAGTATGCCAGAGAACGCAGCGCCGATGATGCGCGTCACGTACGTAAAGAGCGCCATCGGCTACGCACACGATCAGAAAGCGACGGTTCGCGCCCTCGGCCTCCGGCGGCTGCATCAGACAGTCGAGTTGCCGGATACACCATCGGTGCGGGGCATGTGTTTCAAAGTACGCCATCTCGTGACCGTCGAGGACGCGGGCGCGGCGCCGAAGGAGTGACCTCACCATGCAGCAGCAGGACCTCAAGCCGAATCCTGGCTCACACAAAGCGCGCAAGCGCGTCGGGCGCGGTATCTCGGCGGGGCAGGGGAAGACCGCCGGGCGCGGTACGAAGGGCCAGGGCTCGCGTTCCGGACCGAATGTCCGCCGAGGCTTTGAAGGCGGCCAGAACCCGATCTACATGCGCATGCCGTACAAGCGCGGGTTCACCAATATCTTCAAGCAGCCGTTCGCCGTCGTCAATGTCGCGCGTCTCGAAGAACTCTTCGAAGCGGGCGATGAAATCACGCCCGAAGTGCTCGTCGCGCGCCGCGTTGTCTCCGATAAGGTGCTGCGTCCGCCCGTCGTCCCATTCAAGGGGTGGCAGGTGAAGGTGCTTGGCGATGGCGAGATCACCAAGGCGCTGACCGTGCGAGTCCACCGGGTGACAGCCTCCGCGCGCGAGAAGATCATCGCCGCGGGCGGGACAGTCGAAGAGACCGCCGCGGCGCCGACCGAGGCGGCGGAGGAGACGGCATAACCATGTTGCAGGCCGTGTTTAATGCGTTTCGCATTCCCGATCTGCGGAAAAAGATCCTCTTCACGATCGCGATGCTGCTGATCTTCCGACTCATCGCACATATCCCGTTGCCGAATGTGGATCATGCGGCGCTCGACCGGCTCTTCCGCAACAACGCCTTTCTCGGCACGTTGAACCTTTTTTCCGGCAGCGCCTTGCGAACGTTTTCGATCGCGATGATGGGCGTTTACCCGTACATCACCGCTTCGATCATCGTGCAACTCCTGACGCCGATCGTCCCGAAGTTGGATGAGTGGTCGAAGGAAGGCGAGGCGGGCCGGGCGCGCGTCAATCGCGTTACACACATCCTCACCGTGCCGATTGGCTATTTGCAGGCATACGGCCAGATCCGTCTCGCCGTCGCGAATCAGGTGATACCGGCGGACCAGTTTGGCATCCTCAATATCCACACCTTCCTGCCAAGTTTCACGCTGCTGACCTCGACGGTCGCAGCGACCCTGGTACTCGTCTGGATCGGCGAACTCATTACCGAGAACGGCATCGGCAACGGCGTCAGTATCATCATCTTTGGTGGGATCGTCGCCGGATTACCCGGCGGTTTCGCGAACCTCATCACGGGCGGCTCGTCGTTCAACCTCGTCTCGATCATCCTCTTCGCGGGTATCGGTCTTCTCACTATCGTCGGTATCATCCTCATCAGCGAGGGTGTGCGGAAGATCCCCGTGCAGTACGCACGGCGCGTGCGGGGGCAGCGGCAGTATGGTGGCCAGGCGACGACGATCCCGCTCCGCGTCAACTCGGCGGGCATGATCCCGCTCATCTTCGCGGTGAGTATCATGATCCTACCGTCCACGATCGCGAACTTCCTCGGCTCATCCGACCGCGGCTGGCTGCGTGACTCTTCCCGGAAGATTGCCGTGATCTTCGACCCAGGCAATTATCCGTACCAGATCGGCTACTTCCTGCTGGTAGTCGGGTTCACATTCTTCTACACGATCGTCGTATTCAATCAGCAGAATATCCCGGAGAACTTACAGAAGAACGGCGGCTTCGTGCCGGGCATTCGCCCCGGCCGTCCGACGGCGGAGTATCTCTCGCGCGTGCTGAACCGGATCACCCTGGCGGGTGCGCTCTTCCTCGGCCTCGTAGCGGTTCTACCCTTCTTCGCCCGACTATTCACGGGGATCACGCAGTTGGGCCTCGGTAGTACGGCGCTCCTGATCGTCGTTGGTGTCGCGATTGACACGATGCGGCAACTCGAAGCGCAATTGCTGATGCGCAACTACGAGGGATTCATCCGGTGAGGGGCGCCGCGAGGAACAAGAACGTGCTTTTCTTCGGCCCGCAAGGGGTCGGGAAGGGCACGCAAGCGGCAACCGTCGCGCCGCGGTTGCGGCTTGCCCATGTTTCCACCGGCGATTTGTTTCGGCGGAATATCGCGGAGAAGACGCCCCTTGGCCTTCAAGTGGGACCGATGCTGGAAGCCGGTGCATTAGTGCCGGACGATCTGACAATCGCGATGCTGGGCGAGCATCTCATCCGACTACGCAAGACACAGCCCGAGTTGCGCGGCGTCATTTTCGACGGTTTTCCGCGGACGGTTCCGCAGGTTGCGTCGTTGGACACATTCCTTCAGTCACGCGGTGAACGGGTGGATGCCGTCGTCTATATTGACGCGCCCCGCCCGGTGCTGGTCGAGCGCATGCTCAGTCGTGGGCGGGCGGATGACACGCGCGACGCCGCCGAGGAACGACTGCGGCTCTACGAAGAAAAGACGCAGCCACTCTTGTCACTGTTCGAGCAGCGTGGCATCATCCATCGCATCAACGGCAATCAACCGATCGAGGCCGTAACTGCGGACATTATCGCCGTGCTTGCCCCAATATTTGAGGGGAGCGGTGCATAGATGGCGCGTGGCGGGACGATGACCCTGAAGTCAGCGCAGGAGGTCGCGAAGATGCGGGTCGCCGGTCGCGTCGTGGCGCAGGCGCTCGAAGCGATGCGCGCCTCGATCCACCCCGGCGTGACGACGGCGCAGGTGGACGCGGTTGGCGAAGCGGTGATCCGCAAGGCGGGCGCGACGCCGTCATTCAAGGGGCTGTACGGCTTCCCGGCGAGTGTATGCGTCGCGGTGAACGATGAGGTCGTGCATGGAATCCCCGGAAAACGGACGCTGCGGAATGGCGACATTATCAAGGTTGACACCGGCGCGTTCCTCGATGGCTGGCACGGCGATGCGACGATCACCGTCCCGGTTGGTGAGATTGATGAGGAGTCGCAACGTCTTGTTTCCACGACGTACGACGCCCTTTTCGCCGGGATCGCGCAGTGTCGCTCCGGCAAGCGGATCGGCGACATTGGGCACGCGATTCAGGTGTACGCCGAATCGCGCGGGTACGGGGTTGTGCGGCAGTATGTCGGCCACGCGATTGGCCGACGCATCCATGAGGAACCGCAGGTGCCGAATTACGGCAATCCCGGCACGGGCACCCTCCTCCGCAAAGGGATGGTGCTGACAATCGAGCCAATGCTGACCGTCGGCACGTACGAGACGCACACGTTGGCGGACAAGTGGACGGTCGTGACCAATGATGGGAAACGAGCCGCCCAGTTCGAACATACGGTCGCGATCACGGACGGTGACCCGGAAATCCTCACGCTGCCCTAGCGCGGTACGTGGGGGCGTGGTATGATGGCAGTTCGCTGCCGTGAAGTCGGTGGCGTTTGCGCGGCTCGCGTGCGGCGGGTCTGGCCCCGGCGGTACAAGAAATGAGGAGCGCCTTTGGCGAAGAAAGATGTCATCGAGGTCGAGGGGAAGGTCGTTGAGCCGCTGCCGAACGCGATGTTCCGCGTTGAATTGGAGAGCGGCCACGAAGTCCTTGCCCATATCTCCGGGAAGATTCGGTTGAATTTCATCCGCATTCTGCCCGGCGACCGCGTGCGCGTCGAACTTTCGCCCTATGACCTGACCCGTGGCCGTATCGTGTACCGACATCGCTAGACGAGGAGAGGAAGACGCATGGCTCGTATTGCCGGTGTAGACATTCCACGCGAGAAGCGCGTCGAAATCGCGCTTACGTATCTGTACGGTATCGGCCTGACGACCAGTCAGAAGATTCTCGCGCGCACCGGTATCAATCCCGACACGCGCGTCAATCAACTGACGGACGATGAGGTGACGCGGCTACGCGACATCATCGAGAAAGAGATGGTCGTCGAGGGCGATCTCCGCCGCGAAGTCGCGATGAATATCAAGCGGCTGATTGACATCAACTGCTACCGTGGCATCCGGCACCGGCGCGGTATGCCGGTCCATGGTCAGCGCACAAAGACGAACGCCCGCACCCGTCGTGGCCCACGCCGGGCGGTCGCAGGCAAGAAGAAGGCAACGAAGTAGCGAGTAGCGAGTAACAAGTAACAAGGAGAACGTGGAAATCATTTCGCGCATCTTTTGACTTGTTACCGGGCGACCGAAGGGAGCAACAGCGGATGGCCGAGCAACGAAAACGAGGGACACGCGGCGGGAAGAACCGGGTACGGCGACGCGATCGCAAGAACATCCCGCGCGGGCGGGCGTATATTCAGTCCACCTTCAATAACACGCTGATCACGCTGACGGATCCGCAAGGGAACGTCCTCTCGTGGGGCAGCGCGGGATCGTCCAACTTCAAAGGCTCGCGCAAGAGTACGCCGTACGCGGGGCAAGTCGCGGCTGAGGGCGCTGTCCGCCGGGCGATGGAGCACGGGCTGCGGCAGGTCGAAGTTTTCGTCAAAGGCCCCGGCAGCGGCCGCGAGGCGGCAGTACGTGCCCTCCAGTCGTCCGGTTTGCAGGTGCTGTCCATCACGGATGTCACGCCGATCCCGCATAATGGGTGCCGCGCACCGAAGCGACGGCGCGTTTGAGTGTCACCTGAGTGGGCAAGTATGCTTCGGGAATCGGATTGGCAGTTCGCGCTGATACTAAAAAGGGAGGCTGAACGCGGTGCTTGACATTGCCCAGCCAAAGGTAGACCTCACAAAGAGTGGTCAAAATTACGCTCGGTTCACCGTTGAACCGCTCTCGCCGGGATACGGTACGACGCTCGGAAACGCCCTGCGGCGCATCCTGCTTTCGTCGCTGCCGGGCACGGCGATCACGAAAATTCGCATCAGCGATGTCTGGCACGAGTTCAGCACGATCCCGCATGTGCGCGAGGACGTGACCGAGATTGTGCTGAACTTCAAGCGCATCCGCTTACAGAGCGACGACAACCTGCCGGAGACGCGTGTTCGCCTCTCCTGGCAGGGCGCGGGCGCGATCACGGCAGGCGACATCGCTTGGCCGTTCGAGATCACCTGCGTCAACCCGGATGAGGTCCTGGCGCATGTTGAGGACGATGAGGGCGCGCTGGACATCGAAGTGACGGTCGAGCGCGGTCGGGCCTACCGGTCGGCGGAAGCGGCGGAGGGGCTGGCGATTGGTGAGATTCCGGTGGACGCCATCTTCACGCCGATCCCCCGCGTTAACTTCATCGTCGAGCATACGCGCGTCGGCCACATGACCGACTACGATCGTTTGATCCTCGAGATCTGGACGGACGGCACGATTGATCCGAGCGAATCACTCCGGCAGGCATCCGAAATTCTGCGGGAGCACGCACAATTGATCGTAGACTTCGCGAGCGGCGGCACGGAGGAACCGGCGGGACTCGGCCCGTATGTGACGCCTGAGGCAGAGGCGAAACTGCTTTCCGAACTCGGTCTCTCATCGCGCGTGCTGAACTCGCTCCGCAGCCAGAAGATTGACCGCGTCGGTCAGGTCCTGAAGATGAATCCGGAAGACTTGATGGGCATCCGGAACTTCGGGCCGAAGTCATTGTCGGAGTTGCAGGAAAAGTTGCAGGTACATGGGTTCCTCGGCGCGAACCGCAAACTGATCCCGGATGATTTCGAGGCGGGTACGGACGGCAGCGCATCCGACACGGGCGCGGCAGGGGAGTAGCAGCAATTCGCCCCCGCGAATAGGGGGATCGCAGGCAGTACGCACAGGGAGGGTTTATCGTGCGGCATCGGAAGGCAGGGCGCCATTTGGGGCGCAACTCGGGCCAGCGCAAAGCGTTGATGCGCGGATTGATGAACAGCCTCGTCCTCAATGAGCGGATCATCACGACCGAGGCGAAGGGCAAGAATGTCCAGCCGCAGGTCGAGAAGATCATCACCATCGCGCGGGAGGACACCGAGGCGCACCGCCGCCTCGTGATGGCGAAACTCGCCAACCCGCTCGCGACGCTGAAGTTGTTCGAGGAGATTGGGCCGCGCTTCGAGGGGCAGCCGGGGGGGTACACGCAATTGTTCCATCTCGGTCAGCGCCAGGGCGACGGCGCGCCGATGGTCGTGTTGCGGTTGATGGAGTAAGGTCGCGCGGTGTACCGCCTCCGGTTGACGCTTGCCTACGATGGCGCGGCGTTCGCGGGATCGCAGATCCAGCCGGGGCAGCGGACGGTGCAGGGCGAGATCGAGCGCGCGCTGACGACGCTTGAGGGGCAGCCGGTTCGGGCGATCTTCGCCGGTCGGACGGATACCGGGGTCCACGCGGTCGGCCAAGTGGCGCACGCGGATGTACATCGCGAGCGCGAGCCGGAGACGTGGCGGCAGGGAGTGAATGGCATTCTGCCTGCCGATGTGCGTGTTACCAATCTAACCGTCGTTCCAGATCGCTTCCACGCTCGCTACGACGCGACGTGGCGGCAGTATCGCTACATGGTCTGGAACGGCGAAGTCCAGTCGCCGCTCGTACGTGGCACGATGTGGCACCGGCGTCGTTCGCTTGATGTCGCGGCAATGAACGCGGCCTCACGAACGCTGGTCGGCACGCACGATTACGCGGCATTCGCGGGCGGCGCGAAGGGTCTTCCGGAGAGGGAAGCCGGGACCGTGCGGACGATGCGGGTGGCGGAGTGGACAACAGAGCGACGCCCGGAGGCGATTGCGGGCCTCGCTCTGGTGTTCACGATTGAAGGGAACGGCTTCTTGCCGCACATGGTGCGGAATATGGTGGGATCGCTCGTTCACATCGGGACGGGTGACGTGCCGGTGCAGTGGATCGAGACGCTGCTCTCCGCAAGAGACCGACGGCTGGCGGCGCCGACCGCGCCGCCTCACGGATTAATCCTCTGGCAGGTGCGATACGACTGAGGCGATGAAGAACGGGAGAACGATGCGCGGTGGGATGGACGCCGCAGACGCGGGAGAAATGAGCAGATGCCGACATTGACAACGACAACCTATTCGCCGAAGGCGGCGGAGGTTCAACACAACTGGTACATCGTGGATGCCAACGGCCATACGCTGGGTCGCCTGGCGACGGAAGTCGCGCGCATCCTGCGGGGCAAGCACAAGCCGGTCTTTGCCGAACATATGGACATGGGCGACTACGTCATTGTGATCAATGCGGAGAAGATCGCGGTGACGGGCAAGAAGCCGACGCAGAAGATCTACTACCGGCACTCGAACTATCCCGGCGGTTTCAAGCAGCCGACCTATGCGGAGGTTATGAAGAAATTCCCCAACCGGATTATCGAGTCGGCGGTAAAGGGGATGCTGCCGCATAACCGGCTCGGCAAGCAGCAGTATATGAAGTTGAAGGTCTACGCCGGCGCGACGCACCCGCATGAGGCGCAGAAGCCGGAACCTTTGGAGATCAAGGAAAACGTCGCGCGGGCGCAGGCTCGGCTGGCGGTCGTGCGCGGCGAAAGCGCGTAGCGCGTAGCGCTTAAGAGAGGGAAACCAGTGGTAACGACAGCGCAGCAATTGACGGGCCAGTATCATAACGCCGTTGGCCGCCGCAAGAGCGCCATTGCCCGCGTGCGTCTCTATCCAGGCACGGGCGAGGTAGTTGTGAATGGGAAAGATGTGCGCGACTACTTCGGTGGCCGCGAACTGCATCAGATCACGATCAACACGCCGCTCCGCATCACGAATACGAGCGACCGCTTCACGGTGAGCGTGAAAGTCATCGGCGGCGGTGTCAGCGGGCAGGCTGGCGCAATCCGGCACGGCATCGCCCGCGCGCTCTGCCGCTTCGATCCCGAAATGCGCACGACATTGAAGCGGGCGGGCCTCCTCACGCGCGACGCGCGGGTGAAGGAACGCAAGAAGGTCGGCCTCAAGCGGGCCCGCAAGGCGCCTCAGTACACCAAGCGCTAAACATTGCGTCGAAACGCCGCCCCGACGTCGGGGCGGCGTTCTTTTGCGTAGAGAGGTCTTCGTCGTTACCCCTCGTTCTCAAACGGGGCCCGCACACGCCGTGTCCGGTGCGCCTCATCGAGAGGAGACCCCGCTGGCGAAAGATGCTCGCGCACGAACGATACGGCGTTCCAGGTACGCTGGAGCGCGTGAAGACTCCGCCAGGAGGCAAGAGCGACAGGGGAGAGTTCGAGCGTCACGGCGCCGCGGTACCCTTTCGCGCGCACATGTTGCAGGAATAGAGCGAGTGGCAGCGCGCCCGACCCCGGTAGTTGATGCTCGCGGGTGAGCGAGTTCAAGATGCCGGAGGCAATCGCCGGTGGCTCGTCGCGCCGATCACTCAAGTGGATGTTCGCCAAACGTGGATAGACCACATCGAGCGCGGCGATGATGTCAAGGCCGAACGCCGCCGCGTGCGCCGTATCCAACGTAATGCCGAGATTCCATTCCTCACACACGCGGTACAAATTCTGGAGCCGGTCGAGGAAGTCTAATCGTGGCCGCGGTTGCACCGTGCCACGGTTCTCGATGGCCAGGCGCACACCCGTTTTCTTGAGGATTTCCGTCACTTCGCCGATCGTATGGAAGAATGCACGCCCGCGCTCGGTATGGAGGCCCGGCCCGCCGACCGCATGCATGACGAGCACACGACAGCCCGGAATCCGGCGTGCATAGTTCGCGGCGGCGATCATATCAGCATGCACATGCTGACGAGCATTGACGAAGCGAATGGGCGGATGGACGGACCGTATCGGCACCTGATGCATCTCTGTGGCGTGGATCGCTGCCTCCGGCCCCTCGGACAGCAGCCGGTTGGTGAGCATCAGTTCAAGCCCGTCCGCGCCTGCCTGCCGGGCGATGCTCGCGGCACTGCCGATGCCGCGCGGTGTGAGACTGCCCGTCGAAAGGAGAATATCCATCATCTGTCCGCTCCGGCTATCGGCTGTTTGCTCCGCCCGCCCGGTGTGGGCCAGCGCGTGCGGGATAGTGCCAAGTCTACCATCACGTGCCAACGGGAACAAGGTTGAAACGCCGGTATCTCACGGCGAATGACGGCCCGCGCAATTGATTACGCCCATAAATTCCATTTGTATGATTAGTAGACAGCAGATGGGGCGTACGCTATACTGCGGCGAATCCAAATCATGTCTCTGGCGGGGCGGGTCAATCGAAATATAGACGGGGGATTGAGTGGCAATTGCTATCGGCGCTCGGAAGCGCAGTCATGTAAGCAGTCGTGGCGTCGTGTTCCGGTCGCGGGTACTCGGCTATCTCCTCCTCGCACCCGCGATGATCTATATCATTGGCCTCGTTGCCGTACCGTTCTTTTTGGCGCTCAAATTCAGTCTCACGGATGCGACCGTGAGTAATCTGAATGGGGTGCGCGGCTTCATCGGGTTGGAGAACTTCACCGGACTCCTCAAGGATCAGACATTCCGTGCGGCCCTGCGGAACACGATCATCTACTCGCTGGTGACCGCAGTCGTCAACTCGATCCTTGGAACGACGCTGGCATTCATCCTGCTCGCAAAGTTCCGGGGCAAGAAGATCGTCCGCTATCTCGTTCTCCTCCCGTGGACGATCCCGATCGCGCTGACGATTCAGGCGTGGAAATGGATGTTCCACCCGCAGTACAGCGTCCTCAACTGGCTCGGCAAGCACACGCACATCATCACCGCGCAGTACGGCATTCAGTGGCTCGGCCAGCCAAAATCGGCGATGGCGTCCATCATCATGGTAAACGTCTGGCGCAATTTCCCCTTCTCGGCGGTCATTCTGCTCGCCGGCCTCACCTCCATACCGCAGGACATCATTGATGCCGCGAAGATTGACGGCGCGAACTGGTTCACGCGTTACCGGAAAATCATCGTGCCGATGATCGCGCCGATCCTCTTTATCGGCTTGCTCTTCAACCTCGTCTTCAACTTCACCGACCTGACGATCGTCTTCCTCCTCACGCAGGGAGGGCCGGGCAATGCGACGGAGGTGCTCGCGACGTACGCGTTCAAGGTCGGCATTGCGTCCGGGCAACTGGGGAGAGGTGCGGCCGTGACGCTCTTCCTCTTCCCGATCCTGTTCCTCTTCTCGATCGTCTTTCTCCGTCAGTTGCGTAAGAGGGAGATCTAACCGTGGCCGTCAACGAAGCGATCGCCTCCCTCGCGCCCAAGCAGGATACGGCGCAACGCGTTGCGCCGGTATCGGCCGGCGCGGTCATTCGACGCATCCTCCTCCTGCTTGGGATACTCGTCTTCGTCGTCGTCGCGATTTTTCCCGTCTATTACATGATCATCACGACCTTCAAGGCGAATGATGACCTGTATAACCTCACGCACTTCCCGCTCTGGTTTACGGATAAGGCGACCTTCGGGCATGTGCAGTACCTCTTCCAGAAGACCGAGTTCAGGCGCTGGCTGATCAACTCCTATTTGATCGCTCTCGGGACCGTCGTCATTACGGTGCTCACTGCCGTCCCGGCCGGATACGCACTGGCGCGCTTGAACCTGCCGGGCGCGGGGCCGCTCTCCATCGGCATTTTCCTCACCTACCTCGTGCCGCCGTCGCTCTTGTTCATCCCACTTTCTCAAGTAGTGTCGCGGTTGCACCTGATTGACAATATCTGGGCGCTGGTCGTCATCTACCCAACGTTCACAATCCCGTTTTGTACGTGGCTGATGATGGGATTCTTCAAGACGATTCCCTTTGACATCGAGGAGGCCGCGCTGATTGATGGCTGCAACCGCATCCAGGCGATCCGGCGCGTTGTCCTGCCGCTCAGCCGTGCCGGCATTTTCTCGATCATGATGTTCGCCTTCACGCTCGCGCTCCAGGAATTCATCTATGCCCTCGTCTTTATCCATGGCAAGGAGAGCAAGCCGGTGACGCTCGGCGTCGTGACGGACCTCATTCGTGGTGATGTCTTTTACTGGGGTGAGTTGATGGCGGGCGGGATCATCGCCGGGCTGCCCGTCGCGATTCTCTATAACTTCTTCCTCGATGACTTCATCGCGGGCATCACGGCCGGCTCAGTCAAGTAAGGGAGCGAGACTGGCCGCTGTGGGTGGCGGCGCGCCGGCAGGGTGTGAAGGAAATCTTGGTGGGCCGTGGCAGTGAGAGGAGGCGTCGCGCGGGAATGGGTTGGACGAGCGGCATGATCGTAGGCTGATGCGCCCGCGCTGCTCGTTAATTGTCGCAACGCTTATGGGGCGCAGAGCGTCACAGGTTGAACGGTTCGGTATCGGTAGTTTCAGGAGGGAAGACAGATGGATGATCGTGATCTTCGGTTCGGGCGTGCTGCCCTTTCTCGACGGGGCTTTCTCGGCGGCGCCGCTGCCGCCGCGGTAACAGCCATTCTTGCCGCCTGCGGCGGCAGCAGCGCCACCAGTACGCCGAAACCGGCGGCTGCGACCACGGCGCCAGCCGCCGCGACGACCGCGCCGGTTGCTACGACCGCAACGGGCAGTGCCGCAGCCGGTGGTAGCGCGACGAGCGCACCGGCGGCAGGCGGACCGACGAAAAAGACGGGTGATCCCAATGTGAAGTATGCCGGCCCGACGATTGAAAAGGGCGGCACGCTGAAGATCCTCATGTGGAGCCACTATGTCCCGGCCTTTGACACCGACTATTTTGACAAGTGGGCGACCGACTGGGGCACGAAGAATGGCCTCAAAGTGACGGTTGACCATGTGCCGACCGCTACCGTCGTCACGTCGGCGGCGGCGGATATCGCGATCAAGGGCGGGCACGACCTCACGCAATTGCAGGAGGCCACTACCCCGCATCTCTTCGCGGAGAATCTCATTGACGTCTCCGCCGCGGCAAACTACCTCGACAAGAAGTACGGTGGCTACGTTGCAGCGGCCAAACAAGTCGGGCAGGTGAACGGCGTCTGGAAGAGTGTGCCGGACTTCGTCATCCCGTACCCCGCGATTTACCGCAAGGACTACTTCGACGCCGCCGGTATTACCAAGCCGGTGGACACCTGGGATGACCTCCTCAAGGCCGGGACGGCGCTGAAGAAGGCGGGGCATCCGGTCGGCTTGGCGATCAACCAGGGCGGCGGCGACTCGAATAGCCATATGATGTCCATCATGCTTGGTTTCGGCGCCAAATGGGTCGAGGCGGATGGGAAAACGATCGCGATCAACTCGCAGGAGACGAAGGACGCGATCAACTATGTCGTCCAACTCTACAACAATGCGATGACGCCGGAAGTGCTCGCCTGGGATGATTCCGGCAACAACCTCTATCTCACCTCGGGCGCGGGTAGCTATATCTTGAACCCGATCAGCGCCTATCTGTCCGCGAGCAAGGCGGTTCAGGACGCCAGCCAGTTCTCGGCGCCACCGGCCGGGCCGAAGGGTCGCTTCATGATCGCATCGGGGCCGTTCTCGTGGGGCGTGTGGAACTGGTCGAAGCAGCAGGGCGCGGCGCAGCAGTTCATCATTGACCACATGGATGACTGGCTGGCTGGGACGAAGGCGAATCAGGGGTACGAACTGCCCGTATTGAATGACTGGCTCGTCAAGCCGATGCCGGTTCTCAGTGAGGTGCCGAAATACTCCAGCCTCCAGGACGTAGTCAACGATAAGAGCACCGTCATCATCGGCTATCCGGGTCCACCGAACGCGCAAGCCGGTCAGGTCGCCAGCACCTACATTATCCCGCAGATGTTTGCGAAGGCCGTTAATGGTGCGAAGCCGGAAGACGCGATCAAGTTTGCCGAGGATCAACTGAAGACGGTCTACAAGTAACGGAACTGACCACAAACCCCCACCGTTGACTACGGTGGGGGCTTTCACTGAGCCTCTGTTTCCCAGGTGGTGGCGGGCTTCAGCCTGCCACCACCAACACCGTATCGGCTCAAGAGCACGGAAATCCTCTCTAATCTCCGCTGTCGTTCTCCTTGCCTTTGCCTTTCACGGTATCGTGCTGCCCATTCTGATTGCCGTTGACGACAGGCGCCGATCGTACTGGTTGCGCGACCACGGGCACGGCCGGTGGGATCGGCGTGGACGGCGCGACAGTCGGCGGCGGCTCGGTTGGCGGTATGGCCGTTGGTGATGGCTGCCTGGTGGCGAGTGGCGTGGGTGTCGGCACGCCCGGCGGGGCCGTCGCCACGACCGATTGTTCCGTGGGCGCCGCGACGTGTTCCAGCGCCGCACTATGTCGGTGTAGGCCGACCAGTATGCCGGCAATCACCGCGAGGAGGGCGAGGAACGCATAGAGGAAAGCGAGCCGCTGGGTGCGGCGATGATTCGGGAGCGGTGCCGTTGTCGTCGCGCTCGTCTCATTAATCGTCGGTGCAACAGCCATACCAAACACACTCCTGCGTCGTATCCCGCTCACGTATATGCAGGAGCGGTGCCAACGGCCCTATTCGAATTATCCGGTGATGCCACCTTGATCGCCACTGTAATTGAGGCTCGCTTTCCACTCTTTGTCGAGGTCCTCAATGCTCTCTTTGAGCACCTTCTGCACGACCTGATCGTAGGAGAGTTCGTCTTTGAATGCCGAAACCAGCGCGCCGATGTACTTGCTTCCGTACGCGGTGATGATGAAATTGACGACGCTTTCGCTTTCCGCGTACGACAAGAGCGCCTGGTCCGCATTCAAAGGGAAGGGAGAGTTGAGCGCACGAAGGGGGATCAGTTTCCCATGATCAACCGCGTCTCGCACGAGCGGGCGAAACCGGACATCAGGGGTTTCCTGGTTATGGACGGCGAGTCCCTCATCCAACCAGAGCGGCGGATGATTATACGGGTTGAGGCTCGCCTGGTAGACAATCATATGACTCATCTCATGCGGGAGTATTCGGCGAATCTCCGCTGCCGCCGACTGACCCGGTGCAATCGCCGCGTGAATAATGCCCAATTCCGTTGATGCGCCTCCGCCGATCCATTCCGCACTGTTCGGCGGCAAGGCAACACGGAGGTCGCGTGCGTTGGCATAGATGAGAATCCGAATCGGTCGGGTGCCCGTCACGTTGAACGTCGTCCTTAATGTGTCAACAGCCCGCGTCGCGGTGTCCATCGCGTCCTGGGCAAAGGCGTCATCGCCGCTATACCACCAAAGCGTAATCTGGCCGCTCGTTTTCTTCTTCCACTGCTGCTGGTCATCCATGTAGAACATGGTGGCGGGATCGGACCGGTACTGTTTGCCGTCGCTCAGTGTGAACGCCCACCGGTATTCGATATCGAGACCCGGCGCGAGAAAATTGGTCTGCGTGTCGAGGGAGTAATCGAGTCCGATGTGCTGTCCACGCTCGACCGGCACTCGCACGCGCGTCGTCACCGGCGTATTTGCCGCGTGGTAGAGCAAGTTGACTCCGGTGATCTCGCCGGAAGCAACGTTTGCTTCCAGGTGAAAGGCTATATTCTGGGGAAAGTGCGGCGTTGCCGTTGTTGCCGTGACGGTGACGGCGGGCGCCGCCGCACCGATTGGCGACAACACCGCGGTGATCGGCGACGCGAGGAGGCAGAACAGGAGCGGCAACAGGATAATTCGGCGGTGTCTCACGCGACATCCTCATCTCCGGCGGCGGGCGTATCGCCCATATGCCAGCGCAAATATGCATTCATAAACCCGTCAATCTCACCGTTGAGCACCGCCTGCGTGTTCGAGGTCTCATACCCGCTCCGCGTGTCCTTCACGAGATTGTACGGATGGAGGACATACGACCGGATCGCGTTCCCCCAACCTGCCGCGACATGCTCGCCTTTGAGCGCGGATTGCTCGATGGCCCGTTCCGCCTCGCGCCGCTCAAGGAGACGCGCGCGGAG
This sequence comes from uncultured Thermomicrobia bacterium, assembly GCA_937968015.1. GTDB lineage: Bacteria > Chloroflexota > Chloroflexia > Thermomicrobiales > JALYUS01 > JALYUS01. The sequence goes on from CALBSO010000143.1 coordinate 24,478, forward strand.
AATCTTCATCGCCGTTTCGCGGTTCTGGCCCTGCGAGCGTTCGTTCTGGCAGGTGACAACAATGCCACTCGGTAGGTGCGTGATTCGGATCGCGCTGCTGGTCTTGTTGACGTGCTGCCCGCCCGCGCCGGAGGCCCGGTACGTATCCACGCGAATGTCGTCGTCATTAATGACGATTTCCGCGTCATCCTCGATTTCGGGCAGCACCTCCACGAGCGCGAACGAGGTGTGCCGCCGCTTACTCGCATCGTACGGCGAGATGCGAACGAGGCGATGGACGCCGCGCTCGGCTTTGGCGTATCCATAGGCGTAGTCGCCCCGAATTTCAATCGTAGCGCTTTTGATCCCTGCCTCTTCGCCCTCGGTCAGATCCACAATATCGGTCGCGAAGCCGCGCGTCTCCGCCCAGCGCAAATACATGCGCAGCAACATATCCGCCCAATCCTGCGATTCGGTCCCGCCCGCGCCCGCGTGAATCGCCAGGATCGCGTTCGCGCCATCGTGCGGCCCGGCGAGCATCAAGTCGAACTCCATCTGGTCGAGTCGCTCGCGCAACGCCGCGACCTCACCCTGCAGTTCCGGCACAATTGCCGCGTCGTCGCGGGCGAGGTCGGCCATTTCGCACGCATCGGCAATTTCACCCGCGAGCGACCGCCATGCAGTGACCTGGCTTTGCAAATTGGTGAGTCGCTGCATGACCCGTTGGGCGTGCTGAGGATCATCCCAGAAGCCTTCCGCGCCGGATTGAGCATTGAGTTCCGTAATCAAAGATTCTTTCTTGGCGAGGTCAAAGACGCTCCTGCGCGGCCTCGACACGGTCGCGGAGATCTTCGAGCGTCGCCAGGATTTGTTCGAGCATTGCTCTCCCTCAGTCATTTCTGTGGCGCGGGATACGCCACTGCGATTCCTCATCGCAGTATAGCAAACGGACGCGGTGCTGCGTCGTTGATCGCAAGAGTCAGCCTGAGTCAGTGCCGGTGCGTTCCCGTCGTTCGAGGCTGCCGGACGACATCGTAGCCGTCCGGCAGCCTCGAAACGTCTCATTCGTTGGAGATTCGCTACGGCTCTGCTCGATCCGGGGGTTCCGTCGTGGCCGGTACCGTCACCGGGGCAAGCGCGGGGCGGCGGCGACGCTCGCGCCGCGTCAACAGATAGATCCCAATAATCAGCGGAACCTCGACCCACCAGCCACCGATGATGATCGTAATGAGTGCATCCGCGACGTTCTGCAGGCCGTTGACGGAGCGGTTCCATGCCTCCCGCACCGTGTGAGAGAGACTCCACTTCGCGACCGGTGTGACGGGTTCCGGCTTCGCGGGCAACGGCACCGGTAGGATGGAGACCGCAATAGTGCTGAAGGCCGTGCGCGTGTCGTAGTAGTTGATCTTGCCCTTGATGCGCTCCAGGTCGCTTTGCACAGTGTTCAACTGCGCCTGCACCTTCAAGGTGTCGTCCACGGTGGTTGCTTTGCCAAGCAGCGTCTGGAGTTGCAGCGCGGTCGCCTCCAACGTGCGCTGACGCGCCTGCAAATCCACGTAATCCTCCGTGACATCCTGTGCCGAACTCTGCTCCTGCTCGACTTTCACCGCATAGCCGCGCACGCGGTCCAATGCATCCCGGAACCGCTCCGATGGCACGCGAAACGAGATGTCGGCGCGCATCCTCTCGTCCGTGCCGCTCGTGTTCGACGTGATGACGACGCCTCCGAATTCGCCCGCGAGATTCCAGATCGCGCTCTGCGTTGCCGCCACATCTTTCGCCGTGATCGTGAGCGATCCGTTGCGGATGATCTTCTGGTCAATCGCCTGCGGTGGCAGCGGGGCATTGAGGATCGTGCTGACGTCGTTGGAGGTGCTCCTACTCGACGTGCGACTGCCCGAACTGGCCGCTGTCGTACCTGCTGGTAAGACCTGCGCGGCGGCCGCTGCACGCGTCGGTATCGCGGCGGGAGCGGAAGTCGCCGCGGCATTACTGAACACTGGCTGAGCGCTTGTCCCTATCGGCCTGTTGACATTCGTTGTGGACGAATCGCTATGCCGACCAACGATCAGCGTCGCCATGAGCGCGATAACGATGACGCTGCTTATAGCGACGCCGACGCGCCACGAACGCGAAATTGTACGGAAACGCGTTGAGCCGTTCACCAACTGCCTCCTGCCAATCTTTCCTCGCGGCACTCACCACGACACCATTCCTCCGTTTGGGTATGAGGAGAGGACGCAGGCACTTGACAGAATGTTCCGCATTGCATCGTGAGAAATGCATGTTCATCCATTGAGATGGATGTTTCGTGTCTATGTGGTTACATGTCTACTCCGCCGACAATCGTCCGACGCGGCGCGATCGCGCGAATGTCGTTGGTTGGGCAGGCGAGGATATCGCGGTTAAGCACCACGAAATCAGCCAGCATGCCCGATGCAATCGTGCCGCGTGTACGCTCCTCGCGGATCGCGAAGGCGCCGCCGGTTGTGTACAGACGGATCGCCTCTTCGCGTGTGAGTGACTGCGACTCGTCAAGGTCGGTTTCCGCTGCCGTCTGACGGGCAATCGCCGCCCAGATGCCGACAAATGGGTTATAGTCCGCGACCGGAGAATCCGATGAACCGGCGAGCGGCACACCCGCAGTGAGATAGCGACAGGCCGGAATCATCGCCCGGGCGCGTTCCATGCCGAGGCTCGTAACGAACGACTCGCCGAGACTATACAGAAAGCCTGGCTGGATGACCGCAGGAATGCCGTATGCGGCCATCTTCGCGAGGGTGTCATCGTCCGGCATGTAGGCGTGATGGACGCGATGACGCAGGTGCGGTTTCGGTGCGGCATCCTGCGCGGCGACGATCGCGTCCACCACAGCGGCTTGCGCGCGATCACCGCATGTGTGGCATTCGACGGGCCAGTCGTGGTCGTGACACCAGCGAATCTCCGCCGTCAGTTGGTCCGGCGGCACGATAAAGGCGCCGGCGCCACCGCCGAGATACGGCACAGAAATCGCCGCTGTCCGGTCGCCGATGCCGCCATCTACCATGAACTTTACCGCGTCGTAACGTAGCCACGCGTCCCCGAATCCCGCCGCAACGCCGAGACCCTCGATTATCGCGTGATAATCGAGGCCGGGTGGATAAAAGCCCCATGCGCCGACCATCAGGTGCGACCGTACCGTCAATCGGTCGTCGCTCCGACATGCGGCATAACTGCCGAACTCCTCCAATGTCAGGCCGGGATCGGCGATGGTTGTCATACCCACCGCATTATAGGCCCGGCAAGCTTCCGAGACGACTTCGATGTGTTCCCCGCGTGTCATCGGAGGCACATGCGCCAGAATCATCTGTTTCGCATTGTCGCGGAACAGCCCGGTCGGTTCGCCTCGTGCGTCCACATCGAACCCACCCGCGTATGTTTCACCGGATGGTTGTCGGGTAGCGCGATTGACGCCAGCAAGAGCAAGCGCACGCGAATTGCAGACCAGTTTATTCCACACACGATTGAGGACGACGGGATGGTCAGGCGCAGCCTCGTCCAGTTCCCACCGCGTGGGATAGCGCCGCTCCGCGAGCAAAGATTCATCCCAGCCGCGCCCGACGATCCATCCACCCGGTGGGGTGTTCGCTGCCCGTGCGCGCACCCGGTCGAGGATTTCGCCGATCGAGCGACAATCGTACAATTGCTCATTCCGCAGGAGTACGCCGGTTTGGAGCATGTGCGTGTGCGCGTCAATCAGACCCGGCAGCACGGACGCGCCTCCGAGGTCGTCAATACGTGTGTTCGGTTGGACAAGCCGCTCGACCGCTGCCCACGGGCCAACCGCGACAATGCGATCGCCCGCAATGGCGACCGCTTCGGCGATAGAGAACCGCGCGTCCGCCGTGATGAATTGCCCGTTCTTCAGGATGCGCTCAACCGGCGCCGTCGCGAAGGCTGTCATCACCACAGCTCATTCCTCCCACTGCTCTTCCACGAGGCGCACGGAGTAGAGCACGCCCGCCATCGTGAAGCGCAGTTCTGTCGGGATGATCCATCGCCCAACATTCTTGACGGTGATGAGACTTTCCGCCATATCCACATCGCTGCCCCACCGTGTGATCGCGAAGGTCTCGCGCGAGCCGTACAAGCGGCGATGGATGACATAGACGGTGGGCCGCGTCGCCATCAAGCCGCTTGTTTCGTGCGTCAGCAAATCGAGCCACAGGCAGGGGCGTCGGTACGGCCCGGGCGTGGCGCGGTCAATCGCCGCGATATGCAAACCGTCGAACAGCACCGGGTGCGCCTCAATTGTATATCCCGGCTCCATGCGGAATGTCTGCGTCCGCTGCACGGCCCCCTCGGCGGCGCTGCTCAACACCCGCGTGATGACAGCGGCATCGGCTTCCAGGTTCGCGGAGACCTCCATCGTGTCCACGCCCTTCGTGACGGACATCGCCAGTGCAGTGGCCCGGCCTGTCTCATCGAGGGAGAGCATCGCCGTGGAGCGATGGCCGAACTCGGCGACCTGTGAGGCATCCGTATCAGTCGTGAACAGATACCCGGATGCGGCGCGCATGATCCGCCACCGCTCGGTAATTGGCAACGGTACGCCGTCGGCGAGCCACTGATATGCACCGGAGGCGATCAGGGCGGTCTCATGCGGGAGAAGCGGTCGTTCACTCGTCATCCATCGCTCCCTCGTTCAGTGGCGAGCATCCTATCATGTACACGAGTGAAAAAAGAAGCGGGGAAGCATCGGCTTCCCCGCTGGTGGGTCAATCTTGTTACTGCGGTTCGTCGGAGATAATCGCGATGTCTCGCGGGATTTCGATACGGTGCGGTTCCGGCTGTATCACTTCATCCACGGGAGCGGGTACGATGGCAGGATCCGTCAGTGGCAAGGAAGGCGGCGTGTCAAAAACGAGCGCCTGCGCGATCACTTCGTCCATATGCGTCACCCAGACCATATGCATGTCGCGCAGGATGTCCTTTGGAATCTTCACCGCGTCGGTGCGGTTCTCCGCTGGCGCGATGACCGTCCGGATGCCCGCGCGATGCGCGCCGAGGACCTTCTCCTTCAGACCACCAATGCCCATCACGCGCCCGCGGAGCGTGATCTCTCCGGTCATCGCGACATCGTGGCGCACGGGCCGCTTGGTCAGGGCTGAGACGAGCGCTGTCACCATCGTCACACCGGCGGACGGTCCATCTTTCGGCGTTGCGCCTTCCGGCAGGTGAATATGCACGTCCGTCGTCCGCTGGAAGTCCGCATCAATGCTGAGCGCGGCGGCGCGCGAGCGCGCGTAGGACTGTGCCGCGCGCGCGGATTCCTGCATCACATCGCCCGCTCTCCCGGTGATCGTCATATTCCCGTGGCCAGGCATCGTCGCGACCTCGACCGGCAGGATATCGCCTCCTGCCACCTCGGATACACTCAGCCCAATCGCGACGCCAATCTGGCTCTCGCGCAGATCGTGGTCGGTCCCAAAGCGCTGCGGGCCGAGGAACTCCTCGATCTTTGCCTGCGTGACTTTCAGTTTCTTCGGCCGCTTGCCGGTCTCGGCAACCGCGATGCGCGCCGCCTTTCGGCAGACACTGCCAACCTGCCGCTCGAGTGAGCGCACGCCCGCCTCGCGCGTGTAGTGGCGCACAATCAACCGAATGATGGCCGGTGTGAGTTCAATGAACCCTGGGTCAAGCCCGTGGCTCTCTGCCTGCTTGGGCAAGAGATGGCGACGGCAGATTTCGATCTTCTCTTCCTCAGTGTAGCCGCCGATTTCGATGATCTCCATCCGGTCGCGCAGCGGCCGGGGGATGTTGCCAAGGTAGTTGCCCGTCGTGATGAACATCACGTCGGAGAGGTCGAAGGGTACGTCCAGGTAATGATCCACGAAGGAATGGTTCTGCTCAGAGTCGAGCACCTCGAGCATCGCTGCGGCCGGATCGCCCCGGAAATCGGCGCTCATCTTGTCTATTTCGTCCAACAGGATGACCGGATTGAGTGTGCCCGCCTGCTTCAAGGCATGAATGACCCGCCCGGGGAATGCGCCGATGTACGTCCGCCGGTGCCCGCGAATGTCCGCCTCGTCGCGGACGCCGCCGAGCGACACGCGGACAAACTTCCGATCCATCGCACGGGCAATCGAGCGCCCAAGCGAGGTTTTGCCCACGCCGGGCGGACCGATAAAACAGAGGATCGTTGGCATGTGCCGCGTGACGCCGCGCTCCGCGACGAGTTTGCGCACGGCGAGGAAATCGAGAATCCGCTCCTTCACATGCTCGAGGCTGTCGTGATCCTCGTCAAGGACTTTCTGCGCCAGCGCGAGATCGAGCCGGTCAATCGTCCGCTCCGCCCATGGCAGCGCGAGCACCCAATCGAGATAGGTACGAACGACCGTCGCCTCGGCGGAAACGCCGGGCATGCGTTCAAGCCGCGCCAGCTCACGGCGCATGCGATCCTCGATGTCCGCTGGCAGACCTCGTTCGGCGATCTTCACACGCAGCAGTTCGATGTCGTTTTGTGTCGTCTCACCAAGTTCGTCGTGAATCGCTTTCAATTGCTCGCGCAGGTAGTATTCGCGCTGGTTCTTGTCAATCTGATCGCGCACTCGATCTTTGATTTTCTGTTCGAGATCAACGACTTCCAATTCACCGGATAAGACGATCGCGAGCCGTTCGAGCCGCTTCAGTTTGTTCGGTTCCTCGAGGAGTGCCTGCCGTTCTTTCGGCTCATTGACCAGTACCGCGAGCACGTCGCCGAGGTGGCCGACATCCGTCGCACTATTGGCGGCATCCACGAGTTCGTTCGCCGTGTTGCCGCGCAATTTCGCGTACTTGCCGAGCAGTTCGCGAATCTGCCGTGCCCAGGCGCGATTCTCCTGCTCGAATCCTGCCTGCTCGTACATCTCCTCAACGCCGACGAAATAGCAGGGCTTGGTCGCCTCCGTACCCGTGATCCGCACGCGGCACAGCCCTTCGAGTGAAACAACGATCACACCACCCTGCTCGCGGTCTGATTCCTTGATGCGGCAGAGCGTCCCGACTTCGTAGACATCGCTCGGCGTCGGTTCCTCCACATTTGGATCGCGCAGCGCCGACGCGACGAGGTAGTGATCCCGCTCTATCGCCTCCTCAATCGCGTCGAGCGAGCGCGGCCGACCGACATGGATCTTTGTCGTACTTTGCGGGAAGACGACGATATTCTTGAGCGCCAACAGCGGGTACCGTGGCGCGAACGAATCGAACGTACTCATTTCCCGTGCCCCCTTCCAGTCGTCACCTCACCCGTGACTTCTGGCTCCTTCGAACGGCAGATGTTCCGCCGTCCCGACCTCTTCCCAACAATCCCCCGTGCCTGTGACGTTACCATCCCTACCCGGTCGGTCTCGTCACGCCGTCATTAACCGCTTAACGGTAATTGCGCGTTTATAGCACAACCCGCGATCGGCGCCCGCTTTCGCCGCCACTTCTTTTGCCGCCGCCGCAAGGGAATAACCCGACGCAAGTAACCCATGCAGCAGCGTGTCAATGGTCCCGTCGTCCATGACCGTCTCGATCGCTGTTGCCGCCGCAATGATGACAACGTATTCGCCGCGTGGCGGCCGATCTCTGAACCCTTCGACCGCCGCTGCCAGCGTCGTGACGACCACTTCCTCGTGCAGTTTCGTCAATTCGCGGCAGATGGCGCATGTCCGGTCGCCGAGAACCTCAAGCGCATTCGCCATCGTCGCCGCGACACGATGCGGCGCTTCAAAGATCACCGCGGGATGTGGCAAGGCGCACATTGATTCGAGCGCGGCATGTCGGGCGGCCCGCTTGGCCGGAAGGAAACCGAGGAAGGTAAATGGCCCCGGTACGAGCCCGGAAGCGACGACTGCGGCGAGCACTGAAGACGGCCCGGGAACCGGCACGACACGATGCCCCGCCGCGCGCACCGCCGGGACGAGGTGCGTGCCCGGATCGGCGATGAGGGGCGTGCCCGCGTCGGAGACAAGCGCGACATCGTCCCCCGCATCGAGGTGTGAGACAATCGCCGCCGTGCGATCCCGTTCGTTGTGCTCATGGAGCGAAAGATAGCGCGCGCTCACGCCGAAGTGCGCGAGCAACTGCCCGGTATGGCGGGTGTCCTCGGCGGCCACGACCGCGACCTCCCGCAATACACGGAGTGCCCTCAAGGTAATATCCTCGCGGTTGCCAATCGGCGTTGCCACGATAAACAGCGTCCCCACAAGCCGCTTCTTCCCTCTTGTCGAACAGTATAACGGGCCCGCGCGCAAAACGGGGCTGCGTATACGCGCACGCGTAACCATTGCTCATACAAAGAGCATTGTACGAACACTTCTGTTGCTTTGCAAGATGTAAAAGGAGAACCGGATCGTTGTCCGGTTCTCCTGAATATACCGAAGGATTGCGACGGTATCGTCGTTTACGCCGGTCGGCTGCCCGCGCCGACTTTCGCGTGCTGGCCCGTGCCGGTCTCCGCACCATTCACGGCGGTTCCGGTCGCGCTCTCGCTCGCGTTACTGTCAATCGCGGCGTGCGCATTGATCTTGATGGAGCGGGGCTTTGCTGCCTCCGCTTTCGGCAGCGTCAGATGCAGAACGCCATGCTCGAAATCTGCCTGCGCCTGATCCGCTTTCACCTGCGCTGGCAGGGTCAGCACGCGTTGAACCATTCCGTGCCGCCGCTCGCGGACAATCCATCGGCCGTTCTCAGCATTCCCGTTATGCTGCTCGTGTGCTTCCTTCGTCTCTGCCTGGATACGCAATGTTTCCCCGAGGACGGTAATGTCAACATCCTCCGGTTTCACGCCCGGCAACGCCGCCGTCACTTCGAACGCCTCCGGCGTCTCCTTGATGTTAACCGCCAGCGTCGCCGTCGCTCCCGGTTGGTCGCCGCGCGGGGCAACATAGGATTCTTCAAGCAGATTCGCCATCGCCTCCCGCAGCGACATCATGTCCCGGAAGGGATCCCAACGTGTGATGCTCATCGTGAACCTCCTTCATCGCGTCTATCCCTATCAGCCTTTCGGCCTCATAGATATAATAGAACATGAGTCGTATCATGTCAAGTATCTCTGCACGACCCGCAGCCGATCGCAGGAGAGGCCACGCCGTTGATCGCGTGACCCGTTCCTGATGGATGTGCGATGAGTGGTGAGGGTTGCGGGCTGGCCCGATAACGATCGTGTCAGGGTTTTCGCGCCCAGAGTGTGCGCGTCGTCTGCGCCTCTCCGGCAACGAGATCGAGCGTCACCTGCCGTTCGTGGCGGCGGAGTTCCTGGAAGGCGCGTGAAGCATCTTCGGCTTCGTCGTGGAATCCCAGGGCGTGGAATCGCTGAATGATCGCTTCCAGGATGCCTTGCTCAGTGAAGGCGCGCGTCGAACCGAGCCATGGCGCGAGCGTCAATTGGGCGATAGTCGTAAACTCAGGGCGGAGTCGCCGCACCGACTGCAACCGCTCCTCGGCGGAACCAACCATGTTATCTAACAGGACGACGGGGCCATGATCGGCATCGTGACGGGTGTCTACGATCAGCGCCTTGCCGATGCGTGGGAAAAAGATGCTCATCACCTCCGCTTCGGCGAGCGCGCGGATGATCTTGCTACTTGAAATGTTGTATGCGTTGTCCATCGTCTGCCGTCCTCCTCACCGGTTGGAAATGCGCGGGCTATCACTCAGGCGGTTGTCTCGTCCCTCGTGGCGTCGGCGCCCGCCGGTTTCGCGCGTTGCTCGGTTTCCGCATTTGGTTTCCCGGCGCCATGACCGTTTTTACTCATTGCTAGCACATCGAGCATTTTCTCGTGGAGATGACCGTTCGAGCCGACAATGTCGTGACCATCTATCCGGAAGGGATTGCCATACGGATCGGAGATCGTTCCGCCCGCTTCCTGGATCATCAATGCGCCTGCCGCCATGTCCCACGGCTGCAAGTTCAATTCCCAGAAGCCATCGAACCGTCCGGCGGCAACATAGCAGAGATCGAGGGCGGCCGCACCATCGCGGCGAGTCGCCTGCGTGCGCAGGACGAAGTTTCCCCAGTTGACGAGATTATTTGTCGGGCCGTCCAGCCGGTAAGGAAAACCGGTGCACAGTAATCCGCCGATGAGGTCGGTGACACCGGAAACGGCAATCGGCGCGCTATTCAGCGTCGCTCCGCCGCCCTTGATCGCGACGAAGAGTTCGTTCATATACGGCGCGAAGACGACACCGATGAGGGGTTCGCCCGCGCGCTCAACCGCGATAGAGACGCAATAGAGCGGGTAGTGGTGCGCGAAATTCGTCGTGCCGTCGAGCGGATCAATGATCCACCGGTAGGCGCCGCCGCCGCCGGCACTCGTCCCTTCCTCAGCGAGAATCTGATGATCGGGATACGATCGTGTGATCGCATCAATGATGATTTGCTCGCTGCGTTTGTCCGCCTCCGTGACGAGATCACGCTTCCCTTCGCCTTTGAAGATGATCTCTTTGATGCCTTGTTCAGCCACCGCGCGGATCGCCGTACCGGCTTCGCGCGCCGCCGCGATCGCGACATCACGCATCTCGATGAACTCATTCGGAATGGACACTTGCGCTCCTTCAACGGCGACCGTGCGCGGCATGCACTGCCGCCCGATCAGTATACCCGACCGGGCTACACGTACCGTGGGCAGTCCTGTATTACAATAGGCCGACGCGGCCAGCGAATCGCCAGCCACCATCGCACCGACCGAGGAACAATAATGCGTGTGGAACGGCGCGGTCGGTCACACATCACCCGACGCATTGCCATTGGCGGCATCGCGCACGAAACGAATCTTTTCAGCGTTGTACCGACGGATTACGAGCAGTTTCGCCAGCGCCTCTTGATCGGGGGCCACGATCTTCTCTCCGGGTTCGCCGGCACGCGGACGGTCATCGGCGGTTTTCTCGACGGTGTCACGGCCATCGGCGCAACGGCGATTCCACTGCTGTTCGCCTCCGCCACTCCCGGTGGGATCGTCACCCGCAGCGCGTACGCCGACCTGCGGCGATCGCTGCTCGACGATCTGCGCGCGGCGGGTGCCGTGGATGGGGTTTTGCTGGGGCTGCACGGCGCGATGGTCACTGAGGATGTCTCGGACGCGGAGGCCGATCTCCTACGGGCTGTCCGAGCGATCGTCGGGCCGGGGGTGCCACTGATCGCGACGCTCGATTCACATGCGAATATTTCCCCCGCGATGGTGCGGGCTGCCGATGCGCTGGTCGCGTACACGACGTACCCGCATGTTGACACCTACGAGCGTGGGTACGAAGCAACCGCGCTCCTCCAGCGCCTTCTCGATGGACGGACAACCATCACGACCGCGCTCGCGTGCCCGCCAATGCTCGTGCCTCTCCCACCGCAATGCACGACGGAGGAGACACCCATGCGTTGGGTGTTACGGGTTGCCGAGCGCGAGCGGCGGCGCCCGGGCGTGCTGAATATCAGCGTCGCGGGCGGTTTCCCCTACAGCGACATCCGCGATGCTGGTCTGCGTGTGCTCGTTTCGACCGCGAACAACCAATTGCTCGCACAAGAAATCGCCGATCGTATCGCGGGTGACGCATGGCGGCGTCGCGCGGAATTCGCCCCGACTCTCACGCCCGTTGATGAGGCGGTGCGGCAAGTCAGAGAAGCGATACGACATCCCGTGGTCCTCTCGGACACCGGCGACAATCCCGGTGCGGGCGCGCCATGCGATGGTACCACGCTGCTGGCGGCGCTTCGCGAGGCGCGCCTGCGCGACGTCATCATCGGTGTAATCCGCGATCCGGAGACCGTCGCGCGGGCAGTAGCGGCAGGCGCCGGCACGGCGATCACGGTACGACTAGGCGGCAAGACGGACGACCGGCACGGCGCTTCGGTGAACGCGGATGCCCGCGTCGTACGGATCACCGATGGCGTCTTTACCAACACAGGCCCGATGGGAACCGGCGGACGCACGCGCATGGGCATTACCGCCGTCCTCGATCTGGACGGCATCACGGTGATCGTGACGGACCAACGCGTCCAGGCGCTCGATCTATCGCTCTTCCGCAGCCTCGGCGTTGAGCCAACGACCGCACGGGCAATCGTGGTCAAATCGAGCGTCCACTTCCGGGCGGCGTTTGCGCCGATTGCCGCGAAGATTCTTGATGTGGACACGCCAGGCATCAGCAGCCCGCATCTCGAGCGATTTGCCTTTCGTCAGGTGCGCCGCCCGATCTGGCCATTGGATGCGGATACAGTGTATTCGGCAGGAGGATGACGATGAGCAGCATCCGGGCGCGCGAAACGGCGCAACGCGGTCGCCTCGTTGATGTCGCGGCAGGACACGCGCCCGCCGACCTCATTCTCGCCAACGCGCGGATCGTCAATGTCTACGCAGGCGATATCGAGGAGGGCAACATTGCGATCTGTGACGGCCGGATCGCGGGTGTCGGGCCATACACGAATGGCGTGAAGACGGTTGATCTCCACGGACGGTATCTCGCGCCCGGCTTGATGGACGCGCATATCCATCTCGAATCGAGCCTCCTTTGGGTCAACGAATTCGCGCGCGCCGTCATCCCACACGGGACGAGCGCGACGGTCTCGGATCCACATGAAATCGCCAATGTGCTCGGCCTTATCGGCATGCGCGCATTGATTGCCGGGACGCGCGATCTGCCAATGTCGTGCTACTTCACGATGCCGTCGTGCGTGCCCGCCAGCCCGCGTGAGACATCCGGCGCGACGTTCGGGCCGGATGAGATCGCGGAAGGACTGGCGATACCTGAAGTGATCGGTCTCGGGGAACTGATGGCCTACCCGCTGGTGATCGGCGGTGTCCCGGATGTTCTCGCCCGCGTGATGGCCGCCGAGGAGGCGCATCGGCCAATTGACGGCCACGCGCCCGGCGTGCGTGGCGCCGACGTGCAGGCATACATCGCCGCCGGCCCGCGCTCCGATCATGAATCAGTGACGCACGACGAAGCGGCGGAGAAGTTGCGGCGCGGGATGTCCATTATGATCCGTGAGGGTTCAACGGAGCACAATCTCGCCGCCCTGCTTCCGCTCGTGAATGACCATACATGGCCGTTCATCATGTTTTGCTCCGACGACCGGGAATGCTCGACGCTCGTCACCGACGGGCACATGGACGAAACGCTGAGGCAGGCCGTCCGTCGCGGCCTCGACCCAATCCGCGCGCTGCAACTCTGCACGATTAACACGGCGCGGTTCTGGAACTTCCGCGATCGCGGCGCCATCGCACCGGGGATGCGTGCCGATCTCGTCGTACTGGAAGACCTCACGGCGTTCCGTGCCCTGCATACATACCATGCGGGCAGATGCGTCGCATCGGACGGCGTACCACTTTTCGAGAACGAGACGGTGATTCCGGATGTATTGCGGCGTACGATGTCCATCGGCGAGTTCGGCGTCGCGCGGCTCGGTTTACCTTCGGACGGTGGCATGATGGACGCGGTCGGCATTATTCCCGGCCAGATCGTCACGGAGCATCTGCGTGTCGCACCGCTCGTTGTGGACGGCTACATTCAGGCCGACCCCGCGCGCGACATCCTCAAACTCGCGTGCATCGAGCGGCACCGCGCGACCGGGAATGTCGGCGTCGGACTGGTGATCGGATTGGGATTGCGGGAGGGCGCGATTGCCTCATCCGTCGCGCATGACGCGCACAACATCATCGTCGCCGGAGCAAACGACGATGACATCGCCGGTGCGGTCCGCGAGATCGAACGGATGGACGGCGGACTCGTTCTTGTCGTCAATAACGTGGTATGTGGTCGGCTACCGTTGCCAATTGCCGGTTTACTCTCCGATCAGCCCGCCGCGTCGGTCGCAAAAGAACTTGAGCATCTCTCGCGGCAAGTGCAGGCGCTCGGTTCGCCGCTCTCCGCGCCCTTCGCGACGCTCTCATTTCTCGCGCTGTCGGTGATCCCGGCGGCACGCGTGACCGATCAGGGATTCGTGGCGCTCTGATCTGGTTATCAACGTTCATCTATGCCGCCGATGCGACGGCGGATCGCTTTTTGCTTCCGCCGCCGCGCGCGGCGATCCATTTTCAAGGCCCACCGACTGACGACGACCGCGAGGAGCGCGGCGGCCACGAGGCCGATGATCAGCACCGCTACACCGACCTGGACGGACACTACACGGCTCCTTCGAGAGAGAGAGGCGCATCGTCGGGCGCCAGGACGGCAGACACCGGCATAATGCCAATCGTGTAGGACTGCGCGACGATGCCGCGCCGCACGCGCTGTTCCGCCGCCGCCAGCCGTTCGACGAGTGGGCTTTCCGGGCGGACGGCCTGGAGCATCGTCCGTACCTGACGCATGATATCCAGCGACTTGTTGAACGCGAGCACGACATCGCCCTCGCTGAGGCCAACCTTCTCGACAATGCGCTCCATTACCGCCCCGCGACACCATGCGCGGAGCGCGCCGTAAAAGAGTGGGTGATACCCCGTGGTAATCGTCAGCCCGGCCCGCCGTTCCGCGACGAGGACGCCATGTGTCAAAACATCGAGACGTTCACGCACGAGGGTGAGGTGACGCGGCAACTCGAAGGTATTTTCGAACCGCGCGTCCCGATCGTAGGCGAACCATGAAAAGACTTCCGCCACATCTTCCGGGGAGAGGTCGTCGAGCCAACCCCGATCAACGAGTTCGGCGACGACAAGCGCGTTCGTGTCAAAGATGTCCGCGAGCAGATCCGCTTTCGGCGTCGTGTAGCCGCGATGCAGGTAGCCGAATTGATGCAGGACGGCGGCGATGCCACGAATCACGTTGCGCGTCTGCGCGTCGTCCGCCTGTGACTCCTGGGCCGCCCGATCCGCCATGATCTGGCGCTCGCGTGCCAGCCGTTCGAGGACGGCAAGATTTCGCCGGTGCTCATCGCGAACGGGGCAGGCTTCACAAACGTGCGCGCGTTGTTGCTCGGTGAGGCGCAGCACGGCGTCGTGCGCGGTTTGGGTCGCTTCGCGGGCAGCCTCCAGCTCTTCGCGTTGCACGAGGCGGCGGGCAGCGCGAAATTCCGACAGCCACGCGTCGAGATCAGGAAGGCCAAGCGCCGCGACATCTGCTCGGAGCGCATTCCATTCCGAGGGTGCGAGCGATGCGGCGACGTTCTCGGTGTTTTCCGGGAGCACGACGAGCGATTCGGGCAGCGTGATCGCCGCATTGGGCGACGGCAAGTGATCAATCTGACGGTACTCGCTCACAATGCGAATGGAAGGGGGCGCATCCATGTCGGCTAGCCCGAACAGGAAACGACCAATCGCCGCGTGCGTCGCGTCAATCGGCCGGCCGAGATAGACACCCCAACCCTTCTCCCGGACGTGAATCATCGCGCCGACCGGCAGCGTGCGGAAGACCTGGCGCAGCACATGCCGTGTCGGCTCTTTCCACGGGCGGTCGTCCGTCATCATCAGCACGCGCGTCTCGTCCTCCCGCGCGCGACGTTCCTGCGTCTCCGCCAGTTTGACGCCCCGTCCGAGCGCGCGAAATTCGTTGAGCAGGTCGTCGCCGCCCTCATAGCCGAGCAAACAGCCCTTCGACACCGTGGCGATCCGCTCCTCCAGGGCCATTAAGTCCATTTCTGTATCGCGGACGCGCCGGTTCGTCTGATATTGCAACAGGCTCTGGCTCAACAACTGACGCACGCGTTCGCCTGCCGGTGGATCCCAGAGGTTGAGGACCGTGTTGTACCGCACCGAAAATCCGCTCCGCACCGGATGGAGCGGACCCGTTGCGATCTGCAACATCTCCGTGAATGAGATGCGTGCGCTGTACGGCGTCACCACATGGCCGAGCGCGTCCATCCCCCGCCGCCCCGCTCGCCCCGACATTTGCTGGAACTCATTGGGGATGAGCAGGCGGCGCCGGCGCCCATCCCACTTCGTCAGCCGCCCGATCACACACGTCCGGGCGGGCATGTTGACGCCGAGCGCCAGTGTGTCCGTCGCGTAGACGACACCCATCAAGCCGCCGGTAAAGAGCGTCTCGACCAACTGCTTGAGGATGGGCAACAGCCCCGCGTGATGATAACCGATGCCGCGCCGCGCCAGCCGGACGATCTGCGCGACCTGCGATAGTTGCTGGTCTTCGTTCGCCAACAGTCGCAGATGCGCCTCAATGGTCGCCTCGATTGCGGCGGCATTGCCATTCGCCGTGAAATCCACCCCGGCCGCTGCCGCGTGTTGTGCCCAAACCTCGCACTCCTTGCGGCTGAACTGGAAATAGATCGCGGGCAGCATCTCCTGCTGCTGCAAGGCGAGGACGATCTCCGTCGGCGTCGGCTCGTCGCGCTCCGGCGGCATGTCGAGCGCGTCTTCTTCCCATGACTGACCGCGATAGGCGCGGCGGTATTCGCCACCGATGTCCGGGAAATCCGCGACCTGTCGCCCGGTGCGGTCAATGACGAGATGGAGCGCGCCATCGAGATAGTAGTAGAGCGCGAGCGGCACCGCGCGCTCATCATGGGTGATCAGGTGGATGGGCCGGTGCGTCCGACCGATCCATGCAGCAATCTCCTGCGCGTTCGAGACCGTCGCGGAGAGACACACCAACTGGATGTGTTCCGGGCAGAGGATGATCGCCTCCTCCCACGTCGTGCCGCGTTCCGGGTCGGCGAGAAAGTGGATTTCATCGAAGATGATCGCATCCACCGTGTCCATTTCCCACGGCGCCTGGATGAGCATGTTCCGCACGACTTCGGTCGTCATGACGAGAATCGGCGCGCGTGGATTGACGGTCACATCCCCGGTGAGCAGACCGACCGCGTCACCGTAGCGGGCGCGGAGATCGCGGAACTTCTGGTTCGAGAGCGCCTTGATCGGGGTCGTGTACATAACGCGGGCGCGGCGACCCAACGCGCTGTGAACGGCGTACTCCGCGACGACGGTCTTCCCCGTCCCGGTTGGCGCGGCAACCATCACCGATTCGCCCCGCCCCAGCAGGCCGATCGCTTCTTCCTGGAACGGATCGAGGGAAAATGGATAGAGTGCGTGAAAGGGTGACGGCGCGGTATCGTCCGTTTGGCCATCACCCGGCACGTCGGCGCGTGGGTCAGCCGCATCATCCGGATGGGGAGGTGGGTCGGATTGTTTCGGCGACGCTGTCAATGCGGATTCACTTACGTCCATACCGCAGAAGCGGTCGCGATTGATCTCCCGACACGAGTGTAACACACACGGCACTGCGGTTAGTCGGCGGCAGGCTGACGCGTTGCCTCTGTCGCCACTTTTCGTGCGAGGGCGCGTTCCGCCAGGTCGCGTGCGCTCGCACGGGCAGCGGGGGTGATCGGGGCGCCATCCAGCATCGTGGCCAGTTCCTCGATGCGTGCCGACTCACTCAGCCGCTCGACGTCCGAGACCGTCCGGCCACGCACATCGCGCTTGAGGATGCGGAAATGACCGTCCGCAAAGGCGGCGACTTGCGCGAGGTGCGTGATGCAGAGCACCTGATGCGTGCGGGCAAGGGCCGAGAGCGTTTCGCCGACCACCTGCCCGCTACGGCCACCGATACCGACATCCACTTCATCAAAGACCAACGTTGGCGTCGCATCTGCCGCCGCGAGGACGGACTTGAGCGCGAGCATCAGGCGCGCGGTTTCGCCGCCGGAGGCGATTCGGGCGAGTGGCTTCGGCGCTTCACCGGCATTGGGCGCGATCAGGAATTCGACACGATCCACGCCGCGTGTGTCGAAGGCGAGATAGCGCGCGTGACCGTCATCGCCACCGACCGGGGCGCCCTCCGCGTCCTCTTCCTGCGACTGAAAAACGGTGAAGCGCGTGCGGCCCATCGCGAGGTGTGCGATTTCCGCCTCGACCGCTTTGGCGAGGCGCGTCGCAGCCTTTTGGCGGGCCTGCGAGAGTTTCCCGGCCCGCTCGCCGATCTGTCGCAAGACGTCCGATTCCTCGTCTCGCAACTGCGCGAGCCGTTCCTCGCTCCCTTCCAGCGTCTCCAGTTCGCGCGCTGCCTCGTCACCGAACGCGAGCACTTCCGCGACCGTGCCGCCGTACTTCCGTTCCAGGTCGCGGATCAACGCGAGCCGTTCCTCGACCTCCGCCAGCCGCGCCGGGTTGTCCTCCACGGTGTCCCGGTAGGTGCGGACGGTGGCGGCAACGTCTTCGAGCAGGTAGACCATCTCGTCCACCTCGCTCTCCGCTTCCGCCAGCGCGGGGTCGAGTTTCGCCAGTTCGCCGAGATTCTTCGCGACATCGCGTAGCCCCTCGACCACGCTCGTGCCGCGCGGCGGCGTCCCCTCGCGGAGCGTGCGATAGACCGTGTCGGCGATCACTTGCAGGTGCGATGCATTCGACAGCCGCTGCCGCTCGACGCGGAGCGCATCGTCTTCTTCCAACCCAAGGTTCGCACTCGCGATCTCCTCGACCTGAAAACGGAGCAAATCCATCCGGCGCGCGAGTTCCCGGTCATCCCGCTCCAACGCGGATCGCGCGGCGCGAATCCATCGCACGCGGCTGACGAGCGCCGCGAGTTCCGCGCGACGCTCCATCAGCCCCGCGTACGCGTCGAGGAAATCGAGATGCGTGGCGGGGCGGAGGAGCGAGAGATGCGCGCTCTGGCCATGAATGTCCACCAATCGCTCGCCGACGCGACCGAGTAGACCGACCGTTACCGTCTGGCCGTTGATCCGGGCGACGGAACGGCCATTCGATTGGAGATCACGCGCGAGGATTAGCGTGCCGTCATCATGCTCGATGCCCGCCTCATCGAGGAGCGCGGCGAGCAGGGCATCGTCGCGGTCGCTGACATCAAAGACTGCCTCGATCCGTGCCCGCTCCTCGCCGGAGCGCAGCATGTCGGGCGATGTCCGCCCGCCGACGACTGCCCCAAGGGCGTCAATGATGATGGACTTGCCCGCACCCGTTTCGCCGGTGAGTGCGTTCAATGCCGGCTCGAACGTCACCCGCAGCCGGTCAATGATCGCGATATTCTGAATGCTCAACTCAACCAGCATCGCACATCATCCCGTATGGTCGAACATCGGTTCCGTCCGCTTCTTCGCGCGAAAGGAAGGCGGTCATGCAGTGGATACCGCCGCCGGCTTTGATCAGTTCGCGAACCTCGATCTCGATGCAGATGATACCCGCGTCTTCGTAGATCGCGCGCTGGCGTGGCGCGCCCGTCGGCATCAGGATACGGTTTGGCGCGAGCGCGACGAAGTTGCCAGGTAAACAGTCGTGCGTCGCCGGTTCATCAAGCAGATGGAGAATGCGCACGCCGCGTTCCTGCAAGGCATGCACAACATTCATCGGCGTCCGGCGCGGCCAGACGACCGCCACATCGGGCGCGGCAAAGTTCAGTAGGCCGTCGAGGTGCATCGCGCCATATGGCAGGACGACGCGCTCCACCGTGACACCGATACTCCGCAGCGCCCAGGTTACTTGATCCGCGCCCACGCGATTCGTGCGCAGCCCTTCCGCGACAAAGCAGAAGTCGGGTGCGGCCCAGATCGCGTCCGCGCCCTCGAAGGTGCCGCTGCCGTGGACACTGATCAGGATCGGCACGCCGAGGACGCCGAGCGTCTCGGCAAGGATGCGCTCTTCGCCCGCGCGGACGGTGCTGGCGGGGCGGGCGAGAATCGCCCCTTCGGGCGACATCGTCATCAGGTCGCGGCAGAAGAGTTGATTCGGCTTGTCGGGTCGGTATCCCTCGACGTAATGAACGGCGATCCCCTCAGCCCGGTATGCGGCGGCCATCGCATCGTGCTGCGCGCGGGCGAGATCAGGTCGCAGATCGGCACGCATCTGTACGGCGTCGAAGTCGGTTATCTCATCCAGTTCCGGGCCGGGCCGATGGAGCAGCACCGCGCGCAAGCGGCCGCACTCCGAACCGGAGCCCCAGTCGCCCCAGATGTCGGCCATCTCCTCCCGGCGCGATCGCGTTCGTGGCGACCATTTCTCTCCCCCGTATGCGCCTGTGAGTGACACGTTCACTGCTCCTCGTGATCGTTACGCCCGCCCATAGACCGGGATCGCCGCGCCGCTGATGATGCCGCTCTCCTCCGAGGCGAGAAAGCGGATGACCGCCCCAATCTGCTCCGGCCGCACCCATACGTCGAAATCACTGGCCGGCATCGCGGCGCGGTTGGCCGGTGTGTCAATGACGCTCGGCAGAATCGCGTTCGCCGTGATGCCGTGATCGCGCAATTCGTTCGCCAGCACCTCGGTCAGCGTGAGCACCGCCGCCTTCGAGGCCGCGTACGCGCTCAGACCGGCGGGTGACGTGCGCGCGACGCGCGACGCGACGTTAATGATACGCCCCCAGCCGCGCGATTGCATGGCAGGGATCGCCGCGCGGGACATGAGAAACGCGGTCGTCGCGTTCAGTTCGTACTGCTCGCGCCATGTCGCCAGGTCGGTCTCCGCCACGGACGGCCCGCCTGCGTAGCCACCAACGATATTGATGAGGATATCCAGCGAACCATTGGCTTCAGTCGCATGCCGCACGACGCTTCCCGCATCTTCTTCGGTCGCGATGTTTGCCTCGATGGTCGCGAAGCGCGCGCGGAGATTATCGGGGAGAGACGCGCCGAGGTCGCGCATGCCGGCGCCCCGCTTGTCTGTCGTGACGACTGTCGCACCGGCGTCGAGGAGAACGCGAATCGTCGCCCGGCCAAGCGCGCCCGCTCCGCCCGTGACGATGGCGACGCGGCCCGTCAGATCGGCGAATGGCATGGCAGGCATCTCCCTTACGTCACTTCCAGTGGCACATCGGTGCGGAGGAGATCATCATACGTCTCGCGGCGACGTATCAGTTGGTGCGTGCCGTCCTCGCGGACGAGCGCAATCGCCGGTCGCGGCACGCCATTGTACTGGCTGGACATCGGGATGCTATACGCGCCCGCGGTCGGGAAGGCGAGCAGATCGCCCGCTTCGAGATCGGCGGGCAAGGCAACATCGCGGGCGAGGATGTCGCCACTCTCGCAATACCGCCCGACGACCGTGCTGATGACCGGGTCGCCCGTTGGCGCGCGGTTCGCGAGCAGAACCGTGTACCGTGCGCCGTAGAGCGCGGGGCGAATGTTGTCCGCCATTCCGCCATCCACGGCAACGAAGCGTCGGACCCCAGCGATCTCCTTGATGTTGTTGATGCGGTAAAGTGCAATCGCCGCCGGGCCGATGAGCGCCTTGCCCGGCTCGATGGTGATGTCGGGTAGCGGGAAATCGGCGCGCACGCACTCGGCAACGAGTGTGCCGATGATCGCCTCGGCGGCGGGATCGGCCTCGAGCGCGTCATCGTCCGGCAGATAGGGGACGGCGAAGCCGCCACCGGGGCTGCACTCTCGCATCGTCCAGCCGTGTCGCGCGCGCATCTCGGTCGCGAAGCGGACGAACCTGCGGGCCGTCTCCTGGTATGGCTCCGTCTCCGCGATGGAGGAGCCAATGTGCGCGTGCAGACCGATGAGGTCGAGATGCTCTGCCGCAAGCGCGGCTTCTACGGCGTGCGCCGCGTCGCCCGTCTCGATGGCGAGGCCGAACTTTGAGTCGAGATGGCCGGTCGCCATCGCCGCGTGCGTGCGGACGGCGACGCCGGGATTGACGCGCAGCCAGATCGCCGCGCGGGTGCCGAGCGATCCGGCGATTCGGTCGAGCGCGGCCAGTTCGGTTCGGTTGTCCACGACGATCCGGCCAACGCCGCGTTCGAGCGCCATCCGCAGTTCGTCCGCACTCTTCGCGTTGCCGTGCAGATGGATCATCGCCGCGGGCATGCCACCGTGGAGGGCAATGTGCAGTTCACCGCCGGAGTTGACATCGAGGCCAACCCGTTCCTCTGCCAATATCTGGACGAGTGCGGTACAGAGAAACGCCTTCGAGGCATAGGAAAGC
Source organism: uncultured Thermomicrobia bacterium (assembly GCA_937968015.1). Lineage (GTDB taxonomy): Bacteria > Chloroflexota > Chloroflexia > Thermomicrobiales > JALYUS01 > JALYUS01. The sequence continues at coordinate 46,275 of CALBSO010000143.1, forward strand.
GTGAAGGTCGCGGGCGCGGGCAGGCGCTCGCTGAAGGCGCGCCGGAACCGCCACATGGTCGCGCGCAAGTGTTCGTCGTCGAAGAGATAGAGCGGCGTGCCGTAGCGGAGGGCGAAGGTCGTCAGCGGGACAGTGCCGAGCGTGAGCAGGCCCGCACGGCTGCGACGTGCGCTCCGGGGGAGGACGCGTAGTTCGTCGGAGACGGTCGGGGTCGCGTTCATGCATCACCTTTCCATGCAAACGACTCAGGTCGGTAATGGTACGGCAAGATGGTGGAATTCGCCACCTCGCCGTACGTAAACTTGACATAATGCACGGCAATGGCTTGACACGGGTTGTGTCAAGTGGTATGGTCTCGCTATTAGCAGTCGTGAGGCGAGAGTGCTAATAAGGAGTGGCGATGGTTGATGCACGGTTGAGCGCGCGGCAGGAGCGGATCCTCCGCCTCCTCGTGCGCGAATATACGGATACGATGCGCGCGATCGGTTCGAAGACCGTCGTTGAGCGGGGCGGGCTTGATATTTCGAGCGCAACCGTCCGCAATGATATGGCGATGCTCGAACGGCTGGGCTTTATTCAGCAGGCGCACACATCCGGCGGCCGCACGCCGACCGACGCAGGCTATCGCTATTACGTCGAGCGGTTAATGGATCAACCCAGCCTCTCCACGAACGAGCAGATGCTGATCCGGCACCAGTTTCATCAGGTCGAGGTGCATCTCGATGAGTGGGTGAAACTCGCCGCGTCCGTTTTGGCGCGAGTGGCGGGCAATGTCTCGGTCGTCACGACGCCCCGCGCGCGGCTACCGAAGGTGAAAAATGTCGAACTGATCGCCGTGCAGGAGAAGACGGCCCTGCTCGTCCTTGTGACGCGTGAGGGCGCGGTGCGGCAGGCGATGGTGACACTGCCTGCTGCCTTCGATCAGCCGACACTGCGTTCGGTTGCCGATCGCGTGAGCGTGCAACTGGCACAACTTGGCCGGAGCGAGATCGCGCTGGCGGCCGAGCATATGACCGGCATTGATCGCGTCGTCGCTGATGAGTCCGTGCGCATGTTGCGGAACCTCGAAGAGGCGATGAGCGCCGAGGTCGTCCATGATGGCCTCGGCAATGTCTTGCAGCAACCGGAGTTCGACGGGCATGAGCGGGCCGGGCGGTTGATTGAATTGCTCCGCGGTGGGGCGCTCCTAACGGCGCTCCTGCCCCAGTTGCTTGTCGCGACCGAGGATGCCGGGCGCGTGAATCGCGTGCAGGTAATCATCGGCGCGGAGAATCAGTGGGATGCATTGCAGGATTTTGGCATCGTGCTGGCGACCTATGGCATCCCATCGGAAGTGACCGGCATGGTCGCGGTGCTCGGCCCGACGCGGATGTATTACGAGCGGACGATCTCGTCTGTCCGCTATGTCTCGCAGGTGTTGAGCGATTTACTCACGGAGTTGTACACGACGCGTGACCCGCATCTTGGCATTGGGAACGATTGAGGCGAGTAAGGACAAATTGGTGGCGGGCTTTGCCTGCCACAGCGACGGGCAGGCAAAGCCCGCCACCACCAGAAAGAGGATGGCAGTAGATGAGCGAAGAACAGACCGTGGATCAGGAGGCGACCGCACCGAACGACACGCCGCCCGAAGCAGCGACCACCGCGACAGCGGTTGCCTCGGACGACCCCGAGGCCCAGTTGGAAGCCGAGCGCGCCCGCAGCGCCGAACTGCTCGACAGTTGGCAGCGCGCCCGCGCGGAGTTCCTCAACTACAAGCGGCGCGTCGAGCAGGAGAAGCAGCGGGACGCGCAGATGGCGGGGTTAATCGTCATCGCGAAGGTGCTGCCGGTGCTTGATGACTTTGATCTCGCACTGGCGAATGTACCGAAGGGTGCGGATGCCGAGGCGTGGCTGAATGGCGTCGCGCTCGTCGCGCACAAACTGCGTGCGGTGTTGGAGAGCGAGGGCGTCCAGCCAATTGCGGCGGCCGGCCAGAAGTTCGACCCGGCCCTGCACGAAGCGGTACTGGTGGACGGCGACGGCGGCGATGTTGTCGTCGCCGAATTGCGCCGTGGCTACACGCTGCACGGCAATGTCATTCGCCCTGCTTTGGTGAAAGTCGGCAGTCGCCAGTCGGCAGTTGGCAATACGCCGAAGACGGATTGATCGCCGCGCGCTTTTTCCACTGACGACTGCCGACCGCCGACTGGCGACGAGTGACTAGTGACTGAAAGGAACGAAGGAATGGCACGAACGATTGGCATTGACCTTGGGACGACGAACTCGGTGATGGCGGTGATGGAGGGCGGCGAGCCGACCGTCATCCCGAATGCCGAGGGGAGCAGGCTGACGCCGTCCGTCGTGGCGATGACCCCGGCGGGCGAGCGGCTCGTCGGGCAGTTCGCGAAGCGGCAAGCGGTGATGAACCCGGAGAACACCATCAATTCCGTGAAGCGGTTCATCGGGCGCAAGTTCAATGATCCCTCGGTGGCGCGGGACGCGAAACTCGTCCCGTATAAGATTTCCGCCGCCGGCAATGGCGATGTACAGGTCCATATGGGCGACAAGACCTACTCGCCGCAGGAAATCTCCGCGATGATCCTGCAGAAACTGAAGACCGACGCCGAAGCGTACCTCGGCGACAAGGTGGACAAAGCGGTGATCACCGTCCCCGCCTACTTCAACGATGCGCAACGGCAGGCGACGAAGGACGCCGGTCGGATCGCGGGTTTGGAAGTCTTGCGGATCATCAACGAGCCGACCGCCTCGTCACTCGCCTATGGCCTCGACAAGAAGAAGGAGGAGGAGATCGCTGTCTACGACCTCGGCGGCGGCACGTATGACATCTCCGTCCTCGACATCTCGGAGGGTGTCTTCGAGGTCAAGGCGACGAATGGCGACACGCACCTCGGCGGCGACGACTTCGATCAGGAGATCATCAACTGGCTTGCGGATGAGTTCAAGCGCGAGAACGGCATTGACCTTCGCAACGACCGGCAGGCTCTCCAGCGGCTGAAAGAGGCGGCGGAGAAGGGGAAGATCGAACTCTCCTCGACCCAGCAAACCGATGTGTCCCTGCCGTTCATCACGGCGGACGCGACCGGCCCGAAGCACCTCAACGTCACATTCACGCGCTCGAAGTTGGAGCAACTGGTCGGCAAACTGGTGGACGCGACGATCCAGCCAATGGAAGCGGCCCTCAAAGATGCCGAGTTACAACCGGGCAAGGTGGACGAGATACTGCTCGTCGGTGGCCAGACGCGCATGCCGCTCGTGCAGGAGCGGGTTGGCAAGTTCTTCGGCAAGGAGCCGAACCGGACGATCAACCCGGACGAAGTGGTCGCACTCGGTGCGGCGATTCAGGCGGGCGTGCTCGGCGGCGAGGTCAAGGATGTCCTCCTCCTGGATGTGACGCCACTGACCCTCGGTATCGAGACGCTCGGTGGGGTCTCCACGCCGCTGATCGAGCGGAACACGACGATCCCGACGCGCAAGAGCCAGATCTTCAGCACCGCCTCGGACAACCAGCCGCAGGTGGAGATCCATGTCTTGCAAGGCGAGCGGGCGATGGCCGGGGAGAACAAGACGCTGGCGAAATTCATCCTCGACGGCATCCCACCCGCACCGCGCGGCGTGCCGCAGATCGAAGTGACCTTCGACATTGACGCGAACGGCATTGTCAACGTCTCGGCGAAGGACACGGCCTCCGGCAAGCAGCAGAGCGTGACGATCACCGCATCCAGCGGGCTGACCGAAGCGGAAATCCAGCGGATGGTCAATGAAGCGCAGGCGCACGCTGAAGACGACCGGAAGCGGCGCGAGCAGATCGAAACGCGCAACCATCTCGAATCGAGCGTCTACGCCGCCGAGAAGAGCCTCAAGGAGTTTGGCGATAAGGTGGATGGCGCGGTCAAGACGGAAGTCGAGGACAAGATTCGCGCCGCGAATGATGCGCTGACCGGCGACGACGCGACGAAGATGACGACCGCGCAGAGCGAACTCGACACGGCCCTCGCCAAGATTGGGCAGGCGATGTACGGCCAGCCCGGCGCTGCCGAAGAGTACAAGCCCGACGACACGATTGAAGGCGAATATCGCGAAGCCGGTGCGTAATCGTCGTTCACGAGAGAAGGCGTGGTTTGTATGGAGGGGCGATTCGTGAATCGCCCCTCCCTCCCTCGTGATCCACCTTCATCGCGCCGGTCGAGGCAGAATCGTGCGGGAACGTGCCGCCGGGTGACCACCCTGACCACCCAGCGCACCGATGGTATACTCACCTATGGTGTGGCCCCGTAGGTCAAAGGATAGACCGGCAGCGTCCTAAGCTGCGCGTTGGGGGTTCGAGTCCCTCCGGGGTCACCATCCGCTCACACTTCATGCCGGGACCGTCGAGCGATTGGGGGCAAGTGATGGAACTGCACATCAAGGCGCACCAGATCTCTCTCTCGTCGGATTTGCAGGATTACATTGACCGGAAACTGGGCCGCCTCGACCGATTTCTGGGCCGCGTGACCGATGCGAAACTCGAACTGCGCGAGGAGCAACGGCACACGGGGGGCGTGCGCCAGATCGCCCAATTGACGATCGTGACGAACTTCGCGCTCTTGCGCGCGGAAGAAGACGCGGCGGACATCCACGCGGCGGTTGACGCGGTCGCCACCAAGATGGAGCGGCAGATCGTCCGCTACCGCAGTAAATGGAAGAGCCGTCGCCATGGTCATCATGAGGGTGAATTGCCACTGCCTGCCGAGGAATCGGAGGGCGATGGGGCGGAGCGTGCGCCGGACGCGCGGATTGTCCGGACCAAGGCCTTCTCCGCGAAGCCAATTGACGCGGAGGAGGCGATCGAGCAGATGGAATTGCTCGGCCATGCCTTTTTCGCCTTCATCAATGTACGATCCGGTACTGTCAACGTCGTGTATCGGCGGCGCAATGGCGGGTATGGGCTATTACAGCCAGCGCAATAAACGAGAACGGGAATAGTGGCCCCGTTGTTGCGTTTCAGTTGCACGGTGGCTCATGAAGCGCGCGTCGGAGGCGACGGTTGACACACACGGCAGTAATCGGGACTCAGAACGTGCCCGTCGAAGTAACATCATTCAATGCGCTCCGCGAGGGCTGGAATGCGCTCCTGCCGACGGCGATTACGCCCTACCCGTTTCAATCCATCGGCTGGGCCGAGTCATGGTATCGCGTCTTCGGCGCCGATGCCGAGCCACTCCTCCTTGCTGTCCGGGACGATGCGGGTGTGCTGATCGGTATCGCGCCGCTCGTGCTCCGTCAAACCGCCCTCGGTCGTACCATCCAGTTGATGGGCGGGGCCGACGTGACCGATTACCTCGATATCATCGCGCCGGAACACCAGTTGCACCGTGTCTGGACGGCGGTTACGGGCTATTTGCTCAGTATCCGCGCGCGGTGGGACGCGATTGATCTGCACTGTGTACCCCAGTGGTCGCCATCGCATGCGGCCGTCGCGGAAATGCTGGCGGAGACGACTCATGTCCGTATCGTGCAGGAGGAAGTCTGCCCCGTCGTGCGGCTCGGCGGGCCATTCGAGGCATATCTTCGGGCATTGCCGAAAAAAGAACGCCATGAGATCAAGCGCAAGGCGCGGAATTTCGAGCGCGACGCGCCAACGGGCACGTTGCGTCTCCTCACCAGGCGGGAGGATGCCCTCGGCGCGCTGCCGGACTTCTTTCGACTGCATCGCCTCAGCGCGCCCGACAAGGAACGGTTCCTCACGCCGGAAATCGAGCAATTCTTTCACGAGATGACCGGGGCGATGGCCGATGCGGGCTGGCTCCGTCTCTACTTCCTCGATATTGGTGGCGAGCCGGTTGCTGCCATCTACACCTTCGCCGCGGACGGACGCCTGCTGGTCTATAACTCGGGGTTCGACCCCGCCTTCGCGCGGATCAGTGTCGGCATGGTGCTAACCGGCATGGTGATCGAGGACGCGGCGAATAGCGGCCTGACGCTCTGTGACTTTCTGCGCGGCAATGAGACATATAAATACCGGTTCGGCGCCTTCGATACACCGATCTGGCGCGTCGTTGCGTCCGATGATCGGGCGAGTATCGCGCAGGCGGTCGCCGAGACGGAGGCACGATTGCGGATGTTCGCGGACGACCGCGACTTGACCGACGAAGAACGGGGCAGGGAGGAACGACCTTGACGCCGCCGGAATTGTTCATCCTGCCCTCGTCCGTGCGGCGAATCGCCATGCTCGCGGTGCATACAAGCCCGTTGGCGCGGATCGGCGGGCCAAGCGCCGGTGGGTTGAATATCTACGTCCGGGAACTGGCGCGGGAACTGGCGGCGCGCGGCGCGCGGGTAGACATCTTCACGCGGCAGGAGTCGGCGCGGGTACCCACCGAAACGCTGCTCGAACCGGGAGTCTGTTTAGTTGCCCTGCCGTGTGGTCCATTCGGCAATGTAGATAAGGTATCACTTGCGCCTTTCCTGCCGTCGTTTGCGATGGCGGTTGATACATGGGCGCATGAGAACCGGCGGACGTACGATCTGATCCATGCCCATTACTGGCTCTCCGGCATCGTCGGGGACGCGCTCCGCTGCCGGTGGGATGTGCCGTTGCTGATGACCTTCCATACCCTCGCGCAAGCGAAGAACAATGTCGCCCGCTCAGAGTCGGAGAATGAGGCGGCGCAGCGCGTGGTGGCGGAACGGCGGTTGATGCACAGTGTGGACGCGGTGATGGCCTTCAATCCGCAGGAGAAGGCGGAGATGACATGGTATTACCGCGCGGAACCGGGAAAAGTCTGTGTTGTCCCCGCGGGGGTTGATACCACGCTCTTCCGGCCCGGCGATCGCGCCGAGGCTCGTCGGTTTCTCGATCTCCCCCCGGACGATCCGACGATTCTCTACGTCGGACGGATTGATCCGATAAAGGGGATTGATGTGCTCGTGGACGCACTCTGCGGATTGCGGCGCGAGATGTGGCTGACGGCGCCGCCACGGTTGCTGCTCGTTGGTGGCGGAGAGGGTGAACCCGCTTTTGAGAAACTCATTGCGCGCGCCGCCGCGCGGAACCTCCTGGATCGAATTGATTTTATCGGCTCCGTATCACACACAGAATTGCCAGCCTATTACCGCGCGGCGGATGTCGTTGCGGTCCCATCGTTTTATGAATCCTTTGGTCTTGTCGCGGTCGAAGCGATGGCGTGTGGCACGCCGGTCGTGGCGTCACGGGCTGGTGGCCTCGCCTTTACGGTGGATGATGGCCGAACGGGGTATCTTGTGCCGCACAACGATCCCCTGGCGTTGGCGACGCGTTTGCGAGCCGTCCTCGCCGATGCGGATGTGCGATCGCGACTTGGCGCGCAGGCGACCGTCGCGGCGCAACGCTTCAGTTGGTCGGTGATCACCAGCCGTGTCGTGCATATATATGACCGGCTGATCCGGGGCTATCGGATGGATTTGTGCAATGAAACGCCATCGCGTGGCGCGATGATGACGGGCGGATCATAGGGGTCAGCACGGGGAGTCATGGCAAGCAGCGGCGGCGAATTGCTCAGTGACCGTACCTGTCCGCTATCGGGTCTTGTCTTTGACCGCCTGCTCCCGGTCACGCTGGGCCTTGTAGAACTTCTTGTCCTTGGGCATCGGGCGGGCGTCTTCGCGCTCGCGCTCCGCCAGCGCGATGGCGGTCGCGGCGTTCAGTTGCTCTTCGAGTAGCGTGAGGTCGTTGTACACGCCGCTGTTCTTATGCGCTTCCGGCGTGCGCATGAGCATTTTGACGAGTTGGGTCAAGGACGGCGCGGAGGCGTCCGTGCCTTGCGCGCGATTGAGGTACGTGTCAACCATGGTGAGGGTTGGCGGTATGGCATTATTCGCCGCGAGCCGATCGCGGATGGTGATGAGGCCGTCCGTGACGCGCATGGTGAGTCTCCTTCCGGTAGCGCGGAACGCGCGAACCGCTTGGAGTATAGCATGGGCACGAGCCGTCGCGTGGAACACACGCCGATTTTTCCCGCGTTGACGGGTAAAATGCGCCGCCGTATACTCTCGCTTGGGGCACCATGTGCCGTCGAATGCGAATGTCTTCACGGGGCGATCCGTCGCTGAGGACGGTCGCGAGCAGGCAGGAGCGCCAGAATGTTCAAACTTACCGGGGAAGATATAGACCTGGACTGGGTACGCGAGGTACTGGCCGAGCACTTCACGCCGCGTGACTATCAGGAAGCGCAGGAACTGATTTTGCCCTCGCTTCAGGAAGTCCAGGAGCGGTTCGGCTACGTCTCGGAGGAGGCGGTCAGCGTGATTGCCTCCCATCTCGACATCTCCGAAACCCGCGTGTTTGGCGTGATGACCTTTTACAACGACTTCCGATTCCGGAAACCGGGGGCGCATGTCCTGCTGATTTGCAATGGGATGGCGTGCCGTGTCGTGGGATCGCAGCGACTCATCAACGAAGTGATTTACCCACGCCTCGGACTTGGCGAGAAGGAGACGACGCCGGACGGGCAGATTACGATGCAGATCTTCCCCGGCTGCCTCGGCGCGTGCGATCAGGCGCCGCTCTGCATGGTGGACGGCGCGTACCATGCGCAGATGGACAACACGAAATTGAGCGCGTTGATTGATGAACTCCTGACCAATGACGGCGAGGAAGCGGCCACCACGACACCGGGAGGTACACACGCATGAACGTCCACACCTCATCAGCCTCCCCGACCGTGCCACATTTGGCTGACCGAGAGGCATTTAACCGCTACCGGGACGCGGCGACCGAGCGGTATCAACGGATGATGTCCGCCGTCGAGCGGCCGGTCGTCAGCATCGCGATGAGTGAATGCACGCGCGCGAAGGGCGTCGAAGACGTCATCGCGGCGTTCACGGCACAGTCGGGTGCGCGGGGCATGGATCTCGAGATTCGCCAGGTCGGTTGCTTCGGCAACTGTTATGCCGAACCCGTCGTTGAAGTGCGGAAGGCGGGGTGGCCCGCCGTGATGTACGGCTACGTCACGGCAGACGACGTGCCGGCGATTCTCGACGGTATCCGCGACGATCGCGCGAATGTTGCCCGTCCGCTCGGTGTCTACTTTGACGGCCCGGCGGATGAGCAACGACCCGAGCCGTTTCAGGGCATTCCGCCGCTGAAGGACGACCCGTTCTGGCGCTTGCAGCAGCGCATCGTACTCGGTAAGGCGGGTCTGATTGACCCCCTGCGCCTCGATGAGTATGTGGCGCGCGGTGGCTATGCATCGTACGCGAAGGCGCTCTTCGATATGACCGAAGACGAGGTCATTGCGGAGATGAAGACGTCGAATGTGCGCGGTCGTGGTGGTGCGGGGTTCCAGGCGGGCATCAAATGGGAGAGTGCGCGTGCGTCGGTGGGGCACCCGAAATACGTCTGCTGTAACGCGCATGAGGGCGAGCCGAACGTCTTCAAGGACCGCAAGATGCTCGAACTCGACCCGCATGAGGTGATCGAGGGAATTCTGATTGCCTGCTACGCGATCGGATCTGATCGTGGCTACATCTACATCGGCGGCGAGTACCCGCTTGCCATCCGCCATTTCCGCCATGCGGTGCAGGAGGCGGTGGAGGCGGGCCTCATCGGTGACAATGTACTTGATTCGGGCTTTACGGTCGAAATGGTCGTGCGCGTCGGTGGCGGCGCGTATATCTGCGGCGAAGGTTCGGCAATGCTCTACTCAATCCAGGGCACGCGCGGCCAACCGCGTACCAAGCCGCCGCGCTCGGTCGAATACGGGTTGTGGGGCAGGCCGACCGTCGTGAACAATGTCGAGACGCTCGCCAACGCGCCGCACATCATCGAGAAGGGCGGGGCGTGGTACGCCAGCATCGGCGTAGATAAGAGCCAGGGCACGAAAGTCTACACGATGGGCGGCAACATCAAGGGCGTCGGTATGAGTGAGCTGCCGTTCGGCGTCACAACCGGCGAACTGATTAACGAAGTCCATCTTGGCATGCGGGACGGCTTCAAATTCAAAGGGCTGCAAACAGGCGGCGTCTCTGGCGGCGTACTGACGGAGGAGGATTTCGACCTCCCAATGACCTTTGAGGGGATCGAGCCTGCCGGTGGTCTGATCGGTTCGGCGGGGTTCGTCGTCTACGATGACACGACGAGTATGGTTGATCTGGCGCATTACATGATCGAGTTCAACCGCAACGAATCGTGCGGGAAGTGTACACCGTGCCGGTTGGGCACCCAGGCATTACTGGAAGTCCTCGACCGTTTCCAGCGCGGGCAGGGGCGCGTCGCCGATCTCGATGTCATCATGGAGACAAGCGACCAGATCATTAAATTATCGTTATGTGGTCTCGGGCAGGCCGCGCCGGTCCCGGTGCAAAGCATGATCCTCAAGTTCCGGCACGAGTTCGAGGAGCGCTGCATTGACGCGCCCAAGCGCCAGGAATTGCCGCTCGCCGCCGACTGAGATCTGTGTCACACATTCACGCAAAACGAGTCCGTGCCGTCGCGGCGCGGACTCGCGACATTCTCATGACAGATTGACCGTTTGCCCCCGCCCGCTGTGTGCCGCCCGGTCCACGGCGCGGCGACCGACCGCAATATCCTGTACGGCGTTGCCGACCGATTTGAAAAAGGTGATCTCCTCAGGCGAATCACGACCGCGTTTCGCGCCATGTACGAGTTCGCCGAGTTCCGCGTAAATGTCACGCTCGGTGATGAGGCCCCGGTCGCGCGCGATGACCAGATCACCCGCCTCAGCCCACGCGGCCTCGCGCTGATCCACGACGATCCGTGCCCGCGCGACCGTTTCCGGCGGTATTTCCTGCATCGCGGGGGTATATGCGCCAATGGCGTTGATGTGCGTACCCGGTTCCACGGCGGCATCGGCGAAGAGCGCCGTGGTTGCGGGCGTCGCCGTGCAAATCACATCCGCACCCCGTAATGCGTGCGCGGCATCGAGCACGATCGCGATTCTTTCCGCAATCTCCGGCGCGTGCGTGCGGAGGCGCGTGATGAATGCCGTCCCCTTCTCGGCTGACCGCGCGACAAGACGAATCTCAGTAATCGGGCGTACCGCGCAGATTGCCTCCACTTGCGTCTCCGCTTGCACTCCCGCGCCAAAGAGCGCCAGGATACGCGCATCCTGGCGTGCCATCAGGTCCGTCGCGGCGCCGGAAACCGCCCCCGTGCGTAGGGCAGTCAGGTACGTCCCGTCCATGATGGCAAGCGGCACACCGTCTTCCGGATTAATCAGGCAGACCAGCGCGTGAATCGTCGGGAGGCCGCGCGACGGGTTGTTCGGGAAGACGGAGACGACTTTCAGGCCAAGCCCACCAACCGACGGCACGGCAGCGGGCATGAACAGCGTCACCGCGCGCTCCGGCGCCACCTCGATCGGCGTGCGGAGTGGTGCGACTGCGGAACCGTCAGACAACTCGCGAAATGCTTCCTTCATAAGCGCAATCGCGTCCCGCATCGGGACGAGCGTTTGGATGTCATCCGCCGTGAGCGCCAGCATCATGCTACCCTCCGAAACGTCGTGCGACCGCACGATCCGCGACCGTGCGTGAGAATATCAACTCATTTGGCCGCTACATCGTACGATGTACGGCAATGCGGTGCCATTCCATACGATAACGGCCTTCACGTTGTGAAAAGGGGTTCCGTCATCGTCCGCGGGCATGATAAACTACTGTGCGACTGAAATCGCCTATCGTTGCAGATCAACGGATCACAATGGGGAGGATAGGATGCAATTCATCCGCTACATGGCCGATGATGGAGCGCGCTACGGCGTGCTCGAAGGCGCGCAGGTACTGTCCGCGACGGGTGATCCGTTTTCCGGCCTCACGCCCGGTGCGGCAGTCGGGTCGCTCGATAGCCTGACGCTCCTGCCCCCCGTCCATCCCGGCAAGATCGTCGCGGTCGGGCTGAACTATGTGGACCATGTCAAAGAGGGCGGGCGTGACCGCGACGTGCCGGATGAGCCGGTCATCTTCATGAAGCCGCAGAGCGCGCTGATTGGCAATGGCGCGACAATTGAGTTGCCGATGGATACCGAGAACATCCATTATGAGGCGGAACTCGCCGTCGTGATCGGCAAGCGGGCACGGCGCATCTCGGAAGCGGACGCATACGACTATATCCTCGGCCTCACCTGCGGCAATGACGTTTCGGCGCGCGTCCTGCAAGCGAAAGATGGGCAATGGACGCGCGCGAAGGGTTTTGACACATTTTTGCCGCTCGGTTCTTCCGTCAACGTCGGGTTGCGCGCGGACGATCTCGCCGTCCAGTCCCGCTTGAATGGTGCGGTACGCCAGAGCGCACGTACCTCACAAATGATTTTCAGTGTGCCAAAACTGGTCGCCTTCATCTCCCGCGTCATGACCCTCGATCCCGGCGACGTGATCATCACCGGCACACCGGCGGGCGTCGGCCCGATGCAGCCAGGTGACACGATCGAAGTCGAAGTAGAAGGGATTGGCGTACTGCGCAACCCGGTCGCGGCGGAATCGGCCTAGCAATCACACTGGCGCGTATCGGAATACGAGAGGGGACCCCTGATGGCACAAGTACAGGAATCACGGCTGGAGAGCCTCTTCTCAGATCAGGCGAAGGCGCTGCCGCCAGGCCCGCCGACAGGTTTTTCCGCGGGCAGCGCCGACCGGATTTCCTTCACAGGGGGCTTTCCCGATCCGAACAGCCTTCCCGCCCGGAGCATTGCTGAAGCGACCGCGCGGGCGATGGAAAAGAATGGCAAGTGGGCGCTCCAGTATGGGGCGGCCGTGGGCTATGCCGGCCTGATTGACCAACTGCGCGCCAAACTGACGCGCGACAATGGCGTCACGGTCGAGCGCGAAAACGTCTTGATTACCGCTGGGGCATCGCAGGCGATTGATCTCGTCTGTAGTGCGATGCTCAATCCCGGCGACATTGTCCTTTCCGAGGAGCCGACATGGCAGGGTGCGGTGCGGTTGTTCAGCGCTCATGACGCCAGGTGCGTCGGTGTGCCGATGGACAATGAAGGTATGCGCATGGATATGCTGGAGAACCGGTTGGCGGAGTTCAAGGCGCGGGGCGTCCAACCGAAGTTTATCTATGTCATTCCGACCTTCCAGAACCCGACCGGTGTGACGACGCCATTGCATCGGCGGTTACGGCTCCTCGAACTCGCGAAGGAGTACAACGTCGCGATCCTGGAGGACGATGCGTACTTTGACCTCCGCTTTTCCGGCGAACGCATCCCGATGCTTGTGACGCTTGATGACGTCGGCCTCGTCATGTATACCGGCACGTTCTCCAAAATCATGGCGGCGGGCATGCGGCTCGGTTGGTGCGTCGGCCCGACGACATTGATCGAGAAGATGGCGAAGTTGAAGGCCGACGGCGGCACAAGCCCCTTCGCATCAAATGTCGCAGCGGAGTATGCGGCATCCGGCGAACTGGAGCAGCATGTCGGCGAACTGATTCACATTTACCGGAACCGACGGAACACCATGCTTGATGCCTTGCAGTCGGAGATGCCGGACGGCGTCGAATGGACGGAGCCGAACGGAGGATTTTTTCTCTGGCTGACGTTGCCGCCGGGATGCGACTCCGTGAACATGTTGCCGGAGGCGCGCGCGCACGGTGTTGATTTTCTGCCGGGTACGGGCTGCTACTTCGACGGTAGCGGGCGAAGCAATATCCGGTTGTCCTTCTCGTTCTCGGACGAAGAGGCGATCCGGCGTGGCGTGAAAATCCTCGCGGGTATTATCCGGGAGTATGCCTCGACAACGTAGTCATCCGCTACGCCGGAGCAAAGAGGCGAATATACTCTCCGGTTCGTACTACTCCGCTTGCAGGTATACGCTGTGTGTAAACACTATGTTCCTATCGCTGCGAGGATTCTGTACAATCTGTACGTAAGGGTGTGCGATCGCGATGATCCGGGCGGGGATTGATGTTGGCGGTACAAATACCGACGCGGTCCTGCTCGATGGGCGGCGTTTGCTCGGCGCCGCAAAGCGCCCGACATCTGAGGATGTGACAGAAGGTATTGTCGCCGCGTTATCCGCCGCGATCGCCGACGCCGGCGTCGCGCATGCGGCAATCGGCCGCGTGATGATCGGCACCACACATTTCACGAACGCAGTTGTCCAACGACGCAACCTCTTGCGAACGGGCGTGATTCGTCTGGGGGCGCCCGCCTCACAAATCCTCCCGCCGTTCGTTGATTGGCCCGATGATCTGCGGATTGCGGTCGGTGGCGTCGGCATCATCGTGCCGGGCGGCGTGGAGTTCGATGGGCGAGAAATATGCGCGTATGATCCCGGCTCAATACGTGACGCTGCCTCGATCCTCAAGGCAGCGGACGTCGCAGCGGTTGTCGTCTCGGCGATATTTTCGTCAGTCTCCGATACACACGAGCGGGCGGCAGCGGTGATGGTCGCCGAGCAGATGCCTGGCATCCCGGTCGTCTGCAGTGCGGATATCGGCCGGATTGGTTTGCTGGAGCGGGAGAATGCCGCAGCGCTCAACGCTGCCTTAATTGGGCTTGCCGATCGTACGACCAGCGCGTTCACGGCGGCGCTCGCGCGTATGAATTTGCACACGGAACTCTACCTCACACAGAACGACGGCACGCTCATGAGCGCCGCGGTCGCGCGCCGATTCCCGGTTCGCACCTTTGCCTCCGGCCCAACGAACTCGATGCGTGGCGCTGCGTACTTATGCGACATCAAAGATGCGATTGTCCTCGATATTGGCGGGACGACGACCGACGCGGGGGCGCTGATCGGCGGTTTTCCGCGTGAAGCGGGCGCATCGGTCATTGTCGGCGGCGTGCGGACAAACTTCCGCATGCCGGACATCCTGTCAATTGGTCTTGGTGGTGGCAGCGTTGTTGAGCGCGATGGCGCAGTGGTCGGGCCGTTCAGCGTCGGCAACCGGCTGACTGAAGAAGCGCGCGTCTTCGGCGGATCGGTATTGACCGCGACTGATGTCGCCGTGACCCTCGGACGCGGCGTGCTCGGACAAGACCCACATGTGGCCGAAGACGTAGCGGGCCGGGCGGGGGCGACGATAGATACGATGATCGCGGAGATCATTGACCGGATGAAGACGACCTCCGTGGACGTCTCTGTGATCCTCGTTGGCGGCGGCGCCTTGCTTGTCGGCGAGGCAGCGCTGCCAGGTATGGCGTCGTTTTTGCGACCGGAACACGGCAATGTCGCGAACGCGATCGGCGCGGCGCTCGGTCAGGTCGGTGGTGAGGTTGACCGCGTCGTCTCATTTAACCAAGTTGGCCGTCAGGAGAGCATCGCGACGGCGCTGCACGAGGCGCGGCGACATGCCATGGACGCGGGCGCGACCGAGGAGAGTCTGGCGACCGTTGAGGTAGACGAGGTGCCACTTGCATATCTGCCGGGAGATGCCGTCCGCTTGCGCGTCAAAGTTGTTGGTGACCTGCCATGAACGGACGTGAACGTGTTGATCGTTGACGAGCGAGCGGCGGAAGCAATCGCGCTCGGCGCGGGCATCCTCGGCACAGGCGGCGGCGGCAACCCCTATCTGGGTTTTTTGATGACTCGCGAACTGCTACGGCACGGAGCGAAGATCGCGGTTACCGGGGTGGCGGATGTACCGGACGACGCGGTTGTCTGTGGGATTGGTGCGATGGGCGCGCCGACCGTTGGCATCGAGAAGTTACCGCGTGGCGATGAGCCGCTGGCCGCGCTCCGGGCACTGGAGCATCATACCGGATGCCGTGTCACGCATCTTATCGCCGGTGAAATTGGCGGCGCGAACGCGATGCAACCCCTCATTCAGTCCGCGTTGAGCGGACTGGCGGCGATTGATGGCGACGGTATGGGGCGGGCATTCCCAGAGCTGCAACATTGCTCATTTTCGATTGGCGGCGTGCCCTGCACGCCGGCAGCGATCGCGGATTGCCACCATAATACCGTGGTTTTCCCCGCCTTGCGCGACACAGAGACGCTTGAACGGTTCGCACGCGCCGTGACGGTGCAAATGGGCGCGCGTGCCGGATATGCGTTCCCGATCATGTCGGGTGCGGAGATGAAGCGGACCGCCGTGTCCGGCTCCTACACGCTGGCGCACGCCATTGGGCGAGCGGTGCTGACGGCGCGCGCCGCGCACACGGACCCGATCGCCGCCATCCTGGCAATAACAGAGGGTACGGTGCTCCTGCGTGGGCGGATTGTGGATGTCGAGCGGCGGCTGGTCGCCGGGTTCGCCCGCGGTCGTCTTGAGATCATGGGCACTGGCAGCGACAGGTTGCGCGAGATAGAAATTGCCTTTCAGAACGAGAATCTCGTTGCTTGGGAAGGGCCGCGTCGGCGGCGGGTGCTCGCAACGGTGCCGGATCTGATTACGCTCGTAGACGAGGAAACCGGCGACCCGGTGACGACGGAGATCACCCGCTATGGCCTCCGGGTCGCCGTTCTCGGCATGCCGGCGCCTCAGCAACTGAAAACAGCCGAAGCATTGGCAGTTGTCGGGCCGCGAGCATTCGGCTACGACGTGCAATTTACTCCACTTCCGGGCAGATACGGTAGGGCGTGTCCTCAGTTGTGGTAAGGGCGATTCTCCTCTGACCGCATGTCGGCGAAGGAGGGGAAGATCCGCAGGCGGAGGTCGCCGACCGTGATCGCCTGGCTGTCGGCGTTGGCCGGCGCGCTGGGGGGCGTCGCGTCGCGCAGCCGGGCGAAGAGCGCGCCGAGCGGGTTGCGATTGTCGGGGTCGAAGGGTCCATTCCCGACGCCGACTACTTGGAGTACCTGCGGCCAACTCCCCCAGGCGGCGCGACGATCCGGCTCGGGGCCGCCGGCGAAGTGGGCCAGGTAGCGCCCGAGCACGAAGACGTAGACCTTCTGCACATGGAACCGCTTCGCGGCGCGCTCGTCGAAGCGGGCCAGCAGGTCGTCGGGGCCGTGGCGCTGCACCCATTCCAGGATCGCCGAGACCTGGCGGTTGGCATGGAAGAAGTTGTCGCGCTGCCGCTGCCGCTCCTCAATCGAGCGCGCGAAGGGGTCCTGCGCCTTCAGCTCGAAGACGCCGAGCGTGCCGGTCTTGCGGTCGAAGACGAGGGCGTCGAGGTCGGTGCGCGCCTCGCCGCTCCGCTTCAGTTCGACCCGTCCTGCGCTCAGGACGAAGCGCCTGTCGCCGAAGAGGCGGTAGAGATCCTGCCGGAAGACCCCCTCGCGCAGATGGGCGCTGTTGTGATATTCCTGCGCGTGGCGGCGGCGCAGTTCGCGCGTGAGGAAGATAAGGGGTTCGCCGAGCAGCCCGAGCGCCGACCAGACCACCCGATTCTCGTCGAGACGGATCAGCGGCGGCGCGGCGCGGCCCGGGAGAGTGCTGTGGTAGGCGGCGTTGTCGTGATCGAGGATAAAAGGCTGGAGGGCACGCCCGATCGCCGCCGGGTCGGCGTCGAGCGCATCGGCCAGCGCCGCGATCATGGCCCGTTCGTCCCGGGGCGTGGGCGTGTGATCACCGTCGGGCGCGCGACGGTCGCGCTCGCGGTGCAGCCAGCCGATCAGCAGCGCCAGGATATCGGTGTACTGGCCGAAGGTGGCGCCGCCGATCGCCGCGTCGGCCGGGTAGCTGTGCTGGCAGGCGAAGCGGGCGACGTGGGCCTGGCCGAGCTGGCGATAATAGCGTTCGACGGTCGGGTCGCTCACGACAAATTCCTCTGTTTCGGGGATGGGAGCACCCTCCTGGCCGAGGAGCGCACGCATCCGGTGTCGTTCGACGAGGAGGGTAGCCAGGCGAGGGGCGACCTGCCGCGTCAAGTGCGTCGACCACCAGTCGAAGTCGGCCCGCTCACGCTGCTCGGTTGAGAGGCGCCGGCTCGTCGCCCAGGCGACGAAGGTACGGGGAGCGCGCTGCTGAAGTTGCAGGTGGCCCGACGCGCACTGCGCCAGCACCAGGCTGGCGAGCGCCAACTGGTCGCAGTCGGCGAGGAATCGTTCGGCCCGGGCGGCGAGCATTGCACGGTCGGCGGGAATGTCGCCGTCCTCGTCGCCTTGCCGTTCCAGGCAGAGCCGCAGGGCCAGATTCCAACCTGGTCGCGCGGCCTGCGCGGGATCGCCGGCGAGCGCCATCGTATCCCCGGCGCGCAACAGCGCGAGCAGCGCCCGCGCGCGACCCGGCGGCAGCGTGGCGGCGACCTTGGCGCTGATTTCTGCCAGCAACTGGCGGCAGCAGTCGAGCTGCGTCATCGGCCATCGCTCACAAACTATCCCTGAAAGCCGGCGCAGGTTCCAGCGGCTGCCGCACGGTGAATGGGTACCCGAACCCCTCCCGCCTACCTTACCACAACTGAGGACATGCCAAGCCGTGTATTGTCCACCGAGTAAGGGGTTTTACAATTTCTTTACATTTGCTGGTACAGATTCTTACAGCGGTACGATAGGCTGTGATCGCAGCCACACTGGCGATGCAGAAGGACGACGATGCGCACGATCCGCGGTAAACTGAGCCTCGCATTCCTGCTAATTATCGCGGTGTGTCTGATACCCACGAGCGCCGCCGCGGCATACGTTATCCGCTATTACCAACGGCAGGATGCGATTGAACGGCTCTCATCCTTTGGTCAGACCGTTGCCGGCGCCGCCATGGCACGGCCGTTTTCGCAACTCACGCCGACAGAAATTGTCAACCTGTTCAATGAGCAAAAGAGTGGCAATGTATTAGTCGTCTATACGGACGGACGCGGCGTTGTGCAGGCAGATAGCCAAAACAAGTACGTCGGGACTGTCTGGCCGGTGCCGGACAATCGGCCGGGGAACCGGACGCCACCGTTGCGGCCGGAATACAAAGGGAGACTGAGCGCTCCGGACGGTGCGTCGCTCGCGGTGGCAACCTATCGCGTCGAACGGAGACGACCGGCTGGCGGTACGACTCTCCCGGCAGCCACCTCAGGGGATCAGCAGGTGGCGCCATCTTTTATCATCGTCGCCGTCCCGTGGAATGCGCTCAGCGACGCGTGGTCCGTGATCGGTGGTCGGCTGAAGTGGGTTGTCATCGCCGCTCTTCTTGCCTCGGTGTTCATTGCCTTTGTGCTCTCGCGATCGCTGACCTCACGCTTGCACACGCTGACACAGGGCGCAAATGCGATGGCGAGCGGTGATTATGAGCGGGCGATGCGGCTTGCAAACGTGCGCAGGAGTAACGATGAGATCGGCGATCTCGTGAATGCGTTCCAGACGATGGCGGCGAATGTCGCACGCGCGCAGCATGCGCAGCGCGATCTGGTCGCCAACGTCTCGCATGAATTGAAGACGCCGCTCACGTCCATCCAGGGTTTTTCGCAGGCGATGATTGACGGCACGGTGACCGACGATGCCGAGTATCAGGATCTCGCGCAGATTATCCAACAGGAATCACAACGGATGCGCCGTCTCGTTGAACAGATGCTTGAACTGTCGCGCCTCGAATCTGGCACCGCGCGCCTGGATATCGCGCCGCTTCGGGTGAATGAATTAGTCGAGAATGTCGGCAGACGATACGCGCGGCTCGGCGAGGCGAAGGGCGTTACGGTGCGATGGGCGTCTCCGCCCAATCTCACGCTCAATGCCGATGCGGGCAGGCTCGAGCAGGTACTTGTCAATCTCCTCGATAATGCTCTACAGTACACAGACGCTGGCGGTCTGGTGACATTCCACGCCCGAATTGCGCGCCCACATCGTGTCGAATTCGTTATTGCGGACACGGGCAGCGGTATCCCACCCGAGGACGTACCGAGGCTTTTCGAGCGTTTTTATCAGGTAGATCGGTCACGGACGGGGCAGGGGAAGCACGTTGGCCTTGGCTTGGCGATCGTCCGCGAGATTGTTGACGGGCACCAGGGCGAGATCTCCGTGCAAAGCAGGCTCGGTGTTGGCACGACAATCACGGTCTCTATACCGAGTAACGCCGTCGTTGCGGTGCCGACAGAGGTAAACCGGCAGATTGAAACGTACGTCGCGGATTCCCGGGCAACGGTCGCGGGTTAAGGGAACGCGGGGGGATGGGGTGAGGATGCGTCGTCGGCTGCTCTTCTTGCGGCGGTCACCGGTTGTCGCGTTTGTGATTTTGCTTGCGAGTGCGGTAACGGCGTGCGGCGTTCCGGGCGTTCCTTTGAAGCCGAGCGTACCGGCACCCGATCAGACGGCAAAGGTACAGCGCGGCACAATTCGGACGATCATCGGTGCGAGTGGCGTCGTTGCGCCCTTTCAGGAAGTGCTGCTGAACTTCACGTCAGGCGCGACGGTCAAGACCGTCAATGTGGTGATTGGCCAACGCGTGACCACCAATGACACGCTGGGGGCGTCCGATGCGAGCGACTTGCTCCTGACTCTCCAACAGCAGCAGGCAAACGTCGCCTCAGCGCAAGCGAAATACAATCAGACCGCTGCGGGCGCCACGCAAAAAGACATTGATGTTGCACAGGCGAACGTGGACGCCGCACGGGCGAAATACCAGGCGACGGCGACGATCAATCCGAAAGATATCGAGGTCGCGCAGGCAAATCTCGACGCCGCGATCGCGAAGTACAATGGCGTGATCGCCGGCACTGTCACGCCACAGGACATCGCCAACGCGGAAGCGGCGGTTCGTGCGGCCCAGGCGAAACTCGATGCGCTTCGTGCCGGCCCGCTGAAAGCGGATGTCATCTCGGCGCAGAGCAAGGTGCAGCAGGCGCAGCAAAACCTTGACAAGGTGAAGTCGGATAGCGCGAACACGAAGGAGCAGGCACGGATCAAGTGGGAACAGTCCGCCGATGCGACGCGCGACGCGCAGCGCAAATTCGACATTGCCAACGCGACGTACCAGCAAGCGAAGTCCACAAACCTGGACCCATCCGCGTCTGGCGGCTCGTCCACTGTCGGTAAGGGCACCCCGGCGCCTGCGCAACCAACGATCACCCCATTGCGGCTCGATACCCTCAAGCAGGCTGCGGATAGCGCTTATCTCACAGAGCAGCAAGCGGAGAAGACCCAAGAAGCGAACCGGCTCGCCTACGAGAACAGCAAGAACGCCGAGATTAATAACGTGGCGACGGCACAGCAGCAATTGAATGACGCGCAGTCGGCGCTCAGTAAGTTGCTCGCCGGGCCGACAAACGAAGACATTACGCAATCGCAGGCGGCAGTTGATCAGGCGCAGGCGCAATTGGACAAACTAAAGCGCGGACCGACGGACTCTGATGTCGCGGCGGCTCAGGCGAGCGTGGACTCGGCGCGCGCGACTCTCAACGATCTTCTTGGTGGACCGAAAGCGACCGACCTTCAGCAGGCGCAGGCCAATGTGAATTCGGCGGTCGCCACATTGAATGATCTCACCGCGGGGGCCAAACCGACCGACCTTGAGACCGCACTCGCGGCACTCGATCAGGCGAAGGCACAGCGTGACCTGGCGCAATTGAAGGTGGATCAGGCGACGATCCGCGCGCCCTTCCCGGGTATCATCACGCAGGTGAATGTCGTTCCCGGACAAGTCGCCAGTGGTGGTACGACGGCCACGAATCCACCCGCGTTCGACCTCGTGGACGACTCGCAATTGCACATTGATGTCAATGTTTCCGAGAGCGATGCGGCAAGCGTGCAAGTTGGTCAGCAGGCGCTTATTTCGCTCGATTCCGTACCGGGGCAACCCCTCCCCGGTAGCGTTGAGCGTGTCTCGCCTGTCGCCACGACCACGCAAAATGTGACCGCGTTTCCTGTCCGCATTGCGATTGCGCCGACGCAGGCGCCAGTCAAGCCGGGTGCGAACGCGACGGTGCAAATCGTCACGGCGGTTCGTACGAATGTCCTCACGATTCCCTCCCGCGCGGTCACCCAAGTGAACGGCCAGCCAGGGGCAACGGTCTTATACAATGGCTCGACATTTCTTGTGCCAATCCGCACGGGCCTCACGGACGGACGAAACACCGAAGTGATTAGCGGCCTCAACGATGGCGATGTTGTCGTTCTCCCCAAGGTCGGTACCGGAGGTGTAGCCGCGCCACCGGGCGGCGGCGTGCGGCTAGGAGGGTAAGGTTGATCGAGGTTCGTAATCTGACAAAGTCGTACATGACTGGCGAATTTGAATTGCAAATCTTAAAGGGCATCTCGTTTTCGGTCAACGATGGCGAACTCTGCGCGATCATGGGGCCGTCCGGATCGGGCAAGAGCACGCTCATGAATATTCTCGGCTGTCTCGACACGCCGACCGACGGGGAATACCTGCTGGATGGTGAAAATGTCGCGACCTTCAATGAGACACGCCTCGCACAGGTGCGGAACCGGAAAATCGGCTTCGTCTTCCAATCCTTCAATTTGTTGAAGCGCACGACCGCGCTCGATAACGTCGCCCTCCCGCTCCTCTATGCGGGCGTTGAACCGGTTGAGCGGCACGAGCGGGCAATCGCCGCGCTCAATGCCGTGGGGCTTGGCGACCGCGTGGATCACAAACCGAACCAATTGTCCGGCGGTCAGCAGCAACGGGTTGCCATCGCGCGGTCGCTCGTCACCACGCCGTCCTTGATCCTCGCGGATGAACCAACCGGAAACCTCGACTCCCGATCATCGGTCGAGGTGATGGACATCTTTCAGCGGCTCAATCTCCAACTTGGCATTACGGTCATGTTTGTGACGCACGAGCCGGAGATCGCCGAGTACACCCGGCGCGTGCTGCGCATTCGGGACGGGTATCTCGGTGCGGATGAAACGATAGACGAGCCTCGGTCCGCCGCCGCCGAAATTGCCGCTCGCACGGAAGTCATTCCGTTCCCGGTGACTGTCTAGAGGCTCTTGGTTGTGCCTGACCCTATGGACAACGCCACGACGGATATTAAGAGAGGCGTTGCGTATGAATGAGAGTGGGAAGGTGAGCGCAGATGCGTCGTCGTGCTGCCACGGTGCTGATTATCGCAGTTGCTGCCGCGGCATTCGTGGGGACCTGGACCGTGGCATACCGTATGGGCGAATCTGACGGGCGTGCGAAGGTTTCGGCGGACCGGAGCGCGTTCCAAACGCGGGCAGCGGGCAACCCGCAAGGAAGCGCGACCGGCGGACTACCCGGCGGGACACCAAGAACGCGCGCCGCCGCTGGGTCAGCCGTTGCGGATACAGGCACGCCGTCCGCCGGTAGTGGGTCGAGCGTGCGCGGTTCGCGGGGTGCGGCTGGCAGTCCTGCGGCCTCGGGCACTGGGCGCCCCTCCGGTGCAGCCACGAGTAGTATTGCCGGCCGTGTGACGAAGATTGATGGGACGACGGTCATCGTGCAACAGACGGATACCTCGGTCGTAACGGTGACGACGACGAGTGACACCGCGATCAGGAAACTTGTCTCCGGTGTGTTCAGCGATCTAAAGACGGGTGATGTCATCGCGGTTGATGGCGCCAAGACGGGCGATGCCGCGTACAACGCCAAGATGATCACGAGCCTTGGTCAAATCACGGGCGGAGGAGCGGGTCGGCCGGCGAATGTGCTGCCGCAGGGTGTGACTGGGCCGGTAGTGACAGGCCAAATCACGCGCATAGACGGCGGGACGATCACGGTGCAAGGTTTCGATGGCGCGACCGTGACCATCATTTCCTCGCCCGCGACCGTCGTCAAGACGCAGCAACCGGGGACATTGAGCGACATCAAAAGCGGCGATCTGTTGCTCGTAGTCGGTGAGAAGTCCGGCGATACGGGGTTCGTCGCACGGAGTATCACGAATCAAGGCGCGTCGTCCGGATGACGACCGACGTGTGGAAGTAGGGCGATATGGTACGGACAATCCTCGTCGTTGATGACGAACCGAATATCACGCGTTTGCTCGGCATGTATCTCACCAAGGAAGGCTATACCGTCGAAACTGCCGCCGACGGCGCTGCCGCTGTGGCGAAGGCGCGCGCGACGCATTACGCGCTGATCCTGCTCGATCTGATGCTCCCTGGTATGGACGGATTGGAAGCGTGCCGGACGATTCGGCGCACGAGTGACGTGCCAATTATTATGCTCACCGCGCGCTCCGAGGATGTGGACAAGATCGTTGGCCTCGAAGTTGGCGCGGACGATTACGTGACCAAGCCATTCAACCCACGCGAACTCGTCGCGCGCGTCAAGGCAGTGCTGCGTCGGTACGAAGCGGCGGCATCGCCGGAGCGGCAAGTCCTGACGGTCGGCGACCTCACGATTGATCTTGATCGGCGCGAAGTGCGTGTCGGTGACGAATTCGTCGAGGTACGGGCGAAAGAGTTCGCGCTCCTCGTCGCCCTCGCACGGCGGCCCGGCGTCGTCGTCCCGCGTGACCGACTGCTCAATGATGTGTGGGGATACGAATACAGCGTGGACACGCGAACCGTGGACGTGCATATCTCGACCCTTCGTGACCGGATCATCAACGCCAGCGCGCGGATCGAGACCGTCTGGGGTGTTGGATACAAATTGGTGGCGGACAGCAAACCCTGACAGTGGGACTATCCCCGCGCGCATGCGAAAAAGACGGCCAACTGGCCGTCTTTGTCTCTTCAATGGCTCCCGGACCAGGATTCGAACCTGGAACCTAGCGGTTAACAGCCGCGCGCTCTACCGTTGAGCTATCCGGGAACGGTCGTCCCACGGGCGGCATCCTACCATGTCTTTGCTCGCGCGGCAAGACCTATGATTGGCCGTCCGCCTCAAGCGCGTCGCGCACGAACTCCGCGTGGCCTTGCGGCTTGACGTTGAAATAGACGGCTTGCACGGCCCCGTCGGCGTCAACGACGAAGGTGCTGCGCGCCACACCCATATAGGTCTTGCCATACATGCTTTTTTCGACCCACACGCCGTGCTTCTGTGCCGTTGTTGCCCCTTCATCCGAGAGGAAGAGGAAGGGCAACGCATTGTTTGCCTGGAAGGTGTGCAGTGGCGCGATGGGGTCGGGGCTGATGCCGACGACCCGGTAGCCCAAACGGTCAAAATCGGCCTTCAGATCACGGAAGGCCACTGCTTCAACCGTTCAGCCATCGGTGTTCGCTTTCGGGAAGTAGAAGAGGACCATTCCCCGGTGGTCACGGATAAGATCGGCGACGGAATGCGTCGCGCCGTCGGTGCCAGGCAGGGTGAAATCAGGCAGCGGTCCACTGACCTGCGGTAGCGTGGCTGCGGAATCTCCCAAGATGTCCTCCTACGATGCTGCGAGTCGCGACTCGGCGCACGCGACTCGTCCAATCCCCGATACGCGACTCGGCTATTTTTTGACCGCTTCCGCGAAGGCTTGCTCCATCTTCGTTTGGGCGGCCTTTGCGGCATCCTGCGGGGATTTCCCGCTGACGACAACGTCCTGGAGCATCTCCGAGTAGATGCGCTTCTGTCCGGTGGCGCTCATCTGGGTGAGCAAGTCCGGCGTCGGTTGTGCCGGAAGCCACGTCGGTTTCGCGTTCGTGATGCCAGCAGGGAAGGCATCGAAGTAGGGCCGGTCCTTCCAGAACTTGGCATTCGCGAGGTCCTTGTAGACCGGATACCAACGGCCTCCGACCTTTTCGTAGACCGCTTCGACCTTGTCCGGCTTCATGATCTCACGAATCATTGCCTTTGCGGCGTCCACCTGCTTCGAGGCGGAGAAGACGGACCATGACCATGTCCCAAGCGAGGAACCGGTCTGCCCCGACTTCCCTTTCGGGTTTGCTGCCTGCGTGGTGTCTTTCAGGAGTTCCTTATCGTTTTGATCGAGATAGGCGAAGATCGAGGCGGGATTGAAGACGAAGCAAGACTGGCGGGACTGATAGGATTTGTTATTGCTACTATCATCCCATGACGGCGAATCCTGCGGAATCAATTTGTCCTTCCACCACGTCTGCACTCTGGTCAGCGCGGAAATCGTCCCGTCATTGTTGATCGCAGGCTTGCCGTCTTTGTCCACCAGCGTGCCGCCATCCGCGAGGAGCAACTGTTGGATGTTGCCGTCACCGTCCGGCGTGCGGCCGAGGGTGAAGCCGATGCCGTAGAGTTTCGGCGGACTATTGACCTTTCGCGCGATCTGCTCCAACGCATCCCACGTATCGGGCGCCTGCCGGTTGCCGGTGGCCTTTTCAATCAGATCGAGACGCGCATAGGTGACGGAGAGGTCCGCCTGCATCGGAATCGAGTACGTCTTGCCGTTGACCTGCACGTACGGCAGCAGTTGCTCGTAGATGCCGCCACCCAGACCCTTGACGTCGTTGTAGACGTCGGAAAGATCGGCGAGCCGATTTTGCGCCGCATAGTAGATCGTGTTCGTCCCGCTCAACATGACGACATCAGGGATCGCACCCGTCTCAATGGCGCCGGCAACTTTGGAGTCGTAGCTGGAGCCATCGAGTGGGACGTATTCCACGCTCACGTTATTTGCCTTACCCCAGTCGGCCATCTGTTGACCGAGCAGCGCGTCGCCGTCCTTCGTGAAGGAGACGATGCCCCACGCCGTCATCTTGCCGCTGAAGGACTTCACTGCTGTCGGCGCGACCGCAACCGCCGATCCCGTCGTGGCGGGCGCGGTCGTTCCGGCAGCGGCAGGCGGTTTCGTCGCGGCGGCCGCGCTGCCGCTCGGCGCGGTCGTTGCTGATGCGCCCGCGGTGGTCGCCGCCGGTTTCGGGGTATCCGTGGCGCTCGATCCGCCGCAGGCGGCAAGGACTGTGCTGACTGCGGCGGTGGCAGCCGTTGCCGCGACACCGCGCAGGAGCGTGCGACGGCTCGTCATAGTGGTTTGAAGTCGGTCGAACATCGTCAGTATCCTCCTTTTGTTCCATGACACATGACCCAACGACGTGCCCTGTTCGGGCTTTGCCTCTCTCCGTTTACCCTTTCACCGCCCCGCCGGAGAGACCGGAGACGACCCACTTCTGCGCGATCAGGTAGACAAGAATCGGGGGCGCCGAGGAGAGAATGGACATCGCCATCAAGGCCCCCCACTGGAAGACATCCCCATTGATCAGACCCCCTAAGCCTGCCGGGATCGTCTTCTCGGAGTCCTTCGTCACGAGCAGCAGGGCAAAGAAGAACTCATTCCACGCGTTCGTGAATGCGAACAAGGCGATCACCGCGAGGGCGGGTAAGGCGAGGGGAATAATGATGCGCACCAGTGATTGCAGCCGGGTCGCCCCATCCACCAGCGCCGCGTCTTCCAGTTCCACCGGGATCGTGTTGAAGTACGAAATCGCCAGCCAGGTGCAGAAGGGGACGGTAAAGATCAGATAAATCGCGATCAACCCGGAGGCCTTGTTCGTCAGGTGCAGTTGCAGCGCGATCTGGGTGATCGGGATGAAGAGCAGCGCGCCGGGCACGAGATAGGTGACGATAATGGCGCGGGCCATAAACGTCCGGCCACGAAAGCGGAGACGAGTCATCGCGTAGGCCGACAGCACCCCGATCACCATCGCGATCAGGGTGGTACCGATCGAGACGAAGAGGCTGTTCTTGATATAGGTCAGGAATTTCGTTTTGTGAATCACCTCGCTATAGTGCTGGCCCGTGATATGCGTTGGGAAGAGCGATGCCTGCTGATAAAGGTCCTTATTCGTCTTGAGTGAGGTTTCGATGATCCACACAAATGGGAAGAGCGTCCAGAGCGTGAAGATGCTCAGCCCGATCACCATCACCACGGTCCGCACGCCGTTCCGCGCCCACCAGGTACTCGCGGCATGCCGTTCGGTCTGAGATCGTGCCCGTGCAGCAATCGCCATGCGAACCTCCGCCGCGCTACGCGCGCCCCTCGGTCGAGAGCATCCGTTTGGTCAGGAAGACGATCGCCACGATGAAGAGCGGGAAGAACATCACCGAGACCGCCGCCGCCGTCCCCAACTGCCGCGCCCCGTCAATGCCGATCTCATACGCGAGCATCGGGAAGGTCATCGTCGCGTTGGCCGGTCCACCGCGCGTGAGGACGAAGACGAAGTTGACGCTGTTCGCCGTCCAGATCGTCGACAAGAGGCAGGTGATGATGAGGACCGGTTTCAGGCTCGGCAGAGTGATAAAGACGAAGCGCTGGAAGACATTCGCGCCATCCATCGCCGCTGCTTCGTACTGCTCGCGCGGGATTGCCTGCATCCCGGCGAGGAGCATCATCGTGTAGAAGGGCGTCCCCTGCCAGACGACGACGACGATCACTGACCAGAGCGCCAGGCGCGGGTTGGCGAGGAACTGGGTCAGGGTGTCCTTCTGCAGATAGTTGATCCGGATCAGGTTCAAGAGACCGTTCGGCGTGCCGTCGTAAATCCACCGCCAGGTGAGGGCGGTGATCAGCGTCGGCATCGCCCAGGGCAAAAAGAGCAGGGCGCGCATGACCATCCGCCCGCGAAACCGCTCGTTGAGCAGCAGCGCCATGCACATGCCGAGCGACACCTTCACGGCAATGGCGACCGCGGTGTAGACGAACGAGACCCAGACGGACTTGCGGAAGACCGCGCCGTACTGCGCGCCGACGAGGAGATCACGGTAATTCCGCACGCCGACCCAGGTCGCCGGACCACCGACGACCTTGTGCTGCAAACTGAGGATGATGGCCGCGACGAAGGGATAGGCGATCAGGACGACCAGCACCACGGTCAGCGGCAGCAGGAAGAGCCAGGCGAGCCGCCAGTCGCGCCCGAGCAGTCGCTGGCTCACTGATCGTGGGGAGACCGCTGCGGTGCGCTTACCGAGCGAGATCGTCGCCATCAGCCTGACTCTCCTTCGGTTCGCGTTCACCACGACGGACCATTCCGACCCGCAGTGTGTTGCCACGTCCCCTCAGATGCAAAGCGTTCTGACGGTACGATACGCGACCGACCGATGACACGTCAACAGCGCGCACCAAAACGAGAATGAGGCCCGCGGGGCGAGTACGGTTGCGAAGGAGATCGCTATGCCGTGCCGATCACAGAAAGAAACGGACGGCAATCTTCAAGCAGCGATCGGGCGGGGTCAAATGGAAAGAGCGAAGGTTGCGCTCGGTGAGCATGACGGGGAAGTGGTACGCCCGGAGGGACTCGAACCCCCAACCTTCTGATCCGAAGTCAGACGCTCTGTCCAATTGAGCTACGAGCGCACTGGAAGGAAAATGGGGTGCCTCACGGGGCTCGAACCCGTAACATCCGGCTCCACAGGCCGGCGCTCTGCCGATTGAGCTAGAGGCACCACAGTGCATGCGGGGATGTCAGGCGCGTAAGCCGAGTTCTGTTGACGCATAAGAATGCGCTGATGACCATCTCTCTCCGTCCCGGCGGACCGGGACGGGCCGCGTCGTCGCCTTCACGGCTGCTCTCGACTTTCGGTCTCGGCGAGTCACCGTCAGCAACCGGCATCGGCTGCGTGCGACCGGATCGGAGATTGCAGCAGGGAGGATTGCCCGTTTCATCCGGCCCGCCGAAGCGGCCGACACCGTTTCTGTTGCTCTCGGGCGGTTGCCCGCCCGCCCGCTCCCGCGGGACTGTCAGCGCGATGACGCGCTTCCCCGGCTTTCGCCGGGCACCCTGCTCTGTGCTGCTCGGACTTTCCTCTCAGGTCTTCACCTGAGCGGCCATCCTGCCCAACACCCCGTATTGCCTTGTCAATGCGCCGTGCCATGTCCCGCATGCACGGCTTGGATACGAACTGGTGCCGAAGGAGGGATTTGAACCCTCACGCCCCAACGGGCACTACGCCCTGAACGTAGCGCGTCTGCCGATTCCGCCACTTCGGCCAACTGGAGCCGACGATCGGATTTGAACCGATGACCTGCTGTTTACGAAACAGCTGCTCTGCCGCTGAGCTACGTCGGCGCTATCGCCGCACGGATTCTACCATGCGACACCAGCGAGCGCAAGCGGCACCGAAACATCCACCGACCGGATGGCGCCTCCGCATTGCACGCATTTTACCGATAGTCACAGAGCGTGCCTATCAGTCAGTGCCTCGTGGGCATGCCTGTGTCCGGCCGGCACGCCATTGACTGATCGGCACGGAAGGAATAGACTGGATGGTGGGTTCGTGACAGGGAGGCGACCGATGATGCAAGAGCAATCCAGTGGCGCGGCGGTTCGTTTTGGGCAGACATTGACGCGCCTGCGTACCGCGCAGCGGCTCTCTCAGAATCAACTCGCGCAGCGTGCGGGTCTGAACCATTCCTATATCAGCCGCTTGGAATCAGGCGGTCGTGGTGACCCATCCCGCGTCGTCGTGGAACAATTCGTCGGCGCGCTTGGGCTTGATGCGTCGGGCCGCGATGCCGACGAACTGCGAATGGCAGCGGGCTTTCTCCCTGTAGACCCGGCGCACTTGCTGACCGGAGAAACCTCGCTCGCCAGACTGGCGACACTGCTTGAAGATACGCGCTTGCCGGATCAATCCCGTGCCACATTGCGGCGCTTGCTCTCGCTGCTTGTCGAGGAGTACACGCGAACCGCGAATCACGAGTCCTGACGGACGTATGGACAGTATGTACGTACTTTGGTAGGCTGAACGTACAGTGTGATCGGCACGTTCGTGGCGCGCCTTTGGCGGCATCCTTCTGGGGGAGCATGATGGCAACGGGTTCTTCCGCATCGCAGTCCGTCGAGTTCGCGCATCTCCATCTTCATTCGGAGTTTTCGTTACTCGACGGACTTGGGAAGATTCCCGATTACATGGCGCGCATGGGCGAACTCAATATGACCGCCGCCGCGTTGACCGATCACGGCGTGATGTATGGCGCGATGGATTGGATGAAGGCGGGCAAGCAAACCGGCTTCCGCACGATCGTCGGTATGGAGGCGTATGTCGCGCCCGAGGGGCGGCACGAGCGGAAAAAAGCGCCGATCCATCATCTGACGCTCCTTGCCCGCAACGAAACGGGGTATCGCAACCTCCTCGAACTCGCCAGCCGTGCCAGCCTCGAAGGATTCTACTATCGCCCGCGCATTGACTACGATTTGCTGGCACAGAAGGCGGAGGGGATCACCTGCCTTTCCGGTTGCCTCTCGTCGCACCTCGCGTCGCACATCCTTCACGATCGCGACGACGCGGCCCGCCAGTTGATAGATGACATGACGCAGTGGTTCGGGCGCGACCATTTCTTCCTCGAAGTGATGGATCACGGCATGCCCGAGCAACAGAAAATGACGAAATTCCTGATCGAGGAAGGAAAGCGGACGGGACTACCGCTCGTTGCGACCAACGATGTGCATTTCGTCCGGCGCGAAGATCACCCCGCGCACGACATCCTGCTCTGCATCCAGACGGGCGCGACCGTAGATGACCCGAACCGCTTCGCGAGCAAGACTGACCAGATCTACATGAAGAGTGGCGACGAGATGCTCGAACGGTTCCGGGAGATCCCCGAGGCCATATCGAACACAATGCGCGTCGTCGAGCAATGCGATCTACAACTCGGTAACCCCGGTTTCCTGATGCCGCACTTCGCGGTACCGGATGGCTTCACGCCGGCGACATACCTGGAGCGCTTGTGTCGGGAGGGCGCCGAGCGGAAATACGGCCACCTCACCGGCGAAGTGGCGGAGCGGTTGGCGTTCGAACTCCAGGTCATCACGGACATGGGCTTTCCCACGTATTTCCTCGTCGTCTGGGATTTCGTCCGCTACGCAAAAGAGAACGGCGTGCTGGTCGGGCCGGGGCGCGGTAGTGCGGCGGGTAGCATCGTCGCCTACAGCCTCGATATCACGACCGTTGACCCGCTGCGGCACGGCCTGCTCTTCGAGCGGTTTCTCAATCCATCCCGCATCTCAATGCCGGATATTGACATTGATTTCGCGGATGACGGGCGCGACCTCATCATTAAGTACGTCACCGAAAAGTACGGTGCGGAGCAAGTCTCGCAAATCATCACCTTCGGGACGCTCGCGGCACGTGCGGCGATCCGCGATGTCGGGCGCGCGCTCGGCATGCCATATGGCGATGTGGACCAGGTCGCGAAGTTGATCCCGCAGGTGCCCGCTCACCCGGTTTCAATCGGCCAGGCATTGGAGCAGGTGCCCGACCTCAAGGCGCTGAATGATCGGGATGCCAATGTGCGGCGGCTGCTCGACACCGCGCGGAAATTGGAAGGCGTGTCGCGTCATGCCTCTACGCACGCTGCCGGCATCGTCATCTCACGCGATCCGCTCATCCAACATGTCCCGTTGCAGCGCACCGGGGCGGGCGACAACGCGGGCGTCACGACGCAGTATCCGATGGGCTGGCTCGAAGAACTCGGCCTCCTGAAGATGGACTTTCTCGGCCTCAAAACGCTCACCGTGCTGACGAAGGCGCTGCACCTTCTCGAACGGCGCGGCATCACCGTTGATCTCGACACGCTCGACCTTGAGGACCCTGTCGCCTACGCGCCACTAATGCGCGGTGAGACGATGGGCATCTTCCAACTCGATCAGCCCACCGGCCAACGTATCTGTGCGCTCGTGAAGCCGCGAAACTTCGCCGAAGTGGTCGCGGTCGGCGCACTGGCGCGGCCCGGCCCGATGGAGCACGCGCCCCGATTCGCGGCGCGCAAGGAGGGCCGCGAGGAAGTCACCTACGCTCATCCCGATCTGGAGCCTGTGCTGCGCGAAACATACGGATTCGCGCTCTTTCAGGAGCAGGTAATGCAGATCGCGCGGGTGCTCGCGGGCTACTCGCTCGCCGAGGCCGACAGCCTGCGGAAGGCGATGGGCAAGAAACTGCCCGCCGAGATGGCGAAGCACCGCGACCGGTTTGTCCAGGGTTGTGCGGAGAAGGGCGTTCCGAAAAAGACCGCCGTCCCGCTCTTCGAGGAACTGGAGAAATTCTCCGGCTACGGCTTCAATAAGGCGCACTCAACCTGCTATGGCTTAATCGGCTACTGGTGCGTGTGGCTGAAAGCGCATTATCCCGCCGAGTTCCTGGCAGCAATCCTGACGAGCGAGCAGGGGGACACCGCCCGTGTTGTCCAGTTGATCGCGGAATGCCGACGGATGAAAATTGCCGTCCTGCCGCCCGATGTCAATCGCAGCGAGCGGGATTTCAGCGTCGAGGAGACCGGCCAAACGCGCGCCGACGGAGAGCCTGAGCGTGCCGTGCGGATTGGCCTGAGCGCGATCAAGAATGTCGGGGTCGGGGTCGTTGATGCGATCATCGGCGCGCGGGAGGAGCAACCAGAGAAGCGGTTCGTCGGGCTGGCGCAGTTCTGCGCGAGCGTTGGCGCCCAAGTCAACCGGCGCGCTGTCGAATGTCTGATTAAAGTTGGCGCGATGCGTAACCTGGGGAACGGCCAGCAACTGATGCTTGCTGTGGAGAGCGCGATGTCAGCGGCGCAGGCGACGCGCAAGGCGGCCGCGGCGGGCCAGTTCGGATTGTTCGGGGCGGCAATCCCCGGCGCGACCGACATCCTTGATGTGCCGCTCCCGGATGTGCCGGACTGGTCGGTCAAGGAGCAATTGGCCCACGAGAAGGAGTTGCTTGGCATCTATCTTTCGGAGCATCCGCTGACGGCGGTCGCGGCGCGCGTGCGTGGGAAGCAAATCGTCAATCTCGGCACGATTGACGAAGCGATGGCCGGGCAACGGGCGACGGTGATCGGTCTGCTGATTGAGCCGCGCGCGATGCTCACGAAGAAGGGCACGATGATGCTCCGGGCAGCGCTCGAAGGCGTGGATGGCGTTTCGCTCGATCTTATCGCTTTCTCCGAGGCGTACGAGCGGTGCAAGGAGACGCTCGTCGCCGACATGGTGATCGAGGTGGATGCGCGCGTTGACTTTCGTGGCGAGCAAATCCAACTGATCGTCGAAGCGGTGCGGCCCTGCGAAGATTCTCAGCCCGCCGCGGATGCGCCAACGATCGAAAGATGGGTCCACATCTCGCTTTCCGTCGAGCAGACTGAGGAGATACATGGCCGCTTGCATGATTTGCTGCGCGCGTATCCCGGCAGTGATGTCGTGCTGCTTCACTGTCAGACACCAGCGGGACGGCGCGTTCTGCGGCCAATGTTCCTGCGGATTGATGGCGACGAGAGTTTGCAGGCAGCCGTTCGCTCATTGATCGGGCACGAGGCCGTGCGCGTCGAGACCGTCACGCTCTCGCAGCGCAACGAGTACGAGCAGTTCAGCGCTGACTAACTACCGGCAATACGGCGCGCGCGGCGCGCGAGGATCTCCTCAGCGGGCCAGCAGTTGAGGACATGCTCCGGCGCAATCCAGGCGCGCCGCGCGGTCATGACGCCGAAGATCATGTTGCTCAGACCCGACGGACTGTGCGCATCGCTGTTGATCGTCAGGATGACACCGGCTGTGGTGGCGCGCATCGCGTGCGGCGCGTCGAGGTCGAGGCGATGATAATCGGCGTTGATTTCCAGGGAGGTCTCCGTTCGCACCGCTTCCGCGATGATGGCGTCAAGGTCAAGGTCCATCGGCTCCCGGTGCAACGGCATCCGACCGGTCGGATGGGCGATGATATCCACATACGGATTACGGATCGCGGTCAGGGTGCGGCGCGTTACCGTCTCGCGGTCGCCACGCTGGCCGCTATGGACGGACGCGATGGCGTAATCGAGTGTCGCGAGGACTGCATCATCGAGGTCGAGGTGGCCGTCGCTATGCACTTCCGTCTCGCACGCGCAGAGGACGGTGATCCCGGTAGGCAGCGCATCTATTTCCGCCCGCTGTTGACGCAGCCGCTCCGGATCGAGGCCGTTGGCAATCCGCAGCGAGTACGAATGGTCGCTCACGCCATAATAGGAGTAGCCGCGTTGTCGGGCGGCGGCCGCCATTTCCGCGATTGTCCCGCCACCATCACTCCACACCGAGTGGGTGTGCAAGTCTCCGCGGATGTCGTCAAGCGCGACGAGACGTGGCACGCCGGAACGAATGACCGCGTCGAGCGCCGCACCGCCCTCGCGGAGTTCGGGGGGGATGAAGGGGAGGCCGAGCGCCGCGAAGGCGTTGGTCTCATCTCCTTCGATTATTCGCGCACCTTGTCGCAGCCCTGCTTCGTCCAGGGTGAAGCCGCGTGCCTCGGCGTACGCCGCTACCGCTTCGCGGAAACCCGGCTGATCGCCCCTCGTCGTGTTCCCCGTCAGCCAGAGGAGCGCGCCGCCGGCAGTCGCGGTGGGCCGGGTAATGCATTCCGCCTCCGCGCCATCAATCAAGCGGACACGTACGGCATCGGCGTCTCTCCGCACGACATTCAGGACATCCGGCAGACGTGCGAAGAGATCGAGCGCCACGGCGGGCGCATTTGTTGCGGCTAGTAGGTCAACGTCGCCGAGCGTTGGCGCCCATCGCCGCAGGCTGCCGATTGGTGTGAGCGGTACATCCGGCAATCGTGCGTGAAAGTCGGCGACCAGTTTCGCGGCGACGGTCGCGCCCGTCCCGAGCAAGATGCGCCCCGCAGTGGCGATCCGCGCGTGCAAGCCACTGAGGATTTCCGCCTCACGGTGCGCGCCGATGCCCTTGACGGTCTTGAGCGCCCCGGCCTGGAATGCCTGTTCGTAGGATGGAAGATCGGGGAGATTGAATCGCGCATGTAGCGACGCAGCCGTCTTCGGGCCGATACCGGGGACACTCATCAATGCGACAACGACTGCTGGCAATGCCTCGCGTAGCGCGTTCAGGCGCGCAAATTCGCCTGTCGTGAGCATCTCCGTGATTTCCGCGCCAATGGCTGGGCCGATACCCGGCAGCGACTGGAGTTGGTGGCGCGCCGCGAGCGCCGCGAGCGGGCGCGCTTCGTGGCGGACCGTGTCACTCGCGCGGCGATAGGCGGAGACACGGAAACGATCCTCACCGGCGATCTCCATCAAGTCGGCGAGTTCCCGCAAGGCTGCGGAAACCTGGCGATTTTCCAATGACGCGAATCCTTTCGTTGCCTACTATTCGCAGTCTACCACGCCCATTGCC
The DNA here is from genome assembly GCA_937968015.1 of uncultured Thermomicrobia bacterium. Classification (GTDB taxonomy): domain Bacteria; phylum Chloroflexota; class Chloroflexia; order Thermomicrobiales; family JALYUS01; genus JALYUS01. The sequence continues at coordinate 81,990 of CALBSO010000143.1, forward strand.
GAACCGTCGTGCGCGTGGCATACTGGCTGTACGTACAGGAGGCGCTAGACGATGGCAACCCTCGTTGTCGCATCGAACAATCCAGGGAAGCTCCATGAGTTTCGGAAAATACTCGCGGCACTGCCGCTCTCATTGGTCGCGGCCAGCGACGCGGGCGTGACGGTTTTCCCCCCGGAAATCGGCGTGACGTTCGCCGAAAACGCGCGAGCAAAAGCCCGCTATGTCACGGGAATGACGGGCCAGCCTGCCCTCGGTGACGATTCCGGTCTCGTCGTTGACGCCCTCAACGGCGCGCCGGGCGTGTTCTCCGCCCGATTCGGAGGGGCTGGCCTGAGCGACCACGATCGTTGTCTCCTCCTCCTCGACAAATTGAAGGCCGTGCCACATGCCTCGCGGACGGCACGGTTCATCGCGGCCCTCGCACTTTCGTTGCCAGATGGAAGTGTGCTCGAATCGGAAGGTCATTTAGCGGGCATCATCGCGGACCAGCCGCGCGGCACGTCCGGCTTCGGGTACGACCCCCTGTTTATCGTCGGAGGCACGGATCGGACGCTCGCCGAGATGCAGGATGACGAGAAGAATGCGATCAGCCATCGCGCGCGTGCATTCGCTGCACTGCGCCCGCGATTGGTTGCAGCGCAGTTGGCAGGGGGATTCATTGCTCCACAATGAGAACGATGCGGTTGCGTCCGGCATGACGGTCGCGGCGGCGATAGATGACTTCCTGACGACGATGCGGAAAAGCCCCAAAACCGTGGCAACGTACGGGTATGGGCTGCGGAAATTTTGCGCGTTTCTGGTGAGCGAGGGCTTTCACGCTGATACGGTCGCCGTCACCGAACTGACGACCGCACATGTCGTGGATTTTGCGGCGTCATTGCTCCCGCGAGAACGGCAGACGCGCGAAGATGTCGCCGCGACGCGTACCGCACAAACGTATAGCGCCGCGGTGCGCAAGTTCTACAAGCATTTGGTAGCGAACGACCTCCATCCGGCGCTCTCGCTCGAAAAGATGGGGTTGCAACTGGCGGCGCAACAATCGGGTTTCAGCGCGCCGCCGCCAGATATTCGCACGCGCGACCTGAACCGCATCCTCGACTTTCTCGCGCGTCAGCCGAAAGAGGAGAAAGCGGAGGCCGATCTCCGCCGATTGAAAGTTGCCGCCCTCATCCGCTTTCTCTATCGCTCCGGCACACGCGTCTCCGAATGTTGCGCGATGCGCCGTGGTGATATTGACCTTGAGGACGGCACGGCGTTCGTCTTTCGAGGCAAAGGCGGAAAGAGTCGCCGTGTCTACTTCGATACCGACACAGCGACGGCGTTGACGCGCTACTGGTCAGCACGGCTCGATGGCAGCCAACCGGTCGCGCTGGCAACCTTGCCGGCATTCAGCGGGCGCGATCTTCCCGGCAAGCCGGGCAACCGCATCACGCCCCGATCGGTGGAGCGGATAGTCAGCGAGGTCGCGCGGCAGGCCGGCATCGCCGCGCATATCACGCCGCACTCATTTCGCCACGGCCTTGCGACGCATCTCGTCGAAGGCAAAGTGCCCGCGCCCGTGGTGCAGCGCGTCCTCGGTCATGCAAACCTGGCGACGACGCAGGTCTACGTCCATCTCGTGGATGCCGAGGTGCGTGCCGAATACCAGGAGGCGTTCGGCGAGTATCGTCCGTCGTCGGCATCGGTGGAGTCTCTCATCCTCGAAAGCGACGCGCCGCCGTTGCCGGACGATGACTAATTCTTTATGCGCTGATCCGCACGCACGCCATTGATCGCGTTACGGATGACGATTTCGATGTCTTGCTGCGTCGCACGGCGCGGGTTGATACGAATGTTTCCCGACTTCATCGCATCCACCGCAATCGCCGCGACGTGTTCCTCGGTCACGCCGACCTCGCCGAGCGTTTCCGGGATACCGACATCACGGCTGAGGGCGCGTACCGCCTGGATCCCCATCTGCGCCGACGTGTTCCACGCCATCTGTGGATTGTTGCCGGATAGCGCCTTGCCGATCTCCGCGATGCGCGGGCCCGCGCCAATCGCGTTGTACTCCAACACGTAGGGGAGAAGGATCGCATTGGCAACGCCATGCGGCGTACCGACGTACGACGTGACCGGGTGCGAGATCGCGTGGACGATGCCGAGACGGTTCTGGCTGAATCCCATGCCGGCCATCGCCGCGGCGACCGCCATGTAGGCCATCGCCTCACGGTTGCCGTTCGCGACGGCGGGACGGAGGTACGTGCCGATCAGACGAATTGCGTGGATATCGAAGGCGTCCGAGAACGGCTGCACATCCTGATTCGTGTACGACTCAATCGCGTGCGTGAGCGCGTCCATACCGGTCGCGGCGATCAGCGACGCGGGCATCTTCAGGAAGAGATCGGGGTCAATAATTGCCACGCGTGGCACCTCGCGTGGCGACGCGATAGACATCTTCCAATGTCGCTCTTCATCGGTGATGACGGCGAAGGGCGTCACCTCTGAACCTGTGCCGCATGTTGTCGGCACGCAGACTAAAGGTGGCAGATCACTGCGGACGGCCTCGGGCTTCCCTTCGTACTGCGCAATCCCGCCGCCGTTCGTCGCGAGGATGCCGACCGCCTTTGCGACATCCATTGGGCTGCCGCCACCGACCGCGACGATCGTGTTGCATCCACCGGATTGATACGCGGCAAGGGCGGAATTGACCGTGCCGATGCTGGGATTCGGTTCGACCGCGTCGAAGACCGTTGTGCGAATGTCCGAGGCGGCGAGACTGGCACGCACGCCGTCGAGCAAGCCCGCATGAACGACCCCACGGTCGGTGACGACGAGCGCCGCTGTGCCGCCCAACGCGGCGACCTCGCGGCCCGTCGCCTGGACGCTCCCACTGCCGAAGATCACGCGCGTTGGCGCGTGGAAAACGTACTGTCGAGTCAGGTCCATCGTGATGATCCTCCCGCGCACTGCAAGTCAACCGTGAGACTGCCATGCTAACGCATTTGGCAGCGTGCTGCATCTTCGCCATCACGATCCAGTCGGATTATCGCCTCGGCTTATCGTAGCCCGTCAGTTCGACATATCCCGAAGCGGTGATCGGCCCGCCTCCCTTTGTGCCCGTGATCGTGCAGTCGCCTTCCCAGTAGATGACGCTCGTGGAGCGCCGGGTGTCCAGTTCGGCATTCGGGATCACGGGCGTGTAGGTAAGGTCCATCGCGGGCACATCGCCCTGCGCCAGGACCGTCACCCGCCAGGCGCTTGGATAACTGATGCCGGTCGTCGGGCTTGTCCAGGCGCCGAGCGGTGTGATTGAAAATTGATCCGCGGAGAGTGCAACGGAGGGGACGGGCTTCGTCGGCGAACAATCACGCGGACACGGCGGGATGTATTCACCGAAGGTTTGGACAATTTTCCCGGATGGGTCACGCAGGTGGTAAATCATCATCTCGCTGTTGTCGTCGAACTGCGTGCTGAACCAATCCCATCCGCCGTTCGTCGCGAGGAAGTTGCCCCACTGGTGGTCGAACCAGAGCGTCCCATCCACGATGGGTTTCGCAACCCCGCCCACCGTCATCGTCCCGCTCGGTCGCATGCGCGTGCGACTGTAGTAGTAACTGCTGCCACCCGGCCCGTAACTGAACTGGCCGCCACCCTGCAGGACCGGCCCTTTCGTGTCGGTCACAGTGAGATCAATCGCGTACGCCCCGGACTTCATGACTGCGTGCAAATGATCCGCCCCGCTCCGTCCCCGCATCGTCCAATCATTCACGCGGAGGTCGAATCCGTCGCTGCCGCCGAACGCGACATTACGCGCGAGCGATGATGCTTCATCGTAGGCAAACGCGCGGGTGTGTGGATCAATCACGGCGAAATGCGCCGCATACCCGATCGGGAAATCCGCGCGGCTACCTTGGAATATGACGTACTCGACACCGTACCGTGCGCCGTCAGCCGTCTGGACGTGACCGGTGTAGTACCACCACTCGGTAATGACCGGATGCGGGGCCTCATCCAACGGAAAGCGTATGACGGTGCCCGGCACCGGCCCTGGTGTGCTCGCCGGTACGGTCGCTGCGGCGATATTCGGCCCCGGCGTCGGGAACGATTCCGCGACGCCCGCACTTCCGCAGCCCGAAAGCGCCACGATCACTACGACGGAGAAAACGGAGAAACATGCGGGAAATTGAAATAGACGGGGACGCATATATGGCGCTCCTTCGTAGGTCATCAAGGGCTGACGAGATCTCGATCCCGCTCATAGAGAGATTCAGTCGCGCCTTCGCGGTCGAGCGCCCCGCCAGTGGCCAGCGCATGGCGCGGTAAGAACCGCAAGAGCCATCGCGGTGCATACCAGTTCCAATGGCCAAGAAGCCGCATTGTCGCTGGCACGAGCAAGGCGCGCACGACCGTCGCATCCACGGCGACGGCGACCGCGACCCCGAGACCGAGCGCCTTGACAAGCACGATGTCCGCACTCACAAACGATGACGCGACGAGGACGACGATCAGCGCCGCGCTCGTGATGATCCGCGCGCTCCGCTCGATGCCCGTTGCCACGCTCCACGCGTTGTCGCCGGTCGCGTCGTACGCCTCCTTGATGCGGCTCAGGAGGAAGACTTCGTAATCCATTGAGAGGCCGAAGAGCGTGCAGAACATGATGATCGGCAGCGTCGGCTCGATGAAGTGCAACGCGGTGAAGTGCAACAACCGCCCGAAGTGCCCGTCTTGAAAGACGAAGACGAGCATGCCGTAACTGGCAATGATACTGAGGGCGTTCATAATGATTGCCTTCAGTGGCAGGACGACGGACCGGAAGAGGAATAAGAGGACGACATACGTCGTCAGGACAATGAAGAGGAGCGCAATCGGAAATGAGCGATAGAGGCCGTTCACCACGTCAGTGACACCGGCAGTCGCGCCCGTTACCTGGAAGATCATCCCGTTGCCGATCGTGCTGTTGCGCAACTTGGCGACGAGGGCACGGGATTCGGCAGAGTTCGATGGGAATTTGCTGATGATCGAAATGAGCGTCGTATCGTCGCGGGCATACTGACGCGCGAACTGGGTGATATACGGGTCTTGAAGGTCGGCAATGGCGCGGTAGTAGACCTGATACTGCGTAAGTGTCAGGCGTGGATCCACGGAAACGATACTCTCGACGCGCGCGACGCGCGGATCTGCCTGGATATTTCCCACGAAGGCGGACAGCGTGGCCAAATTTGCGGCATCGAACGCGGTCGTGCCCGGCGCCGTCTTCACGACGACAAGAATCGGCGTTGTCTCACTCGCATTGAACTCCGTGTTGAGGATGTCATACACCTGTCGGCTCTGGACTGACGGTGGCATGATCGAGGCGTCCGGGCTGCTGAAGGTGATATGCAGAAACGGCGTACCGAGCAACAATAAGAGGCTGAGTGTCGGCAGGAAGATGGCGATTGGATGGCGCATGACCAGGTGCGCGACGCGTGCCCACAGACCTTCGTCTTCCCGCTGTGCAGTATTTCCCCGGAGCAGTGTCACCAATCTACGGACGGAGAGGGCATCAATGCGCGTGCCGACGAAGGAGAGCAGTACCGGCAGCAGCGTCGTCGCGGCGAGGACGGAGACGATCACGACGACCACGCCGCCGATACCGATAGAGACAAGCAGATTGATATGGAAGGTGAGAAGTGCACAAAGCCCGATCAATACCGTCAGGCCGCTATAGACAACCGCCTGGCCCGCCGTGGCGAGGGTCCGGGCGACCGCTTCCGGCACAGCGAACCCATGCGCCAGTTCTTCACGAAACCGGCTGGAAAGGAAGAGCGAATAATCGAGACCGAGGCCAAGGCCAAGGAGCGTCGCGAGATTGACTGTGAAAATCGAGAGTTCCATCAGGGTGCCGAGCGCGTAAATCACCGCCAGAATGACGACCACTCCCGCACCGCCGACGAGGACCGGCAAGCCCGCTGCCAGGGCGCTGCCGAAGACGAGGAGGAGTGCGACGACCGCAATCGGGAACGCGACTTCTTCCGCGCGGGCCAAGTCGCGCTGGCTGACTTTCTCGACATCCGCGTAGAAGGCGGGGCCACCGCCAATACGCGTCCTCAGGTCCGGCGGTGGGCGGATCGCCGCGGTGATTTCCGGTATCAGTTTTGCCGCTGCCTCGGTGTCCGTCGTCAGGCTGACGACTTCGAATGCGGTCCGCCCGTCGCGGGAAATCTGCCGGGGGTTGGCCGCGTGGGTCAAGACGGTCGTTTGCGCATGCACGTTACGCAACCCGGCAAGCGACGCTTCCGTTTCGGCGATAAAGCGTGGGTCAGTCGCGAGAAAGGACGGATCATCGCTCGAATAGGTGACGATGACGCTGCTCGTGCTGTAGCCGAGATCTCGCGCGAGCGTCGCCGCCGCCTTGGAACTCTCCAGCGCGGGATCCGCGAAACCGCCGACGCGCAAAGGCTCCGTGACGCGCGGCGCGAAGGGGAGGGCGATACCGAGTACCGCGATCCAGCATGCGAGGACGAGCCAGCGAAACCGATAGATCAGACGACCGAAAGCGTAAAACACGAAGCCACTCTTTTCGTCATTCCATTGACGATCGTCGCGACATTGCGACTGCGCGCGTAGGCTCGCTCGTCAGGCGACGACCAAACCGTGCGTGAGAGAAGCATAGCGCGTTTTTGGCTGACTGGGTCTCTTCGTCGCGTGAGATGCGATTTCGGAGAGAGCGGTTTGCGTCACCGGGTGCTTGTTTTTGTTGCCACTCTCCCGCACAATAGCCTCAGGAGCCTGACCATTTCATGCCTGGGTGCGCAGAGTTGACGGTTCGCAGACAAGGAAAGCGGGGCGATACGATGGCGATGGCAGTTGGCGCACGACCGATCAAGGCCCCCGGCTGGTCCGGCGGCGTACACACCGATCTTGCCCTCGTGGACTGTGATGTTCACCAGACGGTGAGTGCGCCTGAGGAACTGCTGCCGTATCTTTCCCGCGTCTATCGTCAGCAGGCGACCGAGCAGGGTATTCGCTTTCCGGGGTCGGGCTATTTCAACGTCGCGAACGATGCGGCGCGCACCGATCTGGCGGCCAACTGCGACGCGCCGAAGCACGACGGTCGCCAGATGGGCACCACCTACGAGCGGCTGCGCGAGCAGCATCTCGATCTCTGGAATGTTGACAAAGCCCTGCTCACCGGGGCGAGCACATATGGCGCGTCCATCCTCCCCGACCCCGACTTCGCCGCCGCGCTCTGCCGCGCCTTCAATGATTGGACGATCGAGCAGTGGTTGGAGAAGGATGACCGGCTGATGATGGCCCTTTCGATCTCAACGACCGATCCACATCTCGCGGTCGCGGAAATTGAACGGCTGGGGCCCGATCCGCGCGTGCGGGCAGTCATGCTGCCGACGGGCAATCGCATGCCGTACGGCAACCGCTTCTACCACCCGATCTGGGAGGCGTGCGAGCGACATGGGCTGGTGGTCGGCATTCATCCCGGCAACGAGGGCGCGGGGATGGCCGGATCGCCGACCGGCGTCGGCTACCCAACGTACTACATCGAGACCCGCATGGCGCGGCCGCAGATGGCGATGGCACATTCCGTCTCCTTCATTGCCGAGGGCGTTTTCGAGAAGTATCCACGGCTCAAGGTGTTGTTTGATGAATGTGACCAGTTCTGGGCGGTCGGCCTGATGTGGCACATGGATGCGGACTGGAAGTCGCTGCGCGATCAGACGCCCTGGGTGAAACGCCTGCCGAGCGAGTACTTCCGGGAACATATCCGTGTTGGTTCGCAACCGATGCTCGAACCGGAAAACAGCGCGCAGTTCTTCACCATGCTCGACGCGATGCACGCCGAGGAGACGCTCGTCTTTTCGTCCGATTGGCCGCATTGGGACTGGGATGACCCCGCGACGACCTTCCCGAAACTCCCGGAGCGTCTGCATCGCCGCGTCTTTGTCGAGAACGCGCGCGCACTCTTCGGGCTGTAGGGCGCGGTCGCGACATGCCGCTCGATGATACCCGGCGCGTCGTCGTTGGCCCGGCAGCGGAATTTCCTCCCGGTACGCGGCGGATCATCGTGCCGTTTCGCGGTCGGGCGGGGATCGGTCTCTTCAACGTCAACGGAACGTACTGCGCCCTACGCAATCTCTGCCCGCACAAGGCGGGGCCGCTCTGTACGGGGCGGGTCAGTGGGCGCGTCGTCGCGGACGCCCCACCGTCGGGGGAGAACACCAATCTCGATCTCATCCGCGACGGCGAAATCATTCGCTGCCCGTGGCATTTATGGGAGTTCGACCTCCTAACCGGCCGCTGCCTCGTTGACCCAAAGGTGCGCGTCAAGACATATCCCGTGAGCATTGAGGATGGCGAGATTGTCGTCTACGCCGATCCCGCCGACTTGCCGGAGCAGCCCGCGCCGTTGGCGTCAGTTCCCCTCTCTTCCTGACAACAGCACGGGTTCGTGCCCGTACGGTTGAGGAATGGCGCTTGACAGCCGTAATCAGCGATGCTATTCAGGTGCGGGCGATAGGGTCGGGGTCACCGTTCCGGTGCGTGCGAATGAGTTTTCCGTAGAGGAGTAAGCGTTGATGGATCGTTTCGAGTTGTCCGAAAACGAACTGCGTGCGCGTCGCGGTGCGAAGTGGCATCATCACCCTGAAGACGTCATGCCCGCGTGGGTGGCGGACATGGATTTTGCCGTCGCGGAACCAGTGCAGGCGGCCATCGCCCGCATCGTTGACCAGCGGGACTACGGCTATCCGTATCGCTCCGGTGAAGAATCGCTGGCCGCCGCATTTGTCGAGCGGATGCAGGAGCGGTTTGGCTGGACGGTTGATCCTACCCTCGTCCAACCCGTCACCGAGTGCGTCCAGTGCATGTACGCGACCGCACTCGCCTTCAGTGAGCCGGGCGACGGCATCGTCCTTCAGACACCGATCTACCCGCCATTCCTCTCTGCGGTCGGCAATACGGGACGGCGGTTGGTGGAGAACCGCCTCAAGGATGCTGGCAGCCGGTACGTGTTGGATATTGACGGATTGCGTGCGGTCGTAGATGACCAGACGCGCATCCTGATGGTGTGCAACCCGCATAACCCGACGGGCCGCGCCTTCTCGCGCGATGAATTGATGGCGCTTGGCACGCTCGCCATCGAGCGCGACCTCGTAATCCTCTGTGATGAGATTCACGCCGACCTGCTCTATCCGGGCAGCACACATATCCCGATGGCGACGCTCAGCCCGGAGATCGCCGCACGCACGATTACGATCACCTCGGCGACGAAGAGTTTCAACATCGCGGGGCTTCGCTGCGCGGTGATGCACTTTGGCTCCGCGGAGTTGCGCGCCCGCCTCCGTGCCCGCGTGCCGGATTCACTGATGGGGCAGATTGCCATCGTCGGGACGGACGCGACCGTTGCGGCATGGCGGCACGCGCAGCCGTGGCTCGATGACGTGATGGTGCGCTTGCAGTCAAACCGCGATTACGTCGCGCAGTTCATCGCGGAGGAGATCCCCGGTATCCATCATTACCGGCCGGAAGGCACCTACCTCGCCTGGCTCGATTGCCGCGCACTCGACCTGCCGGACAGCCCATACACGTTCTTTCTCAACGAGGCCAAGGTCGGCCTGAACGACGGCGCAATGTTCGGGACGGTCGGGCAGACGTGTGTGCGGCTCAATTTCGCCACATCGGAGACAGTCCTGCGCGAGGTCCTCTCGCGCATGGCCACGGCCGTGCAACGTGTGCATGCAGGGAAGGCATAAACCGCCAACTCACGGGCGTCAGAATACCTGTAGGCGGGAATGTAGACGATAAAACGGGCGATCATCGCACAGTGATCGCCCGTTTCGCTTGCGATACGTGGAGCGGGAGATGGGATTCGAACCCACGACAGCCTGCTTGGAAGGCAGGAACTCTACCACTGAGTTACTCCCGCACGGAGGATAATCTAGCACTGCGCTGGCGAATTCGCAACGGGTGTTTGACGCATTCAGCGGCACGACCGCATACTGCAAAGCATGGGGCTGATGCAGACGACGTACAGATTCGTTGCAAGCGAGGATGCCGTGTGTCTCGACCGCTGATTGCCACGATCATCTTTCTCGCGACGCTCGGTTGCACGCTCTTCTTCGTGTGGCAGGTGCGGGGCATCGCCGTTCGTCTCGGCCTTTTCGGACGGATGGGCGACCGGCATTTGCATTCGCGCGCCATTCCTCGCCTCGGTGGGGTGGGCATCTTTCTCGGCTTTTGTGTCGGCGTCGCGCTCTCGTTCGCGTTGCCGGTAACGCGTTTCCCGATCGAAGTGGCGCGCATTGTCCTGATGCTCGTTGCCGGTATGGTGATTTTTTTCGTGATGCTCGCGGACGATCTCGTCGAACTCGCGGCGTTTCCCCGGTTGCTCTGGCAGTTCGGCGCGGCGGCGCTCGTCGTCCTGCCGCGGCTGCGTGGGCTAAATTCCGGGATCGTCATTGACTCCGTGCCGAACCCGTTTCATCTGCGGGTCACGGAGTCGTTGGCCTTACCGCTCGCGGTTGCGATTCCGTTCACGCTCTTGTGGATCGTCGGGATGACGAATGCGATCAACTGGGTTGACGGCGTAGATGGGCTTTCGAGCGGGATCGTCTTCATCGCGAGCGCGGTATTGTTCGTCCATACCTATTTCCGCCCACCGGGGAACCCGCAGTTTACGATCTCACTCCTGCCGCTCGCCCTCGGTGCGTCCGTGCTCGGGTTCCTACCCTTCAACTGGCACCCGTCACGCATCATCATGGGCGACTGCGGGGCGATGTTTCTCGGCTTCGCCCTTGCGGTCGCCTCGATCATTGGCGGCGCCAAGATCGCGACGATGCTGCTCGTCCTGATCGTGCCGTTGCTCAACATCGCCTGGGTGATCCTTGATCGCTTGCGACACGGCACGAACCCGATGCGTGCGGACCGCCGCCATCTGCATGATCGCTTGCTCGACGCGGGTTGGTCGCAGCGTCAGGTCGTCACGGCAGCGTATGGGATTTGCGCCCTCTTCGGCGCGATCGCGCTTCTGTTCGATAAGCGGGTGAAGTTCTATGTCTTCAGCGCGATGGCGATTGTCCTCGTCGTTGCGCTCGTCGTCTTGGTGTTGCGCGGGCCGACGCGTGCGAAACCGGAGCGGGGAGGTCACGCGGGTGGGTCTTCGCCTGCGCCAGGGCCCGGCGCACCGACGCATCAGGCCACGCGCGTGCATGCGGCGCGCGAACCTTCACAGGAACGACGGAGCGCCGAAGGCGTCAGATAAATCCCTACTGGGCGAGGAATTCGAAGTGTGGTTCATCGTCCGTGCCGAGTCGTTGTCGCAGGGAGCGGACCGCCGCCCCGATTGGCCGGGCGAAGACGGAACCGACAACCGAGCCGACGAGCAGGCCAAGCGACAATCCGACCGCGCCGCCGAGGAGGAACGCGGTCAATGAGGGGGACGTATCGGTATCAACCTGCGCGTGATCCATCATGCGGATCCTTTATGTACCGGCGCATGCGACCTGCCACTATTGAATGACGAGGAGACGCGGTGCATCCGCCCAAAGCCGGTCAAGCTGGTAAAAGTCGCGCTCGCTCTTGCCAAACGCATGCACGATGACTTCGCCGAAATCCATCAGCACCCAGCCGGATTCAGGGGTGCCCTCGACGCGGTTGAGCCGCGCGATGCCCGCCTCGCCCGCTTCAGTCAGCGCGCGTGTGATGGCGCGAAGCATCCGCACGTTATCCGCGGTGCAGACGACGAAGTAATCAGCGAGCGTCGTGAGGCTGGCAATGTCGAGGACGAGAATATCGCTGCCGTGGGCATCCGAAGCGATGTGCGCGAGATCGCGCGCGCGCGTCTGCGCTTCCGGACTGACTTCAATGGGCTGTACCGACATTCACACTCCTTCGCAACCACGTCGTCACGCTGACCGACACACCATACCGTACGGTAGGCCATCATGCAACCAAAGTGCCACGACATTTCGCGGTTGTCAGGCGGAGTAGGCGAAGGGTTTGAACATGGCTTGTTCTCCGCAATTGCCTCTGGTATACTGCGCATCGGTGGATGTGGGGGCATAGCTCAGCTGGGAGAGCGCTACAATCGCACTGTAGAGGTCGGGGGTTCGAGTCCCCCTGCCTCCACCACATTTTTCCACACGGGAAACCCACTATGGCAATCCGCATTCTGTCGCCCGAACTCGTCAGCAAGATCGCGGCGGGCGAGGTCGTCGAGCGGCCCGCATCCGTCGTCAAGGAACTCGTCGAGAACGCGCTCGACGCCGGTGCGCGCACCGTCCGTGTCGAAGTGCGTCAGGGCGGCCGCGATCTCATTCGCGTTACCGACGATGGCGTGGGGATGACGGCGGACGATGTGCGCCTCGCTATCGAGCCGCATGCGACCAGCAAGGTCACCGCGCTCACCGATCTGCAGAACATCACCACGCTCGGGTTCCGCGGCGAAGCGCTCCCCAGCATCGCGGCTGTCTCGCGGTTTACGCTACTCTCTCGGCCCCTCGGTAGCCAGGAGGGATTCGAGATTCAGATTGACGGCGGTCGGCCCGTCAATGAACGGGCGCGAGGCTGCCCGGAAGGGACCGCCGTGACCGTGCGTGACTTGTTTCAGCATGTTCCGGCGCGGTTGAAATTTCTTCGGTCGGTCGCGACGGAAACCGCGTTCATCACGCGGGTCGTGCAGGCGTACGCGCTTGGGCGGCCCGACGTGCGGTTCGAGATGGTCGTGGATGGCCGAAACACGCTCCGAACAGCCGGTGATCGCGATCTGCGGGCCGCTATCGGTCAGGTGTTTGGGCACGCGGTCGGGTCAACGATGCTCGCACTGCCCGATACCGATGGTTCGGCAGAGACGGTGGCGCACATCACGGGTTACGTCGCGCATCCGTCGCACGACCGCGCGGATCGAACGCAGATCCTCTTCTACGTGAATGGCCGGTGGGTGCAGCACCGGAACATGATGTACGCACTCGAGGAAGCCTACCATAGCCTGTTGATGGTCGGGCGGCATCCGACGGCGATTGTCTCGCTCGCCATACCGCCGCATCTCGTTGATGTCAATGTTCACCCGACGAAACAGGAAGTGCGCTTTGTCCACGACCGTGACGTCACCCGGATGCTCGGCGCGACCGTGCGGGCGGCCTTGCTTGGGAACGCGACCGCCGCTGCCGTCCCGCTCGTCAGCCTCCCGTCAGCCTTCTCCGGGAGCGGGCGCGATTTCTCACGGGCCGCGTCACCCTTTCCATCGCCGGGGCAACCCACATTGCGTGAGGCGCCGCTATCGCCGTGGATGGGTCCGTCCACGTCAGCGCCTGCGCGGAGCATCCCGGATGCCTCCGGGCAGCAGACGGCGATCTCTCCGGCGGCAGTCGCGTTGCCGGATGCCGCGCGCCTGCGCGTCGTCGGCCAAGTGGTGAACACCTACATTATCGCCGAGGATGCGACGGGGATGTACCTGATTGACCAGCATGCGGCGCACGAGCGGGTGATGCTCGAACGGATGCGGGCGCGCTTGCGTGCGGGCGCGTCGGACACCCAGTGGTTGCTGTCGCCACGTTCATGCACCTTTCCGGCAGCCGTGCAGCAGGTGCTTGAGACGCACGCGGAGGACCTCACACGGCTCGGCTACGTCATCGAATCATTCGGTGACGGCACATGGCTGCTGCGGGGCGTGCCGGCGGCGCTACGCGGTCAGCATGAGACGGATCCGGTCGCCGCGATTGAGGCGGCACTGGCCGAACTCGGCGCGGGCCGATCAGGTGACGACGCCTTCGAGCGGCTCGCTGCTCTCCTGGCATGCCACAATGCGATACGCGCCGGACAGGTGTTGACCGACCCGGAAATGCGCGCGCTGATCCGACAACTCGAAGGCGTGGAGACGCCGGGGCATTGCGCGCATGGCCGGCCGACGATGCTTCATATCAGTCAACACGATCTCGAACGGGAGTTTTCGCGCCGGTAATTCAGCAACGGTTGGTTCGCCGCGCTGTGCTGCCCGCGCTGCGCTACACTACGAGTGTGATGAGAATAACGGCCAATCCACATCATGATACCGGGGCGCTACCCACGGAAGCGCGTCGTCGTGTGTCAGCACGCGGGCGCGGCGCCGGTCGTACGCTCGGGCGGCTCACACGGTCGCCCTGGCTGCTGGCGCCGATCGCGTTGATCGCGCTCGTCCTCCGGCTACACGGTCTCAAATGGGATGACGGGTATCATCTTCACCCGGACGAGCGCTTTATCACGATTGTCATTACGGAGCGCATTCTGCCCGACTGGCCGCCCGACTGGCACGCGATCCTCGATCCCGATCACAGCCCCCTCAACCCGCGATCGAACGATCCCGCGACCGGACAACCGCGCGATTTTGCGTACGGGAGTCTGCCGCTCTTTGTGACGAAAGGTATCGCCGGGGCAATGCAAGCGGCCACGGGCACCGCGTGGGCAGACTATGACCACGTCTACCTTGTCGGCCGCGTTCTGTCGGCCCTCCTCGATATCGGCACGCTGCTTCTCGTGTACGCCCTCGCGCGGCGGTATGGCCGCGCGTACGCGAACCTCGCCGCTGCGTTGTTCGCGCTCTGCGTCCTCCCCATTCAACTCGCGCACTTCTTCGCGACGGATACGTGGGTGACGTTTTTCGCGACGGCCGCCGTGCTTGCCTTCGTGCGGGCGGCGGAGCGACAACATACGCGGGATTTCGTGATCGCGGGTGCGCTCGTTGGCGCGGGTGTCGCGTCGAAGGCGTCGGTCGCATTTCTTGCCTTTCCCGCCCTTGCAGCGGTGGCAATTGCGACGGCGCGCGCGCGCACCGCGGCAGATGGAGACGATGACGCGGTTTCGCCCCCGCTCCGCGCGCTCTTTCTCGCCCTCACGACATGTTGGGCGGCACTCATTACCTTCGCCGTCTCTGAGCCGTATGCCCTCTTCCGGCTGCGGACGTATCTCGACGCCATCGGAACGCAGGCGCGCCTGGTGCGCGGGAATCTCGATTACCCATACACCCGGCAGTATGTCGGGACGGGCCTGCTCTATCATCTACGAAACCTCGTCCTCTGGGGCATGGGGCCCGCCCTTGGCCTGCTGGTGATCGCCGGTCTCGTCTGGGCGTGTGTGCGTGCGTACCGGCGGCGCGCAACGGTGGACCTCGTGCTCCTCGCATGGGCAATTCCGTATCTGCTCTATACGCTCCCGCAGTCCGTCAAATTCATGCGCTATCTCCTGCCAATCTATCCGGCCCTCATCGTCCTCGGCGTCGCCCTGATCCATGACCTCATTCACACGCGTCGCCACGGGTTCTCGCGGCGCTGGTGGCCGTTTCGACCACTATTGCGGGTGAGTGGTCGTGTGGCGGCCTGCCTTGTGCTCGGTTGCACCGCGCTCTGGGCGCTGGCATTCTCGACGATCTACGATCAGCCGCATTCGCGGGTCGCGGCGAGCAACTGGATGAGCGATCACGTCCCGGCAGGTGCGACCGTCGCTACCGAAGTTTGGGACGATGCCCTGCCGCTGCCGGTACCGGGCGTTCCCGGCTATGGCTGTGTCCGCCTGGACGTGTCGAATGGCAACCAGTGTACCGGTCTCGACCTCTATCCCGACGAGGGAAGCGGCGAAGCGCGGCTGCAATATCTCGCGCGCGCTCTCTCGCAATCAGAGTACATCGTCATGTCGAGCAACCGTCTTTACGGCTCGATCCCGAAATTGCCATGGCGCTATCCGGTGACAATTCGCTATTACGACCTGCTCTTCGCGGGCGAACTCGGTTTCACCAAGGTGTACGATCAGACCGTCTCACCGCATCTCGGCCCCTGGCGGATTGACGATCAGCATGCGGACGAGAGTTTCACCGTCTACGACCATCCGCGTGTGACGATCTTCCAGAAAACCCAGGCGCTGAGTATCGAGCAGTTACGTCCGCTCTTCGCGGATACGCTGACTGTGCAGGCGCTCCCGCAGCGCGATCCACCCGCGAAATCGCTCCTCCTTTCCGGCCCGGTCGAGTCGTTGCCCGCCGTGTCGGACCGTGCGTGGGCCGGATCGTTCGGGCAGAACAGCGTCGTCGCGGTTGTGCTCTACCTCGCGCTCTTTGAACTGTTCGGCATGATCGGGTGGGTATGCGTTGCGCGGCTATTCCATCGTTTCCCGGATCGTGGTTGGGGCCTCGGCAAACTCGTTGGCTGGCTCGGCTGCGCGTATATCGTCTGGCTCGGTGCGAGCATTCATGCATTGGCTTTCACGCTGCCATGGTGCGTCGCGGCGGTCGTGGTCGCGTGCGCCGTTGCCGCCCTTGTGTATTGGCGTCAACAAACGGTATTGCGTGCGTTCCTACGGTTGTCGTGGCGGGTGATGCTTGCCGCGGAGGCCGTAACACTGGCCGGATTTTTCTTGTTCCTCGCCTTCCGGCTGAAGAATCCCGATCTCTGGCAAACCTATTGGGGCGGTGAGAAACCGTTTGAGATGGCGCACTTGAACGCGATCCTGCGTAGCGCGCACTTCCCACCATACGATCCGTGGTACGCGGGCGGGTACATCAACTATTACTACTTCGGTGGGTATCTGCACGCCTTCGCGATGAAACTGACGGGCATTGCACCGGAAGTCGCATTCAATGTCGCGGCGCCGATGACGATGGCGCTTGTCTGGGGCGCCGCGTTTTCCACCGGGGCCGCCCTCTGGGTGAGCGTGCGTCGTCGGCGCCCGTCGCGGGCGCTCCTTCCAGTCGGCAGTCGGCAGCCAGCACTCCGTCCTCAGTCCTCTGCGATCGTCGGCGGCATCTGTGCGACCGCAGCGATCGGACTCTTTGGCAACCTCGATGCGTTCGGCCAGGTGGCACACTCGCTGCGCGACGGTCTCGGCATCCATGCGGCGATGGATCGTTTCGACTTCTGGGAGAGCACGCGCATCATTCCGGGTACGATCAACGAATTTCCGTTCTTTAGTGGCCTCTGGGCCGATTTGCATGCCCATCTAGTCGCATTACCGTTTGCCATTCTCGCCGTCGCGGTGAGCGTGAGCGCCGCGACTGCATCCGAGCCACGGAGAACTCCGGCAATACAGGCTTCTCAGCCAGCGCCAGCGCTTCGTTCACAGGATGGAAAGCCTATCATGCTGCCAAGCCAACTGAAGACGACGCTACCGTGGGGCACACTGGCTCTGGCCGGTCTCATCATTGGGGCGCTCTATTGCATAAATGCGTGGGACTTTCCCACGGCACTGACGCTGATGTGGCTTGGCCTGCTCGTACGACTCCGCGCTTCCCGGATGCCGTGGTTGTCGTCAGGCATCTACGCGACGGCATGCGCGGCTCTTGTTGGTATCGTGGCGTATCTTTGCTATCTGCCATTCTTCGCCCATTTCCAGTCGCTCTACGGTTCACTCGCGCGCGTCCGCGCGCCGTCGCCGCTCGGTGGGTTCCTCGTCATTTTCGCTCTCCCGTGTCTGGTGATAGCCGTCGCGCTGCTGCTGATGCGACCCGCGCGCGGGTGGTTCCTGACGATCCGTGCCGACGCACGCTGCACCGCGATCGCGGGAGTCGGTGTCTGCGCCCTCGGTACGGCCCTCGCCACGCGTCGCTTCGTCCTCGTTGTGACACTCCCGCTTCTTTGCCTACTCGCGATGCTGTGGCTCCGCCAGGATGGACAACCAGGGCGGCGGATCGCGTTCGGCATCGCGGGCGTCGGCCTGGGGCTGCTCTCGATGATCGAAATCGTCTTCCTCGCGGACGACCTGATTGGTGGGGACTTCGAGCGGATGAATACCGTCTTCAAGTTCGATTTTCAGGCGTGGACATTGCTCGCCCTCGCTAGCGTCGCCCTCATCAGCATCGTCGTCGAGCGATGGCGCGTGACGCCTGGCCCGTGGCAGATCGGTGTCTCATGTCTGCTCGGCGCGGCTGTTGTCCTCTCGCTCTTCTATCCGGTCTTCGGTACACCCGCGCGTTTGCGACAACGAATGGTATCGCCGCCGCCCCATGCCGGCCTCGACGGCTTCGCGTGGATGACGACCGGATCCGTACCCGCCGATCAGTTCAACAACAGCGGGAGCGGCGAGCCGGTTTCCTTCGCGGACGACCTCGCGCTCATCCGCTGGCTGAATGATACGGTGCAGGGAACGCCCGTGATCGCCGAGGCGAGCATTGGCCCGTACCGGGGAAATGGCTCGCGGATTTCGAGCGCGACGGGCTTCCCGACGATCATTGGCTGGGAGCGGCATGAGGAGCAGCAACGCGACCGACTCGTACTGCCCGCGCGTGTCATGGACGTCCGACAAATTTACACGAGCACGGAGCCGCGTGCGGTACAGGACGTTCTCGACCGCTATCATGTGCGGTATATCGTCGTCGGCGATGTCGAACGGAAGACGAAACTCGACAGCGGACAAATCGGGGCGGCAGTGAAGGGCGAACCTTACGCGTCACCGGCGGGGCTGGCGACGCTGGGGCGGATGGTGGATCAAGGGATGTTGCGGGTTGCCTGGCAGTCCGGAACGACGCTCCTGTACGAAGTCGTCGGCGGTTGGCGCGCGGGAGCGGTAGATGCTCGCTAGTTCGCTTGGCTGGGCGGCGGCGTGGCTCGGCTGGCTCTTCGTCCTCGCCGTGGTCGCCTTCCCGCTCACCTATCGCCTGCTGGCGGGGTTGCCGAGCCGCGGGATCGCGCTCAGTCCGATCGTTGGTCTGCTGCTCGTGTCCTATTGCAGTTGGATGCTGGCTTCGGTGCATGTGGCGCCGTTCGGGCGCGTGTCGCTCCTCTGCTCTGTCGGGATCGTCGCGGCCTTGTCTGTCGTTTCAGGGTACCTGGATCGAACCACAATCATTCGCTGGCTCCGCGTTCATTTGCGGCTTGTGGCGATGTTCGCCTTAATGTTCGTGGTCGTATTCGCGCTCTTCTTCTGGCTGCGCGGTTTCTATCCGGACGTGCGCAGCACCGAAAAGCCGATGGAGATCGGCTTCCTCACAAGCACGATGCGAGCGCGGTGGATGCCCCCGCACGACGCGTGGCTCTCAGGCTACGGGATCAACTACTACTACTTCGGATACGTTGAGGCCGCGGCGGTCGGGTTGCTGTCGGGCGTGCGCCCGGAGATCGCCTTCAATCTGATGAGCATCTCGCTGCCGGCGCTCACGTTTTGCGCTGCAAGCGGCATTGCCTATGACCTGCTCGCCCGGTTTCGGCGGGAGCGTCGGCTCATCGCGCGTCATCTCCATCCACTCCGGGCGTCTGTTGTTGGCGGGCTATTGGTCGCGGTTGCCGGAAATGCCTTCGGCTTCGCGCGTCTCGTTACGAACCCATCGGCGGTCATCCACGCGAATTTCTGGACGGGCATTGGCTGGAACAGCACGCGCGTCGTCAAGGACCATATCGTCCCCGGTTCCGTCGCGGAGATGATCACGGAGTTTCCGCTCTTCAGTTTTCTGCTTGGCGATATTCATCCGCATGTTCTCGGGCTGCCTACTGTGCTCCTGGCGGTCGCCGTGGCGATCGGACTTTGGCTTCGGCCAGCCCACGGCTCCGACCGGCGCATCGGTTTTAGCCCGCTCTCCGGTGGTAGCCGACGCGCAGACCTTGCTCTCGTCGCGGGAACGCCTGCGGAAGCCTTCACCATGGACTTCACGCGGGCGTGGGCACGATTCTGTCCGGATATCGGGCGGTACGCGCTGACAGCGCTCGTCATCGGCGCGTTGTACCCGACGAATGCCTGGGATTTGCCGACCTTCACGCTGCCGATCCTTGCGGCGGTTGTGCTGCGCCGCCCGGACCGATGGTGGCGTGTGCTGGGTAGAGTCGGACTGCTGTGCGCGGGCGCCGTTCTGCTCTACCTCCCGTACTACCTTCATTTCAAAAGTCTCGTCGGCAATCCCGGCGATGTACCCGCGTTCGTCCAGAGTTTCGAAGGCACGCCGGTACTCGGGACACTTATCCGCACGTTTGGGATCGTCACCTGGCCGCACACAAGCCTCCTGCAATTTCTTGCCGTCTTCGCTGTACCCCTGCTGGCGGCGGGCACACTGATCCTTCGGGGGAGCATCGCTCGCCCGGTGCCGCCGACGATGAGTGAGCGGCGGTTCATGCTGGTTGCCGGTCTCTCCATTGGCGCAGTCGCGCTCCTGACCCGCACCGCGATGCTGCTGCCGACCGGCCTCTTCGCGGTTGCCGGTCTGCTCACGCTGCGCCGACCATACGTCCGCAGGCACGATGAAGCACGGATATGGTCGGTGTGGACACCGATTGATCGCGCGATGGTTGCGATTGCCGTCTATGGTGCGCTTCTGCCCGTCATCCCTGAGTTCGTTTTCCTGCGCGACGCGTTCGACAACCGGATGAACACGATGTTCAAGGTGGATTACCAATCGTGGGTCTTGTTAATGCTCGCAGGCGCGTATGGCGTCGTCACACTCGCGTGGACCGCCCTGACGGCACGGCAAGCAGCGGGAGAGGGCAGCCCCACCCCCCGGTTCGCGACCGTCGTCGCCGGCCTGGCGTGTCTCTCACTGATCGCGGCAGTCTATCCGGCACTCGTACCCTTCCAGCGGACGGGCCACTTCGGTCACGAGGGCGCTGATTTCGGTGGGCCAGGCAATGGCTGGCAGGGCCTCGATGGGTTTCGGTATGTGGGCGAGACGAACCCCGATGAGTTCCAGGCGATGCTCTGGCTCCGCGATCACGCGGCGCCGGACGACCGCCTCGTTGAGGCAGTCGGCAACTCCTATGGCGAGTCACACGGCTGGTTCCAGAGCCGGTTTGCCGCCTCGACGGGTGTCCCGGGCGTGCTCGGCTGGTATTTTCACGAAGCGCAGTGGCGAGGCGGTTCGGCGGAGATTGTTACCCGCGAATTACCGGCGAGGGCCGCCGAGATTGGCACACTATACACGACGACAAACAGCGCCGATGCGCGGCGGATCATTGCCAAATATGGTATCCGATGGATCATCGTTGGCCTGACGGAGGAGGAGGGTGAGGGGCATTGCACGGTGCCGCTTGGCTGCCCACCCTACGCAGCGGCGGGATTAGCCAAATTTAACGAAATGTTTCCGCTGGCCTTTCGCCAAGGTCGTGTCTCGATTTATCGCGTCACATAATGGGGAAGTAACGCGTCACGCCTGGATGCATCACTCTGTGAGTCGGTACTCCCGACGCATTACTGCCGAAAGGACGAGAATTGTGGTCGTGCCCCGCTCGGAGGCGCCGGTCCCGAATCCAATCCCGACCGTCTTTTTTGGCTCGCCGTCGTTTGCCGTGCCGACACTGCGTGCACTCGCGGATGATCAACGATTTGACCTTCGTCTTGTCGTGACCCAGCCGCCGCGCCCGTCCGGGCGGGGGCAGCGTCTGCATCGGAGCGCCGCCCATCAGGCAGCAGAGGAGCGGGGCATGCGCGTCTTTGCCCCCGACCGACTGCGCGGCTCTGACGTGGTTGACCGACTTGCCGCGGTCGCCCCGTCGCTTTTCGTCGTCGCCGCTTATGGAAAGATCCTGCGCCCTGACATCCTGGCATTGCCCGACCGTGGGACGCTCAACGTCCACGCGTCGCTGTTGCCGGCCTATCGCGGCGCCTCGCCGATTCATGCGGCGCTGCTTGATGGCGCGGCGGAGACCGGCGTCTCGATCATGCTCATGGATGTCGGGCTTGATACTGGCCCAGTGCTCGCCCAAGCGCATATTCCGATCGCTGAGAACGCGACAACCGAAACACTCACCGCGTCGCTTGCCAATCTTGGGGCGCCGCTCCTTGTTGAGACTGCGGCACAGTGGGTGCGGGGCGAGATCGTGCCGAGGCCGCAGAATGACGACGCGGCAACGATGACTCACCTGATCACGAAAGAGGACGGCAATGTACGGTGGGAATTGCCCGCCGCGCGAATCGCCCGGATGGAGCGCGCCTATCGGCCGTGGCCCGGCGTGTTCACGTTTCTTGCACACACGCGCCTCCTCCTGCACGGACTCCGCGCGGCGCCGTCGTCACAACTGCCCGCATCACCGGGTACGATCGTTGCCGTGGATGCCGACGGACTTCGTGTCCGTGCCGGTGAGGGTGACGTGTGGGTTGGATCAGTGCAACAGGAAGGAAAATCACCCTCAAGCGCTGCCGCCTACGCCCGAGGCCATCACGGGCTTGTCGGCATGCGGTTCGCCGCGACGCCGGAAGCCGGGAACACGTAGCCACATTCAGACCGACATGTTATAAAGATGCGTGGGAACGTGAGCGAAAGGACCCCGCATGCCCCTGATCTTCCGCATGATGCGCTACCTCCGCCCCTATCGGCGGCAGGCGATTTGGTCGTACGCGGCACTCATTCTTGCCATTTTGTTGCAGTTAGCCGTGCCGCTGCTCGTCCGGCAGATCATCAATTCGGCGATCGGGGCGGGGGATCGCCGCTTTCTCGTCATCGCGGCGACGGGGATCGTCGTCGTCACATTGGCGCAGTCCACATTCATGTACACGCGCTCGTACTGGCTCCAGTACTTGGCCGAGCGCGTCGCATTCGATCTCCGTAACGAGATGTACACGCATCTCGAGCGACTCTCATTCTCGTTCTACGATACCGCCCAGACGGGCCAACTCCTCTCCCGCGCGACAGAGGACGTGAACAACATCCGGCGCTTCTTCATGTTCGGGTTGCGCATGGCAGCCCAGTCGGCGCTACTTCTCATTGGCGTAATGGTCGTCATGCTGCGCTTGAATTGGCAACTGGCGCTCCTCGCCCTCTCGACCGTGCCGTTCATGCTCTGGGTGACGCTCTGGTTCAGCACCTCCATCCGGCCGCTCTTCCTGCGCGCCCAGACGCAATTCGGCGTGGCGATGAACGCGCTGCAGGAGAATCTGGCGGGTGTGCGGGTTGTCCGTGCCTTCGCGCGGGAGGAGTTCGAGATTGTCAAGTTCGAGCGGGAAACGACCGCCCTTTATGACCGGCAGATGGACGCCGCGCGCCGCTGGACGTTCGTCTTTCCACTGATGTCGTTCATTACCGGCCTCGGTACCGCGATCATTATTGCCTACGGCGGCTCGGCAGCGATCCGCCAGGATTTGCAGGTCGGCACGCTGCTCGCGTTCTACCTTTACCTCAACATGCTCGCGGAACCCGTGCGCAATGTCGGCTGGATCGTCAACAATGTCGCGCGCGCACAGGCGTCGGCGGAGCGTGTCTTTGAAGTGCTCGACAAGAAGCCGCAAATCGTCTCGCCCGCTCATCCCTATCGCCCGGACGCGGTTGCAGGGCATGTCACTCTTGACAACGTGCAGTTCGCGTACTCGCGCGCGAGCCGCGATGTGTTGCGGGGTGTCTCGATTGACGCGCCGGCCGGTTCCGTGACGGCACTGCTCGGCGCGACGGGCAGCGGCAAAAGCAGCATCATCCAACTGCTGCCACGGTTCTACGATGTGACAGACGGCGCGATCCGGGTTGATAGCGTAGATGTACGCGAATGGGACTTGGAAATCCTGCGGAAGAATGTCGGCCTCGTGCTGCAGGAGACCTTTCTCTTCTCGGTTTCGATCCGCGAGAATATTGCCTACGGGAACGGCGACGCGACCGACGAAGCGGTGATTGCGGCGGCGCGGGCAGCGCAGGCGCATGACTTTATTGTGACGCTCCCAAGGGGGTACGACACCCTCCTCGGTGAGCGCGGCGTTAATCTGTCGGGCGGGCAGAAACAGCGCCTCGCCATCGCCCGCGCGCTCCTTCTCAATCCGCGCATTCTCATCCTCGATGACGCGACAAGCAGCGTGGATATGGAGACGGAGTACGAGATTCAGCGTGCATTGAACATTCTCATGGAGGGCCGGACGACGTTTATCATCGCGCAGCGGTTGAGTAGCGTCCGCAATGCGGATCAAATCTGCATACTGAGCGAGGGGCAAATCGTCGAGCGCGGCACGAACGCGGAACTGCTGGCGCGTGGTGGATTGTATACCGAACTGTATGACCTCCAGATGCGCGATGAAGATGTCGTGGTGACGAAACCGCGTGCCGATATACCCGTCGAAGCTGACGGTGATTAGGGAGGGCGCCCGCCGATGATGCACTTTCAGGGCGATCCCGATGATCTGCTTGGCAAGGCATTCGATACACACATCGCCCGTCGTCTGATCGCCTTTCTTGGCCCGTACCGATGGCAGGTGCTCCTTGCGTCAGCGGCGGTGCTACTCGGGACGTTTTGCGATCTCTCGTTGTATTGGCTCTTTGGCCGCGCGATAGACAAGGGCGTCAGCCACGCGAATTACGCGACGCTCTTCGTGATTGTTGGTTTGTTCCTCGGCGCGCTGACGATTGCCTTTTTCTCGCGCTGGATGCTCTTTTTTCTCATGGCGCGCGTCGGGAACCGGGTCATCTTCGATTTGCGCGCCGCGCTCTTCCGGCATATGCAGGTGCTTGGCCTGAAGACCTATGACCGGATGGGTATCGGTCGCATGATGTCGCGCATTCAGAATGATGTCACGGTTCTCGAAGATTTCCTCTCGACCGGCATGATCAGTCTTCTTTCCGATGTGTTGACGCTGGTCGGCGTGGTGTTCGCGATGTTTGCCCTGAATATCCGGCTCGCGCTGATTTCGTACACGGTCTTGCCATTGATGTTTGTCGTGATGTATTTCTGGCGCAAGCGGGCGATCCAAACCTACCGCGCGACGCGCATCGCGATCAGCCGCGTGACGGGGAACTTCGCCGAAAATATCAACGGTATGCGCGTCGTGCAGTCGTTTGGGCGCGAGGGGAGGAACTTCGCGGGCTTCAAAGTCCTCAACCAGGAAAACCTCGACGCGAATGCTGACGCGGCACGGCTCTCCGCTTTTCTCTTTCCGGCGGTCGAGTTATTGAGCGCAATGGCGACGGCGATCGTCCTGCTCTTCGGCGGATTGCGCGTGATCGGCGGTAGCCTGACGGTCGGTGCGTTGATCGCCTTCCTCGGCTATGTGACGCGCTTTTTCCAGCCGGTGCGCACATTGTCAGACCGCTACAACACGCTCCAGGCCTCGACCGTCGCGGCAGAGCGAATCTTCGAACTGCTGGACGAGCCTCCGGAGATCGTGGATGCACCAGACGCCTATCCGCTGCCGCCGATTCATGGCGCGATCGCACTCAACCATGTGACCTTTGGCTACAACGCAACGCCCGTATTGCATGACCTTAACCTGACAATCGAGCAGGGCAAGACGGTCGCGTTCGTTGGCGCGACGGGCGCGGGAAAGTCCAGCCTCGTGAATCTGGTGCCGCGATTCTATGATGTGTACGAAGGTGCGGTCACGATTGACGGTCACGATGTCCGCGCTGTCCAACTGGAATCGTTGCGAAGCCAGATCGCCGTCGTGCTGCAGGACCCATTCCTGTTCGCGGGGACGATTGCGGACAACATCCGCTACGGCCGCCTGGAAGCGACAGACGCCGAAGTGGAGGAGGCCGCACGCGCGGTGGGGGCGCACGGGTTTATCGCGCAATTGCCGAGCGGCTATGCGACCGAGATACAGGAACGCGGCGGCGGCCTCAGCGTCGGTCAGCGCCAACTCGTCGCCTTCGCGCGGGCGTTGCTCGCCGACCGGCGAATCCTCATCCTCGACGAAGCGACGAGCAGTGTGGACACACAGACGGAGCGCGTCATCCAGGAGGCATTGAAGCGGGTGCTGGCGAACCGCACGGCCCTCGTCATTGCCCATCGTCTCAGCACCGTCGTAGACGCGGACGAAGTGGTCGTGCTCGATCAGGGGCGGATCGTCGAGCGCGGCCGTCATGTAGATTTGTTGGCGCGGCGGGGGTTCTATTTCAATCTCTACGCCATGCAGTTCCGCGCGCGGGATGAAGCAGGCGATGGGCGCGCGGCGGATTGAGGGCGATACTGACACCTTGCCCCCACGACCCAATTCGTGTGGCGATGGAGAGGGGAGCGATTGGATGTGCGATTCACTTCTTATCCGAACAGGGTCAGTTGCCGGTGCCGGACGCATTGCCAGACAGGGCCATTCGCGTAGCGTGGCAACGCGGTAACACTGGCGCGGAAGATTCCGGCGGTATGCAGCGCCTCAGTAACCGTCCGGACGGCTGTCTCGGGTGCATTGTTGTTTGCGGAGAGGTGCGCGAGCCAGACATCGCGTGGGCCGTCATGCACGAATGCTTGTGCCAGCAGCGCGCCACAGTCGGCGTTCGAGAGGTGGCCGCCGCGCCCCTTGATACGTGCCTTGAGAAACCACGGATACGACCCGGCTTCGAGCATCGCGCCATCGTAGTTCGCCTCGATGACGACGAGATCCGCAGCGCCGATGGCGGAACGGACATCGTCCGATGCGCCGCCGAGATCGGTAAAGAGTGCGACCGCACACCCATCGGCCTCCACGACGAACCCATACGTTGCGGCGGCATCGTGCGTGACACGGCAGGGGGTAATTACGATGTCACCGACCGACCGTGACATCGTCGGGTCGAATGCATCCGTCACGACATCACTGAGCCACGTCGCTTCAGCCACGAACTCCGGGCTGGCGATGATCGGTATGCGCGCTGTTTCACGTAAGGGGCGTGCGGCCTGGGTGTGATCGGAATGCTCGTGCGACAGGATGACCGCGTCAATGTCACTGGAGCGGACGCCGAGCCGGGTGAGGTTCTTGCAGAGGCGGGGATACTGGACGCCACAGTCCACGAGCACAGTCCGGTTCGCGGCGCTGCGGACGAGCGTGGCATTTCCACTGCTGCCACTGCCGAGGCTACAGACGAGCACCCGCATCTCCTTGTCATCATCGGATACGACATTCGACGCGCACATGCACCGCGGCCGCCGATTCAGTGGTATCGTATCAAGGGCGTTCGTTCAATGAAAGAGAGTACCCGATGGTTTTCGATTTCGGCGGTCGGCCGCGGCCATTGCGTCCGGAGCGGCGCGACCCTTCCGGTACGGGCGGCGGTGTCTCGGGTGGCACACCAGCGGTGAGATCGGGCGATCGCCCGTGGTGGCTCTGGCCAGCGGCGGTCCTTGGTGCATTGGCGCTGCTTATCATCGTGCTGCTGATGACGGCAGGGTTTTGGGCGAATCTCTGGTGGTTCTCCAGTCTCGGCTTTCGCGATGTTCTGGTGACGCGGTACGTTGCGGCGATCGTCTCCTTCCTTGTCGGCTTTGCCATCGCCGCGCTCTTTATTGGCGCGAACCTGTTCGTCGCGCTCCGCTCGGATGGGGGATTGGGCCTGACAGTCGGCGATGTTCGCCTCGGCCGACGACTCAGTTTGGCAGCCCTGGTCGGCGCGACGGTCAGCCTGAGCGGCCTGTTCGCAATCTCGGTCGGGTCGGAATGGGAAACGTTTCTCAGGTTTCTGAACCGGACATCATTCGGCGTCACGGACCCGCAGTTCCATCAGGATGTCTCATTTTACGTCTTCACGTTGCCCGTCCTGGCATTCTGGCGCTCCTGGATGATGTCGCTCATCATCCTGACCGCAATTGCGGTCGCGGCGGTCTATGCGGCCAAACTCAGTGTGGAACTCGCGGCCGGTCGGTTTCATCTGCCGCCGCACACGCGCACGCATTTGTCGTTACTTGGCGTCTTTTTCCTCATCGGCATGGCGCTTGGCTATTGGCTGGACACGCGCGAACTTGTCTATTCGACGCGCGGTGTCGTAGAGGGGGCGTCGTATACCGATGTACACGCGCAGATTCCGGCGAACTATATCTTACTTGGCATCTCGCTCGTCGCTGCGATATTGCTTGCTGTCAATGCGTTCCGTCGCCAGTTGCCGCTGTTTCTCGGCACGCTCGGTGTCTGGGCCGTGGCGGCGGTCCTGATCGGAACGGGCTATCCGGCGGCGGTCCAGGCGGCAAGCGTGCGGCCCAATGAACTGGGGAAAGAACGCCCGTACATTGATCGTAATATCGCGATGACCCGGCAGGCATACAATATTGATCAGGTGGATCGTCAGCAACTTCCGGGTGTCGGTGACCCGACGCAAGAAGGTCTCGATGCGAACAAAGCATCCATCTCCAACATCCGTCTCTGGGACAGCCTCATTTTGCTGAAGTCCTATCCGCAACTTCAACAGATCCGGCAGTATTACGCGTTCAGAGACGTGGATATTGATCGCTACCGCGTAGACGGCCAATACCGACAGATCATGCTCTCTGCACGCGAACTCGATTCGACGCAACTCGCGTCGCAATCGCAGACCTGGCAGAACCGCCATCTCATTTATACGCACGGCTACGGAGTCGTCGCGAGTACGGCGAACGAGGTCGTCGGTGGTGGCAACCCGAACATCATTCTCGGTGACATCCCGCCGCGCGGTCCGAGCGATTTGCAGGTGCAGGAACCGCGGATCTACTACGGCGAGGCGACGAATGACTATGTGTTCGTGAAGACGACGCAACCGGAGTTTGATCGCCCTTCGGGGACGGCGTCACAGTCGCAAGGGGAGTACACGACCTATGCCGGGAATAATGGCATCCCGGCGGGCAGCATCATCCGCAAAGCGGTCCTTGCCGCCTACTTAGGCGAGCCGAAAATCCTCCTCAGTGGCGACATTACCGGCAATGCCGAAGTGCTCTTCCGGCGGAACATCATTGACCGCCTGCATGCCGTTGCTCCGTTCCTCCGCTTTGACAACGACCCCTATCTCGTCATCATAGATGGGCGCCTTGTCTGGGTTAACGATGCCTACACGCTGACGAGCCGCTACCCGTATTCGACGCAGTTCGCCGGCGGTAGCGGTATGACGGGGGGCTTTAACTACATCCGTAATAGCGTCAAGGCGACCGTGGATGCGTACGATGGCACAGTCCGCCTCTATGTCGTTGATCCGACAGATCCGATGATCGCGACCTATCAGAAGATCTACCCATCGCTTTTCACCCCCGCTAGCGCGGTCTCGCCGTCATTGAGAGCGCATTTCCGTTACCCCGAGGATTATTTCAGCGTTCAGACCTCGATGTACACCCGCTATCATGTGACCGACCCACAGGTGTTCTATGGGAGCGAGGATCAGTGGGCGATTGCAAACGAGCAGGTTGGCGAAAAGAAGGTGGTGCAACAGATAACCTCATACTACGTGCTCGTACGCCTGCCCGGACAGACCCAGGAAGAGTATGCGCTCGTCCGCCCCTTTACCCCCGGCGGCGGGACGAATAACCGGCAGAATATGGTAGCGTTCCTCGCTGGGCGGAGCGACGGCGCGAACTACGGGAAACTCGTGGACTATGAATTTCCCCGGCAATTGACCGTGCAAGGGCCGCAGCAGGTGGAGGCACGCATCAATCAGGAGCCCGACATATCCAAGGAGATTACCTTGCTCGACCAAGCCGGGTCACAGGTGATTCTCGGCAACTTCCTTATCATTCCCATCGAGAACACACTCCTCTATGTCGAGCCGCTCTATGTGCAGGCGACGAATAGCCCGTTCCCGGAGTTGAAGCGGGTGATTGTGGCATCCCAGAACAAGGTCGTCATGCGTCCATCGCTCGATGAAGCAATCGCCGCGCTGGTCGGCTCCGGCGTACCGAGCGTGGCCGCTCCAGGAACGAACGGCACGCCGCCTAGCCAGACGACGCAGCCCGCGTCCAGCAGCACGGATTCCGCGCGTGCCGCCGAGGCGCTGGTCCATTATCAACGGGCGCAGGATGCACTGAAAACAGGCGATTGGGCGACGTACGGGAACGAACTCGCGCAGATGCAGCAGATTCTGCAGCAACTCGCCGGTTCAGCGACGCCGCCCGCTCTACCCGCCGCGACCCCGACGCGGACGGGACAACCGGCGCCGACCTCGACGCCACGCCCCTAAGTAGGTAGACAATCATCGTTAGACAGAGATACGCTGATGGCCTCAAAGGGG